>NZ_JACCKA010000012.1 GCF_013425525.1 Luteimonas salinisoli | reverse complement strand
AGCGGGGGAGGGAGAAAAGCGGGGCGGCGTGGGGCGGAGGGACGGCGCGTCGCGCGCTGCGCGCCCCCACCCCGGCCCTCCCCCGCGAAGCGGGGAGGGAGCAAAGCGAGGCGGCGCGGGTCGGAGGGAAGGGGCGTCGCACGCGTTGCGCGGCCCCCACCCCGGCCCTCCCCCGCGAAGCGGGGGAGGGAGAAAAGCGGGGCGGCGTTCGGGTTGGGGGAAGGCGCGGCAGGTGAGGGAGTGAGACGCGCGCGTTGCGCGCCCCCACCCCGGCCCTCCCCCGCGGAGCGGGGGAGGGAGCAAGGCGGGGCGGCGGGTGCCGGGGAGGTAGGCAGGACGCGGGCGCGGGGTCAGACATCTCGGGTGGTCCATTCGCCGTCGACCAGGCGCGGCAGGGTGCCGGTGGGGTTCCTGTCCTGCAGCGCGGGCGGCAGGCGCTGCGGGCGGACGTTGTCGTAGCTGTGCAGCGCGGCGAAGCGCAGCAGCGCCGCAGGCATGCCGACGGCGGTGAAGCCGGGGTGGCCGGTGGCCGGATACGGGCCGCCATGGTTCATCGCCGCGCTGACCGCGACGCCGGTCGGCATCTTGTCGTTGATCAGGCGGCCGACGCGGGTGCGCAGGATCGGTTCGAGCGCGTCGTGCGCGGCGTCATCGGCGCCGCCGGTGTCGCTGTAGATCGAACCGGTGAGGTTGCCTTCCATCGCCTGGGCGATGCGCTGCAGCTGCTCCGGCGAATCCGCCACCACCACCAGGCAGACCGGGCCGAACGCCTCCGACTGCAGTGCGTGCGGGTCGGCGAGAAAGCGTTCGCCTGACACCTGCAGCAGGGTCGGCTGGAAGGCGTGGGCGGTCGCGTCCGCGGGGATCTCGCCGCCGGCCAGCAGCTCGGCGCCGGCGTCGCGCAGGCCCGTTACGGCGTCTGCGACCGCCTGCGGGGCCTGCGGGGTGAGCAGCACGCCGGGCGCGGCGGCAGTGGTGAGCTTTTGAAGCTCGGCAACGAAAGCATCGGCATGTTCGTCACGGGCGATCACCGCGATGCCCGGCTTGGTGCAGAACTGGCCGGCGCCCATCGCGCAGGAGGCCTGCAGCTCGGCGGCGATGGCGGCGCCGCGCTCGCGCAGCGCGCCGGGCAGCACGAACACCGGGTTGACGCTGGACATCTCCAGGTAGATCGGTTTGCCGGCGCGGTCGGCAGCGGCCTTGAGCGCCATGCCGCCCGGCCGGCTGCCGGTGAACGCGACCGCGGCCAGCGCCGGGTCGGCGACCAGCCGCAGACCGGTCTCCGGTTCGACGTGGAAGAACATCTGCACCGCGCCGGCGGGCAGGCCGGCGGCTTCGGCCGCTTCGTGCGCGGCCTCGGCCAGCAGCGCCGAGGTGCGGGGATGCGCCGGGTGCGCCTTGGCGATCACCGGGTTGCCGGCGGCGATGGCCGCGGCGAAGTCGCCGCCGGCGATGCCGTTGAACGCGAACGGGAAGTTGTTCGGGCCGATCACCAGCACCGGGCCGCCGAGCGGGCCGAGCTGGGAACGGATGTTGGCCTTGGTGTCGATGGTCGGGCGGCGCCAGCCGCCGTCGCGCGCGGCCTGCGCGGCCTGGCGCAGCTGGCCGGTGGCGCGCGGCAGTTCGACATTGCGCAGGCGGGGCTCGACCGGCAGGCCGGTCTCCTGGTGCGCGGCCGCGACCAGCGCGTCGGCGCGCGCTTCGATGGCGGCGGCGTATCCATCGAGGAACTCGGCGAGTTTCGCACCGGGCAGCCGCGCCATGGCGGCGGCGGCGCGCTTGCCGGCGGCCAGCATCGCTTCCAGGTCAGACCAGCCGGAGACCGGGTAGCGCCGCTCGGCGAGCGCCTGTTTCGTGGAAGGATCGTAGGCGTGGAAGTTGCCGGTCGGCGCGCTGGCCTGGGCCCAGCGGCCGTCGACGAGGATGGGATGCGGGGGAGTGTTGGCATTCATTGCACGGGGTTCTCCAGCAGAAGGCCGCCGATGTCGATGCGCACGACATCGCCGGACCGCAGGGTGAAGTCTTCGCCCGGCACGATCCCGGTGCCGGTGAAGAGGAAAGCGCCCTGCGGGAACTGCAGGTCGCGGAACAGGTACCCGGCCAGCTCCTCGAGCCGGCGCTTGATCTGCGAGGTGCGCGTCTCCCCCGCGAACACCGGGGCGCCGCCGCGCAGGATCTCCAGCGCGACCGGCAGGTCGCGCAGCGCGTCCGCCGCGCACAGGCGGATGCCGGGGCCGAGCGCGCAGGCGCCGTCATAGACCTTGGCCTGCGGCAGGTACAGCGGGTTCTCGCCCTCGATGCTGCGCGAGGAGACGTCGTTGCCGGTGGTGCAGCCGACGATGCTGCCGGCCGCGTCCAGCACCAGCACCAGCTCCGGCTCGGGCACGTTCCAGGCGCTGTCCGGGCGCACCCGGATCGGCTGGCCGTGGCCTTTCGCGCGCCAGCCGTTGGCCTTGAAGAACAGTTCCGGGCGCTCGGCCGAATACACCTTCTGGTAGACGTCGCTGCTCTGCGATTCGGCCTCGCGCGCCATGCGGCTGCTGAGGTAGGTCACGCCGCTGGCCCAGATTTCCTGGGTGTCCTCGACCGGGGGGAGCAGCGGGGCGGTGGCGGATGGCTCGCGGGTGTCGCGACTTCCGTCGCTCCCACATTGGCCCGGCGGGTCGCGACTGTCGTCGCGCCCACTTGGGGCCGGAGGGTCGCGCTGCAGCGTCGCCAGTCGCGCCTGCAGGTCGGGCTGCGGCGACGCCAGCCACGCGGACAGGCTGAAATCGCGGGACAGCCAGGCGCCGTCGAGCGCCCAGCGCGGGCCGTCGTCGGTGGCGTGGCGCGTCAGGGTCGGGTGCATCGGGACGTCTCCATGTGGGTGGCGATCGACCTCACGGCTGCGGCACACCAGCGGGATCCACGGTGGCGAGGTCGGTCTCGGATCCGGGTTCGGACCGCTTCGATCCGAGCCGCTTCGCTCCGGGCCGCTTCTATCGAAGCCACCTCGATTCGAGCTGCTCCGATGCGGGCTGCTCCGATGCGGACTGCTCCGATGCGGACTGCTCCGATGCGGGCCGCGTCGATCGGGACCGCTTCGATTCCGGCTGCTCGGATACGGGCGCGCACGACGCTCACAGCAGCAGCATTCCGGCGAGCCACACCAGGGTGCCGGACAGCAGCGCCATCAGGCAGGAGCCGGCGGTGAGCAGTCGGTAGCCCTGGCCCGGGGTCATGCCGCTCATCTGGGTGACCACCCAGAAGAAGCTGTCGTTGGCGTGCGAGGCGAAGAACCCGCCCGAGCCGATCGCCACCACCGCCAGCGCGCGGCCGAGTTCGGAATCCAGGCCGAGCGCGGGCAGCAGCGGCGCGATGATGCCGGCGGTGGTGATGATGGCGACGGTGGCCGAGCCCTGCGCCGCGCGCACCACCGCGCAGATCGCGAACGGCAGCCACAGCCCCAGGCCCCAGGACGCCATCGCCTCGCCGAACGCCTGCGCGAAACCGGAGTTGAGCAGCACCCGGCCGAACGCGCCGCCGGCGCCGGTCACCAGGATGATCACCGCGGCGGAGAGGATCGCCTCCCCCACCCAGCCGGTCTGCGCGAACATGCGCCGCTCCAGCTTCGCCGGCAGCGCGAACGCGAGCAGCATGCCGGCCAGCAGCGCGATCACCGGGTCGCCAGCGAACAGCAGCGCCGCGGCCAGTGCGCCATCGCCGAACGGCTGCGCCGGCAGCCGCGCCACCGAGCCGAGCATGATCAGCGCCAGCGGCAGGAAGATCGGCAGCAGCGCGCGGGTCGCCGACGGCGCGGTGGCGAGGCGCTGGGCGATCTCGGTTTCGCTGGTCTCCGGCGCGGGATCGATCCGCAGCCGGCTGGCCACGCGCGTGGCCCACAGCCACGAGAACGCCAGCACCACCAGGCTGACCGGCGCGGCGATCGCGATCACCAGGCCGAGATCGGCGGCCAGCGCCGCGGCGGCGGCGATCGGCCCCGGGGTCGGCGGCAGCAGCGTGTGCGTCACCATCAGGCCGAGCGCGAGCGCGATCGAGGTGGTCGCCAGCGACAGGCCGGCGCGCTGGGTGAGCGCGCGGTTGAGCGACTGCAGGATCACGAAGCCCGAGTCGGCGAACACCGGGATCGAGGTGACGTAGCCGATCACCGACATCGAGGCCGGCACGCGGCGGCGGCCGATGCGGGCGAGGATCGCCTCGGCGATGGCGTAGGCGCCGCCGGAGCGCTCCAGGAACACGCCGATGATGGTGCCGGCGATGATGATGATGCCGACGTTGCCGATGGTGGCGCCGAAGCCGTCGCGCAGCGACGTCGACACCTCCGGCAGCGGCATGCCGCTGCCGACGCCGAACAGCAGTCCGGCCGCCAGCAGCGCCAGGAACGGATGCAGCTGGAAGCGCGTGGTGGCGACGACGATGAACACCACCGCGAGCGCCAGCAGGAGCAGGGACAACATCATCGGCGGGACTCCGTGGGCGTCATGCCGGTGAAGGAAGCACCGCGGACTCGTGGAGCGCCCTGGCGTGCCGGATCGAGGCCGCCGCGCATCGAATCCGTCTCTTCGAGGCTCCGGGGGACGCGTCGTGGAGTCGGCGGCATGGGTCGATGCGCTCGCCGGCACGAGGCCCAGGGCACGCGTACCGTGCACCGAGGGCAGCGCTGCGCTCCGCGCTCACCCTCCGGGCGCGGTGATCGACGAGCACGGCCATCGCTGGATTCATCGGCCGGCGCCCTGCATGGCGCGCTCGAGTGCGCCTGCGACCGCAGCGGGGCTGGCGTTTCCCAGCGCGGCATACGCGGCAGCCAATGCCTCGACGAAGCGGGCATCGCCCGACAGCGGCGCGAACACCGCATCGATCGCGAGGAAGGCGTCGATGTCGCGGTGCGCGTGGCCGCTGGCGGCGGCAGCGGTGCTCGTCAGCACGGCAGCCAGAGGATCGACCAGCGCCACCCCGACCTGCGCCTGGCGGACGACGTAGCGCAGCCAGCCTGCCACCGGCAGGCACAGCCGCTCGATCGGCCGGGCCGCGGCAAGCGCGTCGGCGATCGTGCCCAGCAGGCGCACCGGGATCTTCTGCGAGCCGTCCCAGGCGATCTGCGCGAGCAGGTGGCGGATGGCCGGATTGCGGAAGCGCGCCAGGATGGCGTCGATGTAGGCGTCGGCGTCGAAGCCCGCCGGGACGGCCACGGTGGGGGCGATATCCACGCGCATCAGCGTTTCGACGAAGGGGGCCAGGGTGGGCTGGCGCATCGCGTCTGCAACCGTTGCCAGGTGCATGAGCGCGCCCAGGTAGGCCAGCGCCGAATGCGGTGCGTTGAGCAGGCGCAGCTTGGCGCGGTCATGGCCGGCGATGTCGTCGCTGAGGGTCACGCCCGCCCGCTCCAGCGGCGGCCGGCCGTTGCAGAAGCGATCCTCGACCACCCACTGCGTGTACGGCTCGCGCTGCACCGGCCAGGCGTCGGTGCAACCCAGCTGCGCGGCGACGCGTTCGCGCAGGGCGTCGTCGGTGGCCGGGGTGATGCTGTCGACCATCGAGCGCGGGAATGCGACCTCCGATTCGATCCAGCGCGCCAGTTCGGGATCGATGCGCTGCGCGTATTGCAGCGCGGCGCGCCGGAGCCGGCCGCCGTTGTCGGCGAGGTTGTCGCAGCTCAGTACGGTATACGGCGCCACACCCCGCGCGCGGCGCTGGCGCAGCCCGGCGACCACCAGGCCGATGGCGCTGGCGGGCGCATCGGGCGCGGCCAGGTCGTGGACGATATCGGGGTGGTCGAAGTCGAGCCCGTCGGCGCCGAGGCAGTAGCCCTTCTCGGTCACC
The DNA here is from genome assembly GCF_013425525.1 of Luteimonas salinisoli. Taxonomy (GTDB): domain Bacteria; phylum Pseudomonadota; class Gammaproteobacteria; order Xanthomonadales; family Xanthomonadaceae; genus Luteimonas; species Luteimonas salinisoli. The sequence continues at coordinate 42,317 of NZ_JACCKA010000012.1, read as the reverse complement.
GTGAGGGTCACCAGGCGGACCTGCGCGCTGGCCAGCCGCGCCAGCACCGCGTCGCGCTCGTCGCGCGCGCACAGCAGCTCGCCGATTGCGCCGATCACGCGCAGCGTCTCCTGCTCGCCGATCCGCACCAGCGTGTACAGCCCGTCCTGCGGCCGCAGCGCATCGCGCACGTCGCTGCTGCGCAGCGAGACGGCGCTGATCGCCCAGTCCGGCGCTTCGGCGAGCAGGTCGTCGATGTAGACCGCCTGGTGCGCGCGGTGGAACGCGCCCGCACCAAGGTGGACGATGCCGATGCGGGTGCCGGCGCGGTCGTACGTCGGCCGCACGATCGCCGGCGGCAGCGCATCGAGCGTCGTGTTGCAAAGGCGGGCGCCGGGCACGGTCATGATCGCCTCGTCCGGCCCGCGGCACATTGCCCACCCGCGATGCCGGCGGTGCGACGCCCGGCACGCATATCGCTGGCGCGAGACCCGGCCCATCGTGGGAGCGTGCCGTGCACGCGAAAGCCGGCGCGGCGCGCTGGGCCTGCGGTCGCATTCGAGCCAGCCGAAGCCGGCCGCCGCCGCGGGTGCGCAGCCCCGCCCGGACTTCGCGGCCATGGGCCCCGTCTACGGAGAGACATCGAAACGGGCACGGGTGCGGATGTCGGCGCTGGAGGCGCCGATCTCGACCTCGTAGGCGCCGGGGTCGACCGCGTAGTCGCCGGCCGCCTCGTCGTAGTGGCGCAAATCGCGGGCCGGTTCGACGGTGAACGCGACGGTGCGGGTTGCGCCCGGCTGCAGGGCGATGCGTTGGAAGCCGCGGAGCTCGCGGCGGGCGCGTTCGCGCTGCGGATCCACGGCGCGCAGGTACAGCTGCACCACTTCCTCGCCGGCACGCGCGCCGACGTTGGTGACGTCGACCTGTACGGTCAGCGCATCTTCCGGGCCGAGCACGACCGGATCCGCGCCCGCCTCGGCGTTGCCGCCGGCAGTCGCCGGCGCCGGCGCCGACGCGCGATCGCCGTCACGCCCGCTGCTGGCACCGGGGCCGTCGCCACCGGCCAGGCGCAGGTCGCCGTAGGCGAAGCGGGTGTAGGACAGCCCGTGCCCGAACGGGTACAGCGGCTCGCCGTCGAAATACCGGTAGGTGCGGCCGGCCATGGCGTAGTCGTCGAACGCGGGCAGCTGCTCGTCGGCGCTGTAGAAGGTCACCGGCAGGCGGCCGGCCGGATTGGCATCGCCGAACAGCACGTCGGCCACCGCGCTGCCGCCGCGCTGGCCGGGGTACCAGGCCACCAGCACCGCCGGCAGGTTGGCCTGGGTCCAGTCGATGGCCAGCGCCGAGCCGGTGGTGAGCACCAGCACCACCGGCTTGCCGGTGGCGTGCAGCGCCTCCAGCAGCTTGCGCTGCGGTGCGGGCAGGCGCAGGTCGGTGCGGTCGCCGCCGGCGAAGCCGGGGTAGCTGACCTCCATCTCCTCGCCCTCGACGTCGCCGGTCAGGCCGCCGACGAACACCACCACTTCGGCGTCGCGCGCGGCCGCCATCGCCTCCTCGAACGGCGGCTTGGCGCCCGGCATGCGCCAGGCCAGGCGCACGCCGGCGTCGCGCTCGGCCTCGTAGTACTCCAGGCGCAGGTCGTAGGCGCGGCCGGCTTCCAGCTCCAGCTCGACGCTGTCGCCGGTCAGGCGCTCGGCATCGTCCCAGCGCTCGAGCACCGGCGCGTCGTCCAGGAACAGGCGGAAGCCGTCGTTGGCGGCGACGTGCAGCTCGTAGCGCCCGCTCTCCGGCGGCAGCAGCTGGCCGCTCCAGCGCACGCTGAAGTCCTCGCCGGCCAGCGCCTGCGCCGGGGCGATCTCGCCGCGCGCTGCCAGGTCGTCGGTGGGCGCGCCGCGGTCCCAGCGGAAGCCGACCTGGGCATCGACGCGGGTCAGCACCGGCTCGCCTTCCAGCGCGCGGCCGCGGAAGTACTCGCCGCGCAGGCCGCGTTCGTTCGAGTCCGTCGACGGGCGCAGGTGGCGCGGCTCGATCAGCGGCGCCGCGGCCGGATCGTCGCGGCCCTCGACCAGGTCGGCGCCGCGGGCGTGGACCACCTCGGCGTCCGGCAGCGCCGCGCGGATGCCTTCCAGCACCGTGACCGGCGCGGCCGGTGTGCCGTAGTAGTTGCCGAGCAGCGACATGGTGTCGTCGGCGGTGGGGCCGATCACCGCCACCCGGCGCAGGTCCTTCGACAGCGGCAGCAGGCCCTCGTTCTTCAGCAGCACGATGGACGCCTGCGCGGCGCGGCGCGCGAGCGCGTCGTGCGCGGGCGACTGGTTGGTGGCGTACGGAATCGCCGCCCACGGCACCAGCTCCGGCGGATCGAACATCCCCAGGCGGAAGCGCGCCGCCATCAGCGTGGTGAGCGCGGCGTCGAGCTCGGCCTCGTCGATCAACCCCTCGCGCACCGCCACCGGCAGCGCCTTGGCGTAGCTGTGGCCGCAGTTGAGTTCGGTGCCGTGCTTCACCGCCAGCGCCGAGGCCTCTTCCACGGTGGCGACGATCTTGTGGTTCTTCCAGATGTCCTCGACCGCCCAGCAGTCGGACATCACGTAGCCGTCGAAGCCCCAGTCGCGGCGCAGGATGTCGCGCAGCAGAAACCGGCTGGCGCTGGCCGACTCGCCATAGACGCGGTTGTAGGCACCCATCACCGCGGCCACGTCGCCCTCCTGCACCAGCGCCTGGAACGCCGGCAGGTAGGTCTCGTAGAGGTCGCGCTTCGACGGATGCACGTCGAAGTGGTGGCGGTCGGCCTCGGGGCCGCTGTGCACGGCGAAGTGCTTGGCGGTGGCGTCGAGCTTGCGGTACGGGGTGTCGATGCCGGCATCGCCGGGGCCGTCGCCCTGCAGCCCGCGCACGAAGGTCACCCCCATGCGCGCGGTGAGGAACGGGTCCTCGCCGTAGGTCTCCTGGCCGCGGCCCCAGCGCGGGTCGCGGAAGATGTTGATGTTGGGCGACCAGAACGTCAGCCCCTGGTAGCGGCCGCGCTGGCCGCGGGCGGCGAACTCGTGGTGCTTGGCGCGGGCCTCGTCGCCGATGGCGTGGGCGATCTCGGCCATCAGTTCGGTGTCGAAGGTGGCCGCCAGGCCGATCGCCTGCGGGAACACGGTGGCGCCGCCGGCGCGGGCCACGCCGTGCAGCGCCTCGTTCCACCAGTCGTAGGCCGGCACGCCCAGGCGCTCGATGGCCGGGGTGTCGTGCTGCATCTGCGCGGCCTTCTCTTCCAGGGTCATGCGCGCGACCAGCTCCGCGGCGCGCTCCTCGAAGCTGCGCTCCGGATCCAGCCAGGGCGCGTTCGCCTCCGCATCGCCGGCCTGCGGTTCCGGATCGGCGGCCCAGGCGGTGGCACAGCCGAGGGTGAAGACCAGGGCGAGCAGCGCGAGGCCGTTGCCCTTTGCACCGCGGCGCCGAAGTCCGGCGTGTTCGCAATCGGCCAGGCGCTTCGGGAGTGCGGCGCATGGCGAGCCCGACGCAGCACGCGCCTGTCGGAAGAGCCTGGAACGGGTCGATGGAGTGCGCATGGGGGAGTTCCTCATCTGTCCGGCGCGAGCCGGGCGTGCGGCCCGACGGTGGCGCCGACGAAGCCGCCGGCGGTCTCGGTGCTGAGCACGGTGCCGTCCTGGTCGCGCGCCAGCCATTGCCAGCCGTCGCCGGCGTCGAAGGCGAAGCCGTAGGTGCCGGCGTCGCCGGTGATGCGCAGCGACACCGTTGCCGTGGGGGCCGCTGCGGCAGCGTCGTGCGCTGCGGCCCGGTTGCGGTCGTCTGTCGCTGCGGCGCCGTTCGCGGAGGGCGGCAGCGCGGCGGTGGCGACGAGCTCGCGCCCGTCGCCGGCGCTGCGCTCCAGGAATACCTCGGCCTCGGCCGCGTTCGCGCCGCGGCGCACGCCGAGGAAGTACCAGTAGCGCTCGTTCTGGAACGCGGCCAGCCCGGCTTCGGTGCCCGGCTCCGCTGGCAGGCGCAGCGCGGTGCTGGCCTCGAACGCGAGGTGCTGCTGGCGACGGGCCAGGTATGCCGGGTTGCGCAGCGTGTCCAGGCCCTCGGCCAGCGGCTGGATCGCCAGCCAGCCGGGCTGCGCCTGCAGATCGGCCCAGTCCTGCTTCGGTACGCGGACGAAGCGCCAGGCGCCGTCGAGCGCCGGGCCGTCGAACTCGTCGCGCCAGCTGAAGTTGCCGGTCATCGGCGCCTGGTCGGCAGCGCCGTCCATCCATGATGGCGCCGGCGCCACGTAGGGAATGGTCCGGCCGGGTTCGAGGATCACCGGCCAGCCGTCGCGCCATTGCACCGGCAGCAGAAAGGTCTCGCGGCCGGTGTTGTAGTGCGCGCGGTCGTAGTTGCGGCTGGCGAGGAAGGTGGCCCACCAGCTGCCGTCCGGCCCTTGCACCAGGTCGGCGTGGCCGGCGTTGGTGACCGGGTCGGCGCGGTCGTCGGGCAGGTCGCGCTGGGTGAGGATGGGATTGCGGTCGTAGGGTTCGTACGGCCCCCACACGTCCCGGCTGCGCAGGATCACCTGCGAATGCTGCGGGCCGGTGCCGCCCTCGGCGCAGTTGAGGTAGTACCAGCCGTCGCGACGGTAGAGGTGCGGGCCTTCGATCCAGATCGGGTTGGTGGACGGGTCGACGCCGCCGTCGACCAGCAACCGGCGCGGGCCGGTCGGCTGCATCGCGTCGAGGTCGAATGCCTGCAGCCACACCGCGCGGTGGCCGTCGTAGCGCGGCTCGCCTTCGGGCGGGCCGTTGTTGAGCAGGTAGACGCGGCCGTCGCGGTCGAAGAACAGTGAGGGATCGATGCCGTCGATGCCGGGCAGCCACACCGGATCCGACCAGGGGCCGGCCGGATCGGTGGCGGTGACGACGAAGTTGCCGCCGCTGTCGACCGCGGTGGTGACCAGGTAGAAGGTGCCGTCGTGGAATTCGATCGCCGGTGCGAACACGCCGCGCGAGACGCCGAGGCCGTCGAAGTCGAGCATGTCCGGCCGGTCGACGACGTGGCCGATCTGTTCCCAGTGCACCAGGTCGGCGCTTTCGAACACCGGGATGCCTGGGTAGTAGGCGAAGCTGGAGTTGACCAGGTAGTAGCGGTCGCCGGCGCGGGTGATGCTGGGGTCCGGGTGGAAGCCGGCCAGCACCGGATTGCGGTAGTGGCCATCGGGGAGCGGGGTCTCGAACACCGCGTCGCGGCCGCTGTACTCGAACCAGTCGAACAGCACCGGCTGCCGGGCCTGGGCGCACAGCGGCAGCAGCAGCGCGGCGATGAGGAGGGCGCGGGCCGCTGCGATGCGGCGGGCTGCCCTCATCCGCCCCTGCGGGGCACCTTCTCCCGCAAGCGGGAGAAGGGAAGTGCAGCGCCGCGGTGCCTCTGCTCCCTCACAGTGCTGCACCGCTCCTGCTTCCTCACGGTGCGGCGGCGCTGCTGCTGTTCCCTCACGGTACGGCGACGCTCCTGCTTTCTCACAGTGCTGCGCCGCTCCTGCGCCCTCGCTGTGCTGCGCCGCTCCTGCTCCATTCCCGCGCTGCGCCGCTCCTGCTCCCTCTCCCGCTTCGCGGGAGAGGGCTGGGGTGAGGGCAGGCCGCGACGACGGAGCGAAGGACATCGCCTCACCAGTCCCACATCGCGCCGTCTTCCAGGCGCGCGATCGGCAGCTGCTTCGGCGCATACGGGTGTTTCGCCGCCAGCGCCTCGTCGATGTCGACACCGTGCCCTGGCGTGTCGCCGACGTGCAGGCGGCCGTCGCGCAGCACGTAGTCGTGCGGGAACACGGCGTCGGTCTCTTCGGTATGGAACATGTATTCCTGGATCCCGAAGTTCGGCACCCAGGTGTCGAAATGCAGCGCCGCACCCATGGTCACCGGAGAGAGATCGGTGGCCCCGTGGAAGCCGGTACGGACCTGGTACAGCGCTGCGAAGTCGGCCAGCCGGCGCACGTGGCTGATGCCGCCGCCGTGCACGATGGTGGTGCGGATGTAGTCGATCAGCTGGCGCTCGATCAGGTGCTTGCAGTCCCAGATCGAATTGAAGACTTCCCCCACCGCCAGCGCGGTGACCGAGTGCTGGCGGATCAGCTCGAACGCCTGCTGGTTCTCGGCCGGGGTGGCGTCCTCCAGCCAGAACAGCCGGTACGGCTCCAGATCGCGCGCCAGTCGCGCCGCCTCGATCGGAGTGAGGCGGTGGTGCACATCGTGCAGCAGCTCGACCTGGTTGCCGTGATCGGCGCGCAGGCGCTCGAACAGCTTCGGCGCGGTCTCCAGATAGCGCGGCGTGTTCCACACGGTCTCGGCCGGCAGCTCGCTCTCGGCCGGCTCATAGGCCTTGCCGCTGGAAATGCCGTAGGCCTTCTTCACCCCGGGCACGCCGCACTGCGCGCGCACCGCCAGGAAGCCCTGCTCGATGAACCTGCCGACCGCATCGCTGGCCTCGTCGATGTCGCGGCCGTTGGCGTGGCCGTAGACCAGCGCGCCCTCGCGCGAGCGCCCGCCCAGCAGCCGGTACAGCGGCAGCCCGGCCATCTTGCCGAGGATGTCCCACAGCGCCACGTCGACCGCGGCAATCGCGGTCATGGTCACCGGGCCGCGCCGCCAGTACGCGCCGCGGTGCAGGAACTGCCAGGCGTCCTCGATGCGGCCGGCGTCGCGGCCGATCAGGTTGGGCACCACGTGGTCCTGCAGGTAGCTGGCCACCGCCAGTTCGCGGCCGTTGAGGGTGGCATCGCCCACGCCGTACACCCCGGAACGGGTGACGATCTTCAGCGTCACGAAGTTGCGCCCGGGGCTGGTGACGATCACCCGGGCCTCGACGATCTCGCGCTCGCGCGCGGAACCCTCGGGTGCGGTCAGGGGTGCGGTGGAAGTCGGGTCGGTCATGGCTGGTGCTGCTGCTCGGTTCAGAGGGTCCGCTGTCGCTATGGCTGGCGCTGCTGCTCGGCTCGGAGGGTCCGTCTCGGTTTTGCGCTGTGTCGCTATTCGTCGATCGAGGTCTCGAACGGCCCAGCCGGCAGGCCGGCGCCGTCGAACATGTTGAGCAGGGGGCTGTCGGCCCAGCCGTAGCGCACCCGCGTCGCGGCTGGCGCGCCGCGCAGCACCACCTCTTGGCCGTTGATCGACGCCTGTGCCCAGCGGCAGGTCTCCGGTGCCGGACCGCACAGCTCGAAGCCGAGCGGGCCCTCGGCCCCGTAGGCGAGCAGCTCGCCGTCGACGTCGTCGAACGCCACCGTCACGGTCTCCCCTTCGCGGCGCACCGATCGCGGCACCGGCCCGCTCGGCGCCAGCCGCTCGCCGTAGACCACGTGGCGCGCCGCGCGCGCCAGACGCCGGCCGAGTTCCTGCTTGTTCGGCGGATGCAGGTCGTAGCGGTCGCCGATGTCGATGGTCACCGCCAGGCCGGTGCCGGTGTCCTCGTCGGCGACGCGCCGCTGCGCTTCGCGCAGCTCGGCCCAGCCGCTCTCCGCCGGGTGCGCCTTCGGCATGCCGTAGCCGGCCAGCTGCACCACCAGCAGCGGCAGGCCCTCGCCGAAGCGGTCGCGCCAGTCGGCGCGCAGCGTACGCAGCTGGTCGGCGTAGCGCTCCGCCTCGAGGGTGTTGGACTCGCCCTGGTACCAGAGCATCCCGCGCAGGCCGTAGCGACCGAGCGGCGCGATCATGCCGTTGTACAGCGTCGACATGCCCGCCGCGGACTGCCACGGCGCCGGCGGCGGCCAGTCGCTGCCGGACTCGACGCGGTAGCGCCAACCCTGCAGCGGCACGCGCGAGCCGTCCGCCAGGCGCAGATACTGCGCCGACGCCGGCCCGCCGAGGCCGCCGGCACGGTAGGTATCGAGCGCGTTCACCACCACGGTGTTGTCGCCCGCCTGCAGCAGCCCCGTCGGCAGCGGGTATTCGCGCGCGCCGCCCGGGTCGTAGGCGCTGCCGACGCCGCGGCCATTCACCCAGGTCATGTCGGTCTCGTCGACCGGGCCGAGCACCAGCACCGCGTCCTGCGCCGCCTGTGCGGCGTCCAGGCGCGCGCTGGCGCGATACCAGACCATGCCGTCGTGCTCGGCCAGTTCGGCCACGCCCCACTGCTCCCACGGGCCGAGCTCGGGCGGTGCCGGGCGCCAGTCGCGGCCGGGCGCGTAGTCGGCTCGCCAGGGTTCGTCGCCGGCGGCCGCGCCTTCGCGGCCGCGCCACCACTGCCCCCAGAGCTCGCCCCAGCGCGCGCCTGCGGCAACCGGATCCGCGGCGTACTGCCGCAGCGCCGCCAGCTCGTCCTCGTGCCCGCCGGCCGCGCGCAGCGCCGCGCCGCTGGTCCACGCCTGGATCCGCGAACCACCCCAGGCGGCGCTGACCAGCCCCATCGGCACGTCGATGCTCCGCTGCAGTTCGCGGGCGAAGAAGTAGCAGGCGGCAGAGAAGTCGCGCACCGCGTCGGCGTCCACCGGGCGCCAGCGCACCGGTTCGGCGAAATCGTCCTGCGGCAGCGCGGCACCCGCCTTGGGCACGGTGAGCAGGCGGATGCGATCGTTGCCGGCGTCGGCCAGTTCGGCGCGGGCGTCGAGCGCGCGCCACACCTGCAGCTCCATGTTGGACTGGCCCGCGCACAGCCACACGTCGCCGACCAGCACGTCCTCGACGCGCTGCACCCGTTCGCCGGCGCGCGCGGTGAGCGCGTGCGGCCCTCCGGCCCGCAGCGCCGGCAGCCGCGCTTCCCAGCGGCCGTCGTTGTCGGCGCGCGCACGGGCGCGGCGCCCTGCGAACTCCACCTGCACCTGCTGGCCGGGCGGCGCACTCCCGTACAGGCGCAGCGGCTGGCCGCGCTGCAGCACCGCGTGGTCCTGGAACATCGGGTGCAGCAGCGGCGCCGGCGCGTCGGATCCACCGGACGCCTCCTGCGCACTGGCGGCCGCGGCCGCGGTCAGCGCCAGCGCGGCCAGCAGCAGCGCCGGGGCGGCGCCACGAGTCCGCCGGAGCGACGCGACGACGCTCATCGTCCGTCGCCCGGCGCGTGCGGGAATTCCTGCCCCTGGTAGTGCTCCAGCGGCTGCGGCGGTGGTGCGTGGCCCTCGGGCAGCGGCCGCTGCGCGAAGGTCTGGAAGTAGGCGATGCTGGCATCGCGCCACCACTGCGCCTCCTGCGCCTGGATCGCCAGGAACGCCGCCACCTGCGCGTGCCGCTCGGCGTCGACCTGGCCGGCCAGGCCGGCCCAGGTGGCGCGCATCTCGCGCACGGCTGCCACGCCGCGGTCGTAGCGATGCACCAGTTCGTCCCACAGCGGCCGCCCCGAGCGCGCCGGATGATCCCAGGGCACGTGATGGAACCAGAGCAGGAAGTCCTCGGGCACCCGCGCCAGGTCGCCGAACTCGCGCGCCACCGGCGGCGCGTACTGCGACACCGCGTCGCTGCCGCTGGCGGTGCGGTCGAAACCGATGCCGTCGCGGGTGGCGCGGTGGAAGTACACCGAGGTCCAGTCCGCGCGCGGACCACCCTCGACCCAGGGGCCGGGGCCGTAGTGGTGCCCGCGGCCCATCAGGTGATGCAGGCCGAGCGGGGTCATGTAGTCGACCGCCGCCTGATGCGAGTCCATCATCATGTCGACCACCGGGCCGACGAAATCCGGATCCCTAGAGAAGGTCATCCGCACCCACTCGCCGGCGATGTCGCGCGCCGAGGCGTGCGGATCCCAGGCCAGGCGCCCGTAGGCGTACCAGTTGGCCTGGTCGAAGTGCGAGCCGCTCCAGTTGCGGTCGGTGCCGATGTTGGCCACGCCGGCGATCCCGGTCAGCGCATGGCCGTGCAGCGAGCCGTCGATCACCTTCGCCACCGTCGAGCCCTCGCCCTCGGCATGGGTGTCGGCGCGCAACACCTCTTCCCACATCGGCCCCAGGTAGACCAGGTGGGTGGCGAAGCCGAGGTACTCCTTGGTGACCTGGAATTCCATCATCAACGGGGTCTGCGGCATCGCCCCGAACAGCGGGTGGAACGGCTCGCGCGGCTGGAAGTCGATCGCGCCGTTCTTCACCTGCACCAGCACGTTGTCGGCGAACTCGCCGTCGTGCGGGACGAACTCGGTGTAGGCCTGCTTGGCGCGGTCGTCGGGCTCCTCGTCGGAGTAGACGAAGGCGCGCCACATCGCGATGCCGTCGTGCGGCGCGAGCGCTTCGGCCAGCATGTTGGCGCCGTCGGCGTGGCTGCGGCCGTAGTCCTGCGGCCCGGGCTGCCCCTCCGAGTTGGCCTTGACCAGGAAGCCGCCGAAGTCGGGGATGCGGGCGTAGATCTCGTCGGCCTTGGCGCGCCACCAGCGCCGCACCGCCGGGTCCAGCGGGTCGGCCGTCTCGAGCCCGCCGATCTCCACCGGCGCGCTGAAGCGCGCGCTCAGGTAGACGCGGATGCCCCAGGGGCGGAACACCTCGGCCAGCGCCGCCACCTTCTCCAGGTACATCGGGGTGAGCACCATGGCGTTGGCGTTGACGTTGTTGAGCACGGTGCCGTTGATGCCGATGGAGGCATTGGCGCGGGCGTAGTCGGTGTAGCGGGGATCGACCCAGCCGGGCAGGCGGTGCCAGTCCCAGATCGACTGGCCGGCGTAACCCCGCTCGACGTGGCGGTCGAGGTTGTCCCAGTGGTTGAGCACGCGCAGCCGCACCTCTGGCGCCGAGCGCAGATCCAGCGCGTCCACCGGTTCCCCGGTCTGCAGCAGGCGCAGGTAGTGGAACGCGCCGTAGAGCGCGCCGATGTCGTCGTTGGCGACGATCGCCGTGGCGGCGTGGCCGTCGATCTCGACGCTGCGGATCAGGTAGCCCTCGCGGCCCAGGCCTTCCAGCGCCGGCCGCAGCTGCGCCAGCGCGGGCGTCGAATCGGGAGTGCCGACCAACAGCGCACCGGGCCGGCCGACCGCGTCGGCCAGCGGCGGTGCCGTGCCCTGCAGCCCGCCGAGTCCGCGCAGCAGCTCCTGGCGAGTGGCCGCCTGGGTCGGGGTGCCGGCGGCCGCGACCAGGCCGGTCACCGGCGCCGGGGTGCCCTGCGCCTGCTCCGCCAGCGGCGGGTAGCGCAGCCACAGCGCATGGCCATCTTCGGCGGCCAGCGGGGTCGCCCAGGCCGCGGCCAGCGCCAGCAGCGCCGCGAGCGCGCCGCGTTGCCACCAGGCGGTGCGGTGGAGCGCCGATGTCGCGATCCGCGACGCGTACGTTCTGTGCATTCTCCCTCCCGTCCGGCTCCCGGAGACGACGCTCTGCGGCGCGTTTTCCCGGTATCCGAGTAGAATGTTATCGGTAACATGGAGGGCCGGCGCTGTCCAGCCCGGGCGGTCCCGGGTGCTATCTTCCACCCTGCAGGAGGCGCGCCCGGGGATGTGGCGGCCGCCGCGGCCGACCCGGAGGAGCGAGTTTGGGCAACGTTACGAAGACGGTCCGCCGCAAGGGCCGGGCGTCCACGATCCACGAGGTGGCGTCGCTCGCCAAGGTCTCGCCGATGACCGTCTCGCGCGTGGTCAACGGCTCGGGCAATGTCCGCGACGCCACCCGCGAGCGGGTGATGCGCGCGGTGCGCGAACTCGGCTATACCCCGAACCTGGCGGCGCGCTCGCTGGCCGGAGCCCAGGGCACCCGGATCGCGCTGATCCACACCAACCCGAGCGCGGCGTACCTCAGCGAGCTGCTGGTCGGCGCGCTGCGCGGCACCGCGCGCTGCGCCGCGCAGCTGGTGGTCGACTCGTGGGACGGCCTGGACGCCAGGGCCGAGCGCAAGGCCGCGCGCGCACTGGCCAAGAGCGTGGCGGGGGTGATCCTGCCGCCGCCGCTGTGCGAGTCCAATGCGGTGATCTCGGAGCTGACGGCGGCCAAGGTGCCGGTGGTGGCGATCGCCTCCGGACGCGCCAGCGACGACATCTCGCGGGTGCGCATCGACGACTTCCGCGCCAGCCGGGAGATCACCGCCTACCTGATCGCCCGCGGCCATACCCGCATCGGCTACATCGAGGGCAATCCCAACCAGAGCGCCAGCGCGCGGCGCTACGAGGGCTATCAGGCAGCGCTGCAGGACGCCGGCATTTCCCTGGAGCCGGGCCTGGTGCAGCACGGCCTGTTCACCTACCGCTCCGGGCTGGAAGCGGCCGAGAAACTGCTGGGCCGCCGCCGCGTGCCCACCGCCATCTTCGCCAGCAACGACGACATGGCCGCCGCGGCGGTCTCGGTGGCGCACCGCCGCCACCTGGAAGTCCCCGGCGACCTGTCGGTGGTCGGCTTCGACGACACCTCCGCAGCGACCACGGTCTGGCCGGAACTCACCACGGTGCGCCAGCCGATCGCGTCGATGGCCGATTCGGCGATCGGCATCCTGATGCGCAGCATCCGCCACAAGGATCGCGACACCCGCGTGGTCGTCGACCACGTCGTCGCGCATCTGCTGGTGGAGCGCGACTCGGTTTCGCCGCCGGGGGAATCCCAGGACTGAGGGGGCGGCTCCCGCTGCCGACCGGCCGCGGCGCCGACACGCGTAGACCTGACCCGGTCCGGCCGCAGCCGGCCACACCGGGAATCGCCGCCGACCCGGCCGGAGACTCCCGCGGCCGTCGCGGCCATGGGCCGCTCCTACAGAAAGCCGCCGCGACGGCAATCGCGGCCATGGGGCCCCTGCAGGGGGAAGCCGGACGGATCCGGCATCTGCAGGAGCGTCCCATGGTCGCGAAACCCGAAACTCCCGGGCCGCTGCCCGCGCTCAGCGCACCAGATACTGGTTGAGCAGGTTCTCGTAGCGCTCCTGGCGGCCGCTGCGCCGCTGCGGCTCGCCCAGCTCGCCGGACTTGGCCGCCAGCGCCGCCAGATCCAGGCCGCCCTCGGCGAAGGCCTTGCCCGGGCCGTCGTCGAAGCTCGCGTAGCGCTCCGCGCGCCAACGCTCGAGCGGCGAATCGGCGAGCAGCGCATGCGCCACCTCCAACCCGCGTGCGAACGCGTCCATGCCGCCGATGTGGGCCTCGAACAGGTCCTCGGCCTCGATGGACTCGCGCCGCACCTTGGCGTCGAAGTTCAATCCGCCCGGCGCCAGCCCGCCCTGCCGCAGCACCACCAGCATCGCCCCGACGGTGTCGTACAGGTCGGTCGGGAACTGGTCCGTGTCCCAGCCGTTCTGCGGGTTGCCGCGGTTGGCGTCGATGCTGCCGAGCAGGCCGTGGTCGGAGGCGACCTGCAGGTCGTGCTCGAAGGTGTGCCCGGACAGGGTGGCGTGATTGGCCTCGATGTTGAGCTTGAAGTCGCCGGCCAGTCCGTGGCGCTGCAGGAAGCCCGCCACGGTGGCGCTGTCGAAGTCGTACTGATGCTTCATCGGCTCCATCGGCTTGGGCTCGATCAGGAAGTTGCCGGTGAAGCCGATGCTGCGGCCGTAGTCGCGCGCCATGGTCAGGAACCGCGCGAAGTGCTCCAGCTCGCGGCCCATGTCGGTATTGAGCAGGCTGGCGTAGCCCTCGCGCCCGCCCCAGAACACGTAGTTCTCGCCGCCGAGTTCCACGGTGGCGTCGAGCGCCGCCTTCACCTGCACCGCGGCGCGCGCCACTACCGCGAAGTCCGGGTTGGTGGCCGCGCCGTTCATGTAGCGCGGGTGCGAGAACAGGTTGGCGGTGCCCCACAGCAGCTTGACGCCGGTGGCCTGCTGGCGCTGCTTCGCCGCCGCCACCATGTGCGCGAGGTTGTCGCGGTACTCGCCGATGTCGTCGGCGTCGGGCGCCAGGTCGACGTCGTGGAAACAGTAGTAGGGCACGTCGAGCTTGGTGAAGAACTCGAACGCCGCATCCAGCTTGGCCTCGGCGCGAGCCAACGCGGTCTCGCCGCGGTCCCAGCCGAACGCACGGGTGCCGGGGCCGAAGGGATCGTGGCCGGCATTGCAGAAGCTGTGCCAGTAGCAGACCGCGAAGCGCAGGTGCTCGCGCATGGTGCGGGTGCCGATGGTGCGCGCGGCGTCGTAGTGCTTGAACGCCAGCGGGTTGTCGGAACCCGCGCCCTCGTAGGGGATGCTGCCGATGCCGGGGAAGTGCTCGCGGGAGCCGGTGAAAGGTGTGCTCATGGAGGAATGCCGGTAGTGGGAGTGGAATGGTGCGTGTCCGGGACCGCGGGCCCCGGAGGCTCAGCCGGAGCCGGGCGGGCCGATCTCGTGGAGCAGGCGCGCGGCCTGCAGATGGCGCAGGAACTTCGCGTACGGCTCGCGGTAGGCCTCGACCGCGGCGGGATCGGGCCGTGCCGACAGCGCGGGATCGACCTGCACGTGTTCGCGCGAGATCGCGGCGATGCCGGGGCCGTCCGCACCGGCGCCGAGCGCCCACAGCGCCTGCAGCGCGGCGCCGAAGGCGGCGCCTTCGGCCTGTACCGGCACGTCGACGGGCAGCCCGAACACGTCCGCTACCATCTGCCGCCACGCCGGGCTGCGGCCGCCGCCGCCGGTCACCCGGATCGCGTCGAAGCCCAGCCCCGCCGCCAGCAGCGCGTCGTAGCCGTTGCGCAGGCTGTAGGTGGCGCCTTCCATCGCCGCGCGATAGGCATTGCCGCGGGTCAGGTTGGACAGGTCCATGCCGGCCAGCGAGGCGCGCGCGTGCGGCAGGTCGGGGGTGCGCTCGCCGTTGAAGAACGGCAGCATCACCAGGCCGCCGGCGCCGGGGGCGGTGCCTTCCATGGCCGCATCGCCGTCGCGCGCGTCGAAGCCGAGCAGGCGCGCCACCTGCTCGGTCGCCAGGGTGCAGTTCATGGTGCAGACCAGCGGCAGCCAGCCGCCGGTGGAATCGCAGAACGCCGCCCAGCCGGCGCCGGCGTCCACCACCGGCTCGCGCGCATGGGCGAACAGCGTGCCGGAGGTGCCCAGGCTCATGCTGAGCACGCCCGGCTCGACGTTGCCGGTGCCGATCGCCGCCATCATGTTGTCGCCGCCGCCGGCCGAGATGCGCACGCCACGCGGCAGGCCGAGCTCGGCGGCGATGCCCGGCGCGATCGGGAAGCTGGCGTCGGCCGCCACCAGCGGCGGCAGGCAGGCGCCGAGATCGCGCTCCGGATCGGTGGCGGCCAGCAGCTCCGGCGACCAGCGCCGCGTGCGCACGTCGAGCCAGCCGGTGCCGGAGGCGTCGCCGCACTCCATCCACTGCTCGCCGGTGAGCCAGAAGTTGACGTAGTCGTGGGGCAGCAGGATGGAAGCGAGCCGGGCGTACGCCTCGGGCCGGTGCCGGCGCGTCCATGGCAGCTTGGAAGCGGTGTAGCCGGCGAGGATGGGATTGCCCGCCAGCGCCACGCAGCGGTCCGCCCCGCCGGCCGCGGCCATGATCTCGTCGCATTCGCGCTGGCTGCTGGTGTCGCACCACAGCTTCACCGGCGCCAGCACTTCGCCGTTCGCGTCCAGCGGCACGAAGCCGTGCTGTTGCCCGGACACGCCGATCGCCGCCACCCGCGCGCGCGCGTCGGGCGCGAGCCGGGCGAAGCAGGCGCGGATCGCGTCCAGCCACCACGTCGCGTGCTGTTCGCGGCTGCCGTCGTCGCCGGCGACCAGCTCCAGCGGCCGGCCGTGGGTGGCGACGATGCGGCGCTGCTGCGGGTCGTAGGCCACCAGCTTGACGCCCTGGGTGCCGACGTCCAGGCCGACGACGAGGCTCACCGGCCACCCCCGCGTTGGAAGGTAGCGCTAACAAAAACAGCGGCAGGAAGATCTCGCCGCAGCGTCGGGGGGGAGGGGGATCGCATGGGCACCTGAGTCGGGAGGAACCCGAAAACTGTAACCGCGGTTGCCGGGAAGCCCTTGCTGCAGTGCAAAAAACGCCGTGCTGTCCGGGCCCTGGCGCCCGGCCGCGGTCTCCGATGCGCTAGACTACGGCGCGGTCCGCGCGCGGCCGGCGGGCGCGGGAGCGCGGCGGCCGAAGCGGTCCCGTTCGCGCGCCGTAGCGGCTCCGCGACCCTCCGCAGGGCCGCCGGAACACCGCGCCGGCGCGCCCGAACCCGACCGGCAACCCGATATACTCCGCCGTTTAGCTGTGGCCCGGTGGCCACGCGCCAAAGGTACCCACGTGCGCAACTACGATCTCGATTTCCTGAAGAAGTTCTCGCTGGTGATCCTGTTCCTGATGCTGGTCACCGCGGGACTGATCGGCCTGGCCGCCTGGCTGCACCGGTCGATCCCGGCCGACGTGCCCGAGTCCGCGGTGCAGCGCCAGCTCGACCGCATCGCCCCGGTCGGCGACGTCTATGCCGGCTCCACCGGCGCCGCGGCGGCCGCAGCGGCCACGGCGGCGGCCGAGGCGGCGGCGGCGTCGCAGGTCGCCTACGGCGGCACCCTGGACGGCGCGGTGATCTACGACAACCTCTGCGCCGGCTGCCACACCAGCGGTGCCGGCGGCGCTCCGACCCTGGTGCAGGCGCAGTGGACTGCGCGCATCGCCCAGGGCGAGGACACCCTGTACCGGCACGCGATCGAGGGGTTCACCGGCGCGACCGGGGTGATGCCGCCGCGCGGCGGCAACCCGGCGCTCAGCGACGAGCAGGTGGTGGCCTCGGTCGACTGGATGCTCGACAACCTGCAGTAAGCTCTGTCGGGCCTGCCTCGCGACGCCGCCTCCGGGCGGCGTCTTCGTTTGCGCGCCCCCGCCCGCCGGAGACCGTGATGCGCCCTTGCTCCCCCCCGTCCACCGCCCTGCGCGCCGTCCCGGTTGCGCTGGCCGCTCTGCTCGCCGCCTGCAGCCCGTCCCCGCACCCCGACACCGCGGTGGTGGCCATCGGCGCGGTGCAGGGCGATGCGGCGCGCAGCCCGCTCGAGGGCCGCGAGGTGGTGGTCGAGGGGGTGGTCACCGCCGACTTCAGCCGCCAGCTCGACGGCTGGTTCCTGCAGGACGGCGGCGACGGCGACCCGGCGACGTCCGATGCGCTGTTCGTCTCCGCCGAGAACGCCTTCGCGGTGCGCGCCGGCGACCGGGTGCGGGTGCGCGGCCGGGTCTTCGAGCACGGCGAGGGCGAGGCCACCCTCACCGCGCTGCGGCCGCTGGCGCTCGAGCCGCTGGGCCGCGGCGAGGCCGCGGCGGCGGTCCTCGACGCCGCCCCGGCGGACTGGGAGCGCTACGAAGGCATGCACGTGCGCATCGCCGCGCCGCTGACGGTCAGCGGCCATCGCGACCTCGCCCGCCGCGGGGTGCTGCTGGCGGCGTTCGACGGCCGCCTGCCGGCGCCGACCGAGGCGGCGGCGCCCGGTCCCGCGGCCGCCGCGGTCGCCGCCGACAACGCCCGCCGCACCCTGCTGCTCGACGACGGCCGCGGCGACGAGGATCCGCCGGCGATCTGGTACCTGCCCGACGACGCGCAGGCACCGCGCGCCGGCAGCACGATCGACGGCGCCGAGGGCATCGTGGACCAGCGCTGGGGCCGCTACCGGCTGCAGCTGACCGCGCCCGTGCAGCTGCAGGCCGCGCCGCGCCCGGGGCCGCCGCGGGTGGCCGGCGACGTCCGCATCGCCACGCTCAACCTCGAGAACCTGTTCAACGGCGACGGCCGCGGCGGCGGCTTTCCCACCGAGCGCGGCGCCGGGTCGTCGGAACAGCTGGCGGCGCAGCTGGAGCGGCTGGCGGCAACCATGGCCGCGCTGGATCCGGACGTGGTGGCGCTGGCCGAACTGGAGAACGACGGCTACGCAGCCACCTCGAGCATCGCCCAGCTGGTCGCCGCACTGAACCGCGATGGCGCCGACTGGCGCTTCGCCGACGCCGGCCGGGGACCGGGCACAGACGCGATCCGGGTCGGGCTGGTCCACCGCGCCAGCCGGGTGCGCGCCCTCGGCGCGCCGGCGACCCTCGACGGCGGGCCGTTCGGCCAGCGCAGCCGCAGCCCGCTGGCGCAGGCCTACGTGCCGGTCGCGGGCAGCGCCGATGCCGGGCCGGCTTTCGTGGTGGTCGCCAACCACTTCAAGTCCAAGGGCTGCGGCGAGGCCGGCGGCGCCGACCGCGACCAGGGCGACGGCCAGGGCTGCTGGAATGCCCTGCGCAGCGATTCGGCACGCCGGCTGATGCGCTGGCTGGCGGAGGATCCGACCGGTTCTGGCAGCGATTTGATTGCGATCGTCGGCGATCTGAACGCCTACGCACAGGAAGACCCGATCAGGATCCTGCGCGAGGCAGGCTGGCACGATGCCCTCGGCGACGCCGGGACGCACTACACCTACCTCCACGAAGGCCAGGCCGGGCGCCTCGACCATGCGCTGCTGAGCCCGGCCCTGGCGGCGCGGCTGGCAGGCGCGGCAATCTGGCACAACAACGCCGACGAACCGCAGAACGTCGGCTATCGTGCCGCCAACGGGCGTCCGCAGGACGGCGCACCATGGCGCAGCTCCGATCACGATCCGGTGCTGGTCGGGCTGCGCCTGCGCACACCGTGAACGCGCCAACCCCTATCATCGCCGGCATGGAGACCCCGCGCTTTCCGTCGCAGTCCGCCGCCCTCGTCCTGCCCGGCCCGGCCGGCGCGCTGGAGGTGGCGGTGGACCTGCCCGAAGAGGACGTCGCCGCGCGGCCACTGGTCGCCATCGTCTGCCATCCGCTGCCCACCGAGGGCGGCACCATGCACAACAAGGTGGTGACGATGGCCGGCCGCGCGCTGCGCGAGCTGGGCGCCACCACGGTCCGCTTCAACTTCCGCGGCACGGGGCAGTCGGAAGGCGAGTTCGACGGCGGCGAGGGCGAGCTCGACGACCTGCGCGCGGTCGCCGCCTGGGTGCGCGCCGAACGCCCCGAGCACGCGCTGTGGCTGGCAGGCTTCAGCTTCGGCGCCTACGTGTCGCTGCGCGCCGCCGCCGGGCTGCAGCCGGGGATGCTGATCTCGATCGCGCCGCCGGCCGGGCGCTGGGACTTCGACGAGATCGAGCTGCCGGCCTGCCCGTGGCTGGTGATCCAGGGCGAGGCCGACGAGATCGTCGATCCGCAGGCGGTCTACGACTGGCTGGAGAGCGCCAAGGCCCAGGCCGAACTGGTGCGCATGCCCGACACCAGCCACTTCTTCCACCGCAAGCTGATGGACCTGCGCGGCGCGATCAAGAACGGCGTGCGCCAGTACCTGCCCGCCGCGGATGGCTGAACCGGCGACGGCGCCGTCGGAGGTCTACGCCGCCGGGATCGCCCGCGGCGACTGGCAGGACGACCCGGCGCAGCGCGCGGTCCTGCGCGAGCTCGACCGCATCCATGACGCGCTGGCCCAGGCCCCCGCCCGCGGAGGGCTGCTGGGGCGGCTGTTCGGCAGCGGCGGCGACGCCGTGCCGGGGCTCTATCTCTGGGGCGGCGTGGGGCGCGGCAAGACCTTCCTGATCGACCTGTTCTTCCGCGGCCTGCCGCTGCGCGATCTCAAGCCCGAGGCGCTGGAAGGCGCCGCCGGCGGCAGCGAGGGCAAGCGCCGCACCCATTTCCATCGCTTCATGCGCGAGGTGCACGCGGCGCTGCGCGTCCACAGCGGCGAGCGCGACCCGCTGGCGGCGATCGTGCACGGCTGGCGCGCGGCCGGGCTGCGGGTGCTGGTGCTGGACGAGTTCTTCGTCAGCGACATCGGCGATGCGATGCTGCTGGCACGGCTGCTGGAGCGGATGTTCGCCGAGCGGATGGTGCTGGTCACCAGTTCCAACACGCCGCCCTCGGAGCTCTATCGGGACGGCCTGCAGCGGGTGCGGTTCCTGCCCGCCATCGCCCTCATCGAGCGGCACTGCACGGTGCTGCGCATGGACAGCGACATCGACTACCGGCTGCGCGCGCTGACCCGCTCGCCGGTCTACCGCACGCCGCTCGACGACGAGGCCGACGCCTGGCTGCGGCGGCGCTGGCAGGAGCTGGGCGGCGACGACGGTCACCGCGACGCCGGCATCGAGGTGGAGGGCCGGCGCATCGCCGTGCGCGCGCGCGGCCCGGGCATGGCCTGGTTCGACTTCGACGCGCTGTGCGAGGGGCCGCGCGGCGCCAGCGACTACATCGAGATCGCGCGCGAGTTCCACACCGTGCTGCTCGGCGGCGTGCCGGTGCTGGACGCCACCCGCGACGACGCGGCGCGGCGCTTCGTCACCCTGGTCGACGAGCTGTACGACCGCCAGGTCAACCTGGTCTGCACCGCCGCCGCCGCACCGCCGGACCTGTATGTCGGCGAGCGCCTGGCCGGCGCATTCGAACGCACCGCCTCGCGCCTGATCGAGATGCGCAGCGCCGAGTACCTGGCGCGCGAGCACCGCGGCTGAGCGGCACCGAGGCGCGGCTCCGGCTCCGCAACCCGGGTTCCGGTCCGGCATCGCAGCGCGGCGCCCATCCGCCCCCTCGTCCGGCGGCGCGGACCGCCGCCGTGGACGGCCTCATCGCAATGGGCGAAGCGCCCCGCGTACCGCCGCCAGGTAGGCGCTGCCGAACAGGTTGAGGTGGTTGAGCAGGTGGTAGAGGTTGTAGAGCGGCGCACGCCCGCGCCAACCCTGGTCGACAGCGGCAGCCTCGTGGTAGGCGGCGAAGAACGGCTCCGGCGGCTCGCCGAACAGCGTCAGCATCGCCAGCTCGGCTTCGGCCCAGCCGAAGTGCACCGCGCCGGCGTCGATCAGCGCCAGCTCGCCGTCGCCGCAGGCGTGCAGGTTGCCGCTCCACAGGTCGCCGTGCAGCAGCGCGGGCGGCTGCGCGGGGACGCGCGCGGGCAGTCCGGCGCACAGGCGCTCGATGCTGGCCACGTCGCCGGCCCCGAGGCGGCCGGCATCCAGCGCGCGCCGCGCCTGCGGCAGCAGCCGGCACTCGGCGAAGAAGCGCCAGCCATCGTCCATCGGGGTGTTGGCCTGCGCACTGTCGCCGCACCAGCCGTCGCGGTCGAGGCCGAACCGGTCGCCGATGCGGGCGTGCTGCCGCGCCAGCGCGGCCCCGGCGCGTTCCCACGCGGAGCGATCGGGACGTCCGCGACCGAGGTCGGCGACGACCAGCGCATCCTCGGCCACCGCCGCCACGTCCGGCACGCGCAAGGCGTGTGCGTCGCGCAGCAGCGCGAGCCCGTGCGCCTCCACCGCGAAGAAGCCGGGCGGCGCGGCGCACCGGCGCTTGGCGACCACGGCGCGTCCGTCGGCCAGCCGCAGCCGGTGCACCCCATCGCCGAGCGCGTCCAGCCGGGCTCGCAACGTCATTTCCATGCCCCGATTCTCCCGCACCCGCCGCGCGTGCGCGCTTGTGCCGATCACCGCACCCGCGGGGCGGCGCTCGCGGATCAGCGACGCAGCGCGCGATAGTCGCGCGGCGGCACGCCGACGGTCGCCTTGAACTGCCGCGCGAACGCGCTCTGGTCCGAGAATCCGCAGGCCTGGCCGATGTCGGCGATGCTGGCGTCGGTGTGCAGCAGGCGCATCGCCGCCTCGATGCGCAGCTTGGTCAGCATCTGCTGCGGGGTCAGCTGGAACACGCGCTTGAACAGCCGCTCCAGCTGCGCCACCGAGACTTCCGCGATCGCGGCCAGGGCCTGCACGCGCAGCGGCTCGCCGTAGTGCGCCTGCATGGTCTCGACCGCACGCTGCAGGCGGCCGAAGGCGGAATCGCGGCTGTCGGGCTGCCCCAGGTCGCGAGAGATGCCGATCAGGCTCCGCCTGCCGCCGGCGAGCGGGCGCTTGAAGGTGAGGCACCATCCGGGAGTGCGATTCGGATAGAGGTGGACCTCGAGCTGGTTCTCGATGATCTCGCCGTCCAGCACCCGACGGTCCTGCACGACGTAGGCGCCGCCCAGGCGCGGAGGAAAGACCTGCAGCGCGGTCTTTCCGACGACCTCGGAACGGTCCTTCATGCCCAGCCGCCGGACCAGGGTGAGGTTGACGTGGGTGTACCTGCCCTCGTGATCCTTGAGGAAGAACACCACGTCCGGCAGCGCGTCGAAGATGGCCTGCAGCTCGCCGGGAGGGATCGTGACGTCGATGGCGGCGATGCTCCTGGGCCGGGAAGGATTTCGTGACGCGGCATGCGGGACGGGCCGCCGCGTCCGGGGCGGCGGCCAGGCCCCGCCGGTCGCTGCCGATTGTGCATATTTCCGCATCCCGCACACGGAGAACCTGCTAGTCGCCCGGCGGCCGCGGCGGGAAGATGGGGCATGCGGCAGATCGACGTCATCGATTCTCACACCGCGGGCGAACCGACCCGCGTGGTGCTGTCGGGCTTTCCGGAGCTCGGCGACGGCAGCCTGGCGGAGCGCCGCGACCGGTTCCGCAGCCGGTTCGACCGCTGGCGCAGCGCGCTCGTCTGCGAGCCGCGCGGCTCGGACACGCTGGTCGGGGCGCTGCTGCAGCGGCCGACCGACCCGGGCTGCTGCACCGGGGCCATCTTCTTCAACAACGTCGGCTACCTGGGCATGTGCGGGCACGGCACCATCGGCGTGGTGCGCACGCTCGCCCACCTGGGCAGGATCGCGCCCGGCGGGCACCGGATCGAAACGCCGGTGGGCGTGGTCGGCGTCGAGCTCCACGCCGACGGCCGGGTCTCGGTGGAGAACGTCGAAAGCTACCGTTGCGCGACCGGCGTCGCCGTGGAGGTGCCGGGCTACGGCACGGTCGCCGGCGACGTCGCCTGGGGCGGCAACTGGTTCTTCCTCACCGAGCAGTCGCCGGTGGCGCTGGAACTGGCCAACGCGCCGGCGCTGACCGCCTACACGCTGGCGATCCGGCACGCGATCGATGCCGCCGGCATCGGCGGCGACGCCGGCGCCGCGATCGACCACATCGAGATCGGCGGCACCGCACCGGACGGGTCGGGAGCGGCGCGCAACTTCGTGCTGTGCCCGGGCGGCGCGTACGATCGCTCGCCCTGCGGGACCGGCACCTGCGCCAAGCTCGCCTGCCTGGCCGCGGACGGGCGCCTGGCAGAGGGCGAGACCTGGGTGCAGCAGGGCATCCTCGGCAGCGCCTTCGAGGCCAGCTACCGCAGGGGCGGGCGCGGCGTGCTGCCGCGCGTCACCGGACGCGCCTGGATCACCGCGCGGTCGCAGATCCTGCTCGATCCGGAGGATCCCTTCGCCTGGGGCGTCGACACGCGCCGCGAGTGCGGATGAGCGGCTTCGATCTGATCGTCGTCGGTGCCGGCATCGTCGGCGCGAGCTGTGCGGACCTGGCTGCGGGCCACGGCCTGCGCGTGGCCATCGTCGAGGCCGGCACGGTCGGCGGCGGCGCCACGGCGGCGTCGATGGGACACCTGGTGGCGCTGGACGAGGATCCGGCCGAACTCGCGCTGAGCCGGTATTCGCTGCGCTTGTGGGACGCGTTCGAGACGCTGCCCGAGGCGGAGTTCGACCGCTGCGGCACGCTGTGGGTGGCGGCGACCGAGTCCGAACTGTGCGCGATCCCGGCCAAGATCGCGCGCCTGGCCGCAGCGGGGATCGTGGCGGAGCCCCTGGATGCCTGGGACCTGTATGCGCTGGAGCCGCAGCTGGCGCCGGGGCTGGCCGGCGGCGTGCTGGTGGAGCGCGAGGCCGTGGTGTATCCGCCGCGGATCGCACGCTGGCTGGTCGAGCGCAGCACCGGCGCCGGCGCCGCGCTGTTCCATGGACGGCGCGCAGTCCGACTGGTCGCCGGCGGCGTGCAGCTCGACGACGGCACGGTGCTGCGCGGGCCGGTCCTGGTGGCCACCGGCTGCGACGTCTCCACGCTGCTTCCGGAGCTGCCGAGCGAGGTGCGCCGCGGGCACCTGGTGGTCACCGACCGCCATCCCGGGCTGGTCCGCCACCAGATCCTCGAGTTCGGCTATGCCGAGAGCGCGCACGGCAGCGCCGCGTGCAGCGTCGCGTTCAACGTGCAGCCGCGGCCGACCGGGCAGCTGCTGATCGGCTCCTCGCGCGAGCGCGGCCGCCGCGAGCGCGAGGTCGACCCGGCGGTCCTGGCGCGCATGCTGCGGCGCGCGTTCGCGTATCTGCCGGCGCTGCGCGGGCTGCAGGCGATCCGCGCCTGGACCGGCCTGCGCCCGTGCACCCCGGACGGGCGCCCCTGCATCGGCGCAGTGCCGGGGCGCTCGCAGGTCTGGGTGGCCACGGGGCACGAGGGTCTCGGCGTCACCACCGCCACCGGCTCCGCGCACCTGCTGCTCGACCTGCTGCTGGGCCGCACCCCTGCAATCGATCCGGGTCCATACGACCCGGCGCGGATGCTGGCGTGAGGCCTTCGCCGGACGGGGTGCGGCTGGTCGTCGACGGGCGTGCGCTGGTGGTCCTCGAAGGGAGCAGCGTCGCCGCCGCCATCGCTGCCGCGGGTGGGGGATTCCGCCGCTCCTGCAGCGGCCAGCCGCGGGCGCCGGTGTGCGGCATCGGGGTCTGCTTCGAATGCCGGGTCGAGATCGACGGCCGCCCGCAGCAGCGCGCCTGCATGATCCGCGCGCGCGAGGGGATGGAGGTGGTCACCGATGGCTGAGCCGCGCCTGCGCTGCGACGTCGCCGTGGTCGGCGCCGGCCCGGCCGGACTGGCCGCCGCACGCGCGGCCGCGGCGCTTGGCGCCGCCGTGCTGGTCCTGGACGCGCAGCCCGCGGTCGGCGGCCAGGTCTGGCGCGAGGACGCGCTCCACGGCCTGCCGGCGCGGGCGGCGTCCGCGCGGTCCGCGCTGCAGGCCCTCGGGGTGCGGGTGCTGACGCAGGCGGAAGTGGTCGGCTGCGCCGGGAACCGGCTGTTCGTCCACGCCGCGCAGGCGGCGGTCGCCATCGACTACGACGCACTGGTGCTGGCCACCGGCGCCCGCGAGCTGCTGCTGCCGTTCCCCGGCTGGACCCTGCCCGGCGTGACCGGCGCGGGCGGAGCGCAGGCGCTGGCCAAGCAGGGCTGGCCGCTGCGCGGCCTGCGCGCGGTGGTGGCCGGCAGCGGGCCGCTGCTGCTCGCCTCGGCGGCCACCCTGCGACGCCACGGCGCCCGCGTCGTAAGCATCCACGAGCAGGCACCGGCCGCGGCCGTGTCCGGGTTCGCGCTCGGCCTGTGGCGCTGGCCCGGCAAGGCGGCGCAGGCGCTGCAGCTGCGCGCGGGCCTGTGGCGCAGCCGCTACCTCGCCGGCAGCCACGTGCTGCGCGCCCTCGGCGACGAGCGCCTCGAGGCCGTGGAAGTGCGCTGCGGCGCGCGCAGCAGGACGATCGCGTGCGACCTGCTGGCCTGCGGGTACGGCCTGGTGCCGAACGTGGAGCTGGCACAGGCGCTCGGCTGCGCGCTCGACGGCGCGCCGCACCCGCAGGTGCGCGTGGACGGGCTGCAGCGCAGCAGCGTGGACGGCGTGTTCGCGGCCGGCGAAGCCTGCGGCGTGGGCGGCGTCGATTGCGCCGCGCTCGAGGGCCGGATCGCCGGACTGGCGGCGGCCGGCGACGCCGCCGGCGCGGGCGCGCTCAGCCCGCGCCGGGAGCGCGCACGCCGCTTCGCCGCTTCGCTGCAGCGCCATTTCGCCCTGCACGACGGGCTGCGCCGCCTCGCCGCGCCCGACACCCTGGTCTGCCGCTGCGAAGACGTGCCGCTGGCGGCGCTGGACGGCTGCGCCGGCGCGCGCGAGGCCAGGCTCGCCGCGCGCTGCGGGATGGGCGCGTGCCAGGGCCGGATCTGCGGCACCGCGCTGGCGGAAATGGGCCGCTTCCCGCGCGACGGGTTGCGGTCGCCGATCTTCCCCGTTCCCCTGGAGGTGCTGGCGCGCTTCGGCGATGCGCCGCCTCCGGATCCACCGATAGGAGTCACGACATGAGCAAGTCCATGTGGCAGGGCGTCATCCCTGCGATCACCACGCCGTTCGCGGAGGACGGCGCGGTGGACCACGCCTTTCTCGCCCGCCACGCCCTCTGGCAGGTCGAGGCCGGCTGTACCGGCGTGGTGCCGTTCGGTTCTCTGGGCGAGGGCGCCACGCTCTCGTTCGCGGAGAAGATCGCGATCGTGCGCACCCTGGTGGCGGCGCTCGGCGACCGCGCGCCGGTGATCCCGGGGATCGCGGCGCTGGCCACCGACGAGGCGGTGCGGCTGGCGCGGGCGTGCGAGGCCGAGGGCGCCCGCGGGCTGATGGTGCTGCCGCCGTACGCCTACTCCACCGACTGGCGCGAGATGGGCGCGCACGTGCGCGCGGTGGTCGCCGCCACCGGGCTGCCGGTGCTGCTCTACAACAATCCGCTTGCCTACCGGACCGATTTCGCCCCGGAGCAGATCGTCGACCTGGCGGCGGAGTTCCCGCAGATCGAGGCGGTGAAGGAGTCGTCCGGGGATCTGCGCCGCTTCGCCGCGATCCAGGCGCTCGCCGGCGACCGGCTGGTGCTGATGACCGGCATCGACGACGCGATCGTCGAGGGGATCGCGATGGGCGCGACCGGCTGGATCGCCGGCCAGGTCAACGCCTACCCGGCCGAGTCGGTGGCGCTGTTCGAGCGCGCGCGCGCCGGCGGCTACGCCGCGGCGAAGGACCTGTACGACTGGTTCCTGCCGATCCTGCGCCTGGATACCGGGCCGAAGTTCGTGCAGCTGATCAAGCTGACCCAGCAGTGCGTGGGCTGGGGCAGCGAGCGCGTGCGGGCTCCGCGGCTGGTGCTGGACGGCGCCGAGCGCGCGGCGGCGCTGCAGGTGATCGAGCACGCGATCGCGACCCGTCCGGGGACCGCGCGATGAGCGGCCTGCGACAGGTGCTGGTGGCGGGCGGGTGGCGCGACGCGGCCGAGCCGGTGGGCAGCTTCCGCGCCCGCAACCCGGCCACGGGCGAAGAGATCGGGCCGGCGTTCCCGGTCAGCGGCCGCGACGAGATCGCGATCGCGGCGGAAGCGGCGGAAGCGGCGGCGCCGGAACTGGCCGCCGCCGCGCCGGCGCGCGTGGCCGCCTTCCTGGAAGCCTACGCCGCCGGCATCGAGGCCGACGCGGAGCGGCTGGCGGCGCTGGCGCATGCGGAGACCGCGCTGCCGGCGGTGCCGCGCCTGCGCGAGATCGAGCTTCCGCGCACCACCGGTCAGCTGCGCCAGGCCGCGCGCGCGGCGCGCGAGGCCAGCTGGAGCCACCCGGTGATCGACACCGCGGCCGGGCTGCGCGCGGCCTACGGCCCGCTGGGCAGGCCGGTGGTGGTGTTCGGGCCGAACAACTTCCCGTTCGCCTTCAACGCGGTGGCCGGGAGCGATTTCGCCTCGGCGATCGCCGCACGCAACCCGGTGCTGGCCAAGGTTCATCCGCTGCATCCGGCCACCAGCGAGGCGCTGGCGCGGATCGCGCACGACGCGCTGCTGGAAGCCGGCCTGCCGGCGGCCACGCTGCAGGTGCTCTACCACGTCGAGCCCGACGCCGGGCTGGAGCTGGTCGGCCGGCGCGGGATCGGCGCGGTCGCGTTCACCGGCAGCCGCGCCGGCGGACTGCACCTGAAGGCGGCTGCGGACGCGGCCGGGGTGCCGTTCTACGCCGAGATGTCCAGCATCAATCCGGTCTTCCTGCTCGAAGGCGCGCTCGCCGAGCGCGGCGGCGCCCTGGCCGAGGCGTACTTCGCCTCCTGCACGATGGGCAGCGGCCAGTTCTGCACCAACCCCGGCCTGGTGGTGGTGCCGCGCGGCGCGGCGGGCGACGCGTTCGTGGCCGCCGCCACGGAACGCTTCGACGCCGCCCCGGCGCAGGCGCTGTTCTCCGGGCAGGGGCGCGACGGCCTCCATGCCGCCGTCGGCGCGCTGCTGGAAGCGGGCGCGGAACTTCTCGCCGGCGCCGCGGACCCGGAACGCGCCGGCTTCTGGGTCGGCCCGAAGCTGTTGTCGGTGGACGGCGGTACGTTCCTGGCCGATGCCGCGCGCAGGCTGCAGGGCGAGGCCTTCGGGCCGGCCGGCCTGCTGGTGCGCAGCGACGACGCGGCGCAGGCGCGGGCGATCGCCCGGGCGCTCGAGGGCAGCCTGACCGCGACCCTCTACCGCGCCGGCGACGGGCGCGACGACGCGGAGGCCGCGGCGCTGGTGGCGCTGCTCCGGCCGCGCGTCGGCCGGCTGATCGTCGACCGCATGCCGACCGGGGTGGCGGTCAGCCCGGCGATGAACCACGGCGGCCCGTTTCCGGCGGCCAGCCATGCGGGCTTCACCGCGGTCGGCATGCCGGGCGCGATCCGCCGCTTCGCCGCGCTGCACAGCTACGACCACGTGCCCGATGCACTGCTGCCCGACCCGCTGCGCGACGGCAACCCGCTGCGCCTGTGGCGACTGGTCGACGGCACCTGGACGCAAGCGGCCATCGCCTGCTGAGGCCGCCGCGGAGCGCGCCGGACGGGCGCCTGGCGGGCACGCGCCGCCCCGGCCACTTATGCCCGGGCCCCACATTCGCGTTGACGGAATCTGGCGACCCACTATCTTGTGGGCGTCGGCGGCGTGCCGGTGCTGGACGCCACCCGCGACGACGCGGCGCGGCGCTTCGTCACCCTGGTCGACGAGCGATACGACAGCCAGGTCAATCTGGCCTCGACGCGATCGTGGCGGTCTGCCGCGGCGGCCCGGACAGCGGCCCGATCGGCCGGCTGGCGCCGCGCGCGCGCTTCCACGCGCTGACCGCCACGCGCAGCGCGGTGATCCAGATGTCGCCGGTGCATACCGGCCAGTGCGCCGGCGATCCGGCCGAGACCCTCCGCCACCTGATGCAGCGCATGGTGCTGCCGCTGGCGCCGGGCGGGGCCGCGGAGCCGGACTGGCCGCGACCGGCGCGCTAGACTCCCGGCTCACCGCCGGGCGCTGCCTCCTGCATGAATCCTTCTCGCTTCCAGGCGCAATTGCCGCCGTGGCTGCACGCCTGGCTCGGCGAGATCGCTCTCGCGATGCAGGTGGTCGCGATCCTGCTCGCCGCCTGGGTGCTGCGCTGGCTACTGGTGCGGATGGTGCGCCGGCTGTCGGCGCGCTACGACTTGCCGTTCGAAGTCTCGGTGGCGGCGCGACGGATCGTCGGGTTCCTGGTCGGCTTCGGTGCGCTGCTGCTGGTGCTCGAGCGGTTCGGCGTCTCCGGCGGCGTGCTGTGGACCGCCTTCACCGGCTTCGCCGCGGTCGCGGCGATCGCTTTTTTCGCCGCCTGGAGCGTGCTCACCAACGTCTTCTGCGCGCTGCTGCTGCTGATCCTGCGGCCGTTCCGGCTGCTCGACCACATCGAGCTGATCGAGAATGGCGAGCGCGCGGGCTTTCGCGGCCGTGTGGTCGACATGAACCTGGTCTTCGTGACCCTGGAGGAGAAGCACGAGGGCGGCGAGAGCCTGCTGCGCGTGCCCAACAGCCTGTTCTTCCAGCGCGCGACCCGGCGCTGGCGCGGCGAGCCGGTCCCGGTGGCGCTGCCACCGCGGCGCCGCGACGACGGCGACAATGGATCCGTCGGCGGCACCGGCGGCGGTGCCGCGTCGCAGTTCCCCTAGGGCCTGTTAACGCTTCTGCCGCACCGGTCGCCACCGACCCAATATTTCGCGTTGACGGGACATGCCGGCCCCACTATCTTGTGGCCGTCGGTTCCGGCGGCGGCTATCCGCCGGATGAAAAGGGAAGCCGGTGACGCCCCGTCCAGCCTGGATGGCGGCCAGTCCGGCACTGCCCCGCAGCGGTAATCGGGAACGACCCCGCCACACAGCACTGAGGCCGTAGCCTCGGGAAGCGGCGGATCAGGTGAAGGCTCGTGCCTTCGTGCCCGTGAGTCCGAAGACCTGCCGACGGCCGCGCGAAGCACGACGCGCGGTGCCGGCTGCGGAATCTCCG
The DNA here is from genome assembly GCF_013425525.1 of Luteimonas salinisoli. GTDB lineage: Bacteria > Pseudomonadota > Gammaproteobacteria > Xanthomonadales > Xanthomonadaceae > Luteimonas > Luteimonas salinisoli. The sequence goes on along the minus strand of NZ_JACCKA010000012.1, from coordinate 12,691 downwards.
GGGGGAGATGGCTGGCGAAGCGGACGCGCCCGACCGTTCCTCCGGGAGCTCGTCGCGGGTCCTGCGACGCCGCTTTCCCATCCTGCGAAGAGACCGCTCGCCCGCGGGGGCGAGGCCGCGACGACGTCCGCGCCGTCGTGCCTCGCTCCCGTGCCGCCTGCGCGGGCAGGCGGCTGTGCGTCATGCAGGAGTCCATCCGTGTCCCAGACCGAAGCCGTCGCCGCCGGCGACACCCCCGCCATCGCGCAGGATCCATCGTTCCTGCTCACCCCGCCGCCCACCGCCACCGCGATGCGCGTGACCAAGCGCAACGGCAGCCGCGAGGCGGTCGACCTCAACAAGATCGTGCGCGCGGTGCAGCGCTGCTGCGAGGGCCTGCACGCGATCGACCCGATGCGCGTGGCCACGCGCACCATCTCCGGACTGTACGACGGCGCCAGCACCCGCGAGCTCGACGAGCTGTCGATCCGCACCGCCGCGCTGTTGACCGCCGAGGAGCCGGAGTACAGCCGCCTGGCCGCGCGCCTGCTGGCCAACGTGATCGGCAAGGAGGTGATGGGCCAGGAGATCCACGCGTTCTCGCAATCGGTGGCGCGCGGCCACGAGCTGGGGCTGATCAACGATCGCCTGCTCGATTTCGTGCAGACCAACGCGCGCAAGCTCAACGACGCGATCGACCCGGCCCTGGACATGGGCTTCGACTACTTCGGCCTGCGCACCCTGTACGACCGCTACCTGCTGCGCCATCCGCACGCGCGCAAGGTGATCGAAACCCCGCAGCAGTTCTTCATGCGCATCGCCTGCGCGCTGAGCGAGGACGTGCCCGAGGCCCTGGCGCTGTACCGGCGCATGGGCCAGCTGGAGTACCTGCCGAGCTCGCCGACGCTGTTCAATTCCGGCACCACCCATGAGCAGCTGTCGAGCTGCTTCCTGCTCGATTCGCCCCGGGACACCCTGGAGTCGATCTACCAGCGCTACGGCGACATCGCCCAGCTGTCCAAGTTCAGCGGCGGCATCGGCGTGTCGTTCACCCGGGTGCGCTCGCGCGGCTCGCTGATCCGCTCCACCAACGGCCATTCCAACGGCATCGTGCCATGGCTGAAGACCCTGGATTCGTCGGTCTCGGCGGTCAACCAGGGCGGGAAGCGCAAGGGCGCGGCCTGCGTCTACCTGGAACCCTGGCATGCCGACGTCGAGGAGTTCCTGGAGCTGCGCGACAACACCGGCGACGACGCGCGCCGCACCCACAACCTCAACCTGGCCAACTGGATCCCGGATCTTTTCATGCAGCGCGTCGAGGCCGACGCCGAATGGTCGCTGTTCGATCCGCGGGTGGTGCCGGAGTTCGTCGATCTGTACGGCGAGGCCTTCGAGCGCGCCTACCTGCAGGCCGAGCAGCAGGGCAAGGCGGTGCGCACGGTGCGTGCGCGCGAACTCTATGCGCGGATGATGCGCACCCTGGCGCAAACCGGCAACGGCTGGATGACCTTCAAGGACACCTGCAACCGCGCCGGCAACCAGACCGCCAAACGCGGCAACGTGATCCACCTGTCGAACCTGTGCACCGAGATCCTCGAGGTCACCTCGGCCGAAGAGACCGCGGTGTGCAACCTCGGCTCGATCAACCTGGCGCGGCATTTCGACGAGGACGGCCGGTTCGACTTCGACCGGCTGGCCGAGACCGTGCGGCTGGCGGTGCGCCAGCTCGACCGGGTGATCGACCTCAACTACTACCCGATCGAATCGGCGCGCCGCGGCAACCTGCGCTGGCGCCCGGTGGGGCTGGGCTGCATGGGCCTGCAGGACGTGTTCTTCCGCCTGCGCCTGCCGTTCGACAGCGAGGCGGCACGCGCGCTGTCGGCGCGAATCGCCGAGGAGATCTATTTCCACGCCCTGGATACCTCCTGCGAGCTGGCGCTCGAGCGCGGCCGGCATCCGTCGTTCGCCGACACCCGCGCCGCCACCGGCGCGCTGCAGTTCGACGCCTGGGGGGTGGCGCCGGACGACCCCGCGCGCTGGGATGCGCTGCGTGCGCGCATCGCCGAGCACGGCCTGCGCAACTCGCTGCTGATCGCGATTGCGCCGACCGCCACCATCGCCTCGATCGCCGGCTGCTACGAGTGCATCGAGCCGCAGGTGAGCAACCTGTTCAAGCGCGAAACCCTGTCCGGGGACTTCCTGCAGGTCAACCGCTACCTGGTCGCCGAGCTGAAGAAGCTCGGGCTGTGGACGCCGGAGATGCGCGACGCGATCAAGCAGGCCGAGGGCTCGATCCAGGGCATCGCCGAGATCCCCGAAGTGCTGCGCGCGATCTACCGCACCGCCTGGGAGCTGCCGATGCGCGCGCTGATCGACATGGCCGCCGAGCGCGGCGCCTTCATCGACCAGAGCCAGTCGCTCAACCTGTTCATGGAGAATCCGCGCATCGGCGCGCTGTCGTCGATGTACATGCACGCCTGGAAGCGCGGCATCAAGACCACCTACTACCTGCGCTCGCGGCCGGCCACCCGGATCGCCAAGGCCACCGTCGACACGGCCGTTCCGGAGCAGGCGGTAGCCTGCTCGCTGGAGAACCCCGAGTCCTGCGAGGCCTGCCAGTGAGGCCGCAGCGGAGGCCGCGATGCAGCGCTACGCCAACCTCAGCGGCGACTCCGGCGTGGTGGCCTATGCCTTCACGCCGGAGTCGATCCTGGTGAAGTTCCGCGGCTCCGAACGCGTCTACGAGTACAGCCACGCCAGCGCGGGGCGCACCAACGTCGCGCGCATGAAGCGCCTGGCCGAATCCGGCCGCGGCCTGTCCACTTTCATCAGCCGCCACGTCGCCGACCGCTACGTGCGCTGACCGGATCGACCCGATCCGGTCGGGCTGACAGCCCAAGGAAATCCCGATGTCCAATCCACCTTCCGGCACCCGCCGGCAGCTCCTGCTCGACCCCGGCTTCGAACTGACCCTGCGGCCGATGCGCTACCCGCAGTTCTACGAGATGTACCGCAACGCCATCCGCAACACCTGGACCGTGGAGGAGGTGGACTTCTCGCTCGATACCCGGGACCTGGCGCACAAGGTCGGCCCCGCGGAGCGGCATTTGATCGAGCGGCTGGTGGCGTTCTTCGCCACCGGCGACTCGATCGTCTCCAACAACCTGGTGCTCAACCTCTACCAGCACATCAACGCGCCGGAGGCGCGCATGTACCTGTCGCGGCAGCTCTACGAAGAGGCGCTGCACGTGCAGTTCTACCTCACCCTGCTCGACACCTACCTGCCCGACCCGGAGGCGCGCGCCAAGGCCTTCGCCGCCACCGAGAACATTCCCTCGATCCGCCGCAAGGCCGAGTTCTGCTTCAAGTGGATCGACTCGATCCAGGAGCTCGACCGCATCGAGACCGCGGATCAGCGGCGCCGGTTCCTGCTCAACCTGGTGTGCTTCGCCGCCTGCATCGAGGGGCTGTTCTTCTTCGGCGCGTTCGCCTACGTGTACTACCTGCGCTCGCGCGGGCTGCTCAACGGCCTGGCCGCCGGCACCAACTGGGTGTTCCGCGACGAGAGCTGCCACATGGCCTTCGCGTTCGAGGTGATCCGCACCGCGCGCGAGGAGGAGCCCGACCTGGTGGACGACGACTTCCGCCGCCAGGTGGTGGAGATGCTGTGCGAGGCGGTGGACTGCGAGGTGGCCTTCGCCGAGGACACCCTGTCGGGAGGCGTCGCCGGGCTGTCGATCCGCGACATGCGCGAGTACCTGCAGTACTGCGCCGACCAGCGCCTGGCCCAGCTGGGCTTCGCCAAACACTTCGGCGCGCGCAACCCGTTCGGCTTCATGGACCTGCAGGACGTGCAGGAGCTGACCAACTTCTTCGAGCGGCGGGTGTCGGCCTACCAGGTCGGCGTGCAGGGCGAGGTGGCGTTCGACGAGGCGTTCTGAGCGGATCCGACACCGGGCGGTGCGCCGCCGCAGCTGCGCTGCGCCGCCCGGCGCCCTGGCGCGGCTATCGCGCCGCGTTGGCGTTCATCGTCGCGTTGCGTCCGGCGTCCAGGTACTGCGCCGGATCGCGCATTCCTGTGGTGTGGCATTGCCCGGTGGCGTGGCCGCGATTGATCGCTCCTGGCAGCTGCCCGGACGCACGCTCCACGGTTCCGTCCTCGGGGTCGTCGAGCACCAGGTCCGAGGCCATGTGGCAATAGTCCCAGCGGTACCAGGCGGTCGAGAACGAGGTGGTGTGATAGTTCACCTGGGCCCGCGCCCAGCCCGGCACCCCGGCCAGCCAGGCGGAGGCGCCGCTGTAGGTCATGTTGCTGTTCGAACCGCAGGCCACCCCGAACCAGGAACCGATCGTGGCGATGATCCCCGACAGGTTGGTGCCCTGGTAGGGCGTGCCCACCGACTGCATCAGCCGCGCCCCGCTGGCGTTGTCCAGCCCGCTCCAGTAGTAGGCGTACAGGTGCAGCGCCGCGGCGCCGCCCTGGCTGTGCGCCACCGTGCCGAACGAATCCCAGCCGGCGCCGAACGCGCCGAGCAGCTGCGCGAACTGATCGTGGCTGCGGTTCTGGTGCGCGTCGATGAAGGACGATGCGCTGGCGAACTGCTGCTCCGGCCACACGCCGGCCGAGCAATAGCCATGGACCAGGAGCAGCCGGCCGCCGTTGGCCTTGTCGTCGGCGACCCGCAGCGTTGCGGGGCGCGGCCCCATGCGCATGGTGTCGTCGATGGCGACGGCCGCGGCCGACTTCGCCGGCGGCAGCGACGGCAGCGCCAGGGGCATCCGCGCCGCGGCCGCCAGCGGGACGAAGTGGTCGGGATCCTCGATGCGCAGCGCGCGCAGTTCGAACGGCGGCAGCGCCCCGGCGCGCTGCACCCAGCGCGCGTCCAGGCCGATCGGCAGGCGCCCGCCCTCGGGCGCGACCATGCCGCCGACCCAGGCGACCGGCACGGGATTGCCGGCGTCGTCGCTGCCCCAGACCTCGCCCGTGACCCGGTAGCGGGACGGGGCGCCCCTGTCGAGCGCCACCGGCACCGCGATCGACAGCCTGCCCGGCTCCGCCGCCGTGGCGACGGCGCGGTCGTCGGCGATCCGCAGCCCCCGCTCGAGCACCGGCAGGACGTGTTCGGCGCTGCGCAGCACCGGGTTGCCGCGATCGTCGCGGCCGCGGATCGTGACCTGGGCGATCCAGGTGCCGGGGCGGTCGGGAACGAAGGCGCCGGCATACAGGCCGTCGCCTGCCGCGCCGTCCGCGCCGCGGCCGTCGTCGGCCATCGGCCAGGTGCGTGCCGCGCCGTCGGGGTCGATCACCCGCAGCGAGGCCTCGACGATCGCACCGGCGTCGTGGCCGCTGCGCGCCCGGTCGCCGTCTTCCGAGGTCAGCAGCGCGGTCAGGCCGATGCGCTCGCCGACCAGCTGGCGGCGATGGCTCTGCCAGGACGCCAGCCGGGTGCGGGCATCGCCCTCGACCAACACATAGCCGCGCCGTTCGGCGTCGCCCGGCGCGGCGCGCAGCTGCAGGGTCCATTCGCCGCCTTCCAGGCCCTCGAACTCGTAGCGCCGCGCCGGCCGGCCGGCAGCCTCGATCCCGAGCCAGGACCGGCCGGCGCGGCCGGAGGGCGCCTGCCGCGCCGGCACGCCCGCGCGCGCGTCCTGCTGCAGCTCCAGCTGCCATCGGCCGGCGCCGCCGAACACCAGCAGGCGCGCCTGCGCGCCCTCCACCGGCAGGCGGCCGCGCCAGAGGTCGGACTCGCCGAATTCCACCGGCAGCAGCGCGCTCTTCGACAGGATCGCGGCATCGGCCGGATCCGGCGCGCGCACCGCCGCGAATTCCTCCGGGGGACCGGACAGCTGCTTGGGCACCAGCCCGCCGGGCTGCGCCCAGGCGACCGGAACCGCGAGACAGGCGATGGACAACAGTGCAGCGCGTGCATGCATGGCCATGCGTGGGCCCTCCCCGGAATGGATGACGCGACGGCGGCGAGGGCTGCATGCGCCGGCAGCGCCGGTTTCCATGGCCTTCGAGGCCCCGCGCACCGATTCTGGTCCTGCGGCGCGCCGCGTTCTGCGACCGGCTCGGCATTCCGGCCGATGGCCCCTGGGCGGACCGGTCGTTCGCGTCCGCGCCGGGGCTGGCAGCGATGAAGGCTGTCCCGCTGGAGGGAAATGGCGGCGCCGAATGGCGCCGCTCGGTCCGGAGGGCGAGCCTCGCGCATCGGCGGCGGCGGTCGGGTGGGAAGGCGGCCGCACTGCAGAGGCTGCGGCCTCCGCCGGGTCGGCTCCCGCACGTCCCGGGTTAGCATCGGCCTGTCCTTCCCGCCTGGAAACCGCCGATGCCCGTCCGCACCCGCCTTGCCGCCGCGCTGCTCGCGATCCCGCTGTTCTCCGCCGCCGCCGCGCAGGAGCCCGCCGCGGGCCCCGTCCGTCCCGAGGTCGCGGCCGCCGCGCAGTCGCTGCAGGACAAGGTGGTCGCCTGGCGCCGCGACATCCATCAGCACCCCGAACTCAGCAACCGCGAGACGCGCACTGCCGGCGTGGTTGCCGACCACCTGCGCGCCCTGGGGCTGGAGCCGAGGACCGGGATCGCCCACACCGGCGTCACCGCGGTGCTGAAGGGCGGCCGGCCCGGGCCGCGCATCGCCCTGCGCGCCGACATGGACGCGCTGCCGGTCACCGAACGGACCGGCCTGCCGTTCGCATCCACCGCCACCGATACCTATCGCGGCCAGAGCACCGGGGTGATGCACGCCTGCGGGCACGACGCCCATACCGCGATCCTGATGGGGGTGGCCGAAGCGCTGGCGGGAATGCGCGAGGAGCTGGCGGGCGAGATCCTGTTCGTATTCCAGCCGGCCGAGGAAGGTGCGCCCGAGGGCGAGGAGGGCGGCGCCTCGCTGATGCTCGAGGAGGGGGTGTTCCGCGACTTCGAACCCGAGGCGGTGTTCGGGCTGCACGTGTTCAGCACCCTCAATGCCGACCGGATCGGCGTACGCGCCGGGCCGACCATGGCCGCTTCGGACCGCTTCGGGCTCAAGGTGATCGGCCGGCAGACGCATGGCTCGCGACCCTGGGGCGGGGTCGACCCGATCGTCGCGGCGGCGCAGATTATCTCCCAGGCGCAGACCATCGTCAGCCGGCAGATGGACATCAGCAAGCAGCCGGTGGTGGTCACCTTCGGCGCGATCGAGGGCGGCATCCGCTACAACATCATCCCCGACGAGGTGGAACTGGTCGGCACCATCCGCACCTTCGACGAGGACATGCGCAAGGACGTGTTCGCGCGGCTGACCAGCATCGCCGAGCACGTCGCGGCGGCCAATGGCGCCACCATCGACGCGCAGATCCCGGCCGAGGAGGGCAACCCGGTCACCTTCAACGACGAGGCGCTGACCGAGCGCATGCGCCCCAGCCTGGCGGCCGCCGCCGGCCCCGGCAAGCTGGTCGAGATGCCGCTGATCATGGGCGCCGAGGATTTCTCGCTGTACGCGCGCGAGGTGCCGGGGCTGTTCTTCTTCGTCGGCGCCACGCCGGTGGGCGAGGATCCGGTGACCGCGCCGAGCAACCACTCGCCGCAGTTCGACGTCGACGAGGCGGCACTCGACCTCGGCCTGCGGGCGATGCTGCAGGTCGCGCTGGATTATCTGGAGGGCGGCAGCGAGGCCTCCGCGGCCAGGTAGTTCCCGGCGTCGCGGAAGCCGGCAGGCGGCGCTCGTGCCGTCGCGACGGGGCGAGTTCCGCTTCTTCGAACCGGCGGGGAATCGCGACTTCCCGGCCGGGGGCGTCGATGCCGTTGCTGTCGCATGGTGCCGATGCGGTGGCCGGCGTCGATAGAATGCGCGCATGGCTTCCGATCTCCCCCTGGGCCGCGACGTGGCCTACCCGCGCGCCTACGACCCCGCGCTGCTGTTCCCGATCGCGCGCAGCGCCGGGCGCGACGCGCTCGGCCTGGATCCCCGGGCGCTGCCGTTCGCAGGCCACGACCGCTGGCATGCCTACGAGCTGGCCTGGCTGGACGCGCGCGGCAAGCCGATGGTCGCCACCGCCACCTTCACGGTGCCGGCCGACTCGCCGCGGCTGGTCGAGTCGAAGTCGCTCAAGCTCTATCTCAACTCGCTCAACGCCAGCCGCTTCGAAGGCGCCGAGCAGGTCCGCGAGCTGATCGCCGCGGACCTGGCCGGCGCCGCCGGCGCCCCGGTCGAGGTGGCCTTCGGGCTGCCCGCGGCGGCCGACCCCGACCGGGACGACGCCGCCGCCATCGACGGCCTCGAGCTCGACGTCGACCACTACGGCCCGCCGCGGCCGCAATGGCTGGCCTGCGACGCGGACGCGATCGTCGCCGAAACGCTGCGCTCGGACCTGCTCAAGTCGAACTGCCCGGTGACCGGCCAGCCCGACTGGGCCGGCGTGCGCATCGCCTACCGCGGCCCGCGCATCGACCGGGGCGGGCTGCTGCGCTATCTGGTCTCGTTCCGCGACCATGCCGAGTTCCACGAGCAGTGCGTCGAACGCATCTTCACCGACCTCGCGGCGCGCTGCCGGCCGGAGTGGCTGTCGGTGGAGGCGCGCTATACCCGCCGCGGCGGCCTGGACATCAATCCCTGGCGGGCGACGCCCGGGCTCGCGCCGCCGCCGGCGCGGCGCGACCTGCGGCAATAGGCAGCCGCCGCCCCCGCGGGCAGCATCCGGCCTTAACGTTCCGCGTGGGAGGCTTGCCGCCACCCGACTGTGGAGCTCCACCGTGAACAGACCCCCCGACGGTCCCGACGACGACGGCCCCGGCAAGACCAGGCCCGACTTCTCCGCCGTCACCGGCAGCAGCGAGAGCACCGCCGCCGGCGATGCGGACCGCGCCGACTTCGGCAAGGTGCGATCCTCGGCCTCGTCCACCGCCGCGCGCAGCGGCGACCAGCGCTACGTGGTCGAGAAGGGCGACAACCTCTCGGCGATCTCGAAGAAGTTCTACGGCAGCGCCAACCACTGGCGCGAGATCTTCGAGGCCAACCGCGACCAGCTCGAGAATCCGGACCTGATCCACCCCGGCCAGACGCTGCGGATCCCGGACCGCGACGGGGACGCATCCGATCCCGCCTGAGGCACAGCGCAGCTCCCGCCCGCAGCAAGCCCGCCACCCGATCCGACAAGGAACCGCCATGAACCGCATCCGCCCCGCCCTGCTGATATCCGCGCTGCTGATCGGCAGCCTCGCGCTGGCCGCCTGCAAGCGCGACCCCGAGCCTGCGACCCCGGCCACGCCGCCAACCGCGCAGCCCGCCGAACCGGCCACCCCGCCGGCGCCGGAACGCCCGGTCGCCGCAGTGACCGTGACCGACGTGCAGCTCGGCACCGAGACCACGGCCGAACGCACCATCGCCGAGCCCGCCACCACGTTCTCCGCCGGCGACGACACCATCGTCGCTGCGGTCTCGACCACCGCCGCGGGCGGCGAGACCGCCCTCCCCAGCAGCGGCACCCTGACCGCGCGCTGGACCTTCCAGGACGGCCAGCTGGTCGACGAACGCAGCGAGCGGCTCGACTTCAGCGGCCAGGACGTCACCAATTTCCGCATCAGCAACCCGGAGGACTGGCCGCAGGGCCGCTATACCCTCGAGATCTCGCTCGACGGCGAGGTGGTGGAGACCCGCGAGTTCACCGTCGAATAACCGGTTCGCCGCCGCGAGGCGGGCAAGCACGGGCGCGGCGCAGGCCGCGCCCTTTTTTTGACCGGCAGCTGTCCCGGCAGCCGGACGAAGCGAGCGCTTGCTGGATTTTGGGGTTGTATCTCCGTATATTGTTGCCCTGTACCCAGGAGCCGCCCATGGCCATCACCGCACATGCCCTGCCGCAGATCCCGGACCTGGCCCGCGACGAGGCCCGCCGCGACCTCGCCCGCATCCTGGCGGCGCTGTTCGAGAAGTGGGCGCTGCCGACCGAGCAGCAGCTCGCCCTGCTCGGCATGAGCCCGGAAAGCCGCAAGGTGCTGGCGCAGTACCGGCGCGGCGAGCGCGCCCTGCCCAACAGCCGCGACACCCTCGACCGCGCCGGCTACCTGCTCGGCATCCACAAGGGCCTGCGCATGCTGTTCCCCGAGGATCCGGACCTGCGCTTCGGCTGGGTGCGGCGCCGCAATCGCATGCTCGAGGGGCGCGCCCCGCTCGAGGTCATGCTCGACGACGGCCTGGTGGGGCTGGCGCGGATCGCGCGCTTCGTCGACTTCCAGCGCGGCCAGTGATGCCGCTGTACGACCGGCTCACGGATTTCGACGGCCGGCTGCTGCGCAACATCACTTCCCTGCGGGTGGCGGAGGATCTGTTCGACGACCTGGTCGACGACGGCGCCGGCCGCGCCGCCGCGCTGGCGGCCGATCTGCGGATGCGGCCCGAGCGCACCGGCGTGGTCGAGCGCGGTCTGCACTACTCGCAGGCGATCGGCTATCCGTTCACCAGCGACGGTACCGTCGCCAGCCGCTACGGCGACGGCAGCATCCGGGTCTGGTACGGCGCACTGGACGAGGCCACCGGCGTGGCCGAGACCTGCTGGCACCAGTTGCGGCAACTGTCGGCGATCGAAGGCGTGACCAGGCCGGTGGCGCGTTACCGCGCGGTCTACGAGGTCCGCGCGCGCGGCCTGTTCCTGGAACTGCGCGGCAAGGAACACGAGCACCCGGAGCTGCTCGACGACGACTACGGCGCCACCCAGGCGATCGGCAAGCACGCCACCGCCCAGGGCCTGCCCGGCCTGCTGTATCCCTCGGCGCGCTGGCCCGACGGCAGCTGCCTGGCGGCATTCCGCGCCGAACCGCTGAGTCAGCCGCGGCTGCAGTACTACCTCACCTACCGCATCGACGTGGCCGCGCAGACGGTCACCGTGGAGCGCCGCCCGGGCGTGGTGGAGCGTCAGCTGCATCTGAGCGAGCTGCAGCGCAATCGCTGACCCGCGCGGCTCGCACGGCCCGGCCGCGGCGTGGGCCGGCAGCCGCGCACCCGTAGGAACGCGCCATGCGCGCGAAAGCCGACACTGCCGGCCGAGCCGGCTTTCGTCGCCAATCCTGCCGAAGCAGTCCACGCCCTCCTGACCGGCGGCTGCCCCGCACGCGCCGCTTCACCGTACGTGGAGGGCGGTGCTGGCACGGTGGCCAACCAGGGGGCGATCGCAATCGCGACCGCTGGCGACGCGGGTGCGCCGTGGATCACCCGCCACCACCGGAGGCTCCGATGACCCACCACACAGCCGAACACCGCAGCGACGAGATGAACCAGTGCATCGACAATTGCAGCACCTGCCATGCGGTGTGCCTGGAGACGATCAACTACTGTCTGGAAAAGGGCGGCAAGCACGCCGAAGCCGAGCACATCAACCTGATGTCGGTCTGCGCCGACATCTGCGCCACCAGTGCCGATGCCATGCTGCGCGGTGCGTCGGTGCATAGCGCCACCTGCGGCGCCTGCGCCGAGGTCTGCCGGAAGTGCGCGGAGGCCTGCGCCGCGATGGGCGACGACGCGGACATGCAGCGCTGCGCCGACGCGTGCCGACGCTGTGCCGACAGCTGCGGCAGGATGGCCAAGGCCGCGTAGCCGCCCTTCCCGCGGTAGCGAAGAAAGCCGGTCCACGCCGCGGCGCGCGCTCCGGTGACGGCGCCGTCGCGCGCCCGTGACCCGGTAGCCGGCAGCATCGCGGCAATGCCCAGACGCTCGCGCCGGCCGCGCTCCACCCCCTCCCGCTCCGCCCGCCCCCGGCCCGATGCCGACGGGCTGGTGCGCGTGCGCGGCGCACGCGAGCACAATCTCCGGAATGTCGACGTCGACATCCCGCGCGATGCGCTGGTGGTGTTCTCCGGCGTGTCGGGGTCGGGCAAGTCCTCGCTGGCGTTCGGCACCCTCTACGCCGAAGCGCAGCGCCGCTACCTGGAATCGGTGGCGCCGTATGCACGGCGGCTGATCGACCAGGCCGGCGTGCCCGACGTCGACGCCATCGACGGCCTGCCGCCGGCGGTGGCCCTGCAGCAGCAGCGAGGCAGCCCGAGCGTGCGCTCGTCGGTGGGCAGCGTGACCACGCTGTCGAGCCTGCTGCGGATGCTGTATTCGCGCGCCGGCACCTATCCACCGCGGCAGCCGATGCTGTTCGCCGAGGATTTCTCCCCCAATACGCCGCAGGGCGCCTGCCCCGAATGCCACGGCCTGGGCCACGTGTACGCGGTCACCGAACAGTCGATGGTGCCCGACCCGTCGCTGAGCATCCGCGAACGCGCCATCGCCGCCTGGCCGCCGGCCTGGCACGGCCAGAACCTGCGCGACATCCTGGTCACCCTCGGCTACGACGTCGACCGGCCGTGGCGCGAACTGCCGAAGCGGGACCGCGACTGGATCCTGTTCACCGACGAACAGCCGGTGGTGCCGGTGTACGCCGGGTTCACCCCCCGGGAAACCCGCGCGGCGCTGAGACGCAAGGAGGAGCCCAGCTATATGGGCACTTTCTCCAGTGCGCGCCGTTATGTGCTGCACACCTTCGCCACCACCCAGAGCGCGACGATGAAGCAGCGGGCGGCGCGCTACATGGTGGGCCGGGCGTGCCCACACTGCGACGGACGCCGGCTCAAGCGCGAGGCGCTGTCGGTGAGCTTCGCCGGCATGGACATCGGCACGCTCTCGCGGCTGCCGCTGGACCGCATCGCCAAGGCGCTGCGGCCCGCGGCCGAGGGGCGCTTCGCCGCTGCCGGCAG
>NZ_JACCKA010000011.1 GCF_013425525.1 Luteimonas salinisoli | reverse complement strand
GCCTTCGACGCCTTCCGCCGGCCGCGCGGCGGCAGCCCCTGCGCCGGCCGTTCCCGCGGCCGGCGCCCCCGACCCCGCGCCGGCGGCGACCTCTTCGTTCGCCTCCTGCGCGTTGTCGGCGGCGTCGTCCGCGGTCTGCGCCGCGTCCTTGGCTCGCGCCGCGGCCACGGTGGCCTGGATCGAGGTCAGCAGGCCGGCGATCGAGCTGATCAGTCGCAGCCAGCGCGGATCGCCGAGCTGCTTGCCGACCCGGCCCAGACTCTTCATCGCGCGCTCCGGCGCGGACCTGCCGGCCGCAAAACCGGCGAGCAACCCGGCCACCACGATCCGCCCCGGCGACCACGCCTCGCGCCATTGCCGTCGCAGGCTCCGATAGCCCTCGCGGGTCTGGGTGATGCGGCCGTCGACCAGCAGTTCGGAGCGCTCGACGCGGCGCTGGAGGCGCTTGATGCTCATGACGCGACGCTCCCGTTGCGCGCCGAAGCGGCCGGGGCGGTCCCTGCAGTGGACGCGGCAACGGGCGGGTCACCGTCCTCGTCATCGTCTTCGCTGTCGTCGAACCAGCCCAATCGCGCCAACTGGCGGCGGGTGGCCTTGAGTGCGGCCATTTCGAAGAACACGAACACCCGCCAGGCGGCCAGCCCGGTGACCGCCAGACTGATGCCGGCGGCGATGGAGATCGAGGCCAGCCAGGACAGGCCGGCCGTCTGCAGCACCGCCACGGTGGCGCCCATCACCAGCAGCCACGCCGAGGCGCCGAAGATGATCCCCACCGCGGCCCAGAACAGCGCCCGCCCGGTGGCGCCGCGCGCCAGCGCCAGGTCCGCGGCCACCAGCTTGCGCAGCGCGCGGCCGGTGTCGCGGCCGGAGCCGAGCACTTCGCGCCCGGCCTTGCCGACCCTGCGCACGCTCTCGTCCAGGTGCGGCGGCTTGCCGGCGTCGGCCTCGTCGTCCCCGGGCGTGGATTGCTTGCGCTGCTCCTCGGTCACTGCCTTCCCCGCGGCGCCGGATTACTTGGTGCGGGCGAGCTTGGCGATGATCCAGCCGGCCGCGAAGGCCACGCCGAACGAGGCCAGCGGGCGCTCGCGGATCAGGTCGGCGGCGCTGTCGACCAGGTCGCGGCCCTTGTCGAGCACCATGTCCATCTGCTCGCGGCCGGCCTCGCCCAGGCCTTCCAGCGCGGACAGCCCGGACAGGGCGCTGTCGGCGAGGTCCGCCTTGACGTTGGCCTTGCCCAGGCGCAGCTCGTCGCCGGCCACGTCGGCGGCGCCCTTGATCGCATCGCCGGCGTCGTGCGCGGCCTGCTTCAGGCGGCTGCCGGCCTCGCCCAGGCTGTTCTTGACGTTGTCGGTGGAGGTGGGGCTCATCGCGATGTCTCCTGTTGTCGGGGATGTTGCGGGGTGTCGGGGGGTGGGTCGTCCCGGGTACGTCGTCGCGGATGCGAGTGGAGCAAGGATGACGGGTGCCGGGTGATGATCCGGTGGCTGTCCCGCCGGCGGCCTAGCGCAGCTGCACCTGCCCCTGGCTGCGGCCGCGCTGCACCAGCAGCACCACGTCGTCGGGCGCGCTGGCCAGCGCTGCGCGGAACCCGGCCAGGTCGTGGAACTGGCCGCCGGTGGCGGCGAGGATCACGTCGCCGCCGCGCAGGCCGTTGCGCGCGGCGCGGCTGCCCGGCTCCACCGCCTCCACCAGCACGCCGCTGACGCGGTTGCTGGCCCGGCGCAGCGCCTCGGGCAGGTCCGCCAGGGTGGCGCCGGCCAGGCGCGGATCGTAGCTGGCGCCGTCGCGCGGCAGCTCGCGCAGGCGCGTGCTGATCTCCAGCGTGCGGCCGTCGCGCACCAGCTCCAGGGTCAGCGGCGCGTCGATCGCCTGCAGGCCCTGGATGTTGCGCAGGGTCTCGCTGTTGTCCACGCGCTGGCCGTTGGCGCCGACGATCACGTCGCCGGTGCGGATCCCCGCCTCGGCCCCGGCGGAGCCGGCGTGCACCCGGGTCACCACCGCGCCGCGCGGCGCCGTCAGCCCCAGGCCGTCGGCGATGCGCGCGTCCACCGTCTGGGTGTCCACGCCCAGGGTGCCGCGGCGCACCACGCCGTCGTTGGCGATCAGCTGGCGCATCACGCTGCCGGCCAGGCTGGAGGGAATGGCGAAGCCCAGGCCGATGTTGCCGGCCTCGCTGCCGCGCGGGTTGAAGCTGGCGGTGTTGATGCCCACCAGCTCGCCGCGCAGGTTGACCAGCGCGCCGCCGGAGTTGCCGGGGTTGATGCTGGCGTCGGTCTGGATGAAGTTCTGGAAGCCCACCCCGGGGATGTTGCTGCGGCCCACCGCCGAGACGATGCCCGAAGTCACCGTCTGCCCGACCCCGAACGGGTTGCCCACCGCCACCACGAAGTCGCCCACGCTGAGCATGCCGCTGTCGGCCAGCGGCACTTCGGTCAGGTTCTCGGCCGGCACCCGCATCAGCGCCACGTCGGTCTCGGCATCCGAGCCGAGGAACTCGGCCTGCAGGGTGCGGCCGTCGGCCAGGGTGACCGACACCTCGTCGGCACCCTCGATCACGTGGTGGTTGGTCAGTACGTAGCCGTTGCGCGCATCCACGATCACCCCCGAGCCCAGCGACTGCGCGATCCGCTCCTGGCTCAGCTCCGGGAACATGCGGCGGAAGAACGGGTCGTTGCCGAACGGGCTCACCCGCACCCGCTGCTTGGTATGCACGCTCACCACCGCCGGCATCACCCGCTCGAGCATCGGCGCCAGCGACGGCAGCGGCTGGCCGTCCACCGCCATCGGCAGGGCGGCGCTGCCGACCAGCCCCGGCGGCACCTCGCGGGCGCCGGCGGGCGCGGTGGCGGGGGTCTGGAAGAGGGGGGCGGGCGCGTCCTGCGCCAGCGCCGGCGCGCGCAGGCCGTCGCCGATGGCGACCGCGGCCAGGCCGCCGAACGCGGCCGCAGCGACGAGGGCGAGGAGAGTGGGCAGTGGACGCATGGAGGGCTGGTTATCCCGTAGTGACGGTGGCTGGTACGTGAAATGCGGCAGTCGCCGGCCCCTTCAAGGCGGCCGGCGCGGAACGCCGCCGACCCGCCTATCGTGCCTGAACGGGGCTCAACGGCGGCGAAACCGCGGATCGGTGTTCTTGGCCCTTCGTGGAGTTGACTTCCGCCACCTCCGGGCGTAGCTTGAGCCCCCGTTCGCCACTACATCTTGGGGTTGCCGGAGTGTACGTGGCCCAAGTAATGGGGATTTGCTTGGAAAAGTCCAGTGGCCATGGGGGTGGCGCCGGATGCGGGAAAGATGTGATCGGCAACACGAAAACCCGGGAATTGCGCGGGGCGTAACGCACGCCGCCGCCGCTTTGCCGTCGCCGCGCCCGGCGCGCCGGTACCGACAATAACGACAGGGCGGGCACGACCCGCCGCAAACGCAGGAGAGACAAGCAGCATGAGCACGGTTCGTCTGGAGGCGGTGAAGCAGGACCCGGCAACGGAGATTCCGATGCAGCCGGCGTCCGCCGACATCTGGGACAAGAAGTACCGCCTCAAGACCAAGCAGGGCGATGCGGTGGACGCCGACATCGACGGCACCTACCAGCGCGTGGCACGCGCGCTGGCCGATGCCGAGCCCAACCCCGAGAAGCGCCAGTACTGGTACGACCGTTTCGTCTGGGCGCTGCGCCGCGGGGCCATCCCCGCCGGCCGCATCACCTCCAATGCCGGCGCGCTCGAGCACAAGCCCGCCACCAGCACCATCAACTGCACCGTCTCGGGCACCATCGGCGACTCGATGGACGGCATCCTCGAGAAGGTGCACGAGGCGGGGCTGACGCTGAAGGCCGGCTGCGGCATCGGCTACGAATTCAGCACCCTGCGCCCCAAGGGCGCGTTCGTGGCCGGCGCCGGCGCGTACACCTCCGGGCCGATGTCCTTCATGGATATCTACGACAAGATGTGCTTCACCGTGTCCTCCGCCGGCGGCCGCCGCGGCGCGCAGATGGGCACCTTCGACATCAGCCACCCGGACGCCAAGGATTTCATCCGCGCCAAGCGCGAGGACGGCCGGCTGCGCCAGTTCAACCTCAGCCTGCTGATCACCGACGGCTTCATGGAGGCGGTGGAGAACGACGCCGACTGGCCGCTGGTGTTCCCGATCAGCGACAAGGAAGCCGGCGACGTGGACCTGGCCGACCCGGAGAAGGTGATCTGGAAGGAGTGGCCGCAGCACCAGGGCTACATCGTCCGCGACGATGGCCTGGTCGCCTGCCGCGTGTACGGCAAGATCCGCGCCCACCACCTGTGGGACATGATCATGGTCTCGACGTACGACTACGCCGAGCCGGGCTTCATCCTGATCGACCGCGTCAACGAGATGAACAACAACTGGTGGTGCGAGAACATTCGCGCGACCAACCCGTGCGTGACGGCGGATACCCGGCTGGCCACCCAGCACGGGATGGTGCCGATCGGCGAGCTGTACGCCAGCGGCGAGGCCATCGAAGCGACGGTCGACATGCGCACGCTGCCGGACGGTGGCAGGGGCGTCACCACGCGTCCCGCCAAGCCGGCCTTCATGACCGCGCCGCGCGCGCCCGTGTACCGGGTGCGCACCGAGGACGGCTACGAGATCAAGGCCACCGAGTGGCACGACTTCTACACCGAGCGCGGCAAGCTGAAGCTGGGCGAGCTGCAGCTCGGCGACCGGTTGCTGGTGCAGTCCGGCAAGGGCCAGTTCGGCACCGACGGCAGCGAGGACCTGGGCCTGTTGCTGGGGCTGCTGACCGGCGACGGCCACTTCACCAACCGGGGCAAGGGGCAGGAGGCCGCGATCGTCACGCTGTGGGGCGAGGACCGCGCCCTGGCCGACCGGGTGGCCGGTTACGTCAACACGCTGATCGCGGGCGCGTCGCTGCACGCTTCGCGCAACTACACGGTGGCGCCCGTCGCCGTGCCGGAACGCAACCAGGTCTTCATCCGCTCGGTGATGCTGGCCCGGCTGCTGGAGCACTACGGCTTCACCCGAAGCACCAAGCTCAAGGTGCCCGAGGTGGTGTGGCGCGGCAGCGAAGACTGCGTGCGCGCCTACCTGCGCGCGCTGTTCCAGACCGATGGCACCGTCAACATCTCCTCCAGCAGCCAGAGCTGCTCGGTGCGGCTGGCGTCCAGCCAGGAAAGCCTGCTCAAGGACGTGCAGATGCTGCTGGCCAACTTCGGCGTGTTCTGTCGGGTGCGCAAGCGCCGCGAGGCGCAGGCCAAGACCATGCCCAACGGCCGTGGCGGCGAGCAGAGCTACCAGTGCGTGGCGCAGTACGAACTCATCGTCGATGGCGAGTCGCGCGAGCAGTTCATGCGCGAGATCGGCTTCCTGCTGCCGGCCAAGAACGACAAGTACGCCAACTGGGCGCAGGACAAGGTGCTGCGCAAGACCCAGCGCTTCGCCTCGCGGATCGAGAGCATCGAGTACGTGGGCGAGCACGCCGTGTTCGATACTACGCAGCCGGATCAAAACTCCGTTGTTTTCAATGGTTTGGTGACTGGACAATGCGGAGAGCAGCCGTTGCCGCCCTACGGCGCCTGCCTGCTGGGCTCGGTGAACCTCACCAAGTTCGTGCGCAACCCCTTCACCGACCAGGCCACGTTCGACTGGGAGGAATACAAGGAAGTCGTGCGCGTGTTCACCCGCATGCTCGACAACGTGGTGGAGATCAACGGCCTGCCCCTGCAGCAGCAGCGCGACGAGATCATGCGCAAGCGCCGGCACGGCATGGGCTTCCTGGGCCTGGGCAGCACCGCCACCATGCTGAAGATGAAGTACGGCTCCAAGGAAAGCTGCGACTTCACCGAGCGCGTGGCCCGCGAGATGGCCGTGGCCGGCTGGGAGATGGGCCTGGCGCTGGCGCAGGAGAAGGGCCCGGCGCCGATCATGGAGGAGCGCTTCGCCGTGACCGCCGAGATGCTGCGCAAGCGCCCGGAGATGGCAGCCGACGGCTGGAAAGTGGGCCAGGAGATCCCCGGCAAGGTGCTGCATGCCAAGTACTCGCGCTACATGCAGCAGGTGGCCACGGTGGCCCCGGAGCTGGTGGACGCCCTGGCCGAGACCGGCAGCCGTTTCACCCACCACAGCTCGATCGCCCCCACCGGCACGATTTCCCTCAGCCTGGCCAACAACGCCAGCAACGGCATCGAGCCCTCGTTCGCCCACCACTACAGCCGCAACGTGATCCGCGAGGGCAAGAAGAGCAAGGAGAAGGTGGACGTGTTCTCCTTCGAGCTGCTGGCCTACCGCCACCTGGTGAACGCCAAGGCCATGCCCTACGCGGACGCGCCCGACGCCCAGTTGCCGGACTACTTCATCTCCGCCGACGACATCAGCCCCAAGGAGCACGTGGACGTGCAGGCCGCGGCGCAGAAATGGGTGGACAGCTCCATCTCCAAGACCGCCAACGTGCCCACCGACTACCCGTACGAAGACTTCAAGAGCATCTACACCTACGCCTACCACCAGGGCCTGAAGGGCTGCACCACCTTCCGCTTCAACCCGGCCGCCTTCCAGGGCGTGCTGGTCAAGGAGAAGGACCTGGAGAACACCACCTACCGCTTCGAGCTGGAGGACGGCGAAGTGGTGGAGGTGAAGGGCAACGAGCAGATCGAATACGACGGCGAGGTGCACAGCGCCGCCAACCTGTTCGACGCCCTGAAGGAAGGCTATTACGGCAAGTTCTGACCCTGGCTCCCTGCTCCCGCGCAGCGGGTGCGGGGCCGGGCGAGGACGGCCCGCACCGCCCCCGCCCGCAGCGAACCCCGTCTCCCGCGCCCGGCAGCGGGGGTGGGAACCAGAGCCCCCGCCACGCCCCTTGCATACACCGCCCAAACTTCGCGCTACATTCCGCTTCACGGGCAACAGTGCCCGGAACACGACGAGGAAAACCCGATGAGCAACGGTAACGGAGTGACGGCGACCATCGCCGGTGCGGCCGAGGCTGTGGCCGAGAAGGCGCAGGAGGTCGGCAGCACGGTGGCCGAGCGCGTGAGCAAGGCGGTGGCCAGCGCACGCAAGACCGCGAAGAAGGCCGGCAAGACCGTCAGCAAGCGCGTGAGCAAGGCCAAGAAGAGCCTGACCAAGGCCAAGGCCAGCGCCGCCGCCGAAGGCGCCGCGCTGAAGAAGCAGGGCGCCGGCAAGAAGGCCGCCGCCACCCGCGCCGGCAAGAAGGCCACCCGCAAGGCGGCCGGCAAGAAGGCCGCGGCCACCCGCGCCAAGAAGGCCGCCAAGCGCTCGGCAGCCGGCAAGAAGGCTGCCGCCACGCGCGCCGCCAGCGCGCGCAAGGCCACCGCCAAGAAGAGCGCCAAGAAGACGGCGAAGAAGGCAGCCAGCAAGAAGACCGCCGCGCGCAAGACCACCGCCAAGAAGGCAACGGCGAAGAAGGCCACGGCGAAGAAGACCGCCGCCCGCAAGTCGCCCGCCAAGAAGGCCGCCGCCCGCAAGGCCCCGGCCAGGAAGGCGGCGGCGAAGAAGGCCGCCCCGCGCAAGGCCGCCAAGAAGTCCGCAAGCAAGTAACCGCGCCAACGCCCCTCTCCCGCTCGCGGGGGAGGGGTTGGGCCGAGGCCCCGCACACCGGCCCGCCCACCATCCCCGTCACCGCCCCACCGCAACCGCAAGAGATCAGCAATGGCCGTCAGGATCGACAAGAAAATCAAGGGCTACGCCGTCGTCACCCCCGAAGACAAGGTGAAGGATGTGCCCACCGCCTCCGTGAGCCGCGAAGCCGCCGAAGCGGAACTGACCGCCGGCGCCGAGGACAACGTCATCCAGATGCACGAGCGCATCGAGCGCCCGGAAGTGCTGATCGGCAGCACCTACAAGATCAAGTCCCCGCTGGTGGAGCACGCCATGTACGTGACCATCAACGACATCGTGCTCAACGCCGGCACCGAGCACGAGCAGCGCCGCCCGTTCGAGATCTTCATCAACTCCAAGTCGATGGAGCACTTCCAGTGGATCGTGGCGCTCACCCGCATCATGAGCGCCGTGTTCCGCAAGGGCGGCGACGTCACCTTCCTGGTGGACGAGATGAAGGCCGTGTTCGACCCCAAGGGCGGCTACTTCAAGGCCGGCGGCGTGTACATGCCCAGCCTGGTGGCCGAGCTGGGCAACATCGTCGAGGACCACCTGAAGTCCATCGGCATGATGCACGACCCCGAAATGAGCGACACCACCCGCGCCCTCATCGCCGAGAAGCGCCGCCAGTTCGAAGCCCAGTCAAAAAAAAACGCTGAAATAAGCGACCGGGCCGCCGCCGCGCCCGAACCCACCGACGACCACCCCGAGGACATCGCCGTGACCGGCGAGGGCGCCTCGTTCCCGCCGTCCGCCACCATGTGCCACAAGTGCAGCACCAAGGCCGTAGTGCTGATGGATGGGTGTGCGACTTGTTTGAACTGTGGGTATTCGAAGTGCGGGTGAGGTAGGTGTCACCAAAGCGGTCCAGCGCGGGGGCAGCCGTTCAGAAGTGAACCTGGCATCGTTTTTTCTGTTTCATTTTTCTCCCTATTTTTCTGGAAAGGAACAGCAGGGCCGACGGGGCTTGGTTCTGGGTGCTCGTAGCTAACCTGCCGCACCGCAAGCCGGGTGAGGAAGGCCTCGACCACCTTCCCGCCGAGCGTCGCCGGATGGTGCCTGCCATTGTCCCGGATATACCGTCGAATTCAGTAGAGGTAGGCCTCTTTGGTGCGCAATCTGTAGTGTTTCAGCCGCAACCGGGCGCGAACCTCGTCCAACGGGCGCGGACGCCCGGTCGCTGCCCCGGCGCGGGATAGTCAGGCGTGCTCGCCGTCATATCGCATAGGTCGGCCTCCATGCCGGCTAACTCCCGATGCTCGGGCTCTCCGCCACCGTCGTCCATCGTCGCAAATGCATGATCCCGGTAGGAAAAGCCCGATTGACGTCCCCGTACAACAAGGCCAAAGTCCCCCAGCAAGGGGTCTAGTAGTTGTTAGGCGCCAATGGGCATCTTCAGCGACGAGCCACTTACAATCAGACAGGGCGGCTGGTTCCCTATCGTCCTCGGGGCGCTGTTCGTCGGGTTCGGGTTCCTCCTACCAGCCTTCCGTGCACAACCTCCCTCCTACTGGCCACAAATGCCGCTTGGGGTCCTTGGTATCGCCTTCCTGGGAACCGGTCTGCCCTTCGCCATCCGCGGCAAGGCTGTAATGGCCCGTTTTGGTCACCCGCAGCAGCCCAACTCATGGTCTCGCGCACTCGGGATTGCCTTGGTGCTGTCCGGCCTGTTGATCTTTGCCCTGCTCCGGTGGCTATATGGCGCCTAACAGTTCATTCAAGCCGAACCCGCTTCGCGGGTCGGCTTAATTCAGGCGTTATAACGCAGGGGGAGTTCACAGATGTCTGATGAAGAAAAGAGAAGCGTGAGCCTTTGGGATGTTGTGAGATCCCTGTCCGTACTGATCTTAGTGATAGTTCTATCTATCAAGATCTATCAAACTCCGTTGCAATTGACGGTCGACTTTCCAACTCTTCTATCTTTGCTTCTTGCATTGTTCTCTGTTGCGTTGGCCGCTCTTTTCTACTTCAAGGCAACGGACACTAGCAATACCTTCTACGACAATACGTATAAGTTCACCCGCGACGTGGCCCAACTTCTTGCAAAAATGGAGAGTGGATTTGGCGAGAGACTTCGCCACCTCGACGAGGGCTACTCATCTATGCGTAGCTACCTTCAGGATGGAGGAAAGAAAACTGGCAATGAGGAGGTGGAAAAAACAAAGAAGAAGCTTGAGGACGAAAAGCAAGAGGTCAGTAAGACAATCGAAGAGCGGAATAGGATTGTTCGAGATCTCATTGAAAGATCCAATTTGCAGAAAGAAGAGAAAGAGAAGATTGCGGGCCAGCTGAAAGAAAAAGAGCAGGAGCTGGCACAAATGCAACAAGAGGTCTCTAAGCTCAATCGGAGACTGATGATGGAGAGGGTTAGAAAGCACAGAGCAGAGTCTGAGTTCATCCCAGACGATGGAGGAATGAACCGTTTCACTTACTCCCACGTGATAGACAAGATTGGAAGAGAGAAATTGATGAAGCTCTCGCCGCTTGGGATTAAGCGCGCTTTTAGCAGCTTGGTTGACGACCTCCCCCGCGGTTACATAGAAGATCTGGAGCGGCTCGAGTACTTTGACGACGGGTTAACTCCGGCTGGAGCTAGCTACTTGCGCGCACTCGCACATCGACATGCGTTATAACAATTCATTCAAGCCGACGCCGCTTCGCGGCGCGGCCTAATTCAGGCGCTAGGCCTCATATGCGGGTGTCTCAGGTAATGCGACAAGACTATGGTCTTCTAGGTTTGCGTCACTCCGACGCGACTGGGGATCCGGACACATGGCAAACAATCTTTTCGTTTCGTACGATCTGCATAACCCTGGCCAAGACTACTCATCGGTTATCGAGGCGATCAAATCATTGGGCTCTTGGGCGAAGGTTCACAAGTCTGTTTGGTACGTCAGTTCCAACCTATCTGCCGACGCGGCTGTTACAAAGGTCTGGGCAGCCATGGACCGCAACGATTCGCTTATCGTTGTGGACGCCTCCAACAACAGTGCTTCTTGGCAGAACCTGTCAGACGAGGTGGCGAAGCACATTCAAGAGCAGTGGGCGCAATAGGCTGAGGCCTAACAATGCGTTCAAGCCCAAGCCGCTTCGTTCCACCAACCACATGGCAGATGGAGCTTGCCATGTGGTTGGCTCCACTACGCGTCTCGGCTTAACTTAGGTGTTATACGTCACTGATGATCACGGCAGGCACACTGACGGCAAAGATTGCCACCTTCATCGCTGGCAAGGCGGCCACGCACATCGGTTCGCTTGCGTTCGACAAGCGACGCAAGGCTTGTCGCGCGCTCACCAAACTCTACTTCTGTGTGAGTGCACTCGACGAAGCCTGCGCTGAGATCCTTGGCACGTTTGAAGATTTCCGCTCGGACAGCGACGCGTTTTCCTTTCCTCTGATGAATGCGCTAAACAACCACATGCATGAAGTCGCACATGCGACGAACATGTTTGTGGACCTGAAGAAGAACAGGGGTCAGAGTAGGTTTCCTAGCGACTTCGCCGCATCACTCTCGCTCGACAGTGACGAAGAACAGGGGTCAGAGTAGATTCTTCAAGCGGAAGGAAAAGGTGTCAGAATAGGTTTTCCTAGAGTCGAGACAACGCGCACACCGAGCTCTGGAGCAAGTCGATGAAGTCCGACATGTATCACCGCCAGGCCTTCGTTAGCGACCATGCGCTACGCAATTACGTGCGCAGCTACGTTCACTTCCACAATGTCCAGCGACCGCACGCCGTACTCGGATACCCGTCCCCGGCGGAGCACGAACTGCAATGCTCCTGACTCGCAGGCGTCAACTTCTTTGTAAGAAGCCCCAGCCGCTTCGCGGCTCGGCCTATTTCAGGCGTTAGGTGCTGTGGACAGTTCTTCAATCGTCATGGAAGCGCTCGACTCGGCGAGGCTCGCGCACCGACTCGAAGGGATTATCGTAGCCTCGGCTCGAACAGGTGAGGTCTTGTACCGGGTAGGGTCTGTCGACTCCCCCTGATCAGGTCCACGCATAACTAGAGGTTTCCGGGTGATGGATGATCCGGTACTCGACTGGGGTGAGGTCGTTGAGGGAGTCG
>NZ_JACCKA010000010.1 GCF_013425525.1 Luteimonas salinisoli | reverse complement strand
CGCTGGCGCCGGTGCCACGGGGGCGGCGGTAGGCGCCGCGACCGCAGGCGCGGCCGCCGCAGAGGTGGCCGTGGATGCAGTGCCGGCCTGGTCGACCGGACTGTCGGCGCGTTCCTCGGCGGCGGGTGTGGGCGGTGCTTTCGCAAGCAGCGGAGGGCGGGGCGGCTTCAGCGGCACGAACGGCGCGCCGGTGCCGGGCGGGGGCGCTGCCGGAGTCGGTTCGGTCGCGGGCGGTCCTGGCGGCAGCGCGGGGGCGGCGGCGACCGGCGGCGGAGCCGGTACGGGTGCGGAAGGAACCGGTTCGGGAGCAGCCGCTGCGGGAGGCGCCGCTTCAGGAGAAGCCGGGGTGCGGTCGCGCAGGGCGAAACCGCAGCGCGGGCAGCGCTCCGGCGGCAGGTCGGTGGCCAGGTCGGTCGCCACCAGTGCGGCGCAATTGGGACAGTTGATGAACATCCAGAGTTATGCCGCGGCGGCCGCCGCGCGCGGCGGCGTGGCGCTGCGCGGTGCTGGCAGGGCGGAAGCCGGGAGGTGCGAGGGCATGGAGGCAGGTGCGCGCATGGGGACGATGCGGCATTCAATCACGGCGGCGCACACCGTCGATGCGGACCCAGTCGCCGTCGTGCGCGACCGCCAGCGATTCGAACCACGGCCGATAGCGCCGCAGCAGCGCTTCCTGCTGCCCGTCGAGGATGCCGGACAGCGCCAGGCGGCCGCCCGGCGTCACCCGCGCCGCCAGGTCCTCGGCCAGGGCGTCGAGCGCCGCGGCGAGGATGTTGGCGACCACCACCGGCCAGGCGCCCGCCGGCGCCTGCTGCGGCGACCGCAGCAGCAGGCGCGCGTCGACGCCGTTGCGGCGGGCGTTGTCGCTGCTGGCCTGCAGCGCCTGCGGATCGTTGTCGATACCGAGCGCGCCGGCGGCACCGAGCTTGAGCGCCGCCAGTGCCAGCACGCCGCTGCCACAGCCGTAGTCGAGCACGTCGCGGCCCTTCAGCTCGCCGGCCTGGGCGAGCGCGTCGAGCCACTGCAGGCACAGCGAGGTGGTCGGGTGGGTGCCGGAGCCGAACGCCAGGCCCGGATCCAGGCGCACCACTGCCGCATCCTCGGCGTCCGCGCCGGCCGGCATCTCGCTGTTCCAGGGCACGATCCAGGTGCGTGCGCCGAACCGCATCGGCGTGTAGCGGTCCATCCAGGCGCGTTCCCAGTCCTGGTCCTCGACGTTGCGGAAGCCGGCGCGGGTCCAGTCGAGGGCGGGATCGAACGCTTCCAGCGCGGCCAGCAGCAGCAGCGCATCGGCATCGTGCGCGAACAGCGCGCTCAGCTGCAGCGTGTTCCACAGCGGCGTTTCGCCCACCCCGGGTTCGAGGATGGCGCGCTCGTCGACGGTGTCGGCATCGGCATCGACCATGGTCACGGCCAGCGCGCCGACGTCCTCCAGGGCGCGTTCGTAGCGCGGTTGTTCGGCTTCGCTGCAGCGCAGCGACAATTCCAGATACGGCATGGGATCCGCGCAGGTGGGCTGGACGCATGTTGCGGTGCGCAGCTGCGGGCGTAAAGTGCGCGCCGTCGCGGAACCGGCGCGCGGCTGGGCACCCGCGGTGCGGTTCCACTAAGATGGGCGCGCGAGGCCCGTGCGCGGGCGTGTTGTCGGCCGCGTCTCGGGCCTCGTCGATCGGCCGCTCCTCGCGCGCCGGTCATCTGGTGCGTCGGTACCGGCGCAGGAGACCGATCCGGTGATGCGCAGCGAGGAAACCGACCCATGTCCGGGATGCTGACGACAACGGCATACCGGGCGCGGGAGCGGCCGCCCCGGATGCCGTGGACAGCCCTGCAGATGCCCGCCGCCAGCCCACCGCCCAGCAAGCTGCTGACCGTCCTCGCCGCGCTGGCGCTGCTGACCGGGCTGGCGCTGTGGCTGCGCGGACAAGAGGCGCCAACGCCCGGCGCCGGCCCGGACGGCGCGGACGACGCGGAAATCGCCGACTCCCGGACGCCGCCTGCAGGCGGTTCCGCGCCGTCCGCCCAGGCACTGCCGCCGGCCCCCGCCACGGGCGCCTCCGTCGCGCAGGCGCGCCGGGACGCCCTGCGCAGCGCGTTCGAGCGTGCCGACGATCTTCATGCCTATCTGCAGGCGCTGCTGCCGGCGGCGCGCGCCGGCGATCCCGAGGCGATCTGGCTGGTCAGCCGTGTCTACGAATACTGCGCGCCCTACGCCGGGGACCCGGCCGCCTACGCCGGCGACACCGATCTGTTCGGACGCATGAAGCTGCGCACCTCGGAGTCGATGGTGGCCGCGCGCGAGCGCGTCAGCAGGCGCTGCGGGCGTTTCGGTCCCCGCGACGGCCTGGGCGCGGCCGCCATCCTGGTCCGCCAGCGCGAGGCCGCCGGCGCGGGGAGCCTCGCTGCCGAGGCCGCGCTGCTGGCGGCCGGCGAGCCGCTGGACGAGGCTGCCGGCTACCGCCGGGACCTCGCCGAACGCGTGCAGCGATCCGACGACCCGGAGGCCTACAAGGCGCTCTCGCCCGCCATGGGTGTGCTCGCCAGCGGCGATGCCGCCTACGACGGCATGGTGGCGGGCGACCAGCTGGCGGAACTGGCCTGGCAGCTCGCGGCGTGTAGGCTGGGGCAGGACTGCGGCGCCCAGGGGTCGCTGATGACCGAGTACTGCGCCAACGGCGGGGTGTGTTCGCAGGACCCGGCCGAGGATTTCGAGACGTTCGTGTATGAAGGCGCGATCCCGCGAAGGGGGGCGGAGGTCGTCGATGAGATGGTTGACTCGCTGCTGGAAGGCGATGGGGATGTAGAGGTGAAAAAATGAAGAACGTTCGCTTCGTGCACAGGATCAAGTTCTATTTCTGGGTGCTGCTGTTCGTCGCCTATTCGGTCACCGCCGCCGGGGTGATGATCGACGCGCTCAACGACAACTACCGGGAGCTGTCGCGGGTCGCGGTGACCACCGTCGACGCGCCCGCCGAGGTGCGGATGAGCGGGGCGGCGCAGATCGCCGCGGTCTACCGCGCGCAGAGCGGGGCGCCGTTCTCGTCGCTGCCGCCGGGCAGCACCTTCCGGGTGGTGTGGCCGGACGGATCGAGCGAGTACGTGACCGTGGTCAGCCAGTCCTCGGCCGCCGGAGTGCGGCCAATTCCCGGCACGCGCGTCCCGTCCCCGGAACTCATCGAGCCGGAAGGCGCGCTGCAGCTGACGCCGCTGGAAGCGCCGGTGGACGCTCCCGGGGCGCTCGAGTTCCGCTGAGCGCGAATTCCGCCGCGCGCGGCGGCGGCGGGCATCATCCGATCGACAGGGACTTGTCGCGGCGCTCGGCCAGGCGCTTTTCCAGGTAGTGGATGTTGCGGCCGCCGGCCTGGAAGCCGCCGTCGCGCATGATCCGCTGCTGCAGCGGGATGTTGGTGCGGATCCCGTCGACGACCATTTCGTTGAGCGCAACGCGCATCCGGCAGATCGCCTGCTCGCGGTCGGCGCCATGAACGATCAGCTTGCCGATCATCGAGTCGTAGTTGGCCGGCACCCGGTAGCCCTCGTAGATGTGCGAGTCCACGCGCACCCCCGGCCCGCCGGCGGCATGGAAATGCTGGATCAGGCCCGGCGAGGGCATGAAGGTGTCCGGATCCTCGGCGTTGATCCGGCATTCGATGGCGTGGCCGCGCAGCACCACGTCCTGCTGCCGGATCGAGAGCGGCCTGCCCGCCGCGATCAGCAGCTGCTCGCGCACCAGGTCGATGCCGGTGACCATCTCGGTGACCGGGTGTTCCACCTGGATGCGGGTGTTCATTTCGATGAAATAGAAGCGGCCGTCCTCGTAGAGGAACTCGAACGTCCCGGCGCCGCGGTAGCCGATGCGCAGGCAGGCCTCCACGCACACCTTGCCGATCTCCGCGCGCTGCGCCTCGCTGATGCCCGGCGCGGGGGCCTCCTCCACCACCTTCTGGTGGCGGCGCTGCATCGAGCAGTCGCGCTCGCCCAGGTGGATGGCGTTGCCCTGGCCGTCGGCCAGCACCTGGATCTCGACGTGGCGGGGGTTCTCGAGGAACTTCTCCATGTAGACCATGTCGTTGCCGAACGCTGCCTTGGCTTCCTGCTTGGTCGTGGAGATCGCGGCGGCCAGCGCCGCCTCGGTGTGCACCACGCGCATGCCGCGCCCGCCGCCGCCGCCGGCGGCCTTGACGATCACCGGATAGCCGATGTCGCGGGCGATGCCGATGTTGGTCTCGGCATCGTCGCCGAGCGGGCCGCCGCTGCCGGGCACGCAGGGCACGCCGGCCTCCTTCATCGCCCGGATCGCCTCGACCTTGTCGCCCATCAGGCGGATGGTCGCGGCCTTCGGGCCGATGAACACGAAGCCGGACTGCTCCACGCGCTCGGCGAAGTCGGCGTTCTCGCTGAGGAAGCCGTAGCCGGGGTGGATGGCCTGCGCGTCGGTCACCTCGGCCGCGGCGATGATCGCCGGCATGTCCAGGTAACTCTGCGCCGAGGGCGCCGGGCCGATGCAGACCGACTCGTCGGCCATGGCCACGTGCTTGAGGTTGCGGTCCACGGTCGAGTGCACCGCGACCGTGCGGATGCCGAGCGCATGGCAGGCGCGCAGGATGCGCAGGGCGATTTCGCCGCGGTTGGCGATAACGACTTTGTCAAGCATGGGAATTGGGAGTCGGGAATCGGGAATGGGTAAGAGCAGTCATGGCTGGGGCTCTCGTCGGGACAGGGCATTCATCAGGGCCGTGAGTTTCGCGAAGACCATGTCGATGCGCTCCTCCAGGCTCCGGCTCGAATCGAGATAACCGACGCGTTCCGCGATCTTCATCTGGGTGTCGAGTTCCGCGAGGGATCCGCGAGCGATCGACAGAAAGCGCAGATAGTCGGGAGTGGACCGCCGCGCGGCGCCTTCGGCAATGTTCGAAGGGATGCTCACGGCCGAACGGCGTATCTGCGCCGTGAGGCCGAAGCGTTCGGACTGGGGAAGCGACGCCGTCAACGTATAGACAGCCTCGACGAGATCCATCGAATCCCGCCAGGCGTCCAGGCGTTCGTGCGGACGCTTTGACGATTCCCGATTCTCCATTCCCGATTCCCGGCTCTTCAGCCGATCACGAACAGCGGCTGGTCGAACTCCACCGGCTGACCGCTCTCGCAGAGGATCGCAAGCACGGTGCCGGAGACGTCGGCCTCGATCGGGTTGAACATCTTCATCGCCTCGATGATGCCCAGGGTCTCGCCGGCCTTGACGCTCTGGCCGACGCTGACGAAGGCGGGCTTGTCCGGAGCGGGCGAGGCGTAGTAGGTGCCGACCATCGGCGACTTGACGGTATGGCCGTCGGGCGCCGGCTCGCCTCCGCCGGTCTCGGACGGCGCGCGGCCGCCGGTCGCGGCCTCGACCGGCGACTGCATCGGCATCGCCACCTCGCTGCGCACCGGGGCCGGCGGCGCCGCGGCAGCCGGGGCATAGGCGACCGGCGCGCCGGTGAGCACGCGCGACAGCCGCACCGACTCCTCGCCTTCCTTGATCTCGATCTCGGAGAGGTTCGACTCTTCCAGCAGGTCGATCAGCTTCTTGATTTTGCGCAGGTCCATGGCGGGCCTCGTGGTTCGTTGGTCGGGGAGTGGCGCGTTTCAGTCGATGGCGGCAGCGAGCGCGGCCTGGACGGCGGCCAGCGCCGGCGCGGGTATCCGTCGTCTCGCGCCGGTCATCGGGACGCTCCAGACAGGCGCGCCAGCGCCGCGTCCAGCGCGTATCGGTAGCTGTCGGCGCCGAAGCCGCTGACCACGCCCACCGCCAGGTCACTGAAATGGCTGGTGTGGCGGAACGGTTCGCGGGCGTGGGGATTGGACAGGTGAATCTCGATGAAGGGGATCGCCACCGCGGCCAGGGCATCGCGCAGCGCCACCGAGGTGTGGGTGAAGGCCGCGGGATTGATCAGCACGAAGGCGGTACCGTCGTCGCGGGCCGCCTGCACCCGTTCGACCAGGACGTGCTCGGCATTGGACTGCAGGCAGTCCAGAGTGTGCCCGGCGGCGGCGGCGCGGCCCGAGAGGTCCGCATCGATCTCCGCCAGGGTGATGCGCCCATACACCTCCGGCTCGCGGGTGCCGAGCAGGTTGAGGTTGGGGCCATGCAGGAGCAGTAATCGGGCCATGCGGGGACCGGCACAAACAGGCGCGCAGTCTGCGACAACCGCCGTTTGCTGTCCAGTTCGCCGATCTTCGGCGAATTTAAGCGGTTGTTTGAGTTTCTGATCCGGCCCCCTCGGGGTCGTGCCGCCGGCGCGGCCCGCATTCCGTAGAGCGGAGCTTGCTCCGCTGCTCTGGGCTTCGGGGGGCGCGCAGCCGAGCAAGCTCGGCTCTACGAGGGGCTTCGGAGGCTTGCGCAGCCGAGCAAGCTCGGCTCTACGAGGGGGCTTCGGGGGCAGTGCGGCCGCGCGACGAGGGCGTGCCGATCAATGCTGCGCCCAGGCTTCGATCTCGCCGTGCTCGAACGGGCCGATCCGCTGCTTGAGCACGCGGCCGTCCGCCGAGACCAGCACCGAGTAGGGCAGCACGCCGCGCGGGTTGCCCAGGCGGACGCCGGCGTCGGCATTGCCGGGCGTGTCGATCGCAAGCGGGTAGGACACCGGCACCCGTTCGAGGAAACCGCGCACCGCGTCCGCGTCGTCCAGCGCGATGCCCAGCACCCGGGTCCCGGCCCCGGCCTGGGCGCGGGCGTAGCGGTCCAGTTCGGGCATTTCCTCGATGCACGGGCCACACCAGCTGGCCCACACGTTCACCAGCAGCGGGCGCCCGGCGAAATCGCCGGGCAGGACCCACTGCCCCCCGTCCAGGGCCGCCACGGAGAAGACCGGGACCTGCCCGCCGCGCTCGGCCACCGCCACGCCCCCGGGCGGCGGCGGCGCGTTGGCCTGCAGCAGCCGCTGCGCAAGGCGCTGGCCCGGCTCGGTGCGCAGCAGCGGCCCCGGACCGCCGATCAGCAGGCTGGCCGCCACGCCCAGCGCGCCGGCGGCCAGCGCCACCAGCACCACCTTGGTCGCGCCGCGCATCAGCGCGCCTCCGCCACCGGCGCGGCGCGGCGCGCGCGCGCTGCGAACAGCGGCGCCTTCTCGAACCCGAACAGGCGCAGCGCGCGGCGCTCGGCGCCCTCGACGAAGAACAGCGTCGCCGGCGGCCCGACGATGCCGAAACGCTGCATCAGCGCCTGGTCGTCGGCGTCGTTGGCGGTCACGTCGGCCTTGAGCAGTACGAACCCGGCCAGCGCCCGGTGCACCTCGGGCTCGGTGAAGGTGTACTTCTCCATTTCCTTGCAGGACACGCACCAGTCCGCATAGAAGTCGAACATCAGCGGCTGCCCGGCCGCCTGCGCGGCGGCGAGTTCGCGGTCGAGGTCGGCGACGGTCTTGATCGTCCGGAACGGCAGTTGCGCCTGCCCCTGGGGGCCGCCCAGCGCGCCGGCCAGGGGCCGCAGCGGGTCGTGGCTTCCGGCCAGGGCGCCGAACAGCTGCGCCGCGCCCACCACCGCCAGCACCATGCCGGCGTAGCGCGCCAGCAGGCGCGCGCGCGGGGTCTGGTGGTGCGCCGAGAAGGCCCAGGCCGCAGCGCCCAGCGCCAGCAGCCCGTACAGCGCCAACGTCGCCGGCCCGGGAACGATGCGCGACAGCATCCACACCGCCAGACCCAGGAACACCATCCCGAACACCCGCTGCACCGCCACCATCCAGGGGCCGCTGGTGGGCAGGCCGCGCCCGGCGGCCACTCCGAAGGCGAGCAGCGGCAGGCCCATGCCCATCGCCAGCAGGAACAGCGCGGCGCCCCCGAAGACCGGGTCGCCGGTCTCGCCGATGTAGAGCACGGCGGCGGCCAGCGGCGGCGCCACGCAGGGCCCGACGATGAGGGCCGACAGCGCCCCCATCGCGGCCACCCCGGGCAGCGAACCGCCGCGCTGGCGGTCGCTGAGCGCTCCCAGCCGCGCACGCACCGCCGCTGGCAGCTGCAGTTCGTACAGTCCGAACTGCGACAGCGCCAGCGCCACGAACAGCAGCGCGAACAGCACGATCACCCAGGGGGTCTGGAACGCGATCTGCAGGTTGGCGCCGAGCAGCGCCGCGACCACCCCGGCCGCGGTGAACACCAGTGCGTTGGCGAACACGTAGACGAACGAGAGCAGCAGCGCCCGGCCGGTACCCAGGCGGGTGCCGGCGCCGGCGATCAGCCCCGACAGGATCGGGATCATCGGCAGCACGCAGGGGGTGAATGCCAGCAGCAGCCCGGCGCCGAGGAAGCCGAGCAGGGCCAGCAGGCGGTCGGGCCCGGCCAGGGCCGCGGCCAGCCGGCTGTCGTCGGCGAGCTCCGCTGCGTCTGCGCCGGACCGCGGAGCGTCGCCCGCGGCACCGCCGGCCGCGACGGTCGAGGGAGCGGCTTCCTCCGCGTCGGCTGCGGCGGTCCAGGGAGTGGTTCCCTCCGCATCGGCCGCGGCGCCGGATCCCGCGGGGGCCGCCGCGTCCGCGATCGCGGCCGGGTCCGGGGCAGGGGCAGGAGCAGGGGCAGGGGCCGCTTCCGTCGCCGCGGCCGATGCCGCCGTCGCGGGCGCTGCCGCCCCAGACGGGGGCATTCCCGCCGCGCCGGCGGCGCTGCCCGGCAGCGCCACCGTCGCCCTGCGGGTCATCGGCGGGTAGCAGATGCCCTCGTCCTGGCAGCCCTGGAAGGTCGCGACGAGCACGACCTCGGCGGCATCGCCATGGTCGCGGCGCAGCGGCAGTGGCACGTGCACCTGGTCGAAATACACCACCACCTCGCCGAAGTACTCGTCGCGATGGCCGGTGCCGGCCGGCCAGCGCGGCGACCCCGCGGCGATGCCCGCGGCGCCCTCGATCCCGAACTCGCTGCGGTCGCGGTAGAGGTAGTAGCCGGGTGCCGGGGTGAAGCGCATCAGGATGGTGTCGCCGTCGGCGGCGATCGCCTCGAAGCCGAACGCCCGCTCCGGCGGCAGCGGCTGCGAGGCGGTCCCGTCGAGGACGGGGAGCACGTTTCTCGCGCCCGCGCCCAGGGCACGGCCGAGCGCCGCCAGGCGCCCGTCGCCGTCCGCCCCGCCGGGGCCGGCGTCCGCGGCAGGCAGGGGAACGCGCAGGGTGCGCGCCTGCGGCGGATAGCACACGCCGATGTCGGCGCAGCCCTGGAACTTCACCTCCAGCGACAGCGCGGAGGCGCCGGCCGGGGCGCCGCCCTCCAGCACCGCGGTCACCGTGCCGCGGTAGGTCTCCACCTCGCCGAAGAACTCGTCGACATGGCGCTTGCCGTCGGGCAGCTGCAGGCCCGCGCCGTCGAAGCCGTCGGCCGCTGCCGCCATGCGGTGCCGGTACAGGTAGTAGCCGTCGGCGACCCGGAAGCGGATCTCGACGCGTTCGCGCGTCGGCGCCCGCGCGTCCAGGACGAACGCTTCGTCGACCGGCAGCAGGTCGTCGGGGTCGACGGCGGCCCAGGCCGGGACCGCCAGCAGCGCGCACAGGCCGATCAGGACGGCGGCGGCGCGCCGCCACCGGGGCAATGGCGATTTCAAGCCTGCGGCTCCACGGTGGTCTCCCGGGCGATCCAGTCGAGGTAGGCGGGCAGCCCGCCCGCGCTTTCGACCGCGATCACCTCCGGCAGTTCATAGGGATGCAGCTCCACCACCCGGGCGGTCAGCGCCTGCAGCCGGGCCGGCGCGGTCTTGGCCAGCAGCAGCACCTCGGCCTCGCGCTGCACCGCGCCCTCCCATCGGTACACCGAGCGCACCCCGGGCAGCACGCTCACGCAGGCGGCAAGGCGCTCGTCCACCAGGGCGGCGGCGATGCGGTCGGCGACGTCGCCGTCGGGACAGGCGCACAGGCAGAGCAGGACGGACACGGCTGGGGCTCCGGGCGGGGAGCATAGGGTAGCCGAGGCCGCCGCGGCGACGGCCGCGGAACGCTCCATGGCGCGCCGCGCAACGGTTCCGGCTGCCGCTGGACGCGGCCGCGGTTTAAGCTGTGCGCCCTTTTTCCCGCCGATGCCGTGCCATGTCGTTGACCCGCCTTCCGCTGCTGTCCTTCGTGCTCGCCCTGGCGCTGGCAGCGCCCGCCGCCTGGGCGCAGGCGCAGGTGGAAGTGGCCGGTGGCGTCTCGGTCACCCGCGACAACGAGACCACCGCGGCGGTCTCGGCCGCATGGCTGCCGGAGTTCCGGCCCCTGTCCAACGCCGTGCTGCGCTGGGAGCTGGGCGCGATCCACGTCCGCGGCCGCGACGACACCCGCCTGGACCTGGAGGACGAGGTCACCGTCGCCCACGCCGGCCTGCGCTACGAGCGCACCGACAACGGCCTGACCCTCGGTTTCGGCATCGGCGCCCAGGCCGGCGAGACCGACGCCCTGTCCGGCGACCCGCAGTTCGTCACCACGGCCGGCTGGCGCTGGCGCCGGTTCTCGCTGCTGGCCCGCCACATCTCCAACGCCAGCCTGCACCAGCCGAACGACGGCGAGACCATGTTCCTGGCCGCCTGGCGGTTCTGAGTCCGGTTTCCCCGCTCCGTCCGCCCGAAATTTTTTCGTCGGCGGCCCTTGAAAGGCCGCCGGCCGGTCCCATCTCGGCTGCATCCCGGCCCGCGCCGGGTTTTGTCGTCCGCGCGAGCTTGGCACTCTCCAGGGGCGAGTGCTGAAATCGCCGTAATTTTGTCAACCCGATCAATCACTTAACGAGGATCGATATGAGCAACATCAAGCCGCTGCACGACCGCGTGGTCATCAAGCGTACCGAGGAAGAGAAGATGTCCGCCGGCGGCATCGTGATCCCCGACTCGGCCACCGAGAAGCCGATCCGCGGCGAAGTCGTCGCCGTCGGCGAGGGCAAGGCCCTGGACAACGGCAGCGTCCGCGCGCCGAAGGTCAAGGCCGGCGACCAGGTGCTGTTCGGCAAGTACAGCGGCACCGAGGTCAAGCTCGACGGCAACGACTACCTGGTGGTGCGCGAGGACGACATCTTCGCCGTGTTGAGCTGAGGCTCAGCACGGGAATGGGGAATCGGGAATCGCAAGAGCGCCTCGGCGCCGGCTCCCCTCCTGTCTCCCCATCCCGCCAGCACGTGTCCTGTGCTTTTGACCATTCCCTATTCCCCATTCTCGATTCCCGGAGTTAGAACATGGCTGCCAAAGAAATCCGCTTCAGTGAGGATGCGCGCTCCAAGATGGTGCGCGGCGTCAACGCCCTCGCCAACGCCGTCAAGGCCACCCTCGGCCCGAAGGGCCGCAATGTCGTGCTCGAGAAGAGCTTCGGCGCCCCCACGATCACCAAGGACGGCGTGTCCGTCGCCAAGGAGATCGAGCTGGCCGACAAGTTCGAGAACATGGGCGCGCAGATGGTGAAGGAAGTCGCCTCCAAGACCTCCGACAACGCCGGCGACGGCACCACCACCGCCACCGTGCTGGCGCAGGCGCTGATCCGCGAGGGCATGAAGGCGGTCGCCGCCGGCATGAACCCGATGGACCTCAAGCGCGGCATCGACAAGGCCGTGATCGCCGCCGTCGAGCAGCTCAAGAACATCAGCAAGCCCACCGCCGACGACAAGGCGATCGCCCAGGTCGGCACCATCTCCGCCAACTCCGACGAGTCGGTCGGCACCATCATCGCCGACGCGATGAAGAAGGTCGGCAAGGAAGGCGTGATCACGGTCGAGGAAGGCTCAGGGCTCGACAACGAGCTGGACGTGGTCGAGGGCATGCAGTTCGACCGCGGCTACCTGTCGCCGTACTTCATCAACAACCAGCAGTCGATGTCGGCCGAGCTGGACGATCCGTTCATCCTGCTGCACGACAAGAAGATCTCCAACGTGCGCGACCTGCTGCCCGTCCTCGAGGGCGTGGCCAAGGCCGGCAAGCCGCTGCTGATCGTCGCCGAGGAAGTCGAGGGCGAGGCCCTGGCGACCCTGGTGGTCAACACCATCCGCGGCATCGTCAAGGTCTGCGCGGTCAAGGCCCCGGGCTTCGGCGACCGCCGCAAGGCGATGCTGGAGGACATGGCGGTGCTGACCGGCGGCACCGTGATCTCCGAGGAAGTCGGCCTGCAGCTGGAGAAGGCCACCATCAACGACCTGGGCCGCGCCAAGAAGGTGCAGGTGACCAAGGAGAACACCACCCTCATCGACGGCGCCGGCGACACCTCCGGCATCGAGTCGCGCATCAAGCAGATCAAGGCGCAGATCGAGGAGACCTCCTCCGACTACGACCGCGAGAAGCTGCAGGAGCGCGTGGCCAAGCTGGCCGGCGGCGTGGCGGTGATCAAGGTCGGCGCCTCGACCGAGATCGAGATGAAGGAGAAGAAGGCCCGCGTCGAGGACGCCCTGCACGCCACCCGTGCGGCGGTGGAAGAGGGCGTGGTCCCGGGCGGCGGCGTCGCCCTGATTCGCGCGCTGCAGGGGCTGGGCGAGCTGAAGGGTGCCAACGAGGACCAGACCCACGGCATCAACATCGCCAAGCGCGCCATGGAGGCCCCGCTGCGCGAGATCGTCGCCAACTGCGGTGAGGAGCCCAGCGTGGTGCTCAACCAGGTCAGCGGCGGCGAAGGCAACTACGGCTACAACGCCGCGACCGGCGAGTACGGCGACATGATCGCGTTCGGCATCCTGGACCCGACCAAGGTCACCCGGATGGCGCTGCAGAACGCGGCCTCGATCGCCGGCCTGATGATCACCACCGAGGCCATGGTGGCCGAGCTGCCGAAGAAGGAAGAATCGGCTGGCGGCGGCGGTGGCATGGGCGGTGGCATGGGCGGCATGGGCGGCATGGATTTCTGATCCGGCCCAGCCGCGACCCGGCGCTTCTCCTTCTCCCTGCGGAGAGGGGCGGGGCGAGCGGGACGGCCCGCCAGCCTGCAACTGCAAGAAGAAGACGCCCCGCAGCGATGCGGGGCGTTTTTTTTTTGGTTCTTCTCCACACCGAGGGAATCGGGCGTCCGCCCGGCGTCGTGCGCACGCGCTCATCCGGCAGGTACGGTCCCCGAATTGGGAGAAGAGCCTTCTTTCGCTAGCGGCCGCGGCCGTGGCCGGACCAGAACGGGTCGTCGAGCGGTTCACCGGGACAGGCCCGGCCGAGCGCGGCGGCCCGTGTCCTGCGGCCGGGCGGGGTGTTCATCCAGGCCGCGCGCCCGCACAATCGCAGCATCGCGACGGGGGACCAGATCGTGACGGGGGACATCACGCTGCTGCTCGACAAGGCCGGCGATGGCGACCAGGAGAGCCTGTCGCAGGTCTACGCCATGCTCTACGCCGAGTTGCGCCGGACCGCGCGGGGGCTGCTGCGCGACGGCCAGTCCACGCTGACCCCCACCGTCCTGGTCAACGAGGCCTATCTGCGCCTGTGCGGCGGCGGCGCCACGCCCTCGCTCGAGAGCCGAAAACACTTCTTCGCCACCGCGGCCCAGGCGATGCGCTGGATCGTCGTCGACCATGCCCGCCGGGTGCTCGCCGAGCGCCACGGCGGGGGCCTGGTTCGGATCGAGCTGGACCACGAGCTGGCACAGGAGCTCAGGCCCGACGAGCTGGTGGCCCTGGACGCGGCGCTGGAGCAGCTGGGCCGGGTCGATCCCGCGCGCAAGGAGCTGGTGGAGTTGCGCTACTTCGCCGGCCTGGACTATGCCGAGCTGGTGCCGCTGCTGGGCCGCTCCGAGCGCACCCTCAAGCGGGAATGGGCCACGGCCCGCGCCGCCTTGCAGATGCTCATGGAATAGGGCGCCTCGGCGCGGCCGAAGCGTGCCGCGGCCCGCCTTCGGCGACGCTGGCGGGTCACGCGTCTCAGTCCTCGACCGGCAAGCCGTGCCGTTGCGCCCAGTCTCGGATCTGCGCGGCGTTGTCGTCCTGCAGCTGCTGCATCTGCTCGCTGTGCTTGCGGCGGCACAGGCGGCCGGGGTCGTCGGGCTGGCAGGCGCGCAGCGCGGCGGAGATTTCCTGCGCCTGTTGCATGGTGTCGGTCATGATGCCCAGTCCCATCGCGCGCGCTTCGTCCAGTCCGGCCGTGGTGAAGCCGGTGACGATGCGGTACTGCGAGGTGTCGAAACTTCGATCCGCCGGCTGGATGCCGACCAGGCGGAAGCCGACATCGCCGCCGTCGACGTCGGCGCCTTCGGCCACCATCACCCGCGCCACCCGGTTGACCCGGGTGCGATAGTCCTTGAACAGCCCCGCGCCCAGCCCCAGCCACGGTACCTGCGTCTGCACCCGGCTGGCGACCGGGTCGTGCCACAGACTGAGGTAGCCGCCCTCGGGCAGCTTGCCGCGCAAGGGACGGTCCAGTTCGCTCGGTTGCGTATTGGCATTGGTGGCGGGCATCGACTGCGGCGTGCGGGCGATGCTGTTGAACCACGACATCGCGCCGGTGTAGTCCAGCAGCAGGCCGTCGCCCACCGACATGTCGCCGCCGCCCTTGATGCAGGCCTCGCCGAAATCCTTGTGCTTGCCGCAGACCAGCGCATTGCCGCCCGGGCGCAGCAGCACGAAGGCCAGGGCGACCTCCGGGATCGGCCGACCGCCCAGTGCCTGCAGCACCCGTTCCGGTTCCAGCAGAGCGATACTGCCGTCGCGGCTGTTGACGTACTGGGTGAATTTGCCCTTGGCACGGCTGCTGTCGAGGAACTGCACGATCTGCAGGTCGAACCGGAACAGCCCGCTGTCGCCGGGGGGATTGGCCGGGAACGGGCTGTCGCGGTTGAACAGCGCCAGGCGCCGCGCGCGGATCGCGTCGCGTTCGGCGGTGCCGGCGTCGGGCGGCATCTTGTAGCCGGACCAGTCCGGGTCCACCCAGCCCGGCAGGGTGCCCGGCGGCAGCGGCGGTTTCGGCGCCAGGTCATGCGGGATCTGGAACGGATCGACCCAGCCGGGCAGGCCCGGCTTGTCGTCTGCCGGCTTGGGAATGGCGAACGGGTCCGGCGGCTCGACCCCGTCGCGCGTCTCGTCCAGCTCGCGGGTGTCCGAGTCGACGATCTCGATGCCTCCCGGCGGTCCCGGGGGGTCGAAGGGATTCGGCACGCCGCCAAAGAACGCCAGCGCCGCGGCACCGGCCAGCAAGGCCACGATGCCCACTGCGAGGACGCGCCCGCGGCTCATGGCCGCACCCTGACCGCCACCGCTGGCGTGGCATCGCGCGCCTGCGCCTGCGCCTGCCATCCAGCCGCCGCCGACGGCAGGCCGGCAACGAGGCGGTGCATCACTGTTTCACCAGTTCCACGCGCCGGTTCTGCGCACGGCCGGCCTCGGTGTCGTTGCTGGCAACCGGCACGGTGCTGCCGACGCCCTGCGCGGCCAGGCGCGCGGCTGCGATCCCGCGTGCCAGCAGCGCGTTGCGCACCGCATCGGCGCGTTGTTGCGACAACGTCATATTCGATGCGGCGCTGCCGGTGCCGTCGGTGTGGCCGACCACCAGCAGCTTCAGCGATGCCTGCTGGTTGAGCAGTTGCGCGGCCTGGTCGAGGGACGGGTTCGACTCGGGCTTGAGCGTGGCGCGGCCGGTGTCGAAGAAGATGCCATCGAGGGTGACCTTGCCGTCCTGCGCCAACCCCGCGGCCAGCGCATCGGCCGAGACGCCGACCATGCCCGTGTCCATGCCGGCGGTTTCCAGCACGTGGACGTAGGTGATGTGCGGGTTGACCGCGACCGAGACGTAGGCGTTACCGTCGCCGTAGGCCAGCCTGCCGGTGAAATAGCGCAGGTCGCCGGCGATGCCCACGTTCATGCCGTTGATGGTGTTCCAGCCGGGGTTGGCGATGCTGCCGCAGGCGTCGCGGCGCTGGCATTCGTAGTCCACGCGGAAACCGCGCGCGGCAAGCGCGTCACGGTAGTTGCGCTCGATCTCGAAGGTCGAGCGCCCGCGCGGATTGTCGTAGCGCAGCCGCGTCAGCCGGCCTTCCAGGCGCTCGGTGCGGTTCTGCCGCTGCGCGAAGCCGACGATGCGCTGGTACTCGTTGTAGGCGTCGTATTTGCGCTCGCGCAGGTTGGATCCGGCATAGGGCGCGATCAGCGGATGGTCGCCGCCCGGGTCGGCCGAGGCGCCGGCCTGGGCCGCACCGCCTCCGACGATCTCGACCCGGTCGCCGCGGCGTTCGGCTTCGCGGACGCAGCGCTCGTCGCCGAGCGCGCAACGGGTGACCCGGCGGGTCTCCTGGTCCACCTTGCGCTCGACCTCGCTGGTCGCGGCGCGCTCGACGGTACGCTTGAGGCGATCGGCCAGGGTTTGCGCCGAAACCGTGGCGGACAGGGACAGGGCAAGGACCGCAAGGCAGAGCCTGGGCAGGAAACGTTGGCAGGGCATGGCGGACTCCTCGTGTGCAGGTTGCGGCAGGGCCGCTTACCTGAACATTCGGAATCC
Organism: Luteimonas salinisoli; assembly: GCF_013425525.1. GTDB lineage: Bacteria > Pseudomonadota > Gammaproteobacteria > Xanthomonadales > Xanthomonadaceae > Luteimonas > Luteimonas salinisoli. The sequence goes on along the minus strand of NZ_JACCKA010000010.1, from coordinate 28,958 downwards.
GGCGGAAAAAGGGCCAGCGGCGCGGGCTTTACGGAGACGAGGGCGGCCATGGGCGCCCGTGCGGCAGTTCCAGGCCCTCCAGCAGCGCTTGCGCTCGCGCTGTCCAGGCCGTGGCACCCGCGGGATCGGCGGCGGCCTCCAGCAGCTGTGCGCGCAGTGCCGCGCGGCGGGCAAGGTCTTGGGCGTTCCCCGGCGCGTAGCGCGCGTCGAAGCGGCCGGCAGCATCCAGTGCGGCCAGGGCCCCGTCCAGCCGGCCCGCCGCGGCAAGGCAGTTCGCCTGCGCCTCTTCGAGGCCGGAAAGGAGGATGACGTCGCGCGCTGCGGGGACGTCCGCGCGCGCGCGCGCAGAGGCAATCAGCGCGCTCCCCGTCTCGACTTCGCCGCGCCGGCACGCGGCCTGGGCGAGGACCGATTCGATTTTTATCATCTTGTTGCGATGGTCCGCCGCCATCGGCGTGAACAAAGCCAGGGCCCGGGCGGCTTCGGCTTCGGTCTGTTCCGCACGTCCCGCCGCTTCCATGACTTCCATCCGGGAGTAGGCCAAAAAAGGAAACTCCGCGGGATCGCTGCCAGTGCTGAGGGCCCATTCCCGGTTGCCCGCCTCGACCTCCGCCAGCGCTTCGTCGAACCGCCGTTGCCGGGTCAACAGCATCGCGCGGATCAAGCGTGCGGCGGCCCGATAGCTGTTAGGTGCGTCGAACAGGCTGTCGTAGTGGCGCTGTGCCTCGTCCAGCCTGCGTCCCGCCTCGGCGAAATCGCCCAGGTGCAGCAGGTTCAATGCGCTGCTCGCCAGCGATACGGTGTAGCGCAGCAGGTTGCCGTCCTTCTGCTGCCGGCGGAGCGCGAGCAGCTCTTCGAAATGCTCGTAGGCCGATGCGTGGAGTTGCGCATCGAGGTAGTTGGCGGCCTGGTCGCTGAGCAGCAGATCCAGGAAGCCGTCCGGCAGGTCGGTGCGTTGCCCGGCTTCGGCCAGCAGCGCCCCGGTCGCCTCGATAGCTTCATGGATGCGGCCGGTATTGCTCAACAGCAGGGCCTTCTCCAGGCGGACTTCCAGCAAGGTCGGCGAGGGTGGGCCCGCGCCTTCTACGGCACGTTCGGCCTCGTCGAGCAGCGCAGCGGCCAACGTGTTTCCTGATTTCCCGCGTGCGTAGTCCGCGCGCACCATCAACGCCCGGGCCAGCACTTCTCCGTCTGCGTCCGCATCGGAACGCGCGAGCCCGATCGCCTCGTCCACCAGCGCGATACCGATCTCGCGACGTGCGCGCCGGCCATGGATCCGGCTGATTACGGTCAGCATCTGCGCGCGCACTTCCGGCGGCCCACTTGCAGGGTCGCGGGCCCGCGCGGCACCGATCTCCAGCAGCTCCTCCGTAGTGGGCAGTTCGTTTAGCGGGCGATCCGGTTGCGTTGCGCTGAACAGGTCGATGATGAAACGGTTGAGGACGTTCGCGCGTTCCAATGCCCGCGCGGTGTTCAGGCGCGATGCGTCGGCTTCTGCCTTGGCCTGCAGCGCCGCTTCGGCTTCGCGTGTCGCGTGTTCGGCCTGCCAGGCGAATGCGGCGATGCCGGTGACGAGACTGATGGTGAGGGCGATCACCAGCCCGCTGGCAAGCCGATGCCGGGCGGCCAGCCTGCCGAGGCGGTAAAAGCGGCTGTCGCGGTGTGCAGTCACCGGATGGCCGTCGCGCCAGGCGCGCAGGTCGGTCGCGAGTTCCGCCGCGCCCTGGTAGCGGAGCCCCGCGTCGCGCGCCAGGGACTTGCGCAGGATCGCGCCGAGGTCCCCTGCCAGGGCCTTGCGCAGTGCGCGGTCGCTCTCGCGCCGCGCGATCGTCGCCGGGTCGATGCACTCGGCATGGGGCGCGCTGGGCGGGAACTGGGGCGCGCTGCCCAGCAACAGCAGATGCAGCAGGCTGCCCAGGCTGTAGACGTCGGTGGCGGTGGTGATCGCGCCGCCATCGAGCTGTTCGGGTGCGGCATAGCGCGGCGTGAAGGCGTACAGGCCGGTGCTGGTGATCTCGGCCGCGCCTTCGGCCAGGATGCGGGAAATGCCGAAGTCGAGCAGGATCGCGCGGCCCTCGGCATCCACCATCACGTTGGACGGCTTGATGTCGCGATGGATCACCAGGTGCCGGTGCGCATGCGCGACGGCGTCGCAGACCTGCAGCAGCAGTTCGACGCGCTGCGGAACGCCAAGCCCCTGTTCGCGGCACCAGGCGGCGATGTCGATGCCCTCGACCAGCGACATGGCGAACCAGGGCGTACCGTCGTCGGCCACACCGGCATCGAGCACCGGCGCGATCCCGGGGTGGCGCAGGCGCACCAGGATGTCGATCTCGCGTTCGAAGCGCGCGCGGCCGGCCGCGGTGGCGGCGGCCATCGACAGCAGTTTCAGCGCGGCCGGCTGTCCCACCGGGGCCTGCAGGGAGCGCGCGCGGTAGACCACCGCCATGCCGCCTTCGCCCAGCAGCTCGACCAGCAGCCAGCGGCCCAGGCGGCGCCCGGCGAGATGGCCGCCGAGATGCTCGGGCAGCGGCGGCGCGGGCAGCGGCGCGTCGAGGATGCTGTCGCGCTGCGCGGCGACGAGCAGGCGGCTGGCCAGCCGGCGCACCTCTTCCGGTGCCTCTGCGTCCGACAGCGCCTGCAGCCGCCGGGCCTCGGGCAGGTCCAGCAACCGTCCGACCAGCGCCATGGCGGCTTGCCAGTGGCCGGGGTCGTCGGTCGTGTCGGCAGGCTTAGTCATCGGGCTGGATTTTCGTGGATGCGGTCGAGGCTCTTTGCGGACATTCGCAGGGCGAGGCGGTCGCGGGTCACGCCACCGGCGACTGCGGTGAAGCGCAGCCGGCCGCCGATCCGGCGTCGCGCAGCGTGTATACGCGCGCCGACCTTGTGGCATCGTCGTCGCCCGGGTGCCTGGGCAGCAGGGCGAGGTCTTCCCGATCGGCCCCGGTCATGACAATGGCCCGCAGCGCAAGGTGGGACCCATCGTAGCGGCCCGGCGGCTCGTCCGCATCGGAAGCGGTCGCGCTCGTGCCGGATCGTCGCCCACCGGCGCGGAGACGGGGTCGCGGAGTCCCGGCGGCCCTGTGGCGACTGCGGCGGGTTGCCCCGAGTCATGCACCTCGGCTGGTGACGAACCGGTCCTGCGGCGCCTCAGGTGGCGTCCGCCGCCCGCCACGCGACGTCTCTGGCACGCGAAGGCCAGCCATCTCGAATGCATGGACGGGCGCGGATCGTCCGCGCTTTTCCTTCATGTCGACCTGGGAGTCCATCATGCGCGTCGTTCTCGTTCCGTTGTCCTGCCGGCTGGCGCTGGCCATCGCCGCCGGGCTGTTGTCCGCCCCCGTGATCGCCGGGGAAACCTGCGAGCTGACCGGGGCCGATTCCACCGGCGCGAGCGTTGCCGGTGGCGTAAACGCGACCGCTTGCGGCGTGGCCAACGAGGCGGCAGGGACGCTGAGCAGCGCTGTCGGCAGCCACAACGACGCCAGCGGCAGCCGCAGCGCGGCGTTCGGCCGGCAGAACACCGCCAGTGGCGCGTTCGCCAACGCCTTCGGCTACGCCAACAGCGCCACCGGCGCGGACAGCAGCGCGGTCGGGTTTGGCAATCAGTCCGACGGCCAGCGCAGCAGCGCCTACGGCGAGAGCAACGTCGCCAGCGGCGATGGCAGCAGCAGCTTCGGCTCCGGCAACACCGCCGCCGGCGAGCGCGCCGTCGCGATCGGCTCCGACAACCAGGCGGCGGCCGACGATGCCGTGGCGCTCGGCGTGGGCAACGTCGCCATGGGCGAGGGCAGCGTGGCGGTCGGCGTCGGCAGCCTTGCCGAGGAGGCGCACGCGGTGGCGGTCGGAGCGAACGCGGTGGCGACGGGCTCGCACTCCAGCGCGTTCGGCTACGAGAGCGGCGCCAGCGGTTGGGGCGCAACCGCGATCGGCGCGCTCAGCACGGCATCGGGCGAGACCGCGCTCGCGCTGGGACGCTTGGCGACGGCCGACGGCAACCGCAGCATCGCCGTCGGCAGCGGCGCGCAGTCCTCGGGCATCCTGTCCAGCGCGTTCGGCGAGGGCGCCAACGCCGCGGGAGGGGGGGCGATGGCGATCGGGCCGGCCAGCCAGGCTTTGGGCACCAACGGCATCGCGTTCGGTCTTGGCGCCCGCAGCCGCGCCGACGCTGCCATCGCCATCGGGGCCAACAGCGCCGCCGACGGGCTCAACAGCGTCGCGCTCGGCAACGGTGCGCTCGCCGATCGCGACAACACGGTCTCGGTGGGACGCGCGGGCAGCGAGCGTCAGATCGCCAACGTCGCCGCGGGCACCGCCACCACCGATGCGGTCAATCTCGGCCAGCTGCAGGCGACCCTGGCCACCGCGAACGCCTACACGGACACCGCGGTGGCCACCGGCGGCACCGCGGCCAATGCCTATACCGACAATCGCGAGACCGCGATCCGCACCGACATGGGTGCGGGCGACACCGCCACCCTCGGAGCTGCCAACAGCTACACCGACACCCGCATCGCCGAGCTCGCCGGCTTCGACCCGGGCGCGATCGGCGGGCGGCTGGACGCGCTGGAGGACAGCTTCGCGGACCTGGACGGACGCCTGCAGCGTCAGGACCGTCGCATCGACCGCCAGGGCGCGATGGGCTCGGCGATGCTCAACATGGCGATCAATGCGGCCGGCAGCGCCAGCCCGCGCGGGCGCATCGCGGTCGGCGCCGGTTTCCAGGGCGGCGAGCAGGCGCTGTCGATCGGCTACGGCCGGCGCGTGGGCCAGCGCGCCTCGTTCTCGCTCGGCGGGGCCTTCAGCGGCGGCGAGCGCTCGGGCGGCATCGGCTTCGGCGTGGATCTGTAGCACCACAGCCGGAAGCACGCGGGACGCCGGTCGCGACCATGCGGCCGGCGCCTCGGCAGGCCCCGGGGGCGCCAGGAGCGAGTTGCGTCCCTCGCGCCTCGCGGCCGGCCGGGGCCGTGCCGGAGGAGCGTTGCGCCTGTGCGTCGTGGTGCCTGCGGCGCGCAGTCGCTATAGTCGCAGCCCGCTCGAATTCGGTGCGCCGACAATGGGCCCGCGCCCTGCACGGAACGTTTCCAACGCCACCATCGCCCTGGCCGCCGGCGGCACCGGCGGCCATCTGTTCCCGGCCGAGGCGCTGGCGCGCGAGCTGATCGCGCGCGGGCACTGCGCGGTGATCTACACCGAGCGCCGCGGCGCCGCCTACACCCAGGCTCTGCAGGGGCTCGATCACGTGGTGCTGCCGGCACGCAGCCTGGCGGGCGGTCCGGTCGGCAAGCTGGCCGCGGCATGGACGATCGCCCGCGCCACGTGGCGGGCACGGCGCGACCTGGGTCGCCGCGGCGCGGCGCTGATGGTCGGATTCGGCGGCTACCCCAGCTTCGCCCCGGCGCTGGCGGCGAAGAGCCTCGGCCTGCCGCTGCTGCTGCACGAGCAGGCCACCCGGCTGAGCCTGGCCAACCGCAAGCTGCTGCGCTTCGCCTCCGGCGTGGCGACGTCGTTCCCGCGCATCGATGGGGCGGAAGGATTCGACCCGGCGCGCATCGTCGAGACCGGCAATCCGGTGCGGCGCGCGATCCTCGACGCGCGCGCGCCCTACCCGGAGATCGCCGATGCCGGCCCGCTGCAGCTGCTGGTGGTCGGCGGCAGCCAGAGCGCGCGGGTCTTCGGCGAGGTGGTGCCGCCAGCGCTGCTGGCGCTGCCGGACTCGCTGCGCGCACGCCTGCGCCTGGCGCTGCAGTACAAGGGCGACGATGCCGAGACGATCGCCGTGCGCCTGGGCGGGGCTGGCGTCCAGGCCGAGATCCGTCCGTTCTTCGACGACATGGGCGTGCGCCTGCGCGCGGCCCATTTGGTGATCGCCCGGGCCGGCGCCACCACCGCCGCGGACCTGCTCGCGGTCGGCCGCCCGGCGGTGTTCGTGCCGATCCCGCACGGCGGCTCGCGCCTGGAGCAGCGCCGCAACGCCGAGGCGCTGGCGGAAGCCGGCGTCGGCTGGTGCGTGTCCGAGCCGTCGCTGACCGCCGCATCGCTCGCGGCTCTGCTCGGCGACCTGTTCGCCGCACCGCAGCGGCTGCAGCGGGCGGCGCAGGCCGCCGCAGATCTGGGTCGCCCACGGGCGGCCCAGGCGCTGGCCGACGTAGTGGAGCGGATGCTGGCCGGCCACGCCCCTGCGGCCGAGTGATGCGCCGGGGTGTGGGAACGACGGCAGCCGCGACGCGGGCCGATGGGCGGTGGAGCAACGGCAGGAGCGCCGCGGGCGCGGCACTGGTGAAGCGGTATCGCAATCGACGAGGAGCGGCATGAGCCACGGGAATCCCGATGTCCTGATCATCGGCGGCGGCCACAACGGCCTGGTCTGCGCCGCCTACCTGGCCGGTGCCGGGCTTCGGGTCACCGTGCTCGAGCGCCGCGGCGTGGTCGGCGGCGCCGCGGTCACCGAGGAGTTCCATCCCGGCTTCCGCAACTCCACCGCCAGTTACACCGTCAGCCTCCTCAACCCCCGGGTGATCCGCGACTTGCGCCTTGTCGAACACGGCCTGCGCGTGGTCGAGCGGCCCTATGCCAACTTCCTGCCGCTGCCGGACGGGCGCGCGTTCCGGCTCGGCGGCGAACACACCCAGGCCGAGGTGGCGCGCTGGTCGGCGCGCGATGCCGAGCGCCTGCCCGCCTACAACGCCATGCTCGAGCGCGTGGTGGCGGTGCTGCGCGAGTTGATGCTGCGCGCGCCGCCCAACCTCTCCGACCGGTTCGTCCTGGCCGACTGGCTGGCTTCCTACGCCACCGCCAAGCAGCTGCGGCGGCTGGACATGCGCGGCCGCCGCGACCTGCTGGATCTGTTCGCCAAGTCCGCCGGCGACCTGCTCGACGGCTGGTTCGAGTCCGAACCTCTGAAGGCGGCGCTGGGCTGGGACTCGATCGTCGGCAACTTCGCCAGCCCGTACACGCCGGGCTCGGCCTACGTGCTGCTGCATCACGTGTTCGGCGAGGTCAACGGCAAGTCCGGCGTCTGGGGCCACGCCATCGGCGGCATGGGCGCGATCACCGCGGCGATCGCCGCCGAATGCGAGGCCCGCGGAGTCCGCATCGAGACCGGTGCGGCGGTGGCGCAGGTGCTGGTCGAACGCGGCCACGGCGAGCGCGGTCGCGCGGTCGGCGTGGCGCTGGAAGACGGCCGCGAGCTGCGCGCCGCCACCATCGTCTCCAACCTCAACCCCAAGCTGCTTTACCAGCGCCTGGTCCCGCAGGGCCAGCTTGACGAGGACACGGTGCAGCGCATCGCCGGCTACCGCTGCGCCTCCGGCACCTTCCGGATGAACGTGGCGCTGGCCGAGCTGCCGGACTTCGCCGCCGCGCCAGGGACCGCGCTGCAGCCGCACCACCAGAGCGGCATCCTGGTCGGACCGTCGCTGGGCTACTTCGAGCAGGCGTTCTTCGATGCGAAATCGAAGGCGCACAACCCCGGCTGGTCGCGCGCGCCGGTGGTGGAGCTGGTGATCTCCTCGACGCTGGACGACAGCCTGGCGCCACCCGGGCAGCATGTCGCCAGCCTGTTCTGCCAGCACGTGCACCCCGAGGTCGACGGCGGTTGGGATGCGCATCGCGAGACGGTGGCGGAGTTGATGATCGACACCGTCGATACGGTGGCGCCCAACTTCCGGCGCAGCGTGCTCGGCTACCGCGCGCTGTCGCCGCTGGACCTGGAGCGCGAGTTCGGGCTGATCGGCGGCGACATCTTCCACGGCGTGCTGGGGCTGGACCAGCTGTTCTCGGCGCGGCCGCTGCTGGGGCAGGGCGACTATCGCGGCGCCCTGGATGCGCTGTACCTCTGTGGCTCGGGCACCCATCCGGGTGGTGGCGTCACCGGCCTGCCTGGGCGCAACGCCGCGCGCGAGATCCTCCGCGACCTGCGCCGCGGCCCGCGGCCGGACTGAACGAGCGCCGGAAGGCGAACCGTGTCGCGCATCCGCGCGCGCATGCTGCGCCTACCAGCGCAATCCCCCGCCCCCCTGTAGGAGCGGCCCATGGCCGCGAAAGCCGCGGGCGTCTCCGGCCGGGTGGGCGGCGATTCCGGGTATCCCCAGCCGCGCCGGCTTTCGCGTGCGTGGCACGCTCCTACAAATATCGGACAGTGCTGCCGCTTCGGTAGGAGCGGCCCATGGCCGCGAAAGCCGCGGGCGTTTCCGATGAGGTGGGCGGCGATTCCAGCCGCATTCACCCGCCCTCGGCCTGCGCGCGCATGGCGGGCTCCTGCGAGGACATCCGCCAGCGCTGCAAACGTTTGCAAGGCAGGTCCTTTCGTGTACTGCCAAGTATCGTTTTGCACTGCAGCGTGCAACCCGACTAACACTTCGTTCACGATTGCCCCGCACCCGACGTGGGGGAGGGAGCAAAGCCCGCGACCGGTTTTCCGGTTGCGGGCTTTTTTATTTCGCGGGGTCCCGGTCTCCCGGCCCTGGGATTCCTTCGCTGGGCATTGCGGGCGCGAGATTGCTCCCGACATGCGCGCAGCCCGGCTCGCCCGGCTTCGAATGCCACAATCGGCGCATGCCCGCAGATGCCGCCGTCCCCTCCGATCTCGAAGCGATCCCGGCCCGCGCCCTCGCCCGGCTGCGCGAAGCGCTCGCCAACGACGCCGGCCGGGCCGACGCGCCGGCCGCCGCCGGGCGCCTGCGGCGCGTGGCGCTGGCCAGCGACTTCGCCATCGATACCCTGGTGCGGCAGCCGCAACTGCTGCTGCGCCTGCTCGACGACGACGGCCAGGCACCGCTGCCGCCTCCCGCGCTCCGGGCCGAGGACCGCGCGGGCTGGGGCGCCGCGCTGCGCCGCTACCGCGCCGCAGCGTCCACCCGGCTGGTCTGGCGCGACGTGCTCGGCCTCGACGACGTCGACGATACCCTGGCCGGGGCCACCCGGCTGGCCGACGGCTGCCTGCAGCTGGCGCTGGCCGCGCTGGAGGAGGAGTTCGCGGCGCGCCACGGCGTGGTCCGCGCCGCCTCGGGCGCGCCGGTGCGGCTGGTGGTGTTCGGCCTGGGCAAGCTCGGCGGCGAGGAACTCAACTTCAGCTCCGACGTCGACCTGGTCTACGGCTACGCCGAAGAAGGAGAAAGCGACGGCACGCGACCATTGGCCGCCGAGCAGTACTTCGCGCGCCTGGGCCAGGCGCTGGCCCGGCTGCTCGACGAGATCACCGCCGACGGTTTCTGCCACCGCGTCGACCTGCGCCTGCGGCCGTTCGGCAGCGCCGGCCGCGTGGCGCTCAGCTTCGCGGCGATGGAGCAGTACTTCCAGCGCGAGGGCCGCGACTGGGAGCGCTACGCCTGGCAGAAGGCGCGCCCCGTGGCCGGTGATCTCGATGCCGGCGCGCGCTTTCTCGATGCGTTGCGCCCATTCGTCTACCGCCGCTATCTCGACTACGGCGCGCTCGACGGCCTGCGCGGCATGAAGGCGGCGATCGCCGCCGAGGTCGCGCGCAAGGAACTCGAGGACGACATCAAGCGCGGCGCCGGCGGCATCCGCGAGATCGAGTTCCTCGCCCAGGTGTTGCAGCTGATCCGCGGCGGCCACGAGCCCGCCCTGCGCGAGCGCCGCCTGCAGCCGGCGCTGCGCGCCCTGCGCGACGCGCGCCAGATCCCCGCCGACAGCGCCGAGGCGCTATCGGCGGCATACCGCTTCCTGCGCAGGCTGGAAAACCGCCTGCAGATGCTGCGCGACGCCCAGACCCACCTGCTGCCGGCAGAGCCGCTGGAGCGCGCGCGCATCGCCCACGGCCTGGACTTTCGCGACTGGGACGCGCTGCAGCGGGAACTGCGCGCCCACCGCGGCCGCGTCGCCGGCGAGTTCGCCGCGCTGCTGGCGCAACGGCGGCAGCAGCCGGCGGTCGACAGCGACATCGCCGGTTACTGGCGCGCGCTGCCGGAGGGTGGCCAGGCCGCCGTGCTCGAGGCGGCCGGTTTCGCGGAAGCGCAGCCGGTGGACGCCGCGCTGCGCGACTTCGTGCGTTCGCCGAGCGTACGCGAGCTGTCCGACGGCGCGCGCGAGCGCCTGGACCGGGTGATGCCGGTGCTGCTGCAGGCCAGCGCCCCCGCCGAGCGGCCGCTGCTGGCGGTCCGCCGCCTGCTGGCCCTGGTGCACAACATCCTGCGCCGGGTGAGCTACCTGGCGCTGCTCGACGAGCAACCGCAGGCGCTGGCGCGGCTGATCGACCTGGTCACCCGCAGCGCGTTCCTGGCCGAGCGCGTGGCCGCGCACCCGCTGCTGCTCGACGAACTGCTCGACGCGCGCGCCGAGGGGCCGCTGCCGCAGCGCGCCGAACTCGATGCCGCCTGCCGCGCCGCCCTCAAGCGCGGCGATCTGGAGGCGGTGCTGTTCGCGCTCAACGAGACCCGCCAGGCGCTGAGCTTCCGCGTCGCCCTGGCCACGCTCGACGGCCGCCAGCCGGCGCAGGACAGCGCCCGGCAGCTGGCGTGGCTGGCCGACGCGGTGGTCGCGGTGGTGCTGGAACTGGCGCAGCGCGAACTGCGCAGCGCCCATGGCGGCATCGAGGGCGCGCGCTTCGCGGTGCTGGGCTACGGCAGCCTCGGCGGCGAGGAGCTCGGCATCGGCTCCGACCTGGACCTGGTGTTCCTCTACGATGCCGCCGGCGAGGCGCAGTCCGACGGCGCCCGGCCGCTCGATGCCACGCGCTGGTTCGCGCGCCTGGCGCAGAAGATCGTCGCCCTGCTCGGCACCGCCACTGGCCCGGGCCGCCTGTACGACGTCGACATCCGCCTGCGCCCGGACGGCGCCAGCGGCCTGCTGGTCTCCTCGCTGGCCAGCTACGACGAATACCAGCGCGAGCGCGCCTGGACCTGGGAGCACCAGGCGCTGGTGCGCGCACGCTGCCTGGCGGGCGACGACTCCCTGTGCCGCGACTTCGGCCAGGTACGCCGCGCCGCACTGGCGCGGGTGCGCGACCCGGCGGAGCTGCGCGCGGACGTGGCGAAGATGCGTGCCCGGATGCGCGCCGAACTCGACCGCAGCGGACCGGGCGGCTTCGATCTCAAGCAGGGCGAAGGCGGCCTGGTCGACCTGGAATTCATGCTGCAGTACCTGGTGCTGCGCGAGGCGCATGCGCACCCCGCGCTGCTGGCGCCGCGCGCGACCCCGGCGCTGCTGCAGGCGGCGTGCGATGCCGGGCTTCTGGCCGCCGCGACCGCCGATGCCCTGGTGCAGGCGCACGCCACCCTCCTCGCGCTCGGCCTGGAGCGCACCCTGGACCGCCGGCCGCGCCTGGTGCCGGAGTCGGAGCCCCTGGCCGCGACGCGTGCGGCGATCCAACAGGCCTGGCGGGATCTCGGTCTTCCGGGGTCGTCCGGCTGAGGCGGCAGCCGCCGTCGAGCGGGCATTCCATACATATAGGGCCGTCCGCACGCGCGTCGATCGGGGGCCGGGAGAGAATGCAAAAATCCTGTTGACGATCCACCGATCCTGGGAGTAAACACGCACCAAGACACTGCGGTTCCGACCCGTTTTCCGGGACGGGCCTGACACGGCGATCGACGCCAGGGACGGCAGTGGCATGGAGGCAGGCGCGCCCGGATGCGCGCCCTGCGGTTTCGGGGGGAGCCGCCACCATGGCGTTGATGAAGCTGTCGCGTCGCGCGAAGGCACCGGCGTTCGTGCTCGTCGCATTCGTCTTTCTGGTCATGTGGCAGATCGCATTGCAGCGGTCGCGGGCGCTCGCCGATCCCGGCGGTGGCGCGGCCTCCACCGCCATCGTTGCCGACTCTCTTTCCGACGAGGTCGCCGCGACGGCGGCGGAGTTCCGGGTCGACGAATCCGGGGCGGCGACCTATTCCGTGCCGATCTACGGCGTCCCCGGCACCGCCGGGGTGATGCCGCAGCTTTCCCTCAACTACTCCAGCCAGGGCGGGTACGGCCCATTGGGCAAGGGCTGGTCGATCGGCGGCCTGTCGGCGATCGGCCGCTGCCGCGCCACGCGGGAGGCGGGCGACTTCATCAGCGGCGGCGCGCCGGTGGACGGCAACCCGGCCGCGATCAACTACACCGCCACGGACCGCTACTGCCTGGACGGCCAGCGCCTGGTGCCAGGCACCGGAGGCGCGGCCTGCCCCGCGGTCTCGGGCATGTCGGTCCAGACCCTGCGCACCGAGATCGAGTCCTTCCAGCGCGTATGCGCCTACACGCCCACCGGCGGCAGCAACGGGCCGGCGTTCTTCACCGTCGCGAGGAAGGACGGGTCGACGTCCTGGTACGGCGACCGCAGCTCCGATGCCGCAGCCAACCGGCCGGACGGATACGTGCAGACCAACGCACCCGGGCACACCGCAAAGGCGCTGGTGTGGGCGCAAACCCGGTTCCAGGACTCCACCGGCAACTACATCGACTACACCTACCTGGAGAACCCGGGAACGGCGGGCGGGTCGTCCGAACACCTGCTGCAGGAAGTCCGCTATACCGGCAAGACGGTGCTGACCGGCCAGTCGGGCAGCGCGCTCGCCCCCTATGCCAAGATCGTCTTCAACTACACCGCCCTGCCGTCGTCGAAATGGGGCTTCGGCTACCAGGCGGGTGGCAGCACTCATACCCAGCGCTACCGGCTGACCAGCATCACCTCCTGCGCCTCGGCGGCGAGCGGCTGCACTGTCGCCAACCAGGCGCGCTACTACGTGCTGACCTATGCGGCGAGCGCCCCGGGCTCGCAGTTCGATCAGCTGATCGGCCTGCAGGAGTGCCGCGACAGCAGCGCCGCGGTGTGCATGGCCCCGACCACGTTCGAGTGGAGCCTGGGCAAGCACGAGTTCGCCACCGTCGAGAAGCCGGCGAATCTGGTCACCGACATGGGCAGCCTGGCCGGATTCAAGCTGGGCGACATCGACGGCGACGGCCGCCCGGACATCGTGTACCTGCGCGGGTCCAGTTCCGGATGCTCCACCAACTGGATCGTCACCGGACTCTCGCGCCTCGACGCCTCCGGGCGGCCCACGTTCGAGGGCTGGAGCAGCGCCTGTCTTCCCGCCGCTATCGCCTCGCGCGGGGAGGGCGCCTGGCACCTGTTCGACTACGACGGCGACGGCCGCGACGACCTGATGGTTTCCGCCGGCACCGGCCAGGGGTGGCGGCTGCATCCTTCCAACGGCACCGGTTTCAACACCGCCCAGAACCTGATCGCCGGCATCTTCGTGCCGTCTTCCACCGCCGTCGACGACCAGATCCAGCTGGCGGACCTCAACGGCGATGGCCTGGTCGACATCCTGTATCCGCGCGATGGCGCCTTGCGCGCGCGCACCATGCAGCGGCAGGGGGCTGCGTTCGCCTGGGGGTCGGAGCGCGTCGTTGCCGTGGACGAGGCCTCGCTGCCGCCGCTGCCGCAGGCCTGCTTCACCAATCCGAACTCCTTTTGCGAGCGCTACGTCTCCGGCATCCCCAATACCAAGTCCGGCTTCATGCAGATGGCGGACTTCAACAGCGACGCGGCATCGGACCTGCTGATCCACGTCACCACCCATACCCGTTTCTACAACTACGGCCCGGGGTGCGACGACATCATTCCTCTCGGTGGCCGTACTGCCGCGCTGGCCGGTGAGGAGCCCGGCTCGGTCGTCCTGCCCTATGTGTCCGACGCCGTGATGGCTGCGGCCAATGAATGGGGGCAGTGCTGGGTCACCAACCACAGCAAGCGCCTCCACGCCTTCACCGTCAAATCCCAGACCTCCAGCAGCGTGACCGTGGCGGACTACGGGATCCCGGCGGAGGGCACGCCCCAGACGATCGTCATGGGCGACGCCAACGGCGACGGGCTCACCGACATCTACGTCCGCTACGCGGGCAATTCGGACTGGCAGTATCTGCTCAACAACGGCCGCGGGTTCCAGTGGGGCGGCACCCTGGCGCTGAGCGACTACCGCGAACATGCGCGATTCGTCGACGTCAACGGCGATGGCCGCACCGACATGGTGCACGTCGGCGTGTCCGGATCCAACAAGACCTACTACGTCAAGTACGCCCTTCCCAACGGAGGTTACGGCCCATCGGCCCTGCTCCCGGGCGGCAACGCCAGGATCTGCGAGGGCAGCGGCTGCAACCAGAACCTGATGACGCCACTGTTCGCCGACTTCGATGGCGATGGCCACCTCGACTTCATGTCGCTGCGCCTGCAGAACAATCCCACGGTGTACGTCTCGCGGAGCAATAGTCGCCACGTGCCCCGCGACACGATCACCCGCATCACCAACGGCCTGGGCGCGCAAACCAATATCGTCCTCGCGCCGTTGACCAACAAGGATCTGCATCGCCGCGATACCGGATCGCGCGCGCTCAACTGGGGCCGCGGCTCGCCGGTCATGGATCTGCTGGCGCCGATCTACGCCGTGGCGCGGGTCTCCAGCAGCTCGCCGCAGGCCGGCGCGCCGAACGCCTTGGCCACGGTGCACTACCGCTATACCGGCGCCAAGGTCCAGGCGGGCGGGCGCGGCTTCCTCGGCTTCCGGCAGATCGTCACCTACGACGCCAATCAATCCGGCGGCTACGTCGTCGTCGGCAGCAACTACGCGCAGAACTTTCCCTTCATCGGCATGCCGACGTCGACCAACAAGCGCGTCGTCGCCGGTGCGAGCTTCGCAATTCCGACCTGCCTGAACGGGAGCGCCATCACCAATGCCTGCTTCGCCACCCCCGGGCAGAGCTTCCCGAGCGTGGGCGGCTCGGTGTTCTCCACCAGTACGCACGAATGGGAGGCGGACGGCGATATCGGCACCGGGACGGCCCTGTTCGCGGCCGGCGTGCAGCGGCCGCTGCACGTGCGCACGCTCGGCACCGAGGAGACGCTGCGCGACCCGTTCACCGGCGCCACCACCAGCAAGGTCGTCACCACGTTCGACTATGGCGCGTACGGCAACGTCGTCAGTACCTCGGTCGATACCCATACCGGCACGGCGTCGTCGCCGATGTCCACCGTCATCACCCAGAACGCCTACTCCGACAACGCCACGCTGTGGCGCCTCGGGCGCATGACCAGCAGTACCGTCACCCATCGTCGCCCCAGCCGCGACGATGTGGTGCGCACCGCGGACTTCGCCTACGACACCGGCAGCGGCCCGGTGACCGGGCTGTTGCGGGTCGAGCGCTCGCAGCGCGACGCCGGCGCCGACCAGGACATCCGCAAGGAGTACACCCGCGATGCCTTCGGCAACGTGGTCCAGACGGTGACCTGCGCGGCGCCGGTCTCGCCGTGCACGACGGGCGGGTTCACCTTCCGTCCCGCGAACCTGCAGACGGTGCACCGCTATTCGCGCACCACCTTCGACAGCCGCGGGCGCTACGCGCTGGCGACCTACGAGCCGTTCCAGTCGGCCTCGGGCAGCATCGAGATCAAGACCCAGACCGTGGTCGCGCGGAACATCTTCGGCGACGTCACCCAGGCCTACGACGTCAACGGCGTCGATACCCTCGCGGTGACCGGCAGCTTCGGGCGCCCCTTCTACACCTGGGTCGAAACGGTGCCGGGAAGCACCCCTGGCGATCCCGCCGGCGGTGTCGAGAGCCGCACCCACTACCGCTGGTGCGGCGGCACCATCACCTGTCCGGCGGGCGCGAAGTTCCGCCAGCAGATCACCCCCGAGGCGGCGCCGGTGCAGTGGACCTACTTCGATGCGCTGGGCCGTCCGATCCTGCAGGCCACCCAGAGCTTCAACGTGGGCGTCAGCGGCAAGGACGCGTCCGCGGTCTGCACCGACTACGATGCGGCCGGCCGGCCGCGGCGCGTGTCCAATCCGTTCTTCCTGGCGGGTACCGCAAGCACGGCGGGCGGCGCAGGGCCGTCGGTCGCCGCGAACGTCTGCACCGCCGGGCGCGCCTGGAACACCACCACCTACGACGCGCTCGGGCGTCCGGCCCTGGTGACCGGCGCGGACACCAGCACGGTCCAGACGGCCTACGCCGGCCTGGCGACCACCGTGACCGACCAGCGCGGCAAGGCCACCACCCAGACCCGCAACGGCCTGGGCGAGCTGACCAAGGTGACCGATGCAATCGGCACCGACACCGTGTACAGCTATTACGCGGACGGCAGCCTCTTCTATGTCCACCGCGACTCGGGGCGCGGCCAGATCCGCAATACCTTCTACTACGACGCCGCGGGCCGGAAGATTCGGCAGGTCGATCCGGACTCCGGCACGACCCATTTCGAGTACAACGCCCTGGGTGAGCTGATCGCCCAGCAGGACAGCATCGGCAATCGCATCGAGAACGAGATCGACGGTCGCGGGCGGGTCTGGCGGCGCATCGTCAAGACCGCCGACGGCACCATCGAGTCGCGCTCCACGTTCAACTTCGACACCGCCGCCAATGGCCGTGGCCAGCCGGCCAACGAGACCATCTGGGGCACCTACCTGGCCTGGCAGGGGCAGTCCGGTACCGCGCTGAGCTACAGCCGCAGCTACACCTACGACAGCCTGGGCCGAGGTTTGGGCGCGACAACGGTCATCGATGGCACCAGCTATCCCACCGCCGTCCAGTACGACAGCCTGGGGCGGCCCTGGAAGGTACTGGACGCTTCGGGCAGGTGGTCGAAATCTTCCTTCAACGCGCGCGGCATGACCCGGGCGGTGTGCAACAGCAACGAGGCCGATACCAGCGGCAACTGCCCCGGTAGCGCCAACACCTATCTCGAGCACCTGGAGGCGGACGCCTGGGGCAACGTCACCGAGGAGCGGCGCAGCTACAACGACGCAATGCGCGTGTCGCGCGAATACTGGGCCAATACCGGCCGGCTCGCGCGCATCTGCGCCGGCAACGCCACCACCTGCAACCTGATGGACGAGGCCTACGGCTGGGACATGGCCGGCAACCTCAGCACCCAGCGCAAGGAAAGCCGCTACCTGGAGACCTTCGCCTACGACAACCTCAACCGTTTCAGCAGCGCCAAGCTGACGATGCGCAACGGCGCCACCGTCAACCAGACTCTGCTGGCGCAGAGCTACGATCGCCTGGGCAACCCCTGCCGCCGCGATGAGGACGGCGGCAACCACAACTACGTCTATGACGGCCGCGCCGGCTGTGGACTGGGCGCCGGCAACAGCGGCTACGGCAGCGGCAACACCACCGGCGCCAGACCCCACCGCGTGGCCCAGTACCGCGACATGCACTACTACTACGACGCGCGCGGCAACCAGACCAGTCGCGACGCCCCGGGTACGGCCAACGACCGCACCGTGCACTACAGCCTCGACGACAAGGCGCACGAGGTCCGGCTGGGCAACGGCACCCGCGCCCGGTTCTGGTACGGCCCGGATGGCCAGCGCTACAAGCGCGAGGACCAGAACGGCCGGCGCACGCTGTACATCGGCAACGTCGAGATCGTCACCGAGGGCGCCGCCACCACCATCAAGCGCAACATTGCCGGCGTCATGCTGCAGACCATCGTCGGCAGCACCGCGACCAACCGCTACCTGTTCCACGATCACCTGGGCAGCGTGGTGCGCATCACCGACGCCAGCGGCGTGGTGCAGAACAGCCAGGACTACCGCGCCTACGGATCCAGGCGCAGCTATACCGACCCCACCGCCGCCGGCACCGCCGCCGCAATCACCCCACGCGGCTACACCGGCCACGAGCACCTCGACGGCCTGGACGTGATCCACATGAACGGCCGGATCTACGATCCCACCCTGCACCGCTTCCTGCAGCCGGACCCGGTGATCCAGGCGCCGGGGAACCTGCAGGGGTGGAATGCGTACACGTATGTGTTCAACAACCCGTTGGTTTATACGGATCCGACGGGAATGATCAGTTTTAGAAAGATCTTGGGAATTGCGATTGCGATCGTCGGGACCTATGTGACCGCAGGGATGGATGGAGGATTCTTTGCGAAGCTGGGTATGGCAATGGCGTTCGGAGCGGCCTCTGGCTATGCCTCAACGGGAAGTTTGCGTGGCGGCGTGTATGGGGCCTTCACTGCCGGTGTTAGCTTTGGGCTCGGGTGGGCAGCGATCGCCAATGATTGGGGGTACATGCAGATGGTGGCGACCCAAGCGATCACCGGCGGTATCGTAGAATCTTTGCAGGGTGGAAGTTTTGGCAGCGGTTTCATGGCTGCCGGATTGACCACGGCGTTCATGCCCCAGGCGGGGCATCGCAACGGAGCGATTAGGGGAGTCAAAGGCGCGTTAATCGGCGGCACGATTTCAGCGCTGAGCGGTGGAAAATTCGCCAATGGGGCGATAAGTGGATCGATCCAGGCGGCGATGATGGGGGGTGGTCGTTCCAGAAGTCCGGACGGCGGCCGCGAAGGGGCATACTCAAAGCATCTGAAGGAGCTCGCAATTGAGCAGGGCGAGGCAGCTATGGAGGCTGTTCGGTCACGCAAGTACACGGTGCTGGACGATCTTGCGACGGCAACATCGGATGCGCTGCAACCCGTAACGGACCGATATGATGTCGAGGTCGGCGTGCGATTCTTCAAGAATGGCGACTACTATGAAGCCGGGACGGTGGTCAGCGATGGTCAGATGTGTGGGCACGGAGCATTGGGTTGCGGTGTCACTCTTCGATTGAGTCAGAGTCTGGCCGGGGGTCGTGTGGCGGGATCGTTGCATACGCATCCAGTGGCATCTAGATTCTCAGGAGACGACCTGGCGTTCGCCTGGAGTGAAAGGGGGTTCTCTGGTGCCCACCAGACTGCGTATGTTTCTCGTCCAGATGGGCGCATCTACTCGTTCAATACTTCCGTTGTTGGAAAAATTCCTGGCGTGTCGACATGGGATGGTTACGTAGATCATGCAAAACGTATTCGCTAGAGTGTTGCTCATTATCCCGATGCTGGCGTTGTCGGGGTGTATTCGTGGCAGCGGCGAATCAGTTCCCGTTAGTAGGCCTAATGAGGACTCTTGTTTCTCGGTTGAAGACGGTTATGGAGTGCCGTTGTGCGTTGTCTCGTTTCCTAGGCTGCTGTCCAGTCCGGAGTCCTATCGGGGGCAGTACTTGGCCGTAAAGTCGGTGTTGTCTGTGGAGTTCGATTCATGCGTCCTTCATCGTGATCATTTTGCGGCAGAGAACTTTATTGACGTCGAAAGCGTCGCGATCGCAGACCAGGCGTGCGTTGACAGCGCCAGGAAGATTCTGGATGGCAGGTCCTCGGTATTGGTTAGCGTGGTTGGTCGCTATGAGCGAGCGGACCCAACTGGAAATATCGAAAGAGCAGGAAAATTGGAGGATCTGAGGGTACTTGAGGAAGAAATTCATGTTGGACGCTGAGGGTGGGCGTGTTCCTGTCCGGAACGAAGTTCATGACAGAGGTTGGAAAGGCCTCTGCGAAGTTGTCGAAAGAATCTGTTGACGACCGGTTCCTTCGGGAGTAAATACGCACAACGGCACTGCGGTTCCGGCCCGTTCCGAAAAAAGGGGTCGAAAACAGGGAAAGCAGGGGTCAGAGTAGACTTTCTCTCGCTGCGTGGGAGTCGTTGACCAATAAAAAGAAAGGCCAGGTCTCGCGTCGCCCGGAGATTAGGTTTGTGCGCCCGGTGTCGTCGGAGGTGGGTCGGAGAATCCTTGCAGCAGCTAGTTGACGAACCTAGCCTCCAGGAGTAAATGCGCACAACGGCACTACGGTTCCGACCCGTTTTCCGGGGCGGGCCTGATACGGCGATCGACGCCAGGGAGAAACGTGCAAGAGACGGAAAAGCGTGCCAGGGACAATTCGCCCGCAATGGAGAAGGGTCAGAAACAGGCTCGGAGACGGCGGCGATTCTGTCACGGGAGACGTCGACCCGAGCATCAGGTGCTTGCGCCAGCCGTGAAGCTGGTGGGGATGAACTGACGGACCTCGGTAGCGATGACGACACCTTGGCCCGCCACTTGTACTTGCGTACTTGCGACACGCGTGGTTAAGGTCCCAGTTCCGTAGAACCAAGAACGCCAATGCCATCGTTGCCGGCGATCTCGATGCGGTCTTGCGCGCCCCGGTGGGCTGCCGGCCTCGTGCTCGCCGCACTGTGCGCGTGCGCGCCATCGCCGCCCGCCGACGGGGCGAAGACAGGCGCCGGACCCGAGGTCGCGCCTGCGACTGGCGCCGGTACCGATGCCGGCATCATCGCGTTCACGGCCGTCAACGTGCTGCCGATGGATCGCGAAGCGGTCCTTGCGGACCACACGGTGATCGTCGAAGGCGATCGGATCGTGGCGGTCGGGCCGGCAGCCGAGATCGAGATCCCCGAGGGCGCCCAGCGCGTCGACGGCTCCGGGCGGTATCTCATGCCGGGGCTGGCGGAGATGCACGGTCACGTGCCGGGACCGGACGATCCCGGCTATGCGGAAGACGTGCTGTTCCTGTACGTCTCCAACGGGGTGACCACGGTGCGCAACATGGCCGGGCACGCCTATCACCTGGCGCTGCGGGAGCGGATCGCGTCCGGAGATCTCCTGGGGCCGACGCTGTTCACGGCCAGCCCCTGGCTCAACGCCGAGCAGGCGGGGACGCCGGCCGACGCCGCGCGCATGGTGCACGAACACCACGATGCGGGTTTCGACCTGATCAAGCTCGGCAGCATCCCGGCCGCCGCCTACGAGGCGATGGCGGAGACGGCGCGCGCGGTCGGCATGCCGTTCGGCGGGCACATCCCGGAGGAAGTCGGGCTGGTGCGCGCGCTGGAGGCGCGGCAGACCTCGATCGATCACTTCGACCGCTATGCCGAGTTCCTGGTGCCTGAGGGTGCGGCGACGGACGGGCTGGAGCCCGGGTTCTTCGGCAGCGGCTGGGCCGCCCTGATCGACGCCGGCCGCATCGACGAGGCGGTGCGCCTGACGGCTGCGGCGGGCAGCTGGAACGTGCCCACGCTCAGCCTGGTCGAGCACCTGGCATCGGTGGAATCGCCGGAGGCGATGATCGCTTGGCCGGAGATGCGCTACATGCCGCGCGAGGTGCGCGACGGGTGGGCGCGCGCGAAGCGGGAGTTCGCCGCGCGCGCCGACTTCCAGCCCGATGCTGCGCGACGCCTGGTCGAGGTGCGGCGCCGGCTGCTCAAGGCGCTGCACGATGCCGGCGCGCCGATCGCGCTCGGGTCGGATGCGCCGCAGTTCTTCAACGTGCCCGGGTTCTCGATCCACCACGAGATGCGGATGATGGTCGATGCCGGGCTCACGCCGTACCAGGTGCTCGCCACGGGGACACGCAACCCGGCGCTGTATTTCGGCACGCCCGACGCATTCGGCGCCGTGGCGCCCGGGCGCCGCGCCGACCTGATCCTGCTCGAAGCCAACCCGTTCGACGACATCGGCAACGTGCGCAGGCGCGCCGGCGTGATGGTGCGAGGGCAGTGGTTGCCGGAGGAGGAGATCCAGGCCCGTCTGGAGAAGATCGCCGCAGATCCGTAGGAGCGGCCCATGGCCGCGAAGGCCGCTAGGGGTTCGGTCGGGTCGGCGGTGATCCCGGGCGTTGGTTGCGGCGCCGGCTTTCGCGGCCATGGGCCGCTCCTACAGGGGTGTCGCGGTGGAGTGGCCGGTGAGCGGGCCGTTGGCGTCGGCCCGGCGCCCGAATCCTATGGAGACGGTGTGGGCGATGCCGGAATCCCCAGGCGCGTGCGCACTTCGGCGGCGACGCGTGCGGTTTCGCGCAGGGGTTCGACTTCGAACGGCGCCAGCGTGGCGTCCATCGCGCGCACGCGGCCGCGGGCGAGCAGGGCGTCGAGGAAGCGGCGCGGACGGCCGCCCACGCGCGCGGGGTCGAAGACGAACACCGGCGCGCGGGTGGCGCAGGCCTCGGAGATCATGTTCACCGAGTCCGGCGAGCAGACGATGCGGTCGGCCCAGGCGAGCAGGCCCGGATAGGGGTTGGGGCCGTCGTCCGGGCCGGTCCAGACCACCCCAGGCGTCTCCGCATAGCGCCGATGCAATGCTTCGCCCAGGTCGCGCGGGGTGCGCCGCGAGGTGGTGGCCAGCACGCTGCCGCCCGCCTGCGCCAGCACCGTCTGCAGCATCGAAGACAGCGCGTCGAAGGCGAGCCGGTCGAAGCGCGTATGCCGGCTGCTGCCGCCCAGCAGCAGTGCGGTGCGCGGGCGCGGCAGGTCGGCGAAGGCCGGGAAGCCGGTGCGCGAGGCGGTCAGCCAGGCATCGTCGACCGGGTGCAGGCTGCCGAGCATGCCGACCACGTTGGCCCCACGCAGCGCATCGTGCTCCGGCGCCACCACCAGGTCCCAGTGCGCCGGGTCGACGCGCGGGTCGAGGATTTGCACCGTGCGCGCGCCTACCGTGCGCAACAGTCGCGTCGCCAGCGCGCCCTGGCGGCCGCAGCCGATCGCCAGGGTGGGCGGCGCGGCCAGTGCCTGGGCGAAACCGGTGCCGAACGCCTTCTCGCTGCCGGGCAGCAGGCGCGGCGCGGCCCAGCCCCAAGGCGGTCGCGGCTCCAGCAGCCAGTCGCGCGCCGCCAGCCCCAGCGCCCTGGCCAGCGCCGTCGCCTGGCGCGCGTTGCCGGCGCGGCCGTCGCTGAGCGTCCAGCATTGCACCGGCGGCGCCAATCCTGCGGCTCCTGCCCTGCGTTGTTCCACGGTTGCGACCATCCGTTCCGGAGTCATGGCTGCGAGTTCATCGGTGGAACTCTACACTGGTCCACCTTCACGAGCGGCCGCGCCGCGCCAGGAGACAGCCCGACATGACCGACGTGCTCGACGATTCCGCCCTCGATCGCCTGTTCCGCACCGCCCGCACCTACAACCGCTTCAGCGGCGAGTTGGGCGACGACACCCTGCGCCAGCTCTACGAGCTGCTGAAGTGGGGGCCGACCAGCGCCAACCAGAGTCCGGCGCGGTTCGTGTTCGTGCGCTCGAAGGAGGCCAAGGCGAAGCTGGAGCCGGCGCTGGACGAGGGCAACCGCAAGAAGACCATGGAGGCGCCGGTGGTGGCGATCGTCGGTTACGACCTCGACTTCCACCACAAACTGCCGTACCTGTTTCCGCACACCGATGCCAAGAGCTGGTTCGAGGGCCCGCAGGAGAAGCGGCGCGACCATGCCTTCCGCAACGGCACCCTGCAGGGCGCCTACCTGATCCTCGCCGCGCGCGCGCTGGGCCTCGACACCGGGCCGATGACCGGCTTCGACGCCGCCAAGGTGGACGAGGCATTTTTCAAGGGCACCTCCATCCGCTCCAACTTCCTGGTCAACCTCGGCAAGGGCGACCCGGCCAGCATCTTCGAGCGCTCGCCGCGGCTGTCGTTCGACGAGGCCTGCCGCATCGAGTGATCCGCCGGGGCAGCGCTCCACAACCACCGCGTTCCAAGGCAGCCAGTTCCGAACCCGCGTGTCGTCGATCAGTCTGTTCTCGATCGGTCTGCTCTCCATCGGCATGCTCCAACCAGCGTGTTCCACCCAACCAGCGTGTTCCACCCAGAGTGTTTCAACCAGCGTTACAAGATCAGCGGGTTCCGGAACGCCAGCGCGCACCCGACCCCGCAGCCCCGGCTGCACCGCAGCCGTCCTTCCACCGGTCGTCCGTCACCTGGAGCCCTCCCGCCATGAAGCCCCTCCGCTCTTCCGGTTTGTTCAAGACCGCACTCCTCGCCGCCGCCCTGGCGCTGGCCGCCGCACCCGCGCTCGCCGCGCCGGTCACCTACGAGATCGATCCCAACCACACCGACGTGGTGGCGCAGTGGAGCCATTTCGGCTTCTCCAATCCCATCGCTCACTTCGGCGAGGTCGAGGGCGCCATCGTCTATGACGCCGAGAACGTCTCCGCGTCCAGCGTCGAGGTCACCCTGCCGCTGTCGGGGCTGAACTCGCACGTGCAGAAGTTCGACGACCACCTGCGCAGCGATGACTTCTTCGATGCCGCCAACCACCCGCAGGCCACCTTCCGCAGCACCGCGGTCGAATCGGCAGGCGAGGGCAAACTGAAGGTCACTGGCGACCTCACCATCAAGGGCATCACCCGCCCGGTGGTGCTCGACGTCGCCCTCAACGCCGCCAAGCCCCACCCGATGACCAAGCGCGAAGCGATCGGCTTCGACGCCACCACCACGCTCAAGCGCAGCGATTTCGACCTGGGCATGTACGCGCCCAACGTCAGCGACGAGGTGGAGCTGCGCATCACCACTGAGGCGATGGTCCCGGCGCCCGCAGGCGACACCGACGCCGAGTAGTTCGCCGCCATGCGCATCCATAGACCCGCCAGCGAACGCGGCCATGTCGCCGCCGGCTGGCTCGACAGCCGCCACAGCTTCTCCTTCGGCCACTACCACGACCCGCACTGGATGGGCTGGGGCGCGCTGCGGGTGATCAACGAGGACCGGGTGCAGCCGGGCGGGGGCTTCGCCCCGCACCGGCATGCCAACATGGAGATCCTCAGCTACGTGCTGTCCGGGGCGCTCGCGCACCGCGACAGCGGCGGCGGCGAGGGCGTGCTGCGCCCGGGCGAGCTGCAGTGGATGAGCGCCGGCCACGGCATAGAGCACAGCGAGTACAACGGCTCGGACGTCGAGCCGGTGCATTTTCTGCAGATCTGGATCCAGCCCGATCGCCTCAACGCCGAGCCGGCCTACCAGCAGCGCGCGTTCGACCCGGCCGCGCGCCGTGCGCGCTGGGCGGCGCTGGCCTCGCCCGACGGCGAGGACGGCAGCATCGCCATCCGCCAGCAGGCCTGGCTGCGCGGCGTTCAACTCGGCGCCGGCGAATCGGTGACCTGGGCCATGGACGCCTCGCACCGCTACTGGCTGCACGTCGCCAGCGGCCAGGCCGAGGTGGGCCGCCGGCGCCTGGCGGCGGGCGATGCGATCGGCTGGGCGGAGGAATCCGGCGAACTGCGCATCGACGGCATCGAAGGCGACGACGCGCCCGCCGATCTCCTCCTCTTCGACCTGCCCGCCTGAGCCATCGGACCCTCAGGCCGCAAGCCAGCGCAGCGCCCCCGTCGGAGCGGCCCATGGCCGCGAAGGCCCACGCGTCATCCGGCGATGACGTACGCCGCATATCGGCTTGAGGCGTCATGCGGTGCGGCGTCGCCAGCGCGATCAGGCCACGCCGGCCTTCGCGGCCATGGGCCGCTCCTACGGGTGGCGGGTGCTGCCGAAGGCGAGCGGCCGCGACGTCAGCCGTAGCGCGCCTTCAGCATCGCCCAGGCGGCACGCAGCGCCTGCGCCTCGCCGCCGGCGGGGCGGCCGGGGCGGTCGTTGTCGTTCCAGGAGTACACGTCCAGGTGCGCCCAGGCCGTGCCGGGCGGCACGAAACGCTCCAGGTACAGCGCCGCGGTCACCGAGCCGGCCATGCGCGAGCCGGCGTTGGCCAGGTCGGCGATGCGGCTGGTCAGATAGCGCAGGTAGGGCCGCCACAGCGGCATCCGCCACAGCGGGTCGCGCTGCGCATCGCCGGCCTGCAGCCACGCACCGGCCACTGCGTCGTCGTTGCTGTACAGCGCCGGCAGGTCCGGGCCCAGGGCGATGCGCGCCGCGCCGGTCAGCGTGGCGAAGTCGATCACCAGCTCCGGCTCGAGCTCGCCGGCGTAGGTCAGCGCATCGCCCAGCACCACCCGGCCCTCGGCATCGGTGTTGTCGATCTCCACCGACAGGCCCTTGCGGGTGGCGATCACCTCGCCGGGGCGGAACGCGTCCGGGCCGATCGCGTTCTCCACCGCCGGCACCAGCAGGGTCAGCCGCACCGGCAGCTTGCGCGCCATCACCAGCCCGGCCAGGGCCAGCGCGTGGGCGGCGCCGCCCATGTCCTTCTTCATGTTGCGCATGCCCTCGCCCGGCTTGATGTTCAGGCCGCCGGTGTCGAAGCACACGCCCTTGCCGACCAGCACCAGGTGCGGGGCCGCGGCGTCGCCCCAGGTCAGCTGCAGCAGCCGCGGTGCGCGGTGCGAGGCGCGGCCGACGGCATGGATGGCGGGGAAGTTGCGCGCCACCAGCGCGTCGCCGGCGATGCTCTCGAAGCCAGCGCCGTGCGCTTCGGCGAGCGCGCGCGCGAAATCCTCGAGCTGGTCTGGACCCATGTGCTCGGTGGGCGTGTTGACCAGGTCGCGGACCCGGCAGCACGCGGTCACCAGGTCGGCGCTCTCGGCATCCGGCTCGGCGACCAGCCGGGCCGGCGCACGCGGCGCCTGCTTGTAGCGGTCGAAGCGGTAGCTGCCCAGGCCCCAGCCCACCAGCAGCGCGGCGCGCGCCTCGGCCGCGAGGCCGCCGTCGTCGGCCAGTCGCCAGTCGCCGGGCGGCAGTGCCATCGGCGCATGCGCGTACGAGAACGGGTCGAGGCCCTCGCCGACGCCGAGCGCCGCGCCGTCCGCGCCGCCGTCCGCGCCCGGCAGCAGCAGCACGCTCCCGGGCGAGGCGTCCCAGCCCTGCGAGCGCACCCAGCGCGCGGTCGCCGCGCCCTGGCGGTCGCACCAGGCGTCGAGGGCGCCGGCGTCGACGAGGTGCAGCGCGCGCGGCGCGTCCGCGGCATCGGGGGAGACGAATCCGGTCGGCAAGCTCATGCGGGGGCGGTCCTGTCGTGTCGGGGGGCGGTGTGCGCGTCCAGCCAGTCGGCCAGCGCGGCCAGGGTGTCGAACTGCAGGTCGGGATCGATCTCGGGATGCGCCCAGTCGCGCCCCTCGCGGTTGATCCAGCAGCTGCGCAGCCCCGCGCGGGCGGCGCCGGCCACGTCCATTTCGATATGGTCGCCGACGTGCAGCACCTCCCCGTGCGCGCACTCCAGGCGCGCGCAGGCGGCGTGGAAGATGCAGGCCGACGGTTTCGCCCTGCCGTGCTCGCGCGAGGTCAGGTTGAAGCGGAAGTGCGCGTCCAGGCCGATGCGCGCCAGGTCGGCGTTGCCGTTGGTCACCGCCGCCACCGGCACGCGCGCGGCGATGCGCTCGAGCGCTGCGACGCTGTCGGGGTAGCACTCCACCTGGTTGCGTACCGCGTAGAACACCTCCCACGCGGCCTCGGCGTGCGCCGGGTCGTCGCCGCTCTCGCGCAGCGCGCGCTCCAGCGTCATCCGCCGCAGCGTGGACAGGTCGTGGGCCAGCTGCGGATGTTCGGCGAACACCTGCTCGCGCAGCGTGCGCATCGCCGCGGCGGGGAAGCGATCGGCGGTGCGCGGGCAGTGGGCGCGCAGCCAGTCGTCGAGCACGCGCTCGATGCGCTCGGCGATCGGCGCGAAGGGCCAGACGGTGTCGTCGAGATCGAGGGTGATGGCGCGGACCAAGAAGCTCACCGGGCCATTGTACCGTCCGCCATGAAAGGCCCGTGCGCACCCGAGGCGGTGTATCCCGCAGGAACGGCCCATGGCCGCGAAAGCCGGCGCGTCTGGCCGCACCCGGCATCGTCGCCGACTCGGCCGCTGCCTCCCGCGGCCTTCGCGACCATGGGTCGCTCCAGGGAAGCGATCGACGCGGGGCCTCTGCTGCAAGCGATTCGACGGGCTCTCGTAGGAGCGGCCCATGGCCGCGAAAGCCGGCGCGTCTGGCCGTACCCGGCATCGCCGCCGACCCGGCCGGCGCCTCCCGCGGCCTTCGCGACCATGGATCGCTCCTACAGAGGCGGATCGCGTCTGCAGGGGCAGGTTTTCCGCGGCGGCGGGAGCGTTGCAGAAGACCGGGCGGCTATTCGAGCAGCCGCGCCCAGCCCTCCAGGCCCTCGATGCGGGTCAGCACCAGCTTGGCGCAGGCCAGCAGCGGTACCGCCAGCAGCAGCCCGAGGATGCCCCACAGGAACCCGAACAGCATCAGCGCCAGGATCAGCACCAGCGGCGAGAGCGCCATCCGCCGGCCGAGGACGATCGGCGTCAGCAGCTGCCCCTCGAGCGTCTGCAGGGCGACGTAGATGACCACCGGCAGCAGCGAGGGCCCCACCTCGTTCCAGGTCACGAAGCCCATCAGCAGCATCAGCACCGCGCCGATCGCCGGGCCCACGTACGGCGCGTAGTTGAGCACCGCGACGATCGTGCCCCACAGCAGCGCCTCCTGCGGCCCCACGCCCAGCCACACCAGCGTGCCGGCCAGCGCCGCGCCCAGCAGCATGTTGATCACGGTGATGGTCAGCACGTAGCGCGAGATCTCCATCTCGATCGACTGCAGGATCCCCACCGTCAGCCGCTTCTGGTGGCGGTGCGGCAGCAGCGCGATCGCGTGCCGCTGCAGGCTTTCGCCGTACACCATGAAGAAGAACGTCAGCAGCACCACCGCCAGCACCGAGGCCAGCAGCCGCGGCGTGGCCGACAGCCGCTTCCACGGATCGTTCTCGCGGATGGTCACCATCTGCACGCGATGCGTGCCGCTGCCATCGGTGGCCTCGGCGAAGGTGCGCGCGGCCTCGTTGGCGCGCTGCATCGGCGCCGCCATCTCCTTCAGCTTGGGGGTGAGCAGCTGCAGTTCGCGCGGCACCTGCTGCATCCACTCGCTGGCCGGGACCACCAGCTGGCGGCCGAGCATCACCGTGGCGGTGATGCCGATCGCCAGCACCAGCAGCGCGCCGATGAAGCGCGGGATCCACACCCGCCGCAGCGCGCGCAGGATCGGGTTGCCGACCAGGGCGAAGAACATCGCCAGCAGCACTGGCACCACCACGCCCTGCGCGGCCCACAGCGTGTAGCCCAACGCCAGCCCGGCCAGCACCACCACCGAGACCGGCGCGCGCGGCCGCGTCGGCGGCGGCGGGTGCGGCAGGGGCTGATCCTTGGCCGGGGGGGCGACGGGCGCGCTCATGGCCTCGGCCCCGGCGGGGCGCTCGCCATCCGCGCCTCCGGTCCGCCACGGCGGGGGCGTGCTGGCTCTCCCGGCCGCGACCGCGACCGCGACGGCGGACGCGGGACGTCACGACATGGTGCTGGGCAGGCGAGGGACGTGCTCACGGCCGCGGCCGCGCCAGCGCGTTCACCGCTCGGAAACGTCGGTGGCCGCCTCGGCCGGAGCGGGCTGGCTGTCCCAGCGCTGGTCCGGGCGGCGACGGTCCGCCGGCGCGGGCGGCGGCGTTGCGGATGCGGCCTGCGCCTG
>NZ_JACCKA010000009.1 GCF_013425525.1 Luteimonas salinisoli | reverse complement strand
CGGCATCGAGCCGGCGGTGGTCGCCGGCACCAGCGCCGGCAGCGTGGTCGGCGCGCTGTACGCCGGCGGCATGGATCCGTTCGCGCTGCAGGAGCATGCGGTGGCGCTGGACGAGGCCAGCATCCGCGA
This sequence comes from Luteimonas salinisoli, assembly GCF_013425525.1. Classification (GTDB taxonomy): domain Bacteria; phylum Pseudomonadota; class Gammaproteobacteria; order Xanthomonadales; family Xanthomonadaceae; genus Luteimonas; species Luteimonas salinisoli. Next base: position 103,068 of record NZ_JACCKA010000009.1, on the reverse strand, counting down.
CGTGCGCCTGTTCTCCGGCGGGCTGATCCAGGGCCGCAAGCTGCAGGACCACGTCAACGCCCAGCTCGATGCGCGCCCGATCGAGCGCCTGCAGCGGCCGTTCGCGGCGGTGGCCACGCGCCTGGACAGCGGCGAGCGGGTGGTGTTCACCCGCGGCAACGCCGGCCAGGCGGTGCGCGCCTCCAGCAGCGTGCCCGGGGTGTTCGAGCCGGCGGTGATCGGCGGCCACAGCTACGTCGACGGCGGCATCGTCAGCCCGGTGCCGGTGGACGCCGCGCGCCAGCTCGGCGCCGACCTGGTGATCGCCGTGGACATCTCCAACAAGGCCACCGGCACCGCGCCGCAGGACATGCTGGGCATCGTCAACCAGTCGATCGCGATCATGGGCCAGCGCCTGGGCGCCGAGGAACTCGCCCGCGCCGACGTGGTGATCCGCCCGCAGGTCAACGACATCGGCCCGGCCGACTTCACCCGCCGCAGCGCCGCGATCCTGCAGGGCGAGCGCGCCGCGCTGGCGGCGCTGCCGCGGATCCGCGCCCGCATCGCCGAACTCGAACGGCAGCGCGCGGCCGCGCTGGCGCCGCGACCGATGCCGCAAGCCGAGCCCGCGCCGCAACCGGTCTGCGAGCGCGGCTGGCTTGAGGGATTGAATCCATTCCGCAGCGAGGACGCATGCGCCGCGCCGGAACAGGACGCCGATCGCCGGCGATAGCGCGCCGGCGCTGGCGTGGCCTGCCGCAACGCCCGGATCAGCAGGGCGAGATCGTGCCACCGGCGCCGCCGATGGCGCGCAACAACGCGGTCCCCAACCGCGCCCGGTTGAAAGCCACGTCGCCCAGCAGCAGCGCCACCACGAACAGGTAGATGCTGTACCCGAAGCCGACGTAGTCGTTGTGGACGATGGTGAAGAACCAGTCCTGGCGAAACAGATAGAACCAGCTGCCCACGAGCGTGGCCACCAGCAGCAGCCCGAGGGGCAGCAGCAGTTGTGCGGTGGCCGCGGGGCGCAGCAGCACGGTCGCCAGCAGCAGCGCGAACGCCAGCGCGTTGCTGGCGGTGAAGATCCGCAGATCGCGCAGCAGCGCCTCGACCACCGCCACGTAGCGGTCCTGGATCAACGCGGTCAGCTGCGGTTGCGCACCGGCCAGCCGGGCGATGCGGTGGCGGGTGCCCTCGCGAATCCCGTCCGCCAGGCGCTGGCGGCAGGCGCAGTCGGCATCGAGCATGGCGCCGACGACCGCCGCCACGCGCTCTGGCAGGCCGGCTTCGAGCCGCCGCTGCAGCGCATCGCTCTCGGCGCGGTAGCGCGTCGACAGCGCCGCCGCGACCTGCGCCACCCCCGGCTGGCGCAGCGCTTCGACCCGCTCGCCGAGCCGCTCGCGCACCCGCGCCTCCACCTGCTGCTGGACAAAGGCCCGGGCGGCGCGTTCGTAGTGGATCGGCGCCGCGAACGTGGCGGCGAACGCCGCCGCGAACAGCAGCAGCCCGGCCAGCCCGGCCAGGCCCAGAAGCGTCCTCATCGCCGCACCTCCATGCGTCGATCATGCCGCCGGCCAGCAACGGACGCCAGCGGCTCGGCCGGGCCGGGCCGGGAAATCGGCGGCGGTGCCGACGCTCAACCGTGCAGGAACGCGAGCGACGGCTTGGCCACCATCAGCCAGAACACGATCAGGAAGGAGAACAGCGCCGGCACCCCGAGCGCCGCCCAGCAGCCGAGCGTGGCGTCGTAGCGGCGCGGCAGCGGCGTCCCGCGTGCGGCCGCCTCGACGGCGATGTCGCGCAGCCGCATCTGCAGCCACACCACCGGCAGCCAGCACAGCGCGGCGATCAGGAACAGCACGATCGACCAGTACAGCCAGGGCGTGGTCAGCGGCATCCCCATGCGCCGGGCCAGGTACAGCCCGCTCAGGGGCTGGAACACGATGGTGGTGGCGGTGAACAGCCAGTCGGCGATCACCACCCAGCGCGCCACCACCGCCACCACGCGGGCGTCGCGCGTGCGGCTGATGAAGAGCAGATAGAACGCGGTGCCGACGCCGGTGCCGAACAGGAACGTCGACGACAGCACGTGCAGGTACTTGACGATCAGGTAGTCCATCGCGGGCGATCCAGTTCGTGCAGCGCGACCAGCGCCGCCAGCAGCGGCAGATTCTTCAGCACCGGCCCGTACGGGTGCGCCCAATACTCGGGCAGGAACACGCTGATGATCAGGGTGTACCCGGCGACCAGCGCGATCTGCGCGCGGTAGGCCCAGGTCCGCCAGCGCGGGACCAGCAGGGCGATCCCCAGCAGCAGGTCGAGTGCGGCCGCGCCGTAGAGCGCCAGCTGCGCCGCGCTACCGGTCAGGCCGGTCCGCGCCAGCAGCGCCAGGCTCTCGGCGACGGGAAAGACGAACGCGGACACCAGCGCGGTAGCGATCCACATCGCCGCCATCGCGTAGCGCAGCAGCGGCACCAGCCACTGCAGCCTTGCGCCGGCGCCCAGCCGCAGCTGCGCGGCCGGGTCGAAAAACCGTGGTGCCGGCCTGGGCGGCCGGCCCAGCAGCCGCGTGACCGGCGCCGCGTCGGCCACGCTGCCGGCCTCCAGCATCCGCAGCGAATCCGGGGTCACCAGGCTGCCCGGCAGGCGCACCGCCACACCCGCCGCGACGCGCGCGAGCATCACGGGCACCGGCAGGAAGCCGCGCGGGAGGCCCAGACCGCGCTTGAACTCCAGCAGATAGTCGCGCAGGGTCAGCGCCTGCGGGCCGACCGCGTCGACCACTGGCGGCGGCGAGGGCATCTCCAGCACACGCAGTACCAGCGCGGCCAGATCGTCCAGGTGCAGCGGCTGGATGGGCTGCCGCCCGCCGCCAGGCAGCGGGGTGAGGGGCAGCGCCGCCAGGCGTGCGAACCAGCGGGTGCTGGCGCCGGCAGGCGCGAACACCAGCGAGGGGCGCACCACCACCGCCTCGACCGGCACCGCCGCCAGGGCGGCATCGGCGTGGCCCTTCGACGCCAGGTACCCGGTGGCAGCCGACGGGTCGGCGCCGAGCGCCGAGATCTGCACGATGCGCCCGACCCCTGCGGCCGCTGCGGCCGCGAACAGCGCCGCCGGTCCCTTCACATGGAGCGCGTCGAAGTGCTGGCTATGCTGCTCCCGGAAGATGCCGACCGCGTTGACCACCGCATCGACGCCCCGCAGCGCGCGGGTCCAGGTGTCGGGGTCCGGCGCGGCGTAGTCGATTTCCAGTGGGTCCAGCGCCGGCCAGCGCCGGCGTACCGCTTCCAGGTTTCTCGCGCCGGGGATCACCGCATGGCCCGCCAGCAGCAAGCGCCCGACCAGTTCGGCACCGATCAGGCCGGTGGCGCCGGTCACCAGGATGCGCATCGCCACTCCTGGCTGAGCGCTTCGGGGTTGCCGGCGCGCGCGATGGTCTCGGGGTCGGTGGCGAGCATCCTGTCCACGCTTACCGTGTCCTGGCTGTGCAGCCGCGATGGCGGCTCGCCCGCGCGCGGCAGCAACGCCACCAGCCACTGGATCTGGGGCGAGCCGGCACGCTATCGCGATGCCCCCAGCCTGCGCCACACCGCGGCAGGGTACGCGATCCATCACGCCAGTTCGGTGTTCTGGGCCTGCGGCTTCGAGGCGACGGCCGACCGCCGCGGCAACGCGGCGCGGATTGCGGCCGGAGCCGCCGCCACCGCCGCGCTGGCCTACGTGGTGGACTACCACGTGGTGCCGCGACGGCTGACCCCGGGATTCGAGCGCCACCTGAGCGCCGCCGGGATGGCCGCCACCTACGGTGCCTTCGCCATCGGATTGTGCCTTGGCAACCGTGCATTCCGGCAGGGCCTGCTCAGACTGGCGCGCCGCGCCGGGCGGCGAGTGCGGCACGCAGTTCCAGCAGCGCCGGCACCCCGCACAACAGCGCCGCCGGTGCCAGCGCCAGCGCCCACACCGCCGCGCTGAGCGGCGGCTGGCGCAGCCGCAGGGCCCAGCCCGGCTCGGCCGCCGAGGACCAGCTGGCGGCGATCACCAGCCCAAGCGCGATCCACGGCCCCATGTCGAGCACGCTGTGCACGTGCTGCTCGAACGGCCGGATCTCGCGGCACCCGTACGCGCGCCGGGTGTCGATGTAGCCGACCACGGCATGCGCCAGCACCAGCAGCGCCAGCAATGCCCACACGGCCCAGCCAATCTCGAGCAGCAACAGTGCGAACACCCCGGTGCCGATCAGGCCGAGTTGCACCAGATGCATCGCCGACTCGCCGAGGCCGGAGGTGTGCGGCAGGTCGGTGGCGCGATGGCAGAGGAAGTCCGCGGTGCCTGCAAGCAGCCACGCCAGGTACCCGGCCCAGGCCAGCCACACCAGCGCCGGGGTCACTGCCGGTCCGGGTCCAGGCGCGCCGGGTCGAACGGCTCCAGCGGACGGCTGGCAGGTCCGTTGAGCACCGCGCCGGTCTGTCCATCGAACCGCGAACCGTGGCACGGGCAGTTCCAGGATTTCTCCGCCGCGCTCCAGCGCACCGCACAACCCAGGTGGGTGCAGCGCGCGCTGTGGCTGCACAGCCTGCCGTCGCCATCGCGGTACACCGCCACCCGGTGCATGCCGTGGCGGATCACCGCGCCCTCGCCCAGGCCCAGTTCGTCGAGCGCGTGGATGTCGCCGGCGCCCACCCAGTCGGCATACTGCGCGGCGACGTTGGCGTTCTCGCGCAGCCATTCGCCGGCGCCGCGGAACATCTTGCGTTTCGGGTCGTACAGCTGCGCCCACGGGTTGTCGCGGCCGACGATGAGGTCGGTCAGCAGCAGCCCGGCCAGGGTGCCATGGGTGATGCCGTTACCGGAATCGCCGGTGGCGATGTAGACGTTGGCCTCGCCGCCCGGGTCGCGGCCGATGAAGGCCAGGCCGTCGTTCGGTTCGATGATCTGCCCGGACCAGCCGTGACTGAAGCCGGTGACCGCCGGGAACATCCGTCGCGTCCATTCCTGCAGGCGCACGTACGCGGTCGGGTCCTCGTCCTGCCCGGTCTTGTGGTCGGCGCCGCCGACCAGCAGCAGCGCGTCGCCGCCGTCGCGCGCCTCCACCAGGCGCACGTAGTGGTAGGGATCGCCGTCGTCCCAGAGCAACGCATCCGGCGCCGCGCCGGCCGGTAGCCCGGCCGCGACCACGTAGCTGCGATAGGCGGCCTGCTTGGTATGGATCGCGACGGCCTCGTGGAACGGGACGTTGCTGGCGATCACGATGGCGGCGGCGTGCAGGGCCACGCCGTCGGCCAGATGCGCCACCGGGCGCTCGCCGCCTTCCACCTTCAGCGCCTCGGCGCGGAAGCAACGGACGCCGGCGTCCTGGGCCGCGGCGACCAGCGCGCGCAGGTACGCGTCGATGTCGATGCGCGCCTGTGCGGCGAAACGCAGCGCCGGGCGCATCGCCGGCACGCCCGGGACGCCGTCGTCGAGGAACTCGACCTCCAGCCCCGCGTCGCGCGCGGCGTCGAGTTCGCGGCGGATGCGGCGCTCGTCGCCGTCGTGCGGAAACAGGTATCCGGGCACTCGCCGGAACCCACAGCCGCCGCTGCCGGCGGCGAAGCGCTCGATCCAGTCGATCGCCGCGGCATGGCTGGCCGCGGCCTGGCGCGCGCCGTCGGCGCCGTGCCAGCGCGCCAGGTGATAGAAGCGGTCGTCCAGCGCCGAAGCCAGGTGGGCGGTGGTGCGCAGCGTTTCGCCGGCGCCCGGCCCCTCGCGGTCGATCACCACCACCTCGCGACCTTCCTGCGCGAGCCGCAGCGCCGTGGTCATCCCGGCGATACCGGCGCCGATCACCAGGACGTCGGGCGCCTCGCCGGCGGGCATGTCGCCGGAAAGCCGGTGCTCGAAGCCGGGGAGCCGATCCCAGACCGGAAGTGTGCGCGCATTGCCCGTGGTCATCGTCCGCTCCTGCGTGGTCCGGAGACGTGCGCGGGCCGCGGGGCGGCGCCGCGGCCGTCGTGGGCGGCAGTATTCGGCGCGGATCGTGAGTGGGCGGTGATGCCACGGCGGCGGTTGAGCGCAGGAACGCGGGCCGCGGCCGCTACGGCGCCTGCTCCGTCGACTCAGCGGTCGAAGCGGTATCCGGTCGCCACGGCCGACGGTCGCGCACCGAAGCCGTCGCGCAGCCCGCGCAGGCGCGGATACGGCGCCAGCGGCAGCACCTCGCGAAACTCGAGATGATCGAGCAGGCAGTACAGCGTGACCTCGAGCGTGCCGAACGCGCGGCGCGGAGGCTGCATCGCGAGCGCCCGCGTCGCGTGCTCCTCGAGCCAGGCCAGGCTGCCCAGCAGGCTGGCGCGCAGCTTGGCCTGCCGCTGGCCGGCGCCCGCGCCGGTCGCCGCGCCCATGATCAGCGCCACCTCGGTCGACATCGCCTGCAGCACCAGCTCCTGGGCGTTGGCCGCGAACGGCCGGTCGAGATCCTCGGGCCACGCCACGGCCGGGCGCTGCGCGGACCGCCGCCAAAGCTCGCGGCAGATGCTGATCGCCCCGAACCAGGGGCCGTCCGGGGTGCGCAGCACCGGCAGGCGCAGGGCCGGGTTGCCGCCGAAGGCCGCGGCGTCGGTGGCCATCAGGTCCGGGACCACCTCGAAGTCGTAGTCGACGCGCAGTTCGGCGGCGAAGATGCGCGTCACCCGGGTGAAGTGCGAACTGGAACGGCCGACGATGCCGATCGCGGCGGCCGGCGACGTTGCGCGCGGCGTCGCGGCCGACGGGCCCGAAGACTCCGGCGCCTGGCTCATCCCTTCGGCTCCGCCTTGATGATCGTGCCCTGCGCCACCGCCACCAGCCGTTCCTCGCCGTCGATGGCGGCGAAGACCTCGCAGCGGCACACCGCCTGGCGCTTGCCGGAGGACAGCACCTCGGCGCGGGCGAGAAGGCGCTCGCCGAGCGCCGGGCGCAGGTAGTTGATCTTGTACTCGGAGGTGACCGAATCGCCGAGCACCGAGCCCCCGGCATAGGTCAACGCGTTGTCCGCCAGATAGCCGACCACGCCGCCGTGGACGAATCCGTGCTGCTGCTTCAACTCGTCGCGAACGCGCAGGGCGAGCACCGCCCTGCCCGGCTCGAACACCTCCAGGGTGGTGCCGAGCAGCACGCTGAACGGCTGCTCGCGCAGCACCCGGCGGCCGAACTCGAACAGCGACGGGTTCATTCCAGGTACCGTTCCGGCACCGGCAGGCCCTGCAGCCGGAAGAACGCGAGCTGGTCGAAGTAGCCGCGCTGGAACGCGATCTCGCCGCCCGCCACGCGAAACAACCCGCAACCGCGCAGTCCGGTCGGGTCGCGCCATTCCAGGATCGCCCAGTCGCCGTCCTCGAAGATGTGCTCGACGATGCAGGTCATCCGGGCGCGGCCGAACTCGGCCGCGAACATCGCCCGGATCGCCTCGCGCCCGTGCAGCGGCTCCATCACCACCTGGTGGTTGACGGCGTCCACCGCGTACAGCGCGGCCAGGCCGTCGACGTCGGCGCGGTTGAAGCGCGCCACCCACTCCTGGACCAGTTGCTTCGGCGACATGGGAGGTCTCCGGTTGCGGTCGGGCGCGCGGCACCGTCGTTCCCGGTACCCGCGCCGGACGATTATTGGTTCGGCGGCGCCCGCTCGGCAAGCCGCGCCCGGATCGCTTCGGCGTAGCGCTCCAGCACGTCCCTTCCGGGCGTGGGCGGCGCCTGCGGATAGACCCGCAGGACGCCGTCGTCCAGCGTTCGCGGATGCACGTGGATGTGCAGGTGCGGCACTTCCTGGAACGCGGCCTCGCCGATCGAACTCCACAGGCTCAGGCCCTGGTTGGGAAACGCGGCGGCGACTGCGGCGGTGACCCGCGCGACCATCGCCATGAGGGCCGCACCGGTCGCGAAATCGAGCCCGCGGACGTCCGGCACGTGCCGCTTCGGAATCACCAGGGTGTGCCCCGGGTTGAACTGGCGCAGGTCCACGAAGGCCAACGCGAGCTCGTCCTCGCAAACCATGCTGGCGGGCTCGCTGCGGTCGACGATCCTGCAGAAGACGCAATCCCCGTCCATGTTCGCTCGGTTGCTCAGCCTTGGGCCTGGACCCGACCAGCGCATCGCCCAGCCATCAGCGTCGGGCGGGCGCCGATGGAAAATCGTCGCATCGAACCAACGGTGGCGCAAACGGCGACACTCGCGGCCACGCAATCCGCAACCGCAGCTGCCGCTCCTCGCGGCTACGGCAGCGGCACCCCCGCGTAGGCCTTGACCGTGCGCAGGACGAAGCTGGAATTGACGTCGGCCACGCCGCTGGCGTTGAGCAGCCGGTCGAGCAGGAAGCGGGAGAAGTGCTCGAGGTCCTGCACCATCACGTGCAGCAGGTAATCCATGTCGCCGGTCAGGGCATGGCAGGCGACCACCTCGTCCCAGCTGTGCACCGCGGTGGTGAAGCGCTCGACGTGGTCGGCGTCGTGCTTCTCCAGCTGTACCCGCACGAAGGCCTGCAGGCCGAGGCCCACCCGTTCGGGGTCGACCTGGGGGCGGTAGCCGGCGATCACCCCGCTGCGCTCCAGCCGCTGCACCCGGCGCAGGCAGGCCGAGGGCGAGAGGTGGACCCGTTCGGCCAGCTCGGCGTTGGTGAGGCGGTCGCCGCGCTGCAGTTCGGCCAGCAGATGCAGGTCGGTGCGGTCGAGGGGCGCGGCTTGCATGATTCTGCGGCTCCTTGGCTGATCTTCGCAAGAATATTGCTCCATCAGCCGGTCGGTGCGCAACAACACAACCCTGTTGCGCGGCGTCGGCGCTACAGTCGAGGGTCGAAAGCGACCGTGGAGACCGCCATGAACAGCCAGCCGCGCCGCGTGGAGAACCTGCAGACCGACAAGGGCAAGGTGCCGGTGTACGCCACGGGGATCGTCGAGCAGCCCTGGGACGACTACAGCGCCGCCGACCACGACACCTGGTCGCAGTTGTATGCGCGCCAGCGCGAGATCCTGCCCGGCCGCGCCTGCGACGAGTTCCTCGCCGCGCAGGACGCGATGGGCATGACGCCCGACCGCATCCCGAAATTCTCCGAGCTCAACCAGGTACTGACGGCGACCACAGGCTGGACCCTGATGGGTGTGGAGGGGCTGCTGCCGGAGCTGGACTTCTTCGACCACCTGGCCAATCGCCGCTTCCCGGTGACCTGGTGGATCCGCCGGCCCGACCAGATCGACTACATCGAGGAGCCGGACCTGTTCCACGACCTGTTCGGCCACGTGCCGCTGTTGATGAACCCGATGTTCGCCGACTACATGCAGGCCTACGGCAAGGGCGGGGTGAAGGCGCACGGCATCGGCGCCGACGCGCTGCAGAACCTGACCCGGCTGTACTGGTACACGGTGGAGTTCGGACTGATCCGGCAGGCCGACGGGCTGCGCATCTTCGGCGCCGGCATCGTCTCCTCCAAGGGCGAGTCGATCTACGCACTCGAGTCGGCGGCCCCGAACCGCATCGGCTTCGACCTCGAGCGGATCATGCGCACCCGCTACCGCATCGACAGCTACCAGAAGACCTATTTCGTGATCGACGGCTTCGAGCAGCTGATGCGCGCCACCGAGCCCGACTTCAGCCCGATCTATGCGCGCCTGGCCGAGCAGGAATCGCTGCCGGCGGGCAAGGTGCTCGACGTCGACAAGGTCTATCAGCGCGGCAGCGGGGAGGGGTGGCCGACCGACGCGGATGTGTGACCCGCCGGCGCCGGCGTTCGCACGCATGGCACGCTCCTGCACCGAGCACCTCGGGCCTGCTCCGTAGGAGCGATCCATGGCCGCGAAGGCCGCGGGAGATTCCGGCCGGGTTTGGCCGGTCGCCGAGGGTTGCGCCCGTGGTGGAACGGCAACGCCACGGTGTGCACACTGTGGCGCCCTGTCCGGTAACCGATCGATGTTGAGCCTGTGCCTGGCCTGCGCGCTGTCGCCCGTCGGCGCCGCCGTCCTGGATCCCGTCGATCGCCAGGCGCCCGCCGTGGAGGCGCCCACCCTGCAACCGGTGGTGGTGGAGGCCACGCGCCTGCGCGGCGTGCCGGCGTTCGAGACGCCCGCATCGACCGCCACCATCCCGCTGGGCGGCGAAAACAACGGCGCCGGCGGCGACGTCTCCGAGGTGCTGCGCGGCGTGCCCGGGCTGCTGGCGCGCGACCGCCGGAACCTGGCCCAGGACACCCAGCTCTCGATCCGAGGCTTCGGCGCGCGCTCGACCTTCGGGGTGCGCGGGCTACGGCTGTATGCCGACGGCATCCCCGCCTCGATGCCGGACGGGCAGGGCCAGCTGTCGCACTTCAGCCTCGCCGGCGGCGACCGCATCGAGGTGATCCGCGGGCCGTTCTCGGCGCTGCACGGCAATTCCTCCGGCGGCGTGGTGCAGATCTGGAGCGCCGAGGGCGCGCCCGGCGATCCCTGGCGCGCGCGCGCCGCCGCCGGCAGCGACGACACCTGGTCCGCGGCCGCGCAGCTGCTCGGCGCCGGGGCGCGGGTCGACTACAACCTGGCGCTGTCGCGCTACGACACCGGCGGCTGGCGGGACCACAGCGCCGCGCGCCGCGACACCGCCAATCTCAGGCTCGGCGTCGACCTCGGCCCGCACCGGCGCCTGCAGCTGGTGGTCAACCGGGTCGACGTGCCCGAGGCGCGCGATCCGCTCGGCCTGACCGCACAGCAGATGCGCGACGACCCGCGCCAGGCCGTGGCCAACGCGCACCTGTTCGACACCCGCAAGACGGTGCGCCAGGACCAGGCCGGCGCCACCTACGAGCACGGACTCGGCGAGGCGCACACGCTGCGGCTGATGGCCTACGGTGGCCGCCGCGAGGTGATGCAGGTGCTGCCGATCCCGGCCGTGGCGCAGGCCAATCCGCTCAGCGCCGGCGGCGTGATCGACCTGGACAACCGCTACGACGGACTGGACGCGCGCTGGTCCTGGCAGCGGGGCGCCGCAAGACCGCTGGAGATCACCGTCGGCGGGAACCTCGACCAGCAGCGCCAGCACCGCCGCGGCTTCGAGAACTTCGTCGGCGAGGCCCTCGGCGTGCGCGGCGCGCTGCGCCGCGACGAGCGCAACAGCGTCGACAACGCCGACCTCTACGCGCAGGCGTGGTGGCGCTTCGCAGAGCGCTGGTCGCTGCTCGCGGGCGTGCGCCGCAGCGAGGTGAGATTCGAGTCCCGAGACCGCTACGTCACCGACGCCAATCCCGACGACAGCGGCCGGGTGCGTTTCTCGCACACCGCGCCGGTCGCGGGACTGACCTTTGCGCCGCGCGAGGATCTGCGCCTGTACCTGTCGGCGGGGCGCGGCTTCGAAACGCCGACCTTCAACGAGATGTCCTACCGCGCCGACGGCGGCGCCGGCCTCGCGTTCGGGCTGCGGCCGGCGGTGAGCGACAACCTGGAGCTGGGGGCGAAATGGCGCGGCCGGGGCGGGGCGACGCTGGAGGCGGCGCTGTTCCGCGCCGAGACCGACGACGAGCTGGCGGTGGCGCGCAACGTCGGCGGCCGCAGCAGCTTCCGCAACGTCGGCAGCGCGCGGCGCCAGGGCTTCGAGGCCGCCTGGGCCGCACCGCTCGGCGCGGCCTGGGATCTGCGCCTGGCCTATACCCGGCTGGACGCCACGTTCCGCGAGCCCTACCTGATCTGCCAGGGCGCGGGCTGCACCGTGCCCGACACCGAGGTCGGCGCCGGCGCGCGCATCCCCGGGGTGCCGGAGCAGCAATTGTTCGCACGGCTGCAGTGGCGGGGCGCGGCGTGGAGCGCCGCATTCGAGGGCGAGGCGACCGGCGAGGTGATGGTGAACGACCTCGGCACCGAATCGGCCGCCGGCTACGGCCTGCTGCACCTGGAAGCCGCGCGACGCTGGCGCGGCCGCCACGGCGAGCTGCGCATGTTCGCGCGCATCGACAACCTGCTCGACCGTGCCCACGCGGGTTCGGTGATCGTCAACGAGGGCAACGGCCGCTTCTACGAGCCCGGCGGCGGACGCGGCTGGCTGCTCGGCGCGCAGTGGGACTGGACACGCTAGTGACGCCCGGCGCGCGGCGGGGCCGGCCCGTCGGAGCGGCGGCCCGCTGCCGCGACAGCGCGAATGGCTCCGGCGAGGAAGGCGGCGATCCCGATCGTTTCCGGCGGTGTCGGTCTTCGCGTGCATGGCCCGCTCCTGCGGGGAGCCGTTGAGGCGGGCGACCGCCGGGCGCTCAGATCCAGCCGTCGCTGCCCACTGCGCGCAGGTAGGCCTGCAGGTCGCGTGCGGGGTGCTCCTCGAATCGCTCGCCGGTCTCCGCCACCGCCCGCATCCGGTCGGGGCGGAAGTTGCGAAAATCGGCGCGCAGCCGGCACCAGGCGCCGAGCGTCCATGCGCCGCCCCAGAATGCCAGGCACAGCGGCTCGACCTCGCGACGGCTGGGTTGGCCGGCCTCGTCGCGGTAGTCGAACGCCAGCACCCGACGCGCCTCGATCGCGGCGTGCAGGCGGTCGATGATGCCGCTGGCCTCGATGCGATCGCCACGGGCAGGCGCGTAGATGCGGGTCCGTTGCGCGCGCGCCTGCAGCGGCGGCGGCAGCACCGCCTCGATCTTGAGCAGCGCCGAACGCGCGCCCGCGGCCAGCCTGCTGCCGCCGAAAGCGCGCACGAAGCGGGTGCCGGCCACCAGCGCTTCGAGCTCGTCGCCGTCGAACATCAGCGGCGGGACGTCCGCGCCCTTGCGCAGTACGTAGCCCACCCCGGCCTCGCCCTCGATCGGCACGCCCGACAGCTGCAGGTCGGCGACGTCGCGGTACACGGTGCGCACCGACACGCCCAGGGTCTCGGCCAGCGCGCGCGCCGGCAGCGCCGAGCGGCGGCCGCGCAGGGCATGGATGACGAGAAACAGCCGGTCGGCGCGACGCATGGGCGCATCATCGCCCGCGGCCGCGCCGCGGGCCAGCGTGGGCCGGCAGCCGCGCCGCTCACCAGGGCGAGGCCGCGGTCGGGCGCAGGCGCATCGTTTCGCAGGCCCGCGGCGCGATGCCGTCCGCCTCCGCATGCCACACCTCGGCCGTGTCGTCCGGCCACGCCGGCACCCGCGCGAACCAGGCGAATACGTGCTCGCCCTCGCGTACCGGCAGCGCCGGGAAGCTGTTGCGCGCATGCTCGCTGGCGAACGCGCCGAGCAGGGCCGCGCCCTTCGCCTGCCAGCGCGGCCATACCTGATGGCGGAACCGTTCCGGCAGCGCCGGATCGATCGGCGCGTCGAAATGGCAGATCGCTCCGATCACGCCGGCACCCGGGCCGCCCATCGCGGGAGCGGCGGCGGGAGCATCCGGTTCGAGCACCGGCCGCAGCAGCAGCACGTCGTCGGAATCGACCATGGTGGCGTTGGCGGCATCGCGATGGCGGCGCCAGACCGGACCGCCGTAGAACGCCTGCAGCGCCCGGCCCCGGGCCTCCATGTCCGGGAAGCCGCGAAGCCAGACGAAACGCTCCGGCACGTCGAGGTCGGAGAATCGCCCCAGCAAACGCATGCCGCACGCCTCCTGCGGCGCGGCGAGCCGGGCCTCGAACAAGTCGATCAGCGTCTCGCGCCGTCCCGGGTGCAGGGTATAGCGGCGCAACTCGACCACCGCCGGCAGGCTGCCGCTCATGCCGGCATCCGGGTGAAGTACATGTGCCAGTTGGTTTCCCAGCTGGCCCCGCCGTCGGCGGACAGCGCCTGCTGCCAGTGCGCGCCGTCGGCGGCGATGTCGCTCCAGATGAAACGCGCCAGCACCATCCGGCCCTGGTGCCGGTCCAGGCCGTGGAAGGTGCCCACGCCGTCGACGAAGCCGCCGGTCACCGGCGCCTCCAGCTCTCCGGCACGGTTGCTGGCCCAGTAGATGCTCCATTGCCGGGCCTGGGGATTGAACAGGCGCAGGGTCATGCCCAGCAGACCGCCCTGCCAGTCGCTGCAGAACTCGTCGGTATTGCCGAGGCCGCCCAGCACCGGGCGGCAGCTGACTTCGGCGTCGAAGCGGTCCCAGTCCCGGCAACCGCACAGGCGCGCGCCGAGGCGCTCGTTGCGCACCCGCCAACGGCCATGGCTGAAGTCGAAATCGTGGCGTCCGTCGTCCTGATCGGGGCTGGCGTGCATGGTGCGATGTCTCCTGGATGAAGGGTGGCCCCGGCGCCGCGGGCGCGGCACGACGTGGGGAACGCGGAACGGTCCGCGCTGCCGGTGGCGGAAGGCGGCCGACCGGGGCCGGAACGGCAGCGTGCGCGAGGGCTGCTGACAGCGTGGTGTCAGCAGGGCGCGGCCTGCCGGAAGTCACTTTCTGCGTGCGGGGCGTTGCCCCGCCGCGACTCAGGTCGCAGCATGTCGCCATGCCCGCCGCACTGCGCACGCTGCTGCATCCGCTGAACCTGGCCGCGGTCGTGACCTGGCTGGCGGTGGGGCTGGCGCTGCGCACCGAGTCCGCCGAGCTGAGCCGGCCGCTGGTGTGGACGCTGCTGGGCCTGTTCCTGGCGGCGATGCTCGGCGCGGACTACGTGCGGCGGCGGCGCTGGCGCCTGGCGCTGCACGCGCTGCAGGCGCTGGCCGCGCTGGCGGTGATCTGGCTGGCGCCGCACGGCGGCACCGCCCCGGTGCTGCTGGTGATCCTGGTGGCGCAGCTGGCGATGGAGTATCCGGCGCGCGCGACCGCGGTCATGGCGGTGCTGCTGAACCTGGCGATGTTCGCACTGCTCGAGCACGGCGGCCATCCGGCCGCCTGGCTGGTGGTGATGATCTACAGCGGCTTCGAGACCTTCGCGGCGATGACCGCCTACTACATGCGCCGCTCCGACCAGGCACTGGAGTCGCTGTCGCGGGTCAATGGCGACCTGCTGGCGACCCGGGCACTGCTGGCCAACAGCGCCCGCGACGGCGAACGGGTGCGGGTGGCGCGCGAGTTGCACGACGTGGCCGGCCACAAGCTCACCGCGATGACCCTCAATCTGCGCGCCCTGGCCAACGACCCGCAGCTGGCCGGGCGCGAGGAGCTGCGCATCGCCCAGCGCATGTCGCAGGAGCTGCTCGGCGACATCCGCGGCGTGGTGCAGTCGCTGCGCGACTCGCGCGGCCTGGACCTGGCCACCGCGCTGCATGCGCTGGCCGCGCCGCTGCCGCGCCCGACCCTGAAGCTGGAGATCGACGGCGACGTGCACATCGGCGACCCGGCGCTGGCCGAGACCGTCCTGCGGGTGGTGCAGGAGGCGCTGACCAACAGCGCGCGGCACGCCGATGCCGACACGGTGTGCGTGCGCCTGTCGATGCGCGAGGGCGCGCTGCAGCTGCAGGTGGAGGACGACGGGCGCCTGCGCGGGCCGCTGCGCGAGGGCAACGGCCTGGCGGGCATGCGCGAGCGCGTGGCGGCGCTGGGCGGGTCGCTGGCATTCGCGGCCGGCGCGCACGGCGCGCTGCGCATCGACGCGAGCCTGCCGGCATGAGCGGGCTGCGCATCGCCCTGGCCGACGACCAGGCGCTGGTGCGCGCCGGGCTGCGCGCGCTGCTGGAGCAGCAGGGCGTGGCGATCGCGTTCGAGGCCGAGTGCGGCGAGAGCCTGCTGCGCCAGCTCGAGGAAACCCCGGTCGACGTGATCCTCAGCGACATCCGCATGCCCGGCACCGACGGCGTGGACGCGGTGACGGCGCTGCGCGCGCGCGGCGACCTCACCCCGGTGCTGCTGCTGACCACCTTCGACGAGGCCGACCTGCTGCTGCGCGCGCGCGAGGCCGGCGCGCAGGGCTTCCTGCTCAAGGACGCCGCACCGGAGGACCTGCGCGAGGCGATCGAGCGGCTGGCCGCCGGCGAGAGCCTGCTGCAGCCGGTCAGTACCGACCCGGTCCGCGCGCGCTATCGCTACCACGACGACAGCGCCCCGGTCGACACCTTCAGCGAGCGCGAGGTGTCGATCCTGCGGCTGCTCGCTGGCGGATATTCCAACCGCGAGATCGCCCGCAGCCTGTTCCTGGCCGAGGGCACGGTGAAGAACTACGTCTCGGTGATCCTCGACAAGCTCGGCACCCGCGACCGCACCCGGGCGGTGCTCAAGGCGATCACCCTGCGGGTGATCTGAGCGCGGACGTGCGCGCCCCGACGCCCGCGTGAGAGGATGGCCGCTCCGAACGGCTCGCCGCGCATGCCCGACACCGCTCCCGACCGCGACGACTTCATCCAGGTCACCCCGGGGGTGCTCGACGCCGACGCTTGCGCGGCGATCGTCGCGCGGATGCGCGCCAGCGACGCGCTGCGGCCCGGCGAGGTGGGCGGCGGCGTGTACCCGGAACTCAAGCGCAGCCGCGACCTGTCGCTGGCCGGCAACCGCGACTGGGCCGACGTGGAGCAGGCGCTCAACGTGGCGGTCTACGGCGGCCTGCTGGCCTACCTGCGGCGCTGGCCGCAGGCGCTGATCGCGCCGCTGATGCTGCAGCAGCCCGGCGCCGACGGGGCGCTTCGCCGGCTCGAGGCCGACGACGTCGCAGCGATGGACGACCGCCGGCTCGGCGAGCTGGCGCGCACCTGCCTGCGCCCGGGGACGATCAACCTGCAGTGGTACCGGGCGGGCGAGGGCGGCTATCCGTACTGGCATTGCGAACTGTACCCGCGCGATCCCGAATGCGAGACCCTGCACCGGCACCTGTTGTGGACGGTGTACCTCAACGACGGCTTCGATGCCGGCGAGACCGAGTTCCTGTTCCAGCAGCGCAAGGTCGCGCCGCGCACCGGCGACCTGCTGCTGGCGCCGACCGCGTTCACCCACACCCACCGCGGCAACCGCCCGGAGGGTGGCGACAAGTTCATCGCCACCAGCTGGATCCTGTTCCAGCGCGCGGAACGGATGTTCGCGCGATGAGCGACGGACCGGTGCTGGACGACGCCGGCGTCGACCGGCTGTCGGAACTGCTGGACCGCCATGCGGTGCCGTTCGGCGGCATGGGGCTGGAGATGCTCGACGGGTTCCTGTCGGCGCTGGCGGTGGCGCCGGAGCCGCTGCCCGTCGAGCGCTGGGAGCCGGCGGTGTGGGGCGGCCGCCGCCCCGGCGGCCTGGACCCGGAGCAGGCGCGCGAGATCGACGACCTGCTGGCCGCGCACCAGGCGCTGGCCGGCCAGCGCGCGCGCCATGGCGACGCGCCGCTGCCCGATCGCCTGGGCCTGCTGCTGTGGCTGCCCGAGGGCCCGCTCGGGGAAGGGGACGACGGCCTCGACATCGGGCTCGACTGGGCGCTGGGGTTCTTCCGCGCGGTGGAGCTGGGCGAGGCCGGCTGGGACGCTTGGCTGAGTGCGGAGGACTGGATGGTCGACGCGCTCGCGCTGATCGACCGGTTGGTGATCACCCCGGATCTGCCGGAGGAAACCCGCGCCGGACTGGCCGGCCTGCCCGGATTCGAGATGCCGACCTATGCCGAGCGGCTGGAGATCGTGCTGGCGCTGCCGGGAATCCTCTCCGACCTGCACTGCCACCGCATCGCCATGCTCACCCCGCGCGTGCCCCTGCAGCGCGCGGCGACGCCGGAACGCAACGCGCCGTGCCCGTGCGGCAGCGGGCGCAAATACAAGAAGTGCTGCGGGGGCTGACCTGCGCGGCCGGGAGTCGCCCGGCGCCCGCGACCGCCGGTCGCGGCGCCCCAGGTCCGCAGGGTCAGCCGCCCTCGCGGGGCTGGTTGAGCACCAGCCAATACAACCCGACCTGCTTGACCGCCCAGACGAACTGCTCGAAGTCGACCGGCTTGCGGATGTAGCTGTTGACCCCGAGCGCGTAGCTGGCCTCGACGTCGAACGGCTCGTTGCTGGTGGTCAGCACCACCACCGGCAGCGCGCGGGTGCGGACGTCGCCGCGGATCGCCTGCAGCACCTCGCGGCCGTCGACCTTGGGCAGGTTGAGGTCGAGCAGGACGATCGAGGGCAGGTCCTCGGGGTCGCGGTCGGCGTAGGCGCCACGGGTGAACAGGAAATCCAGCGCCTCGGCGCCGTCGCGCACCACGGTCAGGGTGTTGGCGATCTTGGCCTCGGCGAAGGCGATGCGGGTCAGCTCGACGTCGTCGGGATTGTCCTCGACCAGGAGGATCTCTTTTTCCTTCATGCAGAACTCCGCGGCGCCGGAAGCTCGACGTGGAACACGCTGCCGGAGCCGGGTGTCGACTCCGCCCACAGCCGGCCCTCGTGACGCTCCGCGATGCACTGCACCACCGCCAGCCCGAGCCCGTGTCCGCCGCCCTGTTCCGGTCCGTGCAGGCGCTGGAAAGGTTCGAACATGCGGTCAGCATAGCGCATGTCGAAGCCGCTGCCGTGGTCGACGATGGAGATCACCGTGCGTCCGCCGCGGCGCTCCCCGCGCACCTCGATGCGCACCCGGTCGCGCTCGGCCGAGAACTTCCAGGCGTTGTGCAGCAGCCGCTCGAAGAGCTGCTTGAGCAGGCGTTCGTCGCCCCAGGCGGCGAGCTGCGGCTGCACGCCGATCTCGGCGGCGCGGCCGGGTTCGGCATCCTGCAGCTCGGCGAGGCTCCACTCGGCCAGCAGGCTGAGGTCGACTTCGCTCTCGCGCAGCGGCGCTCGCGCCGCATGCGACAGCATCAGCAGCCCCTCGATCAGCTCCTCCATGCGCGCGGCCGCCTCGCAGATGCGGTCGAGGTAGTCGCGACCGCGCGGATCCAGCCCTTCGCCATGGCCGGCGACGAGGATCTGCGCGTACCCGGCGATGGCGCGCAGCGGCGCGCGCAGGTCGTGGGAGATGCCGTGGGCGAGGATCTCCTGCTGCCGGCGCAGCATCTGCAGCGCGCGCTCGGCCTCGGGCGGCCGGGCGTCGGCATCGCCTGGAGGCGGTACGGCGGCTGGATCGGGGGGCATCGCGTGGTCCGGGCGGTACGCGGGCAGTCTAGCGAGACCGCGGGGGCGATGGTGTGTATCGCGGCTAAACCCCGAGGCTCAGAACAGCTGCCCCTGCGGCGACGGCGGGCGCGGCGCGACGAAGGCGGCCGCGTCCAGCGGCGGCAGCCGGCCGAAGCCGAGCCTGCGGTGGGCGCGGGCGAAGCGTCCGGCGATCAGCTCCGCGAACGGCCCCTCGCCGCGCATGCGCCGGCCGAAGCCGCTGTCGTAGTCGCGACCGCCGCGCATCTGCCGGACCAGGCTCATCACGTGCGCGGCGCGATCCGGATAGTGCAGTTCCAGCCACTCGCGCCAGATCCGCTTGAGCTCGTGCGGCAGCCGCAGCAGCACGTAGCCGGCGGCGCCGGCGCCGTGCTCCCGTGCCGCGGCCAGGATCGCCTCGAGCTCGCTGTCGGTGATCGCCGGCACGACCGGCGCCACCAGCACCCCCACCGGCACCCCGGCCTCGCTCAGCCGGCGGATGACCTTGAGCCGGGTATGCGGCGCCGCAGCACGCGGCTCCATCCGCGCCGAGAGCCGGTTGTCGAGGGTGGTGACCGAGAGATGCACGGTGACCAGGCGCTGCGCCGCCATCGGCGCCAGCAGGTCGAGATCGCGCAGCACCAGCGCGCTCTTGGTGACCAGGCTGACCGGGTGCCTGCATTCCGCGAACACCTGCAGCAGTTCGCGGGTGATCCGGTAGCGGCGCTCGACCGGCTGGTAGGCGTCGGTGTTGATGCCCAGGGCGATCGGCGAGCAGCGGTAGGCCGGTTTGGCCAGCTCGGCGCGCAGGCGTTCGGCGGCGTTGGTCTTGGCGTACAGGCGGGTCTCGAAGTCGAGCCCCGGCGAAAGGTCCAGATAGGCGTGCGAAGGTCTCGCGAAACAGTACACGCAACCGTGCTCGCAGCCGCGGTACGGATTGACCGACTGGTTGAAACCGACGTCCGGGGAGTCGTTGCGGCTGACGATCGTCCGCGCGCGCTCCTCGGTGACCCTGGTGTCGGGATGGGAGGCCAGCGCGCCCTCGACCACCGCGGCGATCGTGTCCCAGCCGTCGTCCACGGCGGACACCTCCCGGGTCTCGTAGCGTCCGGGAACGTAGGAGGCCGAGCCCCGTCCGCGGGTCGGCGCCTGGGCCCGGAGCCGCAGTGTCTCGTCCTCGCGCATCCGCTCAGGATACGCCCGGCGGTCTCAGAGGCCGCGACGGGACCGGCCCGGCGTCCGACAGCCCGGAGCCGGAAGCGGCTCAAGTTCGCGGGACCCGGGCCGCTACTTCGCGGGTACTGGGCCGTTACCATGAAGGGGCCGAGCCACGTGATGTCGGACCGGTCACGCGCCACCAGGCCCGGTCGACCGTGGCCACGCGCCCGTGAGGCACCCATGTCCACCCATGCCCATGCTTTCCCCCAGCCCGGACCCCGCCGTCCGGCGGGCGCCGTTTCCGGGGGGGCGGCGCGTCTCTGGCGGAGCGTGGCCACGGCGGCGCTTCTCGCCTTGGCGGCCGTTCCCGCGGCGCGGGCCAGCGCCGCCGCGGAGGCCGGACTTCCGTACCTGCAGAGCTTCGCCCCGAGCGACTACGGCGGCGGCGGCCAGAACTGGGCGATCACCCAGGATCCGCGCGGCCTGATCTACGTGGGCAACGGCGACGACGGGGTCATGGAGTTCGACGGCATCCGCTGGCGCCGAATCGCGCTTCCCAAGCGAACGATCGTCCGTTCCCTCGCGGTCGGATCGGACGGCAGGGTCTACGTCGGCGCCCAGGGGGAGTTCGGGGTCCTCGCCCCGGACGCGGCCGGCGAAATGCGCTACGAATCGCTCGTGCCCGGGCTCGGCGTCGACGAACGCGGCTTCGCGGATGTGTGGCGCATCCATCCGGTGCGCGACGACATTTATTTCTTCAGCCCGCAGATCCTGTTTCGCCTGCGCGAGGGGCGCGTCGAATCATGGCAGTCGGCGACCCCGTTCCACCTCTCCTTCGAAGTCGACGGCCGGATCCTGCTGCGCAAGGCCGGGGAGGGGCTGGTGGAGTTCGTCGACGGCGCTTTCCAGCCTCTACCGGGTGGCGAGCGCTTTGCCGAGGAACGGGTCTACGCGATGCTGCCGTGGAACGCGCCGTCGGGCGCGCAGAAGGCGCAACTCCTGATCGGTACCCGCACCCAGGGCTGGCTGCGATTCGACGGCCGGGACTACCATCCCTGGCCGACGCAGGCCGACGCCGCCATGACGCGGGACCTGCTGTACGTCGCCGAGCGCCTGGCGGCGGATCGGTTCGCGTTCGGTACGCTCCAGGGCGGGCTCACCCTGCTCGACCACAGCGGCGCCCAGCAGCTGCGGCTGGACAGTTCCACCGGCCTGGCCGACGACAGCGTGTTCGCCATGCACCAGGACCGCGAGGCGGGTCTGTGGCTGGGAACCGGGCAGGGCGTGGCGCGGATCTCGCAGAACCGGCCGCTGTCGCGTTTCGATGCCCGCAGCGGGCTGATCGGCGCGGTCCTGGCGATCGAACGCCATCAGGGCGCGCTGTACGTCGGCACCACGCGCGGTCTGTTCCGCCTCGAGGCGGGCGCCGGGTCCAACGCCCGCTTCGTGCGGGAACCGGAGGTCCCGGGGCTGGTCTGGTCGCTGCTGCGGTTCGACGATGCGCTGCTCGCCGTGAGTCTCACCGGCGTGTTCGAACTGCGCGACGGGCGGCTGCGGCGCATCCTCGACAACGACGGTTCGATGTCGCTGCTGCGCTCGCGGGTCGATCCTGCGCGCGTCTTCGTCGGCTCCAGCGGCGGCCTGCGGGCGATGCGCCGGGTCGGGACCGGGTGGGTGGTGGAGCCGCTCCACGAGCCGACCGGCGCAGGGCTCTATACCCTGGCGGAGGACGCTCTGGGACGGCTGTGGATGGGGACGCGCGGCGAGAACGTCTACCGTGCGACCTTCCAGGGGCCGGCATCGGGGGCTCCGCTCGCGGATGCGGTCCTCGAGCGCTTCTCGGTGGAGCACGGCCTGGCCGAAGGAATGACGGATGTCTACCTGGTCGATGGGCGTCCGGTCTTCGCCACCGACGCCGGCATCCTGGAGTTCGACGAAGCCGCGGGTCGCTTCGCTCCCGTCGAGGGTCTGCAGGGCCTTTTCCCCGACGGTCCGCGACGTCTGGGAGCGCTCCATCAGGACCACCACGGCCGCATCTGGGCCTTCTCCGAAAGCGATTCCCTGGGGACCAGGGAGGTCGGCGCCGTCGTCCCCGCCGGGAAGGACGGCTTGCGCTGGGACGGCGCAAGACTGCTTCCGATCGCCGGAGCCGCCTATCTGGCGTTCCAGGTCGACGACGACGGCGTGGTCTGGATCGGCGGAGAGGATGCCCTGCACAGATACGATCCCGCCCTGGACGTCGCCGACCCGCTGCCGTTCCGGGCGCTCGTGCGCAGGGTGACCGGGCGCGACGAACGCGTGCTCTACGGCGGCGCCGGCCCGCTCCCGCAGCTGGAACTGGAGGCCGGCGAGGGCTCGCTGCGGTTCGAGTTCGCAGCGCCCAGCTACGACATGCTGGACGGGAACCGCTACCAGGTGTGGCTGGAGGGAGTGGACACGACCTGGTCGACGTGGCGCGCCGAGGGCTATCGCGACTACACCAAGATCCCCCCGGGCACCCATCGCTTCCGGGTCCGCGCCCGAAACGTGTACGGCGCGCGCAGCCAGGAGGCAGTGCTCGAGCTGCGCATCCTCCCGCCCTGGTACATGACCTGGAAAGCCTATCTCGCCTGGCTGCTGCTGGGCGTGCTCGCGCTCTGGGCCGGCCTGCGCTGGCACGCCTCGGGCTTGTTGCGGCGCAACGAGGAACTCGAGGCACTGGTGGCGCGGCGCACCGAAGAGCTCTCGGGCGCCAACCGCGCCCTGGAATCGGCCAACCGGGCGCTCGCCGAGCAAAGCGTCACCGACCCGCTGACGGGTCTGAAGAACAGGCGCCACGTGGTACAGAACATCGCGACCGACATCGCCCTGGTCGACCGTGCGTTCCGCGATTCCGGCGGGGCCGCCATGCTGCTGTTCTTCATGGTCGACATCGATGACTTCAAGTCCATCAACGATCGCTTCGGCCACGACGCCGGAGACGCGATCCTGGCGCAGTTCGGCGCGCTGCTGCGGCGCATTTCCCGCCGCGCCGACACGCCGGTCCGGTGGGGCGGGGAGGAGTTCCTGCTGATCTCGCATTCGGGTTCGGCCAGGGACGGCGCGCTGCTCGCCGAGCGGATCCGCGCCGAGGTGGCGGACACGGACTTCGAACTGGGCGATGGCCGCAGCATCCGCTGTACCTGTTCGGTGGGGTTCGCCGGATATCCGTTCTTCGGCGGGCAACCCGAGCGTGTGAACTGGGAACAGGTCGTCGCCATCGCCGACCAGTGCATGTATCT
Source organism: Luteimonas salinisoli (assembly GCF_013425525.1). Taxonomy (GTDB): domain Bacteria; phylum Pseudomonadota; class Gammaproteobacteria; order Xanthomonadales; family Xanthomonadaceae; genus Luteimonas; species Luteimonas salinisoli. The sequence continues at coordinate 79,819 of NZ_JACCKA010000009.1, read as the reverse complement.
GGCCAAGCGCCGCGGCCGCAACGCGTGGGCGGGTGCGGTGGCCGACACCGAGGCCGCTGCCGCGCGCACCGGCGGCATCGACGGCAGCCTGGAGCACCTCCTGGCCGACGGCGGGGCGCGGCTGCTGACCTCCGGCACCCCGACGGCCGGCGGCTGAGCGGCGGCGGGCGCGGCCGAACCTGAATGGCGTAGTGGCGAGGTGGCCGGCCGGCGACGAGGCTGGCGTTGTAGTCCGGTACCAGTCGTCACCCTCGGCATTCCCGGGGGCGAAGCAAGGGGAACGCACGATGCTGGCCGAACCGAAGCTCCGCCGGGCACGCCCCGGCCGCGCCGGAAGCGATCCGGTGCAGTTTGCCGCGCTCCAAACCCGGACCCGTCGCGTCCGTGCCGATGTCCGGCGCCATCCGCGCTGAGGGCGGCGGCGGCCGGCCGATGGTCACCTCCGCCGGTCCCGTGGGTCGTCCGCCGGACATCCGCACGTCATCCGTCCTGCCGATACTCCGGGCCGTCGCACGCTGGCGGCTCTTCCCGTGCCGCCCCGGGCGGCCGACTTCAGGGCCGTAACGATGGCAGCCGTTCCCAACTTCAACCCGCATTGCGTGATCTGGTTCGGGCGTCCGTCGCGGCGCGAGCAGGACCTGCTCTCGGCGGCGGGATGGCGCCTGCGTATCGCCGACCCGGCCCGCGACGTACGCGTGGGAATGCGCGGCGAGGACCAGGTGATCGGCCTGGTCGACCTGCGTTGCGGCGTCGCCGAGGGCCTGGAGGCGCTGGAACGGCAGGTCAACGATCACGCCGACTTGCCGCTGCTGGCACTCACCTCCGAGCGCACCCCCGACGAAGCCGCCGCGGTGCGGCGGATCCTCAGCGCCTGCGGCGAACGGCTGGTAGCGCCGCTCAACACCCACCAGCTGGGTCAGGCGCTGGCAGCCTTCGACCAGACCGGGCTGGCGCCGGTAGAAGCCACCGGTCTGGTCGGCCAGAGCCCGCCGATGCTCGAGGTGCACGCCATCGTGCACCGCTATTCGCGCGTAGACCTGCCGGTACTGATCACTGGCGAGACCGGCACCGGCAAGGAGCTGGCGGCGCGCGCGCTGCACGAGCGCTCGTCGCGGCACCGCGGACCCTTCGTCGCCGTCAACTGCGGCGCGCTGCCCCCGAGCCTGGTGCAGGCCGAGCTGTTCGGCCACGAGCGGGGCGCCTTCACCGGCGCCAGCGCGCGCCGCATCGGCCTGTTCGAATCCGCCGACAACGGCACCGTGTTCCTCGACGAGATCGGCGATCTGCCGATGGACGCGCAGACCAACCTGCTGCGCGTGCTGCAGGAAGGCACCCTGGAGCGGATCGGCAACAGCCATTCGCTGCGCATCGACGTGCGGGTGCTGGCAGCGACCCACGTCGACCTCGAGAAGGCGGTGGCTGAGGGCCGCTTCCGCGAGGATCTCTACTATCGCCTCGACGTGCTGCGCCTGGCGATGCCGCCGCTGCGCGACCGCGGCGAGGACGTGGAGCTGCTGGCGCGACGCTTCCTCGAGGAGTTCCGCGAACAGCACGCGGTGACTGCGCGGGGCTTCAGCGCCGCGGCCCGCCAGGCGCTGCGCGCACACCGCTGGCCGGGCAACGTGCGCGAGCTGCTCAACCGGGTGCGGCGCGCCGCGGTGATCGCCGAGCAGGCGCTGATCGGTCCGGCGGACCTGCACCTGGGCGACGGCCATGCCGGTGGTCCCGGGCTCGACCAGAGACGCGAGCAGGCCGAGCGCGAGGCGGTGCTCTCGGTCCTGCGCGAGACCGGCTACAACGTCAGCGCCAGCGCGCGGCGGCTGCGGGTCTCCCGCGTCACCGTGTACCGCCTGTGCCGCAAGCACAGCCTGACGCTGTCGGAACTGCGCTGAGATCCGCGCCGCCGACGCGGCGCGGCCGCCTCACAGCATGTACGGCACCTTGAAGGTCAGGTTGAAGTCCGGGGCGTCCGGCGTCAGCCCGATGCCGAGCAGCCCGACCACGGTGGTGTTCTCGTTGAGCGCGTGGGTGACGCCGAGGTTGAAGGTGGCGGCGTTGGCGTCGCTGGCGATCACCTTGATCCAGTCGGCATTCTCGTAGCGGGTCCGGGCCCGGGCGTTGAGTCGGTCGCTGAGCGAGATGCTCAGGCTGGTGCGCTCGTTGAAGGCGAAGGCGACGCCCGCGCCGAAGTAGAACGCGCGCCCCAGTTTCACTTCGCCAGGATTCGTCGTGGCCGGGTTGTTGTCGAGATCGTCGAAGTCCCCAGTGAAGGAGTGTACGTAACCGATGTTGCCGAACAGGATCGCCGGATCGGTGGTCTTGACCGCCGACAGCCCGACCGTGGCCTGCCACACGCCGTTGCCGGTGGGCTGTTCCTCGGGCACCGCGAAGCGGATGAAGTCGTCCTCGTCGCGTTCGAGCACCTCCCACGGGATCCCGTAGGGCTCGCGACCGGTCGGCGCGGTGACGCCGAAGTTGAGCACGGTCTCGGGCAGGAAGCCGCGCTCGCCGAACAGCTTGTAGTTCGCGCTGGCCGAGATGTCGCCCAGACCCGCACCGGTGGTCTGCTCCTGGGCGATCGCGGCCGCGGCGCCACCGGCACCGCCCTTCTGGTAGACCGTCTTGCGGGCGATATAGGGCACGTCGACGTTGAGGGTCAGGCGCGGGCTCAGGCCCCAGCGCGCGGCGAAGTTGTAGTTCAGGGTGTCGGACTCGACGTTCTCGATGGCGATGTTGCCCAGGAAGATCGCGTCCAGCGCCAGGAATCCGTTGAGGGTGAGCTGCTTGCGGTCGTAGCGGTTGTAGCTGACGCTGTTCTCCAGGATCAGGCGCTGGTTGAACAGCGCCTGGTTCTGCTGCTTGACGTCGGCGACGCTGCGGGTCTCCTCCTCCTGCGCGCGCTGGGCGTCTTCGGCGGAGCTGGCATAGCCCTCCTGCGCGCGCTGGGCGTCTTCGGCGGAGCTGGCATAGCCCTCCTGCGGCGGCGGGGACGGCGCCGCCGCGGCATCCAGCTGCGCAGGCGTCGCGGGTGCCTGGTGCGGGGCCGGGGTCGGCGCGGGGGAGGGGGCCGTTGCCGTGCCTGCGGCGACTGCCGTGTCCGCGGCCACGCCTTCCGGCGCGACCCGACCGCTGACCCGCGCCTGCAGCGCCTGCATGCGCATGTCCAGCTCGCGCAGGCGCCGCACTTCCTGGGCGTAGCTGGCCTTGAGCTCGGCGAGCTCCTGCATCAGCTCGCCCATTTCCTTGTACTCGGCCGGGCTCGGCGCAGTCGGCGCCTGCGCGGCGGCGGTGCCGCACAGCACCAGTGAAAGCGCCGTGGCCAGCAGCCGTGGCCGGGCGAGGGGGGTCCTTTTCAAGCGGAACTCCTGGACGGTCATCGGCATGGGCGTTCAGATACCGCCCAGTCCGCGGGTGAGCGAGATCGCCTGGGCCACGCCCTGGTCGAGCGCGGCGCTGGCCGGCAGCGACTGCCGCACCAGCTCCATGTGCAGCTGGTTGCTGACCGCCTGGCCGTCGCTGGTCAGGGCGACGCTCTGGCCGAGGCTGCCGGGGCGGATCCACTGCCGGGCGATGCCGTGGCCGTCGACCTGCAGCATCACGTTCGCGGCATTGCCGTCGAAACCGGCGCTGGCGCTCATTCCGGCGGCGCTGGCGCCGGCGTGCGCGCTGCCGGCCTCCAGGCCGGCCGCCGTCGGCGCCTCGCCGTCGCGCACGGTCAGGGTGGTGAGGTTGCGCGCGGCGTTGCCGTCGCCCGCCACCTGCACGCCCTGTACCAGGCCGGAGACGTTGTCCAGGCCGGCGGTGTCGACGCTCCGTTGCCCCTGTGGCGTCGACAGCGGCGCGTCGGCCGCTGTGATGCTGACGCTGGGCAGGAAGCTGACGCTGGGCTTGCCCTGGCTGAAGTCGAAACCGACGTTGAGCTGTCCCTGCAGCGTCTGTCCGGACTGGGTCTGCCAGGTCGAGATCATCGTCACGCCGAACCAGAGCACCGCGTCGTTGCCGACGGTATAGCGGCCGCGCATGGCGCCCAGCTCGGCATCGGGGATCTCGGTCAGCCCCCGTGGCGCGTCGGCCCGCGACGGGGCCTGGCCCCAGGCCGGCGCGATCGCCAGCCCGGCGAGCAGGAGCGGCAGCAATCGAAGTGTTCGGGTGGCATCCATCGTTTCTTTCCTTCAGAACAGGTCCGCGTGCGTGAACCCGAAATCGAGCAGTTCGGCATCGGTGATCGGTCCATGGCGCGCGTACAGCGTTTTCGCGCTGGGCCGGGACACCGGCTGCAGCAGCACCGTGTTCCGGTCGAAGTCACTGGCGATAACGACGAACACGGCCCGGGACGGCCACGAGTCGAGGAACTCGGGCATCGGGACGCTGCGGTTGCCGAGGATCGGGTCGGCGACCTCGGCCATGTCGCCTTCGATCTGCTTGAGCACCACGAAGTGGCGGAAGCCGCGCACGTCCATGAGGATCAGCGCGGGTACGCGCAGGCTGCGCAGCCGGTCCTCGTCGACGCGGTAGCCGCGCCCGCGCATGCCGAGCGATTCGACGTAGCGCTTGATGTCGAGCAGCGAGAACCCGCGCTCCTGCACCACCGCCGGATCGGCCACGCCCATCATCCCTTCGATCACGGTCGCCTCGTCGGCGTCCAGGTTGTAGGCGTAGCGCAGGATCGTCGCAAGCGCGGCGGCGCCGCAGCTGTAGTCGGTGTGTTGTCTTACCAGGTGGCGGAAGCGCGCCTCGCGCATGCTTTCCACCGTCTTGCCGAACAGTGCGCCGTTCGGCAGCACGCCGGAGAAGCGCACCTCGGCGGCACTGGCGCCGGCGACCGCCGCCAGCCAGAGGCAAGCGCCAGCCATGATCTTGTGCAGCATGTGGATCTCCCTCGGAAGGAAGGCCCCGCTCCGCGGGGGAATGCGGAGCGGGGCTTCCAGAGAATCCCGGCTCAGGGGAGGGCCGGGAGTTCACCTCTTGCGGCGACTACTGCTCGCCGCCACCGCCACCGCCGCCGCCGCCGGTGGACGGCTGCGCCACGGCCATGGCCAGGCTGTTGGCCTGCAGGTTGCCGGTGCCCGCGGCGACGTTCACGCCGATGTTGCCCGAGGCGCCGCTGAAGGCGCTGCCGGACAGGCTGGCGGTATTGGTCGCGTCCACCACGATCCACTGGGTGCTGCTGACCGTGCCGCTCAGGCTGGCGACCAGATCGCTGTAGGACAGCTCGACGAAGCCCAGCTCGCCTTCCTCGCTGCCGCGGTAGCTGCCGGCCTCGTCGGTGTCGAACGCCAGGCCTCCGATCGGCCCGTGGTCATCCGAGCCGCGGTAGGGATTGAGCACCGCCCCCTGCGAGGCGCCATCGAAGTCGGCGTGGCCGATGTTGGCGCCGGCAGGATGGTCCTGGCCCTCCCACATGTCGGCGTAGAAGTTGCTCTGCTGGTAGGCGTTGCCGCGACCGGCGTAGTTGCCCTGCTGGGTGCCCTCGTAGGCGCCGACACCGACGCCGAGCGACAGGCCCTGCACCGAGCCGGTCAGGGTGACGTCGACGCTGTCGGTCATCTGCTCGATGCGGCCGGCGTTGCTGACCGCGTTGCCGGTCGAGACCTGGTTGGAGCTGACGCTCGACTGGGCATAGGCGGCCGTGGCGACCGAGGCGGCCATGGCGTTCTTCTGCTCGTTGTTGTTGCCCGAGGCGACGTTGACGCCGATGTTGCCCGAGGCGTTGGCGAAGGCGTTGCCGCCGACGTCCGCGGCGTTGGTCACGCCCATGTTCATCGTCTCGTTGCCGGCGCCGTACTGGTTGACGAAGATCTCGGCGTCGGCCAGGCCGAAGGCGAAGCTGGCGTCGGCGGCAGACAGCGCGGCGGCATTGTCCTGCGCGTTGTTGTCGCCGGCGGCGACGTTGAACGCCAGGTTGCCCGAAGCGTCGGAACCGACGTCGTCGCCGATCGAAGCGTCGTTGGTCAGCATGTCGTTCAGGCCGAGGTTCCCGGTGATCGACTGGCGGTTGTCGACAACGGCGATGGCCGCCGAGTCGATCTCGATGTCGCCGGAGAGGGTCGGGTCGCCGGTGAAGGCGATGTCCGAGCTCAGCGAAAGCTCCTTGTCGAGCTGCACGTTGACGCCGTGCTCGTTGCGCTCTGAGCTGACGTTCTCGGTACGCTCGATGTTCTCGTACTCCTGATTGGTGGTCATGCTGTGCGACTCGGTCAGGCTCTGGTCGATGCGCTGGCGAGTACGGCGGTCGAAGCTGTCGCTGTAGGCCAGGTCCACGTCGACGTCAAGGTCGAGCGACGCATTGGCATCGAGGTTGGTGGTGGTGGTGTGGGTGTTGGTGTTGGTGCTGGTGTTGGTGGTGGTATTGGTATTGGTGGTGTAGTTGCGGGTGTCGTCGACGGTGATGTCGTGGTCGATCACCACGGTCTCGTTGTACTCGACGTCCTGCGCCTGTGCCGCACCGGCCGTTGCCGTGGCGAGCGCGATCGCGAGCGCCGTCCATTTCGTATTCGCTTTCATGATGTCCTCTGCTTTCTCTCTGGAGTGAAGTGCCGGTTCACGGAACGGTCTGCACGGACATCACGAAGTGATTGTCCGCGGCATTGCCCGACCCCGCGATCTGATTGAGCTGAAACACGCCCTCGAACCCCTGCAGCGCAGAGGCGTCCACGGCGACCTTGCGGTCCACCGTCTCCGCCTCCCCCTGGTTGGGTCGGTGTTCCAGCCCCGCTGACGCGAACGCCGGCGACGACAGTTGCTCGTCGCTGGTTTCGCGTATGCCCTGCTGGGCCAGCGTCACGGCGATCGCGTTGAGTTCCGCGTTGCCGCTGCCGCTGGCCTGATTGATGGAAACCATTCCGCTGGCGCCGGCGAAGGCCCGGCCGCCGATCACCGCCGCGGCGCCGTGCGGAGCGTCGGCCACGTCGGCGAGGCTGCGCTGGCGCGCCGAGGCGCTGGCGTGCGCGCCGTCGCCGACGGCCAGGCTGCGCAGGTTGGCCTGCTGGTTGAGATCGCCGGCGGCCATGTTGACGGCGATCGCGCCGCTGGCGCCGGCGAACGCGCGCTCTTCGATGCGCGTCTCGGCCAGCCAGCCGAGCATGGCCGCGTAGTCGTCGGCCTCCTGGGCTTGCGCCCAGGCGCAGGGGAGCAGCAGTGCCGCCGCGGCGAGCAGGACGCGCATGCTCACGGGCCCCCGTTTCCGGCCGGCGACTGTCCGAACGGGAACTGCGACAGCGCGCGGTTGACCTGGTCGCCGACGCCGCGGGTGGCGGTGCCGACCGCGCCCAGCGGCGCCGACAGCGCGCCGTTGATTCCGCCGCCGGACAGCGCGCCGCCGTCGGCCGTTGCCCGGCCGAGGGTCGCCCCGACCGCGGTGCCGGTCATGCGTTCGACCGCGCCGACGCCGTGGCGTCCGGCCAGGTTCATGCTGTTGCCGGAGTCCATTGCCGCGAACTCCGCATCGGTCAGTTCGCCGGTGCCGAGCATCCGGTCGATCTGGCGGTTGGGGGTCGGGTCGACGATCGTCGCGATGCTCGGCGGCATCGGCCGGTAGGCGTGGCGCGCGTTGACGTCGCGCAGCAGGACGATCTCGCCATGCTTCGGTTCGACCCCGGTGCGCGCGCCGGCGGCCTGCGCCAACCCGGGGGCGGCGCTGGCGAGCAGCAGCAGCGCGATGGTTCGGGCGATGGTCATCGTGGTCCCCTGGCGGAGTTGGCGAGGGAACCAACGCAGACCCCGTGCCAACGTCGAAAAACTAGCTATTTCAATGGGTTGCGCACGAGCCCCCGGTTCGGTTGCGGGCCGGGGCGTTACCTGGGCTTGGCAGCCGGCGGGCGCCGGCGACGAGGGCGCGGCGCGGCGCCGCGGTTTGCGGCGGGTGGCGGACTGTCTCGCGACCGTTACACCTCCGCGCGTTACGCTTTACAGTCTTCGGCCGCTGCGGTTCCGCTGGCGCAATCGCGGCGATAGCCTAGAGACCGCTTCCGCGCCGATCCGACCGCAGGCCCCCGATGCCAGAACTGCTGCAGCGCGGCTGGGACGCGCTGGTTTCCACGCCCGCGCTCGCCGGCCTGCTGGTCGGCGTCTGGCTGCTTTACGTGGTCTGGCTCGGCGGCTGGATCGTGCTGCAGAAGCGCGAGCCCGTGGCCACGCTGAGCTGGCTGCTGGGGCTGGCGCTGCTGCCCTACCTCGGGTTCCTGATCTACCACGTGTTCGGACCGCAGCGGATCCGCCGCCAGCGCCTGCGCCGCGCCCATAGTCGCGCGCGCATGCCGCAGGACGAGGACGGATTCTCGGCCCACGCCGACGCCGCCGAGCTCGCCAAGCTGGCGCACGCGGCCTCGGGGCTGGCGCCGGCGTCGGCCACGGCGGTACGCCTGCTGATCGACGGCGGGAACACCTACGAAGCGTTGCTGGAGGACATCGCCGGCGCTCGCGAGCACGTCCATCTCGAGTACTACATCTATCATCCCGACCGCTGCGGCGCCGCATTGCGCGATGCCCTGGTGGAACGCGCCCGCACCGGGGTCAAGGTGCGCCTGCTGATCGACGCCATCGGCGGTGCGCGGGCACGCCACTTCTTCGACGCCCTCTCCGCGGCAGGGGGCGAAGTGGCCTGGTTCCATCCGACCCGCTTCGGCCGCTTCTGGCAGCGCCCGTGGCTCAACCTGCGCACCCACCGCAAGATCGTGGTGATCGACGGCCGCGTCGCCTACACCGGCGGCATCAACATCAGCGAAGACCACGACGAGCGGCGGCGCGACGACGCCTTCCGCGACCTGCACGTCCGCATCGAGGGGGAAGCGGTCCGGCGCCTGCAGAAGGTGTTCGTGGAAGACTGGCTCTATGCCGGCGCCGACAACCGCTGCCTCGGCAAGATCGCCGCGCAGACGCCGGAGGCCGCGCGCGGTCCGATCGCCGCCCAGGTGCTGGCCTCGGGTCCCGATTCGCCCAGGGAATCGATCCACCGGATCTATGTCAGCGCCATCCACGCCGCCCGCGAGCGGGTCTGGCTGGTGACGCCCTACTTCGTGCCCGGGGAGGCGGCCATGATGGCGCTGACCTCGGCGGCGCTCGCCGGGCTCGACGTGCGCCTGCTGCTGCCCAAGCGCAGCGACTCGCTACTGGTCACCCTGGCGGCGCGCTCCTACTTCGACGCGCTGATGGAGGCCGGAGTCAAGGTCTACGAGTACGGACCGCGGATGCTGCACACCAAGGCCCTGGTGGTGGACGACTCGCTGGCGCTGGTCGGCAGCGCGAACTTCGATCACCGCAGTTTCCGGCTCAATTTCGAAGTGTCCGTGCTGTTCGACCACGCCGCCCTGGCTTCGGAACTGTCGGACCATATCGAGGGCGAGTTGCGCCGCGCCGCGAGGGTGCGCGCAGCGGACGGCCGTCCGCTGCTGCGCCAGCGCCTGCCCGAGGCGCTGGCGCGGCTGCTCTCGCCGCTGCTGTAGCGGCCCGCCGGGCGCCGACGGCGGCCGCGACGGGCGGCACCTCCCGGCTGCCGGACGGCTGCCATGACACGCCACAGGCGCTAGACTGGCGGGGATTTCATGGATCGAAGGACCCCGCCATGCCCTGGCTGTTCCTGCTCCTCGCCATCGCCGCGTTCGCCATCGCGATGTACACCCAATCCCTGGCGCTGGTGGTGGTCTGCATCCTCGCCGCGCTGGTGCTGCTGGTGCTCTGGGTGATGGGCCTGCTGGCCCAGCGCGTCGGCAGCCAGACCCGCGACGATTCGATGATGATCGACCCCCAGGAGCTTCGACGTCTGCGCGAGCAGGCCGAGGCGCGCCGCGCGGCGGACGCCCAGGCGGCCGACGGCCAGGTCGTCTCCGGCGACGCTCCGCAGCGCTGATCCGGCGGCGGGCGCCGCGCCCGTGCAGGCATGACCCGGCTCAGCGTCAACCTCAACAAGATCGCGCTGCTGCGCAACGCCCGCGGCGGGCGCGATCCCGACGTGCTGCAGGCGGCGCGCACCTGTCTCGACGCGGGGGCGCACGGCATCACCGTGCATCCGCGGCCCGACGCCCGCCATGCCCGCACCGACGACGTGCTGGCGCTGGCGACGCTGTGCCGCGAACGCGGGGTGGAGTTCAACCTCGAGGGCAACCCGTTCGCACCGCCGCGCCCCGGCTATCCGGGATTCCTGGCGTTGTGCGGCCAGGCCCGTCCGCACCAGGCCACGCTCGTCCCCGACGAGGACGGCCAGCTGACTTCCGACCACGGCTTCGACTTCGCGCGCGACGCCTCCATCCTGCACGGGCCGGTCGCCGAGCTGCGCGCGCTGGGCTGCCGGGTCAGCCTGTTCGCCGACGCCGGCGCCGACGTGGAGCATGCGGCCGCGGCGCGCGCCGACCGCATCGAGCTCTATACCGGCCCCTTCGCCGCAGACCATGCCCGCGGCGACGCCCGGCAGGTCCTGGCGCGCTGCGCCGCGACCGCGGCGCGGGCGCACGAGGCGGGGCTGGGAGTCAATGCCGGCCACGACTTGAACCAGGAGAACCTGGCCACGTTCCTGGCCGCCGTGCCCGGCGTGCTGGAGGTCTCGATCGGCCACGCGCTGGTCGTCGAGGCCCTGGACGACGGGCTGGCGCCCACGGTGCGCCGCTACCTGGCGCTGCTGTAGCGTTTCGCCCGACCCGGATCGCTCAGGGTTGGCGCACGAAACCGATCCGGTGCAGCCCGGCATTGCGGGCGGCCGCGAGCACCGAGGCCAGGGCCTGGTAATCGCTGTCCGGGTCGGCGGAGATGGCCAGTAGCGGCGCGTCGCCGGTTTCCGCCCCGGCCACCGCCTCGCGCATCTGCACGCCGAGCACCTGCACGGTGGTGACCGACCCGTTCCAGTACAGCTGTCCGGCACCGTCGATGCGCAATTCGTGGGGCCGGCTCGGCGTGGGCTCGGCGCGATCGGGCCCGGGCTGCGGCAGGTCCAGGTCGATGCGGTGGCTCAGCGCCGGCGAGGCGATCATGAAGATCACCAGGAGGACCAGCATGATGTCGGCGAGCGGGATGATGTTGATCTCGGCGACGGCGGGTTGCGTGGACACGGCGGAGTACGTCATCGGACACCTCGCAGGTCGGGAACCACGCCTGGAGCCTACGCCCGGCCCCGCGTCCCGCGCAAGCTAGGCCGTGCGGCCGCTGAGGTCCGGCCGGCGCGGGCACAAAAAAACGCCGCCCGGGGGCGGCGTTGAAGGGTGCGGTAAGCGTCCGGGCGGCGCGCTGCAGGAGCGCCGCCCGTGGTATCGCGGCTACTTCTTGACGAACCCGATCTTGAGCATCTGCGCGTTCTTGGCGTGCGCCAGCACCTTGGCCAGCACGCCGTAGTCCGAGTCCTCGCTCGCGTCGATCTCCAGCGTCGGCTGGTTGGTCGGATCGCGCTGGACCTCGGCCTCCATCATGTTGCGCAGGGCGGTAACCGGCGTCGGGCTGTCGTTCCAGAACACCTGGCCGGCCGGATCGATCCGCAGGCGGATCGGCTCGGGCGGCTCCATCGGGTTCTCCGGTGGAGTGATCGAGCGCTGCGGCAGGTCGATGTCGATCGGATACGACAGCTGCGGCGCCGTCACCATGAAGATGATCAGCAGCACCAGCATCACGTCCGCGAGCGGAATGATGTTGATGTCGGCCATCGGGCCTTCGCCGGCATCGGAACTGAATGCCATCGTGGATCTCCGTTAGTTCTGTTCGCGGGTGGCGACGAAGCCGACCTTGCGCATGCCCTGGGCCTGCGCGATGGTCACGACCTCGTTGACGACCCGGTACTTGGTGGTGGCGTCTCCGCGCACGTTGACCGGCGGCTGCGGCGTCTTCTGCGCCTCCACCGAGAGCGCGCTTTCCAGCAGCTCCCGGGTCACCGGCTGATCGTTGAGGTAGATCTGGCCGGTATCGGTCACCGCGATGGTGATCGGAGGAGCCGGCGGGGCCTCGTCCGGACGCTGGTCCAGGTTGGCCTGCGGCAGGTCCACCTTGATCTTGTGCGCCATCAGCGGTGCCGTGACCATGAAGATGATCAGCAGCACCAGCATCACGTCGACGAGCGGCACGACGTTGATCGCCGCCATCGGCTTGCCGCCACCCTCGTTGCTACTGAAAGCCATGTCGGACCTCCCTCAAGTCGACCCGATCAGCGCTGGACCGGAGGCGGAGCGACGTCGCCCACCCGCGAACCGGTGGCGAAGAAGTCGTGCAGGTCGTGCGCGAAGGTATCGAGCTTGTTGTTGGTGATGCGGTTGGTGCGGGTGAAGAAGTTGTAACCCAGCACCGCCGGGATCGCGACGCCCAGACCGATGGCGGTCATGATCAGCGCCTCGCCGACCGGACCGGCGACCGCGCCGATGTCGGCCTGGCCGCTGGCGCCGATGCGGATCAGGGCGCGATAGATGCCCCACACCGTACCGAGCAGACCGACGAACGGGGCGGTCGAACCCACCGTCGCCAGCAGGGTCAGACCGGCCTCGAGCCGCAGCGATTCGCGGGTCACGGCCTGACGCAGCGCGCGATCGACGAACTCGGAGCGGTTCAGCGACTCGACCAGACGCGAACCTTCGTGGCGCTGGTGGTGCGCCGCGGCCTGTGCCGCGTCCAGCGCGACCTTGGAGAACGGCTCGCTGCGCGGCTGCTCTTCCATGTAGCGGATCGCATCCTGCGCGTTCGGGGTTTCCCAGAACGTGCTGATCACGCGGTCGGAGCTGGAACGCAGCCGGGTGTTCTTGATGAAGTTGAAGATGATCCAGTAGATCGACATGGCCGACATGGCCAGGAGCGTGATCAACACGGTCCAGCCGACGATGTCGAGGTGCGTGATCATGTCCGCGAAGCCCATCTGCTGCAGCGCTGCGGCGCTGTCGGCGGCTCCGGTGACAGGGGCGTTGGTGGTTTCCTGCAGCATGACGCTTACCTTTGAGTGGTGAAGTTTGGAGTTATGGATGGATCGGTGACGCGAAACGGATGTTGCGGGCGAAGCAAGTCAGGTGACGCGGCCCGGCGCACGATCAGCCGCCGAGGTTGAAGTCCACAGGGACGCGCACGCGGCCGGCGGCCGGACGACCGTCGACCGAAGCCGGGTTGAAACGCCACCGGCGCGCGGCCTGCACCGCGGCGCGGTCGAGGTCGCGGTTGCGGCTGGAGGTTTCCACCGAGACGTCGGTGACGTTGCCCTGGGCGTCGACTTCGACGATCAGCACCACGGTGCCCTGGATCCCGGCGCGCAGCGCGGACGGCGGGTACTTGGGCGGATTCATGTTCTTGGAGGAGATATCGACGCTGGCGGCGATGCTCTCCTGCGGCGCCGGCGGTGCCGGCGGTGCCGGCGGCGGCGCCGGGGTGTCGATCGGCGACGGCTCGTCGAACACGACCGGCGGATCTTCCGGCGGCGGCGGGGTCGGCGTCGGCTGCGGCGGCACCAGTTCCTTGATCTCGCGCGGCTTGGGCGGTTCGGGCGGCGGCGGCGGCGGCGGCGGCGGCGGGGGTGGCGGCTCGATGATGACCACCTGGGTCACCTCTTCCTCCTCGGGTCCGGCGCCGGGAGGGTTGACCGGGGCCAGCAGCAGCAGCACGGCGGCCGCATGGAAGGCGATCACCATCGTGAAGCCGGTGATGCGCGCCCAGTTCAGGCCTTCGTCTTCGTCGCTCTTGTCGATCGTCGGCAAGCGTTGCGTCATGCGGGGAACTCAAGTCTGTCCGGACGCCGGAGCGCCCCGGTCTAGTTGTTCGGAATCCCGTTGCCGTTCGAAGGGCAACGGGAATCCCCAAGTCTATACCAATCCTGACAGCGGTTACCAACTGCCCGTCATCGCGACCGGGAGCCGGCGCCGCCTATCTGGCCAGGAGCTGCCGGGCCTCCTCCGGCCGCTGCAGTCCCTTGTCCAGCGCCTGCTGCGCGGCCTGCTTGGCCTCGGCGTCGCGGCCTTCGCCGGCCAGCACCTTGGCAAGGTTGAGGTAGCTCTCGCCATCCGGAGCCAGCGGGGCCGCCTTGCGGTAGGCCTCGATCGCCGGTTCGCTCTGGTCGGAGAAGTAGTACGCCTGGGCCAGCGCCACGTAGGTCTGGTGGTTCTCCTCGAGCACGCCCTTCTGCAGGCCCTCGTTGATCACCTCGATGGCGCGTTGCTCGCCGCCATCGGTGTTCAGATGGAGCGCGAGCAGATTGCGGTATTCGCGGTCCTCGGTCAGCTGGCCCGCGGCGCGCAGCTTCTCCATGACCTCGATCGCCCTGTCGTTCTGGTCGGCCTGCATGTAGATGCTGGCCAGGTTGAGCTGCGAGCGCTTGTCGTCCGGCGCGTTGCCGGCGATCTGCTCGCCGAGGGCGGTCGCCTCGGCGGTCTGGCCGGTTTCGGCATAGGCGGCCATCAGCGCCTGCACCCATCCCGACTGCGGCGACTCCGCCGCGTCGATCGCCGCCTTCAGCGCCGGGATCGCCTCGGCGTAGCGTTCCTGCTGATAGAGCAGTTGGCCCTTCAGCGCCAAGTCGTCGGCCTTGTCGGTACCGGTTTCCTCCAGGAAGCGCTCGAGCGTGGCGAGGCTCTCGTCGATCCGGTCCTCCTGCGCCTGCACCTGCGCCAGCATCATCATCGACTGGTAGTGCCCGTTGTTGTCGAGCGCGTCGAACTCGAGGCTCTGCCGCAGGTAGGCCATGGCCGCCTCGCTGTCTCCCTCGGCATAGGCGGCATTGGCGGCGAGCTGCGCCGCATAGGCCTTGTCGTACTCGTTGGCGCGCTCCTCGGCGAGGATCTCGTCGGCCAGCTCGATGACCTCGGCGTAGCGCTCCTCCTCGAACGCCTCGCCCAGCTTGTTCAACCGCGATCCCATGCGCGGCGAGGAGCGCGTTCCCGGCTGTTCGCGGGTGGCCTGCGGGTACAGCTCCTCGGGCTTGGCCGCGCCGCGCCCGCGGCGCTGGCACTCCTGGGCGGCGGCATCGGCCCCCGGCTGCACGGCGGCGGTCGCCGGCGCGCTGGCGCCGAGCGCAGCGGCCATGGCGAGCGCGAGCAGGGCGGGCGCTTGGATCATCGCTTTCATTGCTTCACCTTTCTGTTGTTGCTGGATACGCCGGCCGGGGGCCGCTGGATTGGGGTCGCGGGTCCGGCCGTCGCGGCCGGGGGCGACGATCCGCCGGCTGCCCGCGGCTCAGCCGCATCTGGGCACACGGCCGGCGGCGCGCGCCTGCTCGTAGCTCGGCACCAGGCTCGCCGCGCGCGACTGCAGCTCGCCGATGCGGCTCTGCGGATCGGGATGCGTGGACAGCCACTGCGGCGGCCGGCTGCCGCCGGCGGCGATCATGTTCTGCCACAGGGTCACCGCGGCGCGCGGATCGAACCCGGCGCCGGCCATCAGCTGCTGGCCGATCACGTCGGCCTCGCTCTCCTGCGCGCGCGAGCCGGGCAGCAGGAAGCCCGCCTGGGCGGCGATCCCGCCGCCCTGCACCGCGGCATTGCCCACGCCCTCGCCGTAGCGCGAGCCGAGCAGCGACCCGACCACCTGCAGCGCTCCGCTGGCTCCGGCCTGGCGGGTGATGCGTTCGTCGTGGTGGCGTGCGGTGACGTGGCCGATCTCGTGGGCGATCACCGCCGCCAGCTGGTCCTGGTTGCGGGCGACGCCGAAGATGCCGGTGTAGACCCCGACCTTGCCGCCGGGAAGTGCGAACGCGTTGGGGTTGTCGTCGGCGAAGACCGCCGACTCCCAGCCGATCTGCCGCTGCTGCGCCGGCAGCTGGCCGACGATGGCGTTCACCACGCAGGTCACGTAGGCGTTCTGGCGGCCATCCGTGCTCAGCTTCTGCTTGGCCTTCATCTCGGCGAACGCCTGGCTGCCGAGCTGGTTGAGCTGCGCTTCCGGCACCGCGCCGACGTACTGCGTCCGTCCAGTGGGCGAGATCGTGGTGGCACAGGCGGCCAGCACGAAGACGGCGCCGAGCGCGAGCAAAGACGGTTTCATGGCGGGCTTCTGGTAGGCAAGGGGCCGTTGTAGACCGGCCCAGATTAAAAATTCGTCAAGCCGCCGGGGCGACGTGGCGTGCGCGCAGCAAGAGGCCATCCTGTGCGCGAGGCGATGACGCCGGGATGACCGCCGTGCTCAGACATCGAGATTGGCCACCTTGAGCGCATTGTCCTCGATGAACCCCCGCCGCGGCTCGACCACATCGCCCATCAGCGTGCTGAAGATCTGATCGGCGGCCACCGCGTCCTCGATCCGCACCTGCAGCAGGCGCCGGGTCTCAGGGTTGACCGTGGTCTCCCAGAGCTGCTCGGGATTCATCTCGCCCAGGCCCTTGAAGCGCTGGATCTGGCGTCCCTTCCTGGCCTCGTCGAGCAGCCAGGCCTGCGCCTCGGCGAAGCTCGCCACGGCCTGGTTGCGGCTGCCGCGGACGATGCGCGCGCCTTCGCGGATCAGCTCGTGCAGCAGTGCGGCGGCCTCGCGCAGGGATCGCAGTTCGCCGCCCTCGAACGCCGCCAGCGGCAGCACCTGCTGCTGCTCCAGGCCCATGTGGCGGCGGATCACCAGCAGCGTGTTCGGCGCGCCCTCGGCGTCGCGCTGCAGCTGCAGGACATAGCGCGGGCGCCCCAGGCCGCTGCGGTTGAGCCGGGTCTCGAGGCCGTCGAGCACCTGCCTTGCCCGGGCGTCGTCGCCCAGATGCGCGGCATCGAGCGGCGCGGCGTCGACCAGGCTCTCGAGCACCGCCGGATCGTAGCGATGCGCGTTGCGGGCGATCGCCTCGCGCGCTGCGGCGTAGGCCAGCAACAGCTTCTCCAGCTGCGCGCCCTCGATCGCCGGCTCGCCCTCGGCGGGCACCAGCGCCGCGCCTTCGACGGCATTGTTGGCCAGGTAGGCATCGAGCGCGGCATCGTCCTTGAGGTAGAGCTCGCTCTTGCCCTGCTTGATCTTGTACAGCGGAGGCAGGCCGATGTAGATGTGGCCGCGCTCGATCAGTTCCGGCATCTGCCGGTAGAAGAACGTCAGCAGCAGGGTGCGGATGTGGCTGCCGTCGACGTCGGCATCGGTCATCAGGATGATGCGGTGGTAGCGCAGCTTGTCGGGGTTGTACTCGTCCTTGCCGATGCCGGTGCCGAGCGCTGTGATCAGGGTGCCGACCTCCGCGGAGGCCAGCATGCGGTCGAAGCGCGCGCGCTCGACGTTGAGGATCTTGCCCTTCAGCGGCAGGATCGCCTGGGTCTTGCGGTTGCGGCCCTGCTTGGCCGAGCCGCCGGCCGAGTCGCCCTCGACGATGAACAGCTCCGACAGCGCCGGGTCCTTCTCCTGGCAGTCGGCCAGCTTGCCCGGCAGGCCGGCGATGTCGAGCGCGCCCTTGCGGCGAGTCAGGTCGCGGGCCTTGCGCGCCGCTTCACGGGCGCGGGCCGCATCGACGATCTTGCCGGCGATGGCGCGTGCCTCCGCGGGGTTTTCCTGGAGGAACTCCTCCAAACGCGCAGCGAACGTGCCCTCAACTACGGGTCTCACATCAGATGAGACGAGCTTCTCCTTGGTCTGGGAGGAAAAGCTCGGATCCGGCACCTTGACCGACAGCACCGCGATCATGCCCTCGCGCATGTCATCGCCGGACAGGGTGATCTTGGCCTGGCGGGCGATGCCGTTCTGCTCGATGTAGTTGCTCAGCGTGCGCGTCAGGGCGGCGCGGAATCCCTGCAGGTGGGTCCCGCCGTCCTTCTGCGGGATGTTGTTGGTGAAGCAGAACATGGTCTCCTGGTAGGCGTCGGTCCACTGCAGCGCCACCTCCACGGTGATGCCGTTCTGCTCTCCGGAGACCGAGATCACGTTGGGGTGCAGCGGGGTCTTCAGCTGTGCCAGGTGCTCGACGAACGAGCGGATGCCGCCCTCGTACTCGAAGGTGTCGCGTCGCGGCTCGCCGCGCTCGTCGCCGCGTTCGTCGTTCAGGGCGATGCGCACGCCGGAATTCAGGAACGACAGCTCCCGCAGGCGGCGAGCCAGGATGTCGTAGTGGAACTCGGTGTCGGTGAAGATCGCCGCGGCGGGACGGAACCGCAGCAGAGTGCCGCGCTTGTCAGAGGGACCGAGCGTCTTGAGCGGATACAGCGGCTCGCCCAGTGCGTACTCCTGGCGGTGGTGCTGGCCGTCGCGCCAGATGTCCAGCCAGAGGTGCTCGGAGAGGGCGTTGACCACGGACACGCCGACGCCGTGCAGGCCGCCGGAGACCTTGTAGCTGTTGTCGTCGAACTTGCCGCCCGCATGCAGCACGGTGAGGATCACCTCGGCCGCCGACACCCCCTCCTCCTTGTGGATGTCGACCGGGATGCCGCGTCCGTTGTCCGAGACCGACACCGAACCATCGACATGGATGATGACCACGATCTCGTCGGCATGTCCGGCCAGCGCCTCGTCGACCGCGTTGTCGACGACCTCGAACACCATGTGGTGCAGGCCGGTACCGTCGTGCACGTCGCCGATATACATGCCGGGACGCTTGCGCACGGCCTCCAGGCCGCGGAGCACAGTGATCTTGGACGAATCGTATGCGGTGCCGCCCGCCTGGGGCTGCTCGGGGGTCTGTTCGGTCATTCGCGTCTTCTGGGCTGGGCGGCCCCGGACGCCGCTGCGGCCCGCGTCGGCGGGACACATTAGCTATAGGGGCGCAACCTGCCGATTATAGCATTCGGCCAGATGAGCAAGCCGCGCGTGGGCGGGCTCAGACGCGCGCGACCCGGCCTTGTTCCACGTGGAACAGGACGGCCGGAGCACCGGCGTGCGCCGGCGTCTCGGGCCAGTCGGTGCCGCTGACGAAGACCTGGGCGTCGCCGCGCTGCAGCGCCGCCAGGACCCGCTGGCGATGTGCCGAGTCCAGCTCCGAGGCGAGATCGTCGAGCACCACCACCGGCCACTCGCCACGGCAGGCAGCATAGTCCCTGGCCTGCGCCAGCAGACAGGCCAGGGCCGCCAGCTTGGTCTGGCCCCGCGACAGGGGCTCGCGGTTGGGAGCAGCGCTGAAATCGAGCCGCCAGTCCGCACGATGCGGACCGGCGCTGGTGTGGCCGAGCGCGCGATCGCGTTCGCGCGCCAGCAGCAGCGCGTCCTCCAGCGGGAGTTCCGCACGGCGCCAGCCGGGCTGCAGCTGCAGCGTCGCGGCGCCCAGCATCGGCGCCAGTTCGGTCGCAGCTTCCTGCAGCAAGGGCTCCAGGCGCTCGAGGTAGCGTTGGCGGGCGGCCGTCAGCGGCTCTCCGGCCAGGGCCAACTCGCGATCCCAGGCATCCAGCTGCTCCGGAGGCGCCAGCGACTTCAACAGGGCATTGCGCTGGCGCAGGGCCCGCGCGTAGCGGCGCCACAGGGCCAGGAATCCCTGTTCCACGTGGAACAGGCCCCAATCGACGAAACGGCGGCGGGGTTCCCCGCCTCCCGAGATGAGGGCGTGGCTCCCGGGCTCGAAGCTCACCACCGCCAGCGCCGCGCACAGGTCGCCGAGTTGCGCCACTGGCTCTCCGTCCAGCCGCCCGCTCCAGTCGCCGCCGCCGTGGCGCAGCCCGGCGCGGCGCGTGCGCCCGCTTTCCCGCTCCGACCATTCCACGAAGACTTCCAGGGCGGGGCAGCCGCTACGTACCAGCCCATCGCGGACCCGTCCGCGAAAGCTGCGCCCATAGGCCATCAGGTGCAGCGCCTCCAGCACGCTGGTCTTGCCGGCGCCGTTGTCGCCCACCAACAGATTCAGTCCCGGCCCAGGGGCCAGCTCCACATCCTCCAGGCGCCGCACATTGCGCACGTTCAGCCGGATCACCCGCATCGACCGATCCCCGGGCGCTGGATGGCAAAACGCCCGGACCAGGCCGGGCGTTCGCGTTTCACGTGGAACAACGACATGGTCACAGGCGCAGCGGCATCACCACGTGACGACAGCGCTCATTGCCGGCCTCGCGCACCAGCGCCGAAGAGTTGGCATCGCGCAGCTGCAGAATCACATGCTCCTCGCGCAACGCCGAGAGGGCATCGAGCAGGTAATTGACGTTGAAGCCCACCGCCAGGTCGTCGACGCTGGTCTCCGCCTCGACTTCTTCCTGCGCCTCCTCCTGCTCGGGATTGTGGGCGCTGATCTTCAACAGGCCTGGCGAGACCTCGATGCGCACGCCGCGGTACTTCTCGTTGGACAGGATCGCGGCACGCTGCAGCGACGCGCGCAGCACCTCGCGGTCGATCCTGACCTCGCGGTCGGCGCCGATCGGGATCACCGCCTCGTAGTCGGGAAAGCGGCCATCGATCAGCTTGCTGGTAAAGGTGACGTCGTCGCGCTTCACCCGCAGGTGGCTGCGGTCCATCTCCAGCTCGAGTTCGCGATCGCTCCCCTCGAGCAGGCGCTGCAGCTCCTGCACGCCCTTGCGCGGCACGATGATCTGCCGCTTGGTCGCCACCGTTGCCTCCAGCTCGGCCTCGCACAGCGCCAGGCGGTGACCGTCGGTCGCCACGCAGCGCAAGCGCCGGTCGCCGAGGTCGAACAGCAGGCCGTTGAGGTAGTAGCGCACGTCCTGCTGCGCCATCGCGAACGCGGTGCGCTCGATCAGCTCCTTGAGCGCCGCCTCCGGCACCTGGACGCGCTCGGTGGTTTCGACGTCGTCGATCGCCGGGAAGTCGTTGGCGGGCAGGCTGGCCAGGGTGAAGCGGCTGCGGCCGGCCTGCACCGTGACCTTGTCGCCGGACTGCGACACGGTGACCTTGCTGCCATCGGGGAGGGCGCGCACGATCTCGAACAGCTTGCGCGCCGGAATCGTGGTCTCGCCGTCCTCGGCGTCGTCCACCTGCGTGCGCGCCACCATCTCGACCTCGAGATCGGTGCCGGTCAACGAGAGCCGTCCGTCGCTCACCTGGGCGAGCAGATTGGCCAGCACCGGCAGGGTCTGCCGGCGCTCGACGACGTTGACCACCTGCGCCAACGGTTTCAGAAACACTTCGCGTTGCAGACTGAAGCGCATGCCGGTCCTGTCTCCCGTTGCCCTGGTTCTAGAAGAATTGGATAAATCAAAATCTGGTGGTGATGGTGCCCGGAAAACCGGGAGATAACTCATGCAACGTATTGATAATCAAGAGAATTTAGAAACGACAACCGGGTGGATAACCGGCCCGGCCGGAGCCGACAACCTGTGGACAGATTGCGGAGCCGATTTTGCTCCCCAGCTTGTCCACAGCTACGCGGGCACTTGCCCCCAGCCTTTGCCGGCCCGCCCGCCTACTCGCTGAGCTTGCGGATCAACTTCTCCCAGTCCTCGCGCAGCTTGCCATCGGTCTCCTGCAGGGTCTTGATCTGCCTGCAGGCGTGCAGCACGGTGGTGTGGTCGCGCCCCGCGAACGCATCGCCGATCTCGGGCAGGCTGTGTTCGGTCAGCTCCTTGGCCAGCGCCATCGCCATTTGCCGGGGACGGGCCAGCGAACGGGTGCGACGCTTGGACAGCAGGTCCTTGATCTGCAGGCCGTAGTAGTCTGCCACGGTCTTCTGGATGTTGGCGATGCCGACACTGTGCATCTGCGCGCGCAGCAGGTCGCGCAGGGTCTCCTGGGCGAACTCGGGGGTGATGCTGCGCCCGGTGAAGTTGGCGCGCGCTGTCAACGTGTTGAGCGCCCCCTCCAGGTCGCGCACGTTCGAGCGCATCTTCTTGGCGATCAGGAAGGCCACGTCCTCCGGGATCCGGGCACCGCGCTCGCGAGCCTTGGACAGCACGATCTGCGCCCGGGTCTCGAAATCCGGCGGGTCGATCGCCACCGACAGGCCCCAGGCGAGCCGCGACTTCAGCCGCGGCTCCAGGCCCTCGACCTCGCGCGGGAAGCGGTCGCAGGTCATGATGATCTGCTGGCGGCCGTCGAACAGCGCGTTGAAGGTGTGGAAGAACTCCTCCTGGGTGCGCTCCTTGCCGGCGAAGAACTGGATGTCGTCGATCAGCAGCGCGTCGACCTGCTGGAAATGGCGCTTGAATCCGTCCATCGCCTTGTCCTGCAGCGCCCGCATCATCGCGCTGAAGAACTGTTCCGAGCGCAGGTACAGGACCCGCACCGCCGGGTTCTGCCGGCGCATCTCGTTGCCGGCCGCGAACATCAGATGGGTCTTGCCCAGGCCGGTGCTGCCGTAGAGCAGCAGCGGATTGTGGGTGCGGTCGCCCGGCTTCTGCGCCGCCTGCCAGGCAGCGGCGCGGCCCAGCTGGTTGCTGCGCCCCTCGACGAAATTGTCGAAGGTGTAGTGGGTGTCGAGATTGCCGTGGAAGGCTTCGGCCGCCGGTGCGGCCGGCGCCATCACCGGCAGGGTGTCCAGCGCCGCGGCCCGCGGCAGCGAGCCGATCTCCAGCGCTACTTCGTCGCTGTCGCCGAAGTGACCGAGCAGCTCGCGGATGCGGACCAGATAGCGTGCACGGACTTCGTCGCGGACGAAGGCGTTGGGGGCATAGAGCACGGTGGTGTGGTCGCGGCGCGCGGCCTGCAGTGGCCTGAGCCAGGTATGGACGTCCTCGGCCGGCAGTTCGGCTTCGAGGCGTTCGAGACAGCGAGGCCATGCATCCATCGAGTGTTGCGTCCAGCGTCGGCAAAGGCGCCGGACAACGGCAGGCGTCGCGGCGCGGGCGGGCAAGGTGTGATCGGGCAGACTACCACTGCCCCCCCGGGGGCACCATTGCCGCGGGTCCTTCCCGTCGGTCGGTCGGTCCCGCCTTGGTTGACCGTCATGCGGGCCGCCGGCTAGAATCGCCGGTTCTTTCCGTCGCGTCCCTGCACGAGAGCGTCACCATGGCCACCAAGCGCACCTATCAGCCCAGCAACCTCAAGCGCAAGCGCGACCACGGTTTTCGTGCCCGCATGAAGACCGCCGACGGCCGCAAGATCCTGGCCCGCCGCCGCGCCAAGGGGCGCAAGCGCCTGACGGCCTGACCCGTCGCCCGCGTGGCCGCCCCGCCGGCGGCCCGGTTCCCAGGTTCCATCCTCCGATGACCGCCGGCTTCCCCAAGCAGGCCCGGGTGCGCGCGCGCGCCGATTTCGACCGCGTGTTCAAGCAGGGCCGGCGCACCGCCGCGCCGCTGCTGGCGCTGCACTGGCTCGACGACGGCACGCCGCCGCGGCTGGGCCTGGCGGTCTCGCGCAAGGTCGACGCCACCGCGGTCGGGCGCAACCGCATCAAGCGCGCGTTGCGCGAACAGTTCCGCGCTTTGCGCCCGCAGTTGCGGCCCGGCGCGTACGTGGTCGTGGCGCGGCCGGCCGCCGCGAAGACGGCGTCGGCGCTGCTGCGCACCGGCTTCGTGGCGGTGCTGACGCGGGCGGGCGCGTTGCCGCCGCCGCCCCCGGACGGCACAATGCCCCGCGCTTCCTCCGCATTCGACCCGACCACCGTCCCCACGCCGGACCGCTCCGGCGCATGAGCCTGCCCGCCTGATGAACCAGACCCGCACCTTCCTGATCCTCGCCTGGCTGATGGTGGCGACGCTGCTGTGGATGGAGTGGAACCGGGACAAGGCCGCGGCGCCGGAGGCCCCGCCATCGCCGTCCGCCGCAACCGCGACCGGCGCGACGCCGTCGGCCCCCGAGGGGGGCAGCGGCACCGCCGCGATTCCCGCGGCGCCGGAAATGCCTGCAGCCCCGTCGTCGGTCGCCACGCCCGAGCCGGGCATGCAGGCCACGGCGCCGGCCGCCGCCGGCGATGCGGTGACGGTGATCAGCGACGTCCTGCAGCTGACCCTGCGCGCCGGCAACGTGGTCGACGCCGAACTGCTCGGCTTTCCCCAGACCCGCGACGAGGGCAGCCCGCCGGTCAAGCTGTTCGACAGCGACCCGGCGCGCTACTACGCGGCGCAGAGCGGCTGGGTCAGCCAGGCCAGCGCCGCGCCCACCCACGAGAACGGTTTCGTCCCGGAAGGCGGCGAGCGCGTCCACCGCGTGGCCGCCGGCGCCGACGAGGTCGACGTCCCATTCCTGTGGCAGGGCCCCGACGGCGTGACCATCCGCCGCACCTTCACCGTGCGCCGCGGTTCCTACGCGATCGACGTGCGCGATACGGTGGTCAACGCCGGCAGCCAGCCCTGGCAGGGCTTCGTCTACCGGCAGCTGACGCGGGTGCCGCCCTCGGTCAAGCGCGGCATGACCAATCCGGAGTCCTTCAGCTTCAGCGGCGCCACCTGGTACAGCGGCGTCGACGGCTACGACCGCCGAACGTTCGGCGACTTCGCCGACGACGGTCCGCTCAACCTGCAGGCCAGCGAGAGCTGGATCGCGATCCTGCAGCACCACTTCTTCAGCGCCTGGATTCCCGAGGGCGACGCCGAAAGCACGATCTCTCTGCACGTCGACGGTCCGCGCCACCTGGTGCGCGAGGTCGGTCCGGGCGTCAGTGTCGCTCCCGGCCAGCAGGCCGCCACCAGCGCCCGCCTGTGGGTCGGGCCCAAGCTGGTGCAGCAGATCAACGCCCAGGGCGTGCGCGGCCTCGACCGCGCGGTGGACTACTCGCGCTTCGCGATATTCGCCTTCCTCGGCGAGTGGCTGTTCTGGCTGCTCGACAAGGTGCACGGCCTGCTCAACAACTGGGGCTGGGCGATCGTCGGCCTGGTGCTGGTGGTAAAGGCGGCGCTGTACCCGCTGTCGGCGGCGCAGTACAAGTCGATGGCGCGCATGCGCAAGTTCCAGCCGCGCATCGCCCAGCTCAAGGAGCGCTACGGCGACGACCGCCAGAAGTTCCAGATGGCGATGATGGAGCTGTACAAGAAGGAAAAGATCAATCCGGTCGGCGGCTGCCTGCCGATCCTGCTGCAGATGCCGATCTTCTTCGCCCTGTACTGGGTGCTGCTCGAATCGGTGGAACTGCGCCACGCGCCATGGATGTTGTGGATCCAGGACCTGACCGCGCGCGACCCGTACTTCATCCTGCCGGTGATCAACATCGCGGTGATGTGGGCCACGCAGAAGCTCACGCCGATGACCGGCATGGACCCGATGCAGCAGCGGATGATGCAGCTGATGCCGGTGGTGTTCGGCGCGATCATGATTTTCTTCCCGGCCGGCCTGGTGCTGTACTGGGTCACCAACGGCCTGCTCGGCCTCGCCCAGCAGTGGTGGTTCATCCGCAAGTACAGCGACCGGCCGGCGAAGGCGTGAGCCCGGCCGCCGCGGCAGCGGCGGACGGGAACGCCGGTAGCGGCCGCCTCTGCGGCTGCGGCCGGGGGCACGTCCGTCGTCCGGCCGCAGTCCCGGCTCCCCGATAGCGCAGACCGCCAACGCACCGTGAGCACCGAGACGATCGTCGCTGTCGCCACCGCTCCCGGAGCCGGGGGGATCGGCGTGGTCCGGCTTTCCGGCCCCGCCGCGCCCGCCATCGCCGCCGCGATCTGCGGCCGCAGCCTGCGCCCGCGCCATGCCCACCACGTGCGCTTCGGCGATGCCGCCGGCGAGCCGATCGACGACGGCATCGCGCTGCTGTTCCGCGCGCCCGCCAGCTATACCGGCGAGGACGCGGTGGAGCTGCAGGCGCACGGCAGCCAGCCGGTGCTGCAGCAGCTGCTGGCGCGCTGCTGCGCACTCGGCGCCCGGCCGGCGCGGCCGGGCGAGTTCAGCGAGCGCGCCTTCCTCAACGGCCGCCTCGACCTGGCCCAGGCCGAGGCCGTCGCAGACCTGATCGCCGCCGCCGACGTCCATGCCGCCCGCGCGGCGCGGCGCTCGCTGGACGGCGAGTTCTCCCGTCGCGTCGAGGCGCTGGCGACGCAGCTGCTCGCGCTGCGCGTGCAGGTGGAGGCCTGCATCGATTTCGCCGACGAGCCGCTCGACACCCTGGGCGGCGCCGCGCTGCATGCGGCGGTGGACGCCGCGGTCGCCGCGCTTGCGGACCTGGGAGCGGCGGCCGAGCGCGGGCGCCGCCTGCGCGACGGCCTGCACGCGGTGATCGTCGGCCCCCCGAACGCCGGCAAGAGTTCGCTGCTCAATGCCCTGGCCGGCAGCGACCGCGCCATCGTCGCGGAGGCCGCCGGCACCACCCGCGACCTGCTGCGCGAGACGGTGCGGGTGGGCGGGGTGGAGCTGACCCTGGTCGACAGCGCCGGGCTGCGCGAAGGCGGCGACGCGATCGAGCGCGAGGGCATGCGCCGCGCCGCCGCCGAACTGGCCCAGGCCGACCTGGCCCTGGTGGTGCTGGATGCGCGCGATCCGGACGCCGGGCGGGCAGCCGTGGTGGCGGCGGTCGCCGCGGTGCCGCAGCGGCTGTGGCTGCACAACAAGGCCGACCTGCTCGGACCCAACCCCGGGACTCGCGCGTCGGCACCGGCGCCGGACGTGCTGCGGGTTTCGGCGCGTACCGGTGCGGGTCTCGACGCGCTGGGCGAGCGGTTGCGGCAGGCCGCCCTGGGCGGGGCGCCGGCGGAGGGCGCATTCAGCGCGCGCGCGCGCCACGTCGAGGCCTTGCGGCGTGCCGCCCGGGAGCTCGCGGCGGCGCGTGTCGCGCTGCGCGACGAGACCCTCGACCTGGCCGCGGAGGCGCTGCGCGCGGCCCACGACGAACTCGGCGCGATCACCGGACGCGTGGCGCCGGACGATCTACTCGGTCACATTTTTTCGACCTTCTGCATCGGGAAATGACGGTCGCGGCCGCTAACGCAGCAGATGGGGTGTTGACAAACGGCCTGCACTGTCGCGTCCTAGGCATACGTGCGTCTTCGCACTCAGGGGGAGTTTCGGCAATGGTTTCCAGACACGAGGGGCGCTCGCGCCCGCATTGGTATCGCTTGGCCGTGGGCGCGGGGCTCGCCTGCGCGCTGCTGGCCTGTTCCCGGGACGAGGCGGAACCGCCGGCGTCGCCCGCCGCGGGGCCCACCGCGCCGGCAGCCCAGGCGGAACCGGGGCCGGAGGTCGACCAGACCGCGACGATGAGCGCGGAGGACCTGCGCGAAGCGGCATCCACCGCCTACCAGGAGAGCCGCCTGTACGCGCCGGCCGGCGACAATGCCATGGAGTACTACCTCGGCCTGCGCGAGCGGCAGCCCGGCGACGCCGGCGCCTCCAGCGCGCTGACCGACCTGCTGCCGATGACCGTCATCGCCACCGAGCAGAGCCGCGACCGGGAGGACTTCGAGGAGGCCCGGCGCCTGCTGGCGCTGATCCAGCGCGCCGACAAGTCCCACCCCGCGCTGCAGCGCCTCACCGCCAGCATCGACACGGCCGAGGAAACCGCGGCCCAGCGCACCGCGCAGCAGCAGTTGACCGCCGAGCAGGAGGCACAGCGCCAGCAGCAGCTGGAGCAGGAGCGCCAGCGCCAGCAACAGCAGCAGCAGGAGCAGGCCGCCCGCGACCTGGCCGCCCAGCAGGATGCCGAGCGCCAGGCCGCGGCCACGGCGGCGGCGGCGCAGGAAGCCGAGGCGCAGCGCGCGGCCGAACAGCGTGCGGCCGAACAGCGTGCCGCGGAGCAGCGCGCCGCCCAGCAGCGCGCCGCCCAGCAGGCGGCGGCTCCGACGGCCGCCGATCTGCGCGCGATCAGCACCCCGGCGCCGCGCTATCCGGTCGAGGCGCTGCGCAGCGGCCAGTCGGGCGAGGTGCTGGTGGAGTTCACGGTGGCGCCCGACGGCTCGGTGAGCAGCGCGCGCGTGGTGCGCGCCGATCCGCCGAGGGTCTTCGATCGCGAAGCGGTCTCGGCGGTGCGCCGCTGGCGTTTCGAGCCGGTGGGCGAGTCGATCACCACGCGCCGGTCGATCGCCTTCTCGCCCGGCGGCTGAGGGCGCGCGGGCCGCGCCCGCCGATCCGCACCAGGAACGCCCGGCTCCGGCCGGGCGTGTTCGTATCCGCGCCTGGAAGCTTCCCGGGACCGCCGGCGCGGCGACCCGTTCAGCCCGAAACCGCCAGCTTCTCCTGGCCGTAGCGGCGCACGGCGCCGAGCCACAGCAGCCCCGCCAGCGCCAGGCTGGCAGCAAGGTAGATCGCCCAGACCTGCGGGGCGATCGCCTCGGCGCGGATGATCTTGAGCAGCAGCTGGTTCTGCGCCAGGAACGGCACCGCGAACTGCCACAGCTGCGTCTTCACCGGGTTCACCATCAGCACGAACGTGGGCACCATCGGCAGCAGCATCAGCCAGGTCATGTGGCTCTGCGCCTCCTTCATGCTCTTGGCCGAGGCCGCCAGCAGGGTGAGCAGCGAGGTGCCGATCAACAGCATCGGCACGAGCACCAGCAGCATGCGCGCGATGGCGTGGAAGCTGACGTCGAGCATGCGCGCGGTTTCGGCGACCTGCGCGCTGGCCTTGAACGCCAGCAGCGTGAGCAGCAGCGACAGCAGCCCGAGCGCGCAGGCCGCGGCGATCTTGCCGGAGACCAGCGCGCCGCGCGCCGCCGGGGTGGCCAGAAGCGGTTCCAGCGACTGGCGTTCGCGCTCGCCGGCGGTGGCGTCGAGAATCAGGTAGGCGCCGCCGAGAAAGCTCGACAGGATCAGCAGGTAGGGCAGCAGGACCGACAGCAGCATGCCGCGCCGCGCTTCGTCGCTGGCCAGGTCGCGGCTGCCCAGCGCCAGCGGCCGCGCCACCGCCGGGCTGATCCCCCGCGCCATCAGCCGCAGCACCCCGACCTGGTCGCCGTAGGCGGCCAGCGCGCCGCGCACGCGCGCGACCGGGACCTCGGCGTTGCGGCGGGTGCTGTCGCTGATGATCTCCACTCGCGCCGGGCGTCCGGCATGCCAGTCCGCGGCGAAGTCCTCGCCGATCTCGATCGCGACATCGACGTCCTGGCGCGCGATCGCCGCGTCCAGGTCGTCGGGCGCCGCGACCGCGCGAATGCCCAGCGTGCCCAGGTGGGCGATCAGGTTCGGGGCATGCTCCGCGCCGATCACCGGCACCTCCAGCAGCTTGTCCTGCTGGGTCTTGGCGCGGTTCTCGGCCAGCGCGCCCATGCCCAGCATCAGCAGCGGATACAGCAGCGGGCCCATCAGCAGGATCAGCGCCAGGGTGCGTCGGTCGCGGCCGATGTCGCGCAGCTCCTTGCGCATCACCGCCAGCATCGCGGAAACGTTGTACGTGCTCATGCCTGCAGGCCCTCCTCGGAACCGATGGCGCGGACGAAGGCGTCCTCCAGGTTGTCCTCGCCGAAGCGCGCGCGCAGCTCGTCGGCGCTGCCGGCCGCGACCACGCGGCCCTTGGCGATGATGACGATGCGATCGCAGAGCGCGGCGACCTCCTGCATGATGTGGCTGGAGAAGATCACGCAGCGGCCTTCGTCGCGCAGCCGCAGCAGGAACTCGCGCATCGCCCGGGTGGTCATCACGTCCAGGCCATTGGTGGGCTCGTCGAGGATGACGTTCTTGGGGTCGTGCACCAGTGCCCGCGCGATCGCGGTCTTGGTGCGCTGGCCCTGGCTGAAGCCCTCGGTCCGGCGGTCGAGGATGTCGTCCATGTCGAGCTTGGCCGAGAGCGCGCGGGTACGTTCGGCGATGGTGGCTTTGGACAGCCCGTGCAGTTCGCCGAAGTAGGCGATGTTCTCGCGCGCGGTCAGCCGCTTGTAGATGCCGCGCGCGTCCGGCAGCACGCCGAGGATCCGGCGCACCGCCGCCGGATCGGCGGCGGCATCGATGCCGTCGACGCGGACTTCGCCGCTGTCGGGGCGCATCAACGTGTAGAGCATGCGCAGCGTGGTCGTCTTGCCGGCGCCGTTGGGGCCGAGCAGCCCGGTGATGCGCCCGTCCGCGGCGCTGAAATCGACGCCGTCCACCGCCTTGACCGTGCCGGTCTTGGTCTTGAACGCCTTGTGCAGTTGCTGGGCTGTGATCATGGGATGGGCCGTGGTCGGGAATTGGGGGGGGGGTGGGAATCGCAACGGCGAGCGCGGCTGGCCGGTGGTCGCGGCGGCAGGCGTGCCCGCCGCCACTCGCGCGCTATGGGTCCCAGCCGTTGAAGCTGGTGAACGGCGGCACGTAGGTCATGCTGTCCAGGCACTCGGCATCGAGCGCGCCGGCATCGGTCGACTCGATGAACTGCGCCAGCAGCTTGGGCACGCAGCCCAGACCGAGGGTGCCGTGGCCCTGGCCACGCAGCACCAGGTGGCGGCCGTTGGGCAGCGCCTGCAGTACGCGTTCGGCATACGCCGGCGGCGTGACCGGATCGAGCTCGCCGGACAGCAGCAGCACAGGCAGCTCGCCCCGCAGCGGGGCGCTGAACGCCTCGCCCCGGCCGCCGTGCGGCCACACCGCGCAGGGCGCGAAGAACAGCTCTGCCACCTCCGGCCCGAGCAGGGTGTCTTCGGCCTCGGCGTCGGCCGCGCGGTAGCGGTCGGCATCCTCCGCGCACAGCACCGACCACTGCATGCCGCGGTTGATCTGGCCGCCGACCTGCTCGCCCATCATCCGGGTGAGCGCCATCAACGGCGCGTACCGTCCCTGGTCGGCCTCGTCCATCACCAGCGGCAGCAGCGAAGCGGTCTGGGGGGCGTACGAGAACATGAAGGCGAGACCGGTGACGGTGTCCGCGGTCAGCGTGTCGCGGCGGCTCTCGCCGGTGGCCGCATCGCGGTACTCGACCTCGACCGGCGCCGCTTCCAGCTGCGCCATCACCGTGCGCAGCTGCGCGCGCATGTCGGCGACGAAACGCTCGCGGCAGGCCGGCAACCGCTCGCACTGCTGCGACTGCAGGCGCAGCGCGTCCTCGAAGGTGTGGGCGAACTCGCCACCGATGACCAGGTCGTTCGGCGCGACGCCGTCGATCACGATGCTGCGCACGCGCTCGGGGTGGCGAGCGGCGTATTGCTGCGCCACGCGGGTCCCGTAGGAGCCGCCCACCAGATTGATGCGCTCGGCCCCCAGCGCCTCGCGCACCGCCTCGAGATCCGCGACCGCCTCGGCGGTGGTATAGAACCGCGGATCGGCGCGACCCTCCAACGAAGCCGCGCAACGCCGCGCGAAGGCCACCAGCGACTCCACGTCGGGCAGCTCGGTACCGTCCAGCTCGATCGTGGCGCCATCGGCGTCGCGACAGTCGAGCGGGTTGGAGCCGCCGGTGCCGCGCTGGTCCACCAGCACGATGTCGCGCTGCCTGCGGACCTCGCGCAGGGCATGGCCGATCTGCGGGGCTACCTCGGTGGCGGCCTGCCCCGGGCCGCCGGCCAGGAAGAACACCGGATCCTCCGCCGCGCCGCCGCGGCCGCTCGCCGTCAGCACCGCGATGTCGAGGTCGATCCGCCGGCCCTCCGGAGCGGAGCGATTCTCCGGCACTTCGAGGGCGCCGCAAAACGCCTCGACCCTGGCGGCGTCGCTGCCGGTCGTGCAGGGCCGCAGGCTCAGGGTTCCGAACCGGCGCGCACCGGCGGCCTCTCCTGCGGCGCCGGCCGGAGCTCCGGCCTCGCAGCCGGCGAGCAGCGCCGCGGCCAGCAGCATCGGTAGGATCAACCTCGTTTTCATGCCTCGTCCTCGAACAGGAAAATGGATTCGATCGACCCGCCGAACGCGCGGGCGATGCGGAACGCCAGCGGCAGGCTGGGGTCGTACTTGCCGGTCTCGATGGCATTGACCGTCTGCCTTGAAACGCCTAGACGCTCGCCGAGCTGCGCCTGTGACCAGCCTTGCGCCTCGCGCAGCGCACGGACCCTGCTTTTCACCGGTAGCGCCGCGCAGCCACGCACTTGCAGACGGCGTACAGCAGCACGTACGCCGGCATGATCCAGATCAGCGCCACCGTGCCGTCCAGGCGCAGCACTCCGGCAGAACCCAGCAGGCCCAGGGCGAACGTGCACAGGCACAGCAGCAGCGCCCCCATCCCCATGCCTTCCAGTTCGATCCGCCGCTGCAGCTCGTCGCAGGCGCGGACGTAGCGCAGCATGGCACGGGCCGCGAACCCGATCGGAACCAGCGGCAGCAGCGCGAGCGCCGAGCGCAGCGCGATCGCGTCGACATGGCGGAGTGCGGACACGCTCGCGATCAGCACCAGGGCATAGGCCGCCATGGCCGGGAGGAATTCCTGCTTGAGATGTTTGCGGGCGACAGTCTGCATGGCCGTGATGTCAAGGATGCTTGACAGGCAGACTGGCGCAGGGCGGGGCGGATGTCAAGCTGACTTGACACGTCGCCGGAACCGGCCCGGATCGGCTCTGCCGCGACATCGCATGCATGGCGTTGCGGGCGGGCCCGCTCACCTCCAGCCGCAAGTCGCTTCCCATGAAGAGCGCGCACGCGCCGCTCCGGCCGTCCCGGTTGCAAGCGGTTCCGAAGAGAGGGACCCGTGCGCGCTGCGCATGCCGGAAGGCCCGCCGCCACGCGCTACTTGCTACTGACGTACTTTTCCCGGCGGATCCGCGCCACCGGCAGTCCGTGGCCCTTCAGCGCCTCGAAACAGGCGTCGACCATGTTCGGGTTGCCGCACAGGTAGGCGATGTCGCCCTCGGCATCGGGTGCGAACTCGTCGAGGAACTGCTGTACGTAGCCGTGACGCACGTCGGCGTGCGTCTGCGCCGAACCCGGCGCCGGCAGCTCGCGGGAAAAGCACGGGACGAAGCGGAAGCCGGGATGGTTCGCCGCGAAGGCGCGGAACTCCTCGCCGTACAGCAGCTCGGCCGGGCTGCGCGCGCCGAACAGCAGCACCACTTCGACGCCGCGCTCGGCCATCGCCCGCTCCAGCAGCGGCAGCATCGCCCGGTACGGCGTCACCCCGGTGCCGGTGGCGATGAGCAGGTAGCGCCGGTTGGCGTCGGCCGGCATCAGGCAGAACCGCCCGAACGGACCGCTCGCGTCGATTTCGCCGCCCTCGGGCAGGCCCTCGAACAGCGCCGTGGCGGCGCCGCCGGGCACGTAGCTCACCGCGATCTCGACCGCCTCGCCGGGGCCGAGCGCATGGTCGTGCACCGTCGCCAGCGAGTAGCTGCGCTTGGTCGGCCTGCCGTCGGCGTACTGGAAATGCACCTGCACGAACTGGCCCGGAATGAAGTCCAGCGGCTGTCCGTCGCTGCGCACGAAGCTCAGGTGCGCGATGCCGGGCGCGAGCATGCGCCGGTCGACGAGCTTGAGGGGAAAGTGCTGGATGGCCACGGGGTACCGGCTCGTGCGGCCGGAGGCCGCGAAGGAATGAGATGCGCGACGCGGCGGCGATCGCGGGCGGAACGTCGCAGCGGCCGGCGGGAGCGGCCGCGCAACGCAACGTCGCGCAGGCGTCGCCGCGCGGCCGCCTATAATACCGGGATTCGCCGCGCGGCTCGCGGCACAGGCAATCACGAATGTCCCGGATTCCAGCGGAAACCGCGCCGGCGCTGTCGGTGCGCGAGCTGCGCAAGACCTACGCCGGCGGCGTCGAGGCGCTCAAGGGCGTGTCGCTGGACGTCGACCCCGGCGACTTCTATGCCCTGCTCGGCCCCAACGGTGCCGGCAAGAGCACCCTGATCGGCATCGTCTCCTCGCTGGTCAACAAGACCAGCGGCGAGGTGTCGGTGTTCGGCGTGGATCTCGCGCGCGACCGCGACGCGGCGATGCGCCTGCTCGGCCTGGTGCCGCAGGAGATCAACTTCAACCTGTTCGAGAAGCCCTTCGACATCCTGGTCAACTACGCCGGCTTCTACGGCATCCCGCGCCGCGAGGCACTGGTGCGCGCCGAGCAGGAGCTGCGCGCCGCGCAGCTGTGGGACAAGGCCCAGGTGATGAGCCGCACCCTGTCGGGCGGCATGAAGCGCAGACTGATGATCGCCCGGGCGATGATGACCCGGCCGCGGCTGCTGATCCTCGACGAGCCCACCGCCGGTGTCGACATCGAGATCCGCCGCGGCATGTGGCGCACCCTGCGCGAGATCAACGCTGCCGGCACCACCATCATCCTCACCACCCATTACCTCGAGGAAGCGGAGAGCCTGTGCCGCAACCTGGCGATCATCGACCATGGCCGGATCATCGAGCAGGGGCCGATGCGCACCCTGCTGGCGGGGCTCGACGTGGAGGGTTTCGTGCTCGACATCGAGGGTCCGCCGCCGGCGCCGCTACCGGCGATCCCCGGGGTCGGGCTGCAGGCCACCGACGAGCACACCCTCGACGTGGAACTGCCGCGGGCGATGGACCTCAACCGCGTGTTCGCCGCGCTCGACGCCGCCGGCGTGCGGGTGCGCTCGATGCGCACCCGCTCCAACCGCCTCGAGGAGCTGTTCGTGCGTCTGACCGGCGAGGCCGGCGCGCCGCCGGCGCAGGCGCCGACCGTGGCGGAGCGCGGCGCATGAGCGGCGCGGCGGCCCGCGGGCCCACCACCCTGCAGCGCAACCTGGTCGCGCTCGGCACCATCGTGCGCCGCGAGATCTCGCGGATCCTGCGGATCTGGGCGCAGACCCTGGTGCCGCCGGCGATCACCATGACCCTGTACTTCCTGATCTTCGGCGGCCTGATCGGTGCGCGGATCGGCGAAATGGGCGGGGTCAGCTACATGGCCTTCATCGTCCCCGGCCTGGTGATGATGAGCGTGATCCAGAACAGCTACGGCAACATCTCCTCGAGCTTCTTCGGCGCCAAGTTCGGCCGCCACGTCGAGGAACTGCTGGTCAGCCCGATGCCGGCCTGGGTGGTGCTGTCCGGCTACGTCGCCGGTGCGGTCGCCCGCGGGCTGGCGGTGGGCGCGATCGTGCTGTGCATCGCCATGCTGTTCACCACCGTGCGTATTCCGCATCCGCTGGTGACCTTCACCACCGTGTTGCTCGGCGCGACCATCTTCGCCCTGGCCGGGTTCGTGAACGCGGTCTACGCGAAGAAGTTCGACGACGTGGCGATCGTGCCGATCTTCATCCTCACCCCGCTGACCTACCTGGGCGGCGTGTTCTATTCGGTGCAGCTGCTGCCCGGCTGGGCCGAGGCGGCCACCCATGCCAACCCGATCTTCTACATGGTCAACGCGTTCCGCTACGGCCTGCTCGGCCAGAGCGACGTGCCGCTGTGGACCGCCTACACGTTGATGCTGCTGTTCGTGGCGGCGCTGGCGGCGCTCGGGCTGTGGCTGCTCAAGCGCGGCGTCGGCCTGCGCAGCTGACGATAGACCGCCGATCGCCGGCGGGCACCTTTCATACGTCGTCGACCGGCGTCCCCGACCACTGCGATTCGCGCGCCACTGGGCTGCACGACCGCCTGTCGGCGACGCCGGCAGGCGGTTAAGCGGTGGACAAGGAAAACTTCCGCCGCAGCGCCGCGGTTCTCACTGCCGGCTTGAGTCGGGTATCCAAAAGTCGAGATGTGCACATTCGCTGCAGGAAGGAGCGCCAGCGCTTGTTAGCGCTTCGTTTAAGGAGTAAAGAATAGGAATCCCGGATCCGAAACTTCCGTGATGCGGGGTGCCAATTCAGGGAGGGGAAACATGATCGTCATCCAAAATATCGGGGGCCGTTCCCGGATCCGCAGTGTGCTTGCTCTCGGAGTCGCCCTTGCACTGTCCTCGCCGGCCTACGCCCAGCAACCAGAGCCGTCGCCAGGCACCGACGAAACCGCCGAAGCGACCCAGCTCGATGCCATCATCGTCACCGGTTCGCGCATTCGCCGGGCCGGCTTCGACACGCTGGAGCCGGCCACCGTCGTGTCACGCGAATACATCGACGAACGCGGCCTGACCAATATCGCCGACGCGCTCAACGAAATCCCGGGCTTCGGCGTCGGCATCACTCCCGAAGGCGGGCAGGCCACTTTCGGTGTCGGCGTCAATTTCGTGGATCGCTTCGGTCTGGGCAGCAACCGGACTCTGGCCCTGGTCAACGGACGCCGCTTCGTCTCCAGCAATCCGCCCACCCTGTTCGGGCCGGCCGCGCCGGGTATCCAGGTCGACCTGAACGTGGTCCCGACCGCAATGGTCGAGCGCATCGAGAACCTCGCGATTGGCGGCGCCCCGACCTACGGCTCGGATGCCATCGCCGGCGTCGTCAACGTCATCCTGCGCAAGGACTACGAAGGCGTCGAATCAGGCCTCAGCTACGGCGTGACGGAGCGGGGCGACAACGAGCGCTACAACGGCTATGCGCTGTTCGGGCACAACTTCGGAGACGGGCGCGGCAACGTCACCTTCTCGATGTCCTACGACAAGGTGCAGGGCGTCCTCCAGAAGGAGCGCGACTTCTTCGCGGCGGGTTATTTCAACACCACCAACCCGCTGGCCGACGTGATCGGCGCGGTGTTTCCGGGGCGTTCGGCCGCCACCGACGGCCGCTACAATCCCGACATCCCATACAACACCGGCAGCGGCGACGGAATCCCCAACGGCGTGCTGATCCGCAACCGCCGCATCTGGACCACGCCGTTCGGGGGGCTCATCTCTCCGGTGGACACCGGTCCGTTCCGGCCCGGATCGGCCAACCTGATCCCGGGTGGATTCGGACCGGACGGAGAGACGGTCCTCGCGTTCGACAGTGGCGGAAGCCTGGTGCCCTACGATCCAGGCAGCGCCTTCTCGGCAGTCGACGCGAGCGGCGGCGACGGGTTGAATCTGGTCGAAGCGGGGCAGCTGACATCGGACGTCGAGCGCAACACCTTCAACACCACCATGCGTTGGGGGCTGACCGACTACGTCGACGTCTTCCTCGAGGGGACCTTCTATTCCGCCAAGGGCACCGAACTGACCGATCAGTGGATGTACAACGCCCCGCTGTTCGGCGGCCTGAGCCAGATGATCCGGTTTCCGAGCGATCATCCGATGCTGACGCCACAGGCGCAGGCGACCCTCGCGGAACTGGGGGTTTCGGAATTCAACCTCTCCAAGGCCTCGCGCGACCTGGTCACGAACAACGCCAGCAGCACCACCGACCTGGGTCGCGTGGTCGCGGGCCTGGAGGGCAGCTTCGAACTCGGCGAGCGGATCTTCTACTGGGAAGGCTCCTACAACTATGGCCGCAGCGACTCGCGGTTCTTCGGCACCTCGCTCGACCAGCAGAAATTCATCAATGCCCTGAACGTGACCACGAACGCGCAGGGCCAGCCGGTGTGTTCGCCGACGGCCATCCCGGGCCTGGTGATCCCGGGCGGAGGGACACCGGTGGCCGATCCCGATTGCGTACCGCTCGACATGTTCGGCGACGGGCGCCCCAGCGAGGCGGCACGCAGATATGTGACCGAACTCACCGAGTCGCAGGCACTGCTGGAACAGGAAGTCTTCAACCTCAACATATCCAGCACCCTGCTCGAACTCTGGAGCGGACCGTTGCTCTACAACATCGGCTACGAGCGCCGCAAGGAAAGCGGCCTCTTCGATCCGGGTGCGTTCCTCGAACAGGGACTGGGGCGTTCGGTCCCGATCACGCCGCTGAACGGCGAGTTCACCACCGACGAGTTCTTCGGTGAGATCGTGCTCCCGCTGGTGAATCCGGACAGCGAACTGCCGGGCTTGAAGAAGCTCGAGCTCGTCGGCAAGTATCGGACGGTAGACAACACGATCAACGACCGCGCCAACACCTACACCTATGGTCTGCAGTGGAAGCCGGCCAACGACCTGGAGCTGCGCGGCAACTTCACCCGCTCCATCCGTGCACCTGCCATCACCGAGCTGTTCCTGCCGCAGGCCACATCGTTCCAGTTCGTTACCGGCGACCCTTGCGATTCCCGCTTCATCAACGGCGGACCGAACCCGGACGCGCGCCAGCGCAATTGCCAGGCATTCCTCGACTACTACGGGTTGAGCTCCTTCACCTCGACCGCGGCGGGCGCCTCGATCCAGGGCATCTCCGGCGGAAATCCAGATCTCGACAACGAGCGCGCGGATTCGATCACCTACGGCTTCACCTGGGCACCGTCGTTTCTCGAAGGGCTGACCGTCGCCGCGGACTACTACAAGATCGAGATCGAGTCCGTGATCTCCAACCTGACGGCCACGCAACTGGCCTCGGCCTGCCTCGACAACGAAGACTTCAACGTGGCCGATGTCCCGAACGCCAATTCGTTCTGCAGCCAGATCACCCGCAACGCCCCGGGAAGTTCGGATCCGGGCCAGGCGACCACCTTCGTCAGCGGCTTCGTCAACGGCCGCTATTTCGATATGGAGGCCTACTCGGCCGAGATCCGCTACCGATTCGATACCGAACGCTTCGGTCAGTTCGGCGTCGGGCTGCTTGGTTATTTTCCGCAGGAGCTCACCGTCGACAACACTGGAACCAGCCCGAACCCGGCGGTGGACGAAATCGGCACCTCGAAACGGCAATACCAGCTGCTGGGAAACTGGCAACGTGGCAACGTCGGCCTGAATCTGTCCGCCAACTACCAGAGCGGAGCGGCGTTCAACATTCTCGACACGGATGAAACCCGGGACATCCTGCGGGTGGACAGTTACTGGCTGCTCAACGGCGGAGCCAGCTACCGCTTCAATGAGAATGGCCAGCTGCGCCTGGCGATCAGCAACCTGCTCGACGAGGATCCGCCGTTCCCGGGCTTCGGTGCCGGAATCGGCAACTACGACATCCTCGGCCGCCGCTACCATCTGGCCTTCGAGTGGAAGTTCTACTGAGCGTCCCTGCTTGAACGCCCCGACAAGGCCCCGCTGATCGCGGGGCCTTTTTTTTCAGACTCGTCGCAGCGTCTGGCTCGGCCGGACGCGCGCGACGACCGGTGGCGCGTCGCGACCGCCCCCCGCTTCCCTCCCATCGAGGTCGACCGCGCCCTGCAGGCCGTGCCGGGGGTAGTATGGCGCCCGAGGCAGGAACCGGGGTGGCAGCGTGCGCGGGGAGGCGATCACCCAACTGCTGGTGCAGGCGCGGGCCGGCGATCCGGAGCGGCTGTCCGCAGTGTTCGAGCAGCTCTACCCGGAACTGCGGCGGCTGGCCGCCTCGCGGCTGGCCGGCGGCGAGCACACGGTGACGCCCACAGTGCTGGTGCACGAGCTGTACCTGCGCGCGACCACCGGCGAACCGCTGTCGGTCACCGACAGACATCACTTCTTCGCCGCTGCGGCCAAGGCCATGCGCTGGATCCTGGTCGACCATGCCCGCCGCCGCCAGAGCGAAAAGCGCGGCGGCGGCCAGGTGGCGGTGACGCTCACCGAGGGCCTGCCGATGGACGCCGCGTCCGACCAGGTGCTGGCCCTGCACGAGGGCCTGGAGGCGCTCGGCGAGCTGCAGCAGCGCCAGCGCGAGGTCGTGGAACTGCACTACTTCGCCGGCCTGGAGTTCGCCGAGATCGCCGAACTGCTGGGCATCTCCACGCGCACCGCGCGCCGCGAGTGGGAGCGCGCCCGCGCCTTCCTGTACGCCCTGCTCGACACGCCCTAGTGGATGCACGACAGCAGGCGGCCTGGCGCGAGGCGGACCGGATTCTCGACCGCCTGCTGGACCTGCCACCGGAACGGCGCGCGGCGGCGCTGGCAGCGGCGACGCTCGACGAGGGCGTGCGGGCGCTGGTGCAGCGTCTGCTGGCGGCGCACGACTGTCAAAGCGGTCCGCTCGAGAGCGCGCCGGCACTCGGGCTGGCCGCCGCCGATGCCGCCGATGCGCTGAAGGACCGCCGCCTCGGGCGCTGGCGCCTGCTCGAGCAGATCGGCTGCGGCGGCATGGCCGTCGTCTATCGCGCCGTTTCCACGGAGCCGCCCGTCGGGCAACAGGCGGCGGTCAAGGTGCTCACCCTGGGCGCGCTTGCCGGCGGCGGCCGCGAGCGCTTCCTGCGCGAACAGCAGCTGCTCTCGCGCCTGCGCCACCCGGGCATCGTCCCGCTCTACGATGCCGGCATCGCCGAGGACGGCACCCCCTGGCTGGCGATGGCGCTGATCGATGGCGTGCGCATCGACGCCTGGTGCGAACAGCGCCGGCTCGAGGTCGAGCAGCGTATCGACCTGGTATTGCGCGTCGCCGACGCGCTGGCCCACGCGCACCGGAGCCTGGTGATTCACCGCGACATCAAGCCGTCGAACGTGCTGGTCGACGACGACGGCCATGCGCAGCTGCTGGATTTCGGCATCGCCCGCCTCGACGACGACCGGCAAGCGGAGCGGACCGCGACCGCCCTGCGCGCACTCACCCCCGAGTACGCCGCACCGGAACAGTTCCTCGGCGCACCGC
This sequence comes from Luteimonas salinisoli, assembly GCF_013425525.1. Classification (GTDB taxonomy): domain Bacteria; phylum Pseudomonadota; class Gammaproteobacteria; order Xanthomonadales; family Xanthomonadaceae; genus Luteimonas; species Luteimonas salinisoli. Next base: position 39,932 of record NZ_JACCKA010000009.1, on the reverse strand, counting down.
CGAGCACCGCGATGGACGTCTACGGCCTGGGCGCGCTGCTGTACCGGATCCTCACCGGCCAGTCGCCGCGGCCGCAGGGCGCGCAGGGCGTCGACACGCAGACACTGCCGCCGTCGCGGGCGGTGCAGCGCGATGCGGACTGGCCTTCGCCCACGCGGCGGCTGTGGGTGAGGCGCCTGCGCGGCGATCTCGACACGGTCGTGATGAAGGCGCTGGCCAGGCTGCCCGAGCAGCGCTACGCCAGCGTCGAGGCGATGGCCGAAGACCTGCGGCGCTGGCGCGGCCGCCATCCGATCCGCGCGCGTCCGCAGAGCCTGCGCTACCGCGCGGGGCGCTTCGCGGCCCGGCACCGGCTGGGCGTGACCGCCGCGGCGTTGCTTGCCTTGACGCTGGCCGCCGGCATCGCCGGCACGCTGTGGCAGGCGCAGCAGGCGCGGCAACAGGCGGCCCTGGCGCAGGCAGCGCAACAGCGCACCGCCCAGGCGCTGGCGCGTTCCAACGCGATCAGGGATTTCCTGTTCGAGCTGTTCCGCACCACTGCGCCGGGCCAGCCGCGCGAGCAGTTGCCGACGACGGCGGAACTGCTGGCCGCGGCGGTCGAGCAGCTGCCGGAGCGCTTCAGGGACGATCCCGAAACCGAGGCCGAGTTCCTCGATGCCATCGCCGAGGTCTACTACCAGCGCGACCTGCCCGAGCACGTCGAGTTGCGCCGCCGCCTGCTGCAGCTGCGCGCCCCGCAGCGGCTGCGGCGGCCAGCGGTCTACGCCGCGGCACAGGCCGACCTGGCGCAAAGCCTCGCCGCCGTCGACCAGGACGAATCGCACAGGCTGTTCGACGAAGCCATCGCGCAGCTGGAGCGCTCGGCGCCGGACTCGACGGAACTGGCCTACGCCTATCGCCAGCGTGCCACCTTGCAGATGCATCGCGGGGACGGCGCAGCGCGGCTGCGCGACAGCGAGCGGGCCTGGGCCATCCTGGGCGGCCGCGACGACGTCAGCGAGCGCGAGCGCTTCTTCGTGGTCGCCGCCGTGGCCGCCGGCCACCACCAGGCGGGCGGGTACGAGAAGGCGCTGGGCTACTACGACCAGGCCATCGATCTCGGCCATCGCGTGTTCGGCGAGGCGCACGTCCATCCCGCGACGCTCACCCTCAACCGTTCCGGCGCACTGTCGCACCTCGGGCGTTTCGCCGAGGCCGAAGCCGGTCTGGTCGCCAGCCTCGCCGACTACGAACGGATCTTCGACAAGCCGCGCGGCTCCATGCTCGCGGCCTGGCGCGAACTGGAACTGTTGTACTACCGGCAGGGGCGCTACCAGCAGGCGCTGCAGGCGCGCGACCAGTGGGACCGCCTGTTGCAGGAGGCCGAACCGGACAACCGCGAGGAGCAGGCCAAGAGCCGGTTGTGGCGCGCGCGCGACCTGCTGCGCCTGGGCCGCGCCGCGGAGGCCGAAGTGCTGCTGCGCGCCGCGATGCCGGTGCTGCAGGCCGACGGTGGGCCGGGCGCCCGCAACCGGCTGATGGCGGCCTCGAGCGCCCTGCGCCTCGCCTGCGATCGGGCGCTGCCGACGATGCCGCCCGAGACCCGCGAACAGGCGCTGGCGCTGGCGCGCGAGATGAACGGCCACGGCCTGGTGCACGCCGCCGAAGCCCATGCCGTGGTCGGGTACTGCGCCCTGCGCGAAGGCGATCCGCGCCAGGCGCTGCTGCATCTGCAACGCGCGGCGGAGCTGGATGCCGCACTTCCGCCGGGCGATGCCGCCGAGGTCGCCGAGCATCTGCTGTGGCGCGGCCAAGCGCTGGCAGCACTGGGTGACACGGAGCGGGCGCGGACGACCTGGGCTCAGGCGCGGCAACTGCTGCGATCGGCCGACCTGCTGGCGCATCCGGTGAATGCGCAGCTGCATCGCGCAATGCGCTGACCCGAACCGCGGCACCGACCCCGGAAGGCCTTCCGGGCCCTGTCGGCCCGCCGCAGGTTTGAACAGGGCTTGGCCATCGGCGCCCCCGAAATACGGATGCATGGCCAGGAACGGATCGCGGGCAGACGCCACGCGACCGCGACAGGGGTTCGGCCGGCCGCTTCCGGCCTCATGCACACGGGAAGAAGATCATGAAAACGTCCTGCAATCGTCATCCGCTGTCCGCGGCGCTGGTCCTGGGCCTCGGCCTGCTGGCCGGCACGGCCTGGGCCGGCGAAACCTGCGAACTGAGCAGTGGTGGTGCCGGCGGCGCCGTCGTCGATGCCGATGCCGATACGCTGGCTTGCGGTCAAGGTTCGCAGGCTGCCGCGAATGCCACGGCGGTTGGTACCGGCAGCATCGCCAGCGGCTTTGCCGGCACGTCGCTCGGGATGGCCAGCGGAGCCACTGCACAGGCGGCCACCGCGATCGGAGCCAGCGCCGAGGCCAGCGGGCGCCTGAGTACCGCACTAGGTGCGGGCACGGTCGCCAACCTGGCCGGAAGCGTCGCCACGGGCGGCTATGCGATTGCCGCCGGCGTCGGTGCGGTCGCGATGGGCGGGTGGGTGGATACCGATGGCGATGACGCCGTCGACATCGAGGAGCGTACCGTCGCCTCAGGCCTCAACGCGGTGGCGATCGGCAACAGCGCCCGTGCATCGGGCGAGAACAGCATTTCGCTGGGCGCGACGGCGCTCGCCACGGGAAACAGCAGTATCGCCGCCGGCACGCTCAGCCGCGCCGAAGGCACCGGCAGCGTCGCCGGCGGCCTGCGGGCCCACGCCGAGGGCACGCGTACCACCGCGATCGGCGTCGACAGCCATGCGCTCGGGATCAGCAGCCTCGCGCTGGGCGACTCGAGCGCCGCCGAGGGCGACTTCAGCGTCGCCACCGGCCGCTCGGCGCTGGCACAGGGCGAGTACGCCGCGGCCGCCGGCTACAACAGCCGCGCGACCGATCGCGAGACGGCGGCGTTCGGCGCCAACAGCCTGGCCAGCGGTGCGGGGGCAACGGCGCTGGGCGTGTCCGGCACCGCTGCCGGCGCCAACGCCACCGCGGTCGGGTACTTCAGCAGCGCCGCCGGCAGCCAGGGGGCGGCGTTCGGTGCGATCAGCTCGGCTGGCGGCGCCCAGAGCACGGCGCTCGGCGCGGTCTCCAGCGCCAGCGCGGATGCCGCCACCGCACTCGGCCACACCAGCCAAGCGAGCGGCTTCGGCAGCACCGCGCTCGGCAACAGCAGCCAGGCCACGGCGGTCGGCAGCGTGGCGCTGGGCTACGGCTCGGTCGCCGAGCGCGACGGCACCGTTTCGGTCGGAACCGCGGTCAGCGGGCGCCAGATCGTCAATGTGGCGGCCGGCACCCAGGCGACCGACGCGGTCAACCTCGAGCAGCTGCAGTCGACGCTCGCCACGGCGAACGCCTACACCGACACCGCGGTCGCCACCGGCGGTACCGCCGCCAACGCCTACACCGACAACCGCGAGGCGGCGATCCGCACCGACGTGGACGCCGGCGATGCCGCCACGTTGAGCGCCGCGCAAACCCATGCCGACGCCGGCGATGCGGCGACGCTGACGGCGGCCAATGCCTATACCGACACGCAGATCGCCGGGTTGACGGGCTTCGACCCGGCCTCCATCAACGGGCGAATGGAGGCGTTGGAGGATCGCTTCCTCGAGGTCGACGGCCGCCTGCATCGGCAGAATCGCCGCATCGACCGTCAGGGGGCGATGGGCGCGGCGATGCTCAACATGGCGATGAACGCCGCCGGCAGCAGCAGCCCGCGCGGCCGCATTGCGGTGGGTGCGGGCTTCCATGGCGGCGAACAGGCGCTGTCGATCGGCTACGGCAAGCGCATCGGCCAGCGCGCCTCGTTCTCGCTGGGCGGCGCCTTCAGCGGCGGCGAGCGGTCGGGCGGCATCGGCTTCGGGGTCGATCTCTGAGGCCGGGCGGTGGCGCCGGATCGCGGATCCGGCGATCGCGGATGGCGGGTGCGGGGGGCGCGGCTACAATGGCCTGCCTTCCACGCCCGCGCGTCGCCAGTTCGCACCTGGCGTCCTTCGAGACCGCCGGGATCATCCAAGGAGTTCTTCGTGCCCGCAGCCAAGCCGGTAGCCCTGTTCCGCCTCGCCTTCCTCGCCACCCTCGTCATCGGCACAGCCGCCTGCAGCGGCGAGCAGCCGGTGGAGGAACAGGCCGGGTCCGCGACGCTCGATGCCCCGGCCGATGCCAGCGCCGACCCGGCGCAGGCCCAGGCCGAAGCGGAACCCATGCAGCCGGACGCCTACCCCGCGCCGGCACCGGCCAACGAGCAGATGCCCGCGGTCGGGTTGACCGCCGACGGGCACCCCCACACCTGGGCCTCGGCCGCGCAGATCGGCGGCAGCATGTTCGCGCTGGCGGAAGCCTGCGACCATCCCTCGGTCGACGACCCCGTGACGGCGCGCGCCGAACAGCGCCGCGCCAGCGAGACGCTGGGGGTCGACCCGGACGACTTCATGGCGGTGCTCGACTGGGCCCACGCCCAGGCAGGCCGCCAGCTCGACGGCGCGTCCGCCGCGCAGCTCGAGGAGTCCTGCAAGGAGCTGCGGGAGCTGGAGGCCATGGCGACCCCGCAGTCCGGCTGAACCTGGCGGCCTCAGCTGGCGGCTGCCCGGGGCAAGCGGAAGAACGTCTCGGCCGCAGCGGTCGTGACTGCCGCGATCGCGGCGGGGGCCTCGCCGCGATCGCGCGCCAGCTCGGCGACGATGTGCGGCAGGAACGCGGGTTCGTTGCGGCGGTCCTTCGGCATCGGCCGGAGCGTGCGCGGCAGCAGATAGGGGGCGTCGGTTTCCACCATCAGTCGATGCGCGGGGATGTTCGGCACGAGTTCGCGCAGGTGCGCGCCGCGGCGCTCGTCGCACAGCCAGCCGGTGATGCCGATGTACCAGTCGCGGTCCAGGCACTCGAACAGCTCGGCGCGGCCGCCGGTGAAGCAGTGCACCACCGCTGGACCGATGCGGCCCTCGAACCCGCGCATGATCGCCACGAAGTCGGCGTGGGCGTCGCGCTGGTGCAGGAACAGCGGCTTGCCGGTGTCCGCGGCGATCTGCAGCTGGCGCTCGAACGCGCGGCGCTGCGCCGGCCGCGGCGAGAAGTCGCGGAAATAGTCCAGGCCGCATTCGCCGACGGCGACGACCTCGGGATGGGCGTGCAGGGCGCGCAGTTCGGCGTCGCATTCGTCCGTGTACTCGGCGGCGTGGTGCGGATGCACGCCGGCGGTGCTGTACAGCACGCCCGGATGCGCCCGGGCCAGCGCCAATGCCTTCGGCGAATGCTCGCGGCTGGCGCCGGTCACCACCATCCGCGCGACCCCGGCGGCGCGCGCGCGCGCCAGCACGGCGTCGCGGTCGCGATCGAAGCTGTCGTGGGTGAGGTTGGCGCCGATGTCGATCAGCTGCATGGGGGCGGTCGCGGATTCCAGGGGCGCCCATTGTAGGAGCGCGCCATGCGCGCGAAAGCCGGCGCGGCTGGCCATGCCGGGAATCACCGCAAATCCCGCCGGAGATTCCCGCGGCTTTCGCGGCCATGGGCCGTTCCTACGGGATTGTCGCCGCGACGCCGCTCAATCGAGCAACGCGCAGGTGGCCGGTGCGGCGCTGGCGAACAGCGCGGCGCTGGCCCACTGCGGATGATCGATGAAGGGATTGCGGTTGCCCTGGAAGCTGTAGATCACCTGATTGCGCTCGCGCTCGGCGGCATCGGGCGGGTCGGCGGCATGCCAGGCGAGCAGCGTCGACAGCAGGCCCATGTAGGCCGGCGAACCGGAGGTGACCACGATCCGGCTGCGGTCGTCGGTCAACTCCAGGTCCGGTTCGGACTGCCCGGTGACGGGATCGGCGCCGCCTTCGTAGCGGATCGCCATGTACATCACCGCGCGTGCGATGTCGCCCTTGCGGTGTCCCCACACCTCGAATGCGCCGCCGTTGCCGTCGGGGCTGCGCACCCAGTTGGAATCGCCGGGATAGCTGCCGCTGCCGCCTCCGACGCCGCCGTTCGCCTCGGTCGGGCGCTCGCCGCAATTGGCGCTGGCCGGACAGTCGGCGAAGGGGCGATTGCCGCGCGCGGCGTTGTAGTCCGTATCGCTGAGGTAGAGCATGTGCGCGTCGGTGTAGGGCGCGTGGGGCAGGCCGCGGTCGCCGGTGCGGCTGCCGAAGCCCAGCGAGTTGGGCCAGGTGTGCTCGCGGTTGTAGGTCGCGCCGCTGCCGGTGCCGGCGCGCGCGTCGCCCTTGGCATAGCTGCCGTTGCGGTACACGTCGCGTACCCGGCCGGGGTCGGCGGGATCCTCGTCGGCGATCTCCAGGATCGCCCAGGTGTCGGTGCCGCCACCGCTGTAGGGATAGGCGGTGTGGCCGCGGATGGTGTGGTGCAGCGAACAGCGCAGCTGTTCCGGGCTGGAAGGGTTGACCCGCCCGTAGTAGCCGCCGCTGTCGCCGCCACCGCCGGCCACGGTGAACCCGACCTGCAGGTCGGCATCGGGATGCGCGCCGTCCTGATCGCTGACCGCGGCGGCGGCCACCGTCAGGGTGCACGATTCGCCGCCGTGCAAAGCGGTGGCGGTGGAAACGGCGAAGGCGTCGCCGCTGCCGGCATGGTCCAGCGGTACCGTGCCGGAGACGGCGCATGCCAGGCGCAGCGCACCGGCGGCCAGCACCACCGGCTCGCTGAACGCGACCGCCAGATCGCCCGCCGCCGGGAATCCGGTGGCGCCATCGGCCGGGGTGGTGGCCACGACCCGCGGCGCGTCGTTGCCGCCCCCGCCGCCGAACGTCTGCCCGCCGTTGCAATCGCCGAAGCTCGCCGGCGCGGCGCCCGCCCACGCGAAGTCGCCCGCGGCGTTGCCGTGGCCCTGCAGCTGCAGCGACAGGCCGGCGGCATCGGCGCCGCCCTCGGAGACCGGCAGGTTGTCGCTGGTCGTGCCCGCGGCCGGACCGTCTGCGGCGGTGAGGGTCCCCTCGTAGCTGATGAACTGGACCACCCGGTCCTGGGCATCGACCAGGGCGATGCCGTCCGCCGGCCCGTTCTGCAACCCGTTGGCGGGGAAGGCGACGGTGGCGATGCGGACGCTCGCCCCGCAACTGGCGGCTTGGCCGGAGGGGACCGCGCGGTTGCCGTAGCTGGCGGCGCTGCCCGGGGCGCTGCCCCCGCTGTAGAGGTACAGCCGGTAGCCGCCGAGATCCTCGCCCGCGGTGGCGACGAGTTCGACCGCCTCGCCGCTGTCGGCCCCGGCATTGTCGTAGTGCAGTTCGTTGACGAACACCGCCGCGAAAAGCGGCGTGCCGCACAGCAGCAGCGCGAGGCCGAGCGCTGCTGCGGGCGCGTGGCGGCGCGCGCGGGCAGCGCGGCGGGCGCGGGGATTCCGCATCGGTGGCGTCCTGTGGTGTGATGGCGGCTTCCGAATCTATCGGCCGCCCGCGACCGCCGACACCGGGGGAAACCCTTGCGCCGGCGCTTCCCGTCGCGGCGCCGGCCTTTTCGAGGTGAGCGCCGCCGTGGAATTTCCGATCGCCGCACTGCTGCCGCGGATCGCGGGCAGCCTTGCCGCGCATCCGCGGCTGGTGCTCGAGGCCCCGCCCGGCGCCGGCAAGACCACCCAGGTGCCGCTGGCCCTGCTCGACGCCGGCTGGCTGGCCGGGCGCCGCATCGTGATGCTCGAGCCGCGCCGCGTCGCCGCGCGCGCCGCCGCCGGCTTCATGGCGCAGCAGCTCGGCGAAGCGGTCGGCGAGACCGTCGGCTACCGCATCCGCTTCGAGCGCAAGATCGGCCCCCGGACCCGCATCGAGGTCGTCACCGAAGGCATCCTCACCCGCATGCTGCAGGACGATCCGATGCTGGAGGGCATCGGCGCGCTGCTGTTCGACGAGTTCCACGAGCGCCACCTGGCCGGCGACCTGGGCCTGGCGCTGGCGCTGGACGTGCAGGCCGGCCTGCGCGAGGACCTGCGCATCGTGGTGATGTCGGCGACCCTGGACGGCGAGCGGCTCGCGCAGTGGCTCGACGCGCCGCGGCTCGCCAGCGCCGGTCGCAGCTTCCCGGTCGAGGTGGCGCATTTCCCCGCGCGCCGCGACGAGGCGATCGAGCATCAGGCCCGCCGTGCCGTCGAGCACGCGTTGCACGCACATCCCGGCGACGTGCTGGTGTTCCTGCCCGGGCGCCGCGAGATCGACCGGCTGGAGGCGCAGCTGCAGACTTCCCTGGTCTCGGGTCCCGCAGACTCGATGCCGGCCCGAGGGACCGGGGACCGGGGGGTGTCGCGGCAAGCCGGCCATGGATGGCCGGCGCCCGGGTCGGGGCAGGATCCGCCGACCGAGGGAAAAGCGCCCCCCGGCCCCCGGGCCGGGAGTCGGACGCAGCCCGCGACCGGTGCCGTCGAAGTCCTCGCCCTCCACGGCGAGCTCCCGGTCGAACAGCAGTCGCGGGTGCTGCAGCCCGCACCCGACGGCCGCCGCCGCGTGGTGCTCGCCACCAACGTCGCCGAATCCAGCCTCACCCTGCCCGGCGTGCGCTTGGTCGTCGACACCGGACTGGCGCGCGAGCCGCGCCACGACCCCGGCAGCGGCTTCTCGCGTCTGGACGTGGTCGCCATCGCCCAGTCCTCGGCCGACCAGCGCGCCGGCCGTGCCGGCCGCGTCGCCGAAGGATTCGCCTACCGGCTGTGGCCGCAGTCGCAACGGCTGGAGCCGCAGCGGCGGCCGGAGATCGCCCAGGTGGAGCTGGCGGCGCTGGCGCTGGAGCTGGCGGCCTGGGGCAGTGCTGCGTTGCGCTTCCCCGACCCGCCGCCAGCCGGTGCGCTGGCCGCGGCGCGCGATCTGCTGCACCGCCTGGATGCGCTCGGCGACGACGGTCGCGTCACGGCCGCCGGGCGCCGCATGCTCGCGCTCGGCACCCATCCGCGGCTGGCGGCGATGCTGCTGGCTGCACAGGACGGCGCGCGCGGCGCGCTGGCCTGCGACCTGGTGGCGCTGCTGGAGGCGCGCGACCCGCTGCGCGCGCGGTCGGACGCCCTGTCCGCGCGCTGGCAGGCCCTGGCCGCGTTTCGCGCCGGCCGTGCGCCGACCGACGCCCATCGCGGCGCGCTGGCGGCGATCGACGCTGCCGCCAGGCAATGGCGTCGGCGGCTGGGCGCGCCTTCCGCGCCGCCGCAGCACGTCCCGCCCCATGCGCTCGGCGACCTGCTCGCGCATGCGTTTCCCGACCGCATCGCCCGCCAACATCCCGGCGACCCGCGCCGCTACCAGCTCGCCAACGGCCGCATGGCGCGGCTGTTCGACGACAGCGCGCTGTACGGCGAGCCGTGGCTGGTCGCCACCGACCTGCGCTTCGAGACGAAGGATGCGCTGCTGCTGCGCGCCGCACCGGCCGACGAGGCGGTGCTGCGCGCCGGGTTCGCCGCGCACTTCCGCGAGGCCGACGAGACCCGCTGGGATCCGGTGCGGCGCGCGCTGGTGGCCGAGCGGATCCGGCGCTTCGACGGGATCGTGCTCGATGTCCGCCCCGGCGGCCACGTCGACCCGCAGCAGGCCGCCGCGGCGCTGACCGCCGCGGTGCGCGATCTCGGCCTGCAGGCGCTGCCGTGGAGCGAGGGCCTGGGCCAATGGCGCGAACGCGTGCGCTGCCTGCGCGAATGGATGCCGGAACTGGGCCTGCCCGACCTCTCGGATGCGGCCCTGCTCGCCGGCCTCGACGACTGGCTGCGCCCGGCCTTCGCCGGTCTCGCCCGCCTCGACGGCCTGGATGCGGCGGCGCTGTCGGCGGCGCTGCGCGCATCGGTCGACTGGTCGCTGCGCGAGCGCATCGACGCGTTGGCGCCTGAGCGGATCGCGGTGCCCTCGGGCATGCAGCGGCGCATCGCCTACGCGCACGACGCGGCGCCGGTGCTGGCGGTCAAGCTGCAGGAACTGTTCGGCCTGGCCGACACCCCGCGCATCGCCGACGGCCGCGTGCCGCTGACCCTGCACCTGCTGTCGCCGGCCGGCCGGCCGCTGCAGGTCACCCGCGACCTGCGCGGCTTCTGGGAGCGCACCTGGCCGGAAGTGCGCCGCGAGATGAAGGGTCGCTACCCGAAGCACCCATGGCCGGAGGACCCGTGGAGCGCCGTCCCCACCCATCGCGCACGACCGCGCGGCTGAGCCGGACGGTCCGCGTTCAGCGCCGCGCCGCGCCGCTCACGCAGCCGCCACGCCCGCGCTTCGATACTGCGGCGGTCGCGACTATCGCATCCGTGCAGAGAAAGGGGTTCCCGATGAGCAAGCTCGATATCCTGCAGGGCAAGGCCTTGGAGCTCGCCGGCCAGGTCGGCGACGGCGTCCGCCGTTCCATCCCGCCCGGCGCCGGCACCTGGCTGCGCGCGGGCATGGCGCTGGGCGCAGCGCGCGCCAGCGCCAGGACCGCCGGCAAGCTGGTGCGCCGCAACCCCGCCGTCACCGTGGCCGCCGCGGTCGCCGCCGCGGGCGCGGGGCTGCTGCTCTATGCGATGCGCCATCGCAGGCAGAACGGCAACGCCCAGGGCAACACCCTCGAGGGCAAGTCCAAGCGCGTGGAGGCCCGGCGCGCCAGTCCGTCGCGGCCGCGCAAGACCACCACCCGGCGTGCCGGCGCGCGTCGGCGCGGCACGAGCGAGGACGGCAGCGAAGGCTGAGCGCGACGATCGGGAACGGGAACGGCAGCGGCCGTCTGGCCGGACGGCGGAACGGACCAGCGCGCCTAGGCCGGGACGCGCGCCTCGGGCAGCTCGATCACGAAGCGCGCGCCGCCGCCCTCGCGGTCCTCGTACCAGAGCTGGCCGCCGGCGTCGTCGACGATCTGCTTGGCCAGCGACAGTCCCAGGCCGCTCGACGTGTCGCCGGGCATCGCCTGCCCGTCGTGCAGGCGCACGAAGGGCCGGAACAGCTGCCGCTGCTTGGCCGCCGGGATGCCGGGGCCCCGGTCCTCGAACACCATCTGCAGGAAACCGTCGGCGCCACGGCGGCAGGCGATCTCCAGGTCGCTGCGCGGCGCGTACTTCATCGCGTTGGTGACCAGGTTCTCTGCCACCTGCCGCAGTACCAGCGGGTCGATCGCCACCGCCATGTCCTCCTGCGGGGGCACCACCGCCAGTCGGCACTCGCGTGCCTCGAACTGCAGCGCGTAACGCCGCTCCAGCCACCCCGCCACCGCAGGCAGCGCCGCCGCCGCCGCCACCGGCGCGCCCTCGCGCGCGGCACGCTGCGCCTCCAGATAACGGCGGATATAGCCGAGCGCATCGTTGGCGCTGTCCTGGATCGTCTCCAGGTAGCGCGGCACGCGATCCTCGCGCACCTCGCCGCCGCGCAGCATGTCGATCGCGAACAGCACGCTGCTCAGCGGGTTCTTGAGATCGTGCGCCACCAGGTTCACCAGCTCCTGGCGCTCGCGCGCCACCCGTTCCAGGCGGTCGCGGGTGAGCTTGAGGCCGATGTGCGCGCTGACCCGCGCCAGCAGCTCCTCCGGAAGGAACGGCTTGGTCACGTAGTCCACCGCACCGGCATCGAACGCGCGCAGCAGCTGTTCGCGGTCGCGCGCCGCGGTCAGGCAGACCACCGGCAACCGCATCAGCGTCTCGCGCTGCTTGATCTCGCCGAGCACCTGGAACCCGTCCATGCCCGGCATCAGCACGTCGAGCAGGATCAGGTCGGGCAGCTGCTCGGAGGCGATGCGCAGGGCCTGCTCGCCATCGCCGGCATCCAGCACCTCGTAGCCGTTGCGCGACAGCAGCGCGCCCACCACCCGCAGGTTTGCAGGCTGGTCGTCGACGACGAGGATCCGACCCGAAGCGGTAGCGCCCTTGCCCATGGCATCACTTTCATGAACGCGAATCGCTGCCAAGTTAGCAGAATCGACCGCGCCCGGACGACTTGCGCGTGCAGCTTTGCCGATCCGGTCTTCAAGAAACTTAATCGTTCATCGTCAGCGGCTTAGCAGACAGCGTTCGCCATTGACCGGGCGCGAGCCCGGACAGCCGCCAGGGGCCGATCGCGACCCGCACCAGGCGCAGGGTCGGCAGGCCCACCGCCGCGGTCATGCGCCGCACCTGGCGGTTGCGGCCCTCGCGCAGCACCAGCTCCAACCAGGCATCCGGCACGGTCTTGCGGAACCGGACCGGCGGATCGCGCGGCCATAGGACCGGTGCGGGAATCGCCGCGGCATCCGCCGGCCGGGTACGGCCGTCGCGCAGTGCCACGCCGCCGCGCAGCGCCGCCAGCTGTTCCGGCTGCGGCGAGCCTTCCACCTGCGCCCAATACGTCTTGGCCAGCTTGTGGCGCGGGTCGGTGATGCGGTGCGCCTGCGCGCCGTCGTCGGTGAGCAGCAGCAGGCCCTCGCTGTCGTGGTCCAGGCGCCCGGCGGGATAGACGCCGGGCGGCAGGCCGAAGCCTGCCAGGGTCGGGCGCACCGGGACGCTGCGGTCGGTGAACTGGCACAGCACCCCGTACGGCTTGTTGAACGCGATCAGCACCGCGGCCGTGGCGCCGGCTCAGTCGTCGCTGATCACCACCGCGCGCACGGCGTACTTGCCGAGGTGGCCGTCGCCCATCGGCAACGAGTTGACCCGCACCGTGTGCTTGCCGGTGGACGGCGCCGAGGTCACCAGCAGCGAGTCGGTGCCGCCGCCCTCCTTGTCGTCGTTCTCGCCGACGCGCTCGTTGTCGGGCCCGAACAGGATCACTACCGGATCGAAGTCGGTCGACTTGACGCTGATCGCCACCAACTGGCCTTCGGTCAGCTGCAGGGTGTAGTCGTGGCTGCGCCCGCCGTTGTCGGCCGGCCGGTCCTCCGCGCGCAGCGTGCCCTCCACGGTACGCCCCGGGGGCAGCGGCTCGGCGGCGGCGGCCGGGACCGCGGCCATTGCCGCGATGGCGAACGGGATCAGTGAACGAGCGATACGCATGGAGCCCCCTTTATGGATGGATGGGCGCGGGTATCCGCGCGGGGCGAAGCGTACACCGCTTTGCGTCCGGCTACCCGCCGCCAGCGGCGGGTAGCCGGACGCGGTGCGGCTCACTCGGGCTTGACGAAACGCAGGGTCATGCGGTCGCTCTCGCCGATCGCGGCGTACTTGTCGGCGTCCGCCTCATCGTGGTTGTTGGACGGCGGCAGCGTCCATACGCCGTTGGGATGGTCCTTGGTGTCGTCGCGGTTGGCGTTGACGTCGCTGCGGTCCACCAGGCGGAAGCCGGCGCCTTCGGCCAGGGCGATCACGGTCTGTTCGGCCACGTAGCCGGAGCCATCGTCGGCGGGCAGCTCCCGGTCCGCGCGGTGCTCGACCACGCCGAGCACGCCGCCCGGCTTGAGCACCTCGAAGAAGCCCCGGAACATCCCTTCCGCGGTGCCGTTGCCCATCCAGTTGTGGACATTGCGGAAGGTCAGCACGGCGTCCGCGGAACCGTCCTCCCCGAAGCGCGGCGCCGCCGGATCGTACTCGACCAGGGTGGCGCCGCCATAGACCTCGGTGGGCTCGCCGCCGAGACGCTCGCGCAGGCCGTCGCGCGCGCGAGCGTAGTAGTCGCGCGAGCGCTCCTCTTCCTGGCTGGCGGGATCGACCACCGCGGCGACGTAGGTGCCGGCGCCGCGCAGATAGGGCGCCAGGATCTCGGTGTACCAGCCGCCGCCCGGGGTGATCTCCACCACGGTCATGTCGGGGGTGATGCCGAAGAAGGACAGCGTTTCCTTCGGGTGGCGGTAGCGGTCTCGGGCTGCGAACTCCGGCGTGCGCCAGTCGCCGGCCAGCACGCGGTCCAGTTCGGCGGCGCTGTCCATCGCGGCATCGGGTGCCGGCGTCGGGGTTTCGGCCGTGGCGGCCGGGGCTGCGGTTGCGGGCGCCTCGTTCTCGGCGGCGCAGGCGACGAGCAGGGCGGGAAGCAGGGCGGCGAGCAGGGTGCGCTTCATCGGCGGACTCCGATCCTAGGGGCGGCCAGCCTAGCGCCAATCGGGCCGCGGCCGTTAGTGCGCCGCAGCGCACGGACCGTGCAACTCGATTTGCAGCCGACCGTGCAACGCGCCCAGTCCGGCACGCGTCCGGCGTTGCGCGATCGAAACGCAGCATTGCCGGGGAACGGGGCGCACGCGGCGCGGGCGGCGCTATGGTGCACCTCTCCCTGCCGGACACGATCGCCATGACCATCGAGAACACCCGCATCCTGCTCGCCGCGCGCCCGAAGGGCGAACCCGTCGCGGAAGACTTCCGCATCGAGCGTGCTCCGCTTCCCGCGCCCGGGAAGGGCCAGGTGCTGCTGCGCAACCGCTGGCTGTCGCTCGACCCGTACATGCGCGGGCGCATGAACGCCGGACGTTCCTACGTGGCGCCGATCGAGGTGGGCGCGGTGATGGAGGGCGGCACCGTGTCCGAGGTGGTCGAGTCGCTGCATCCGGCCCTCGTTCCCGGCGACCTGGTGCTGGCCGAGGGCGGCTGGCAGACCCATGCCGTCGCGGACGGCGACGGCCTGCGCCGCAAGCTCGACCCCGACGACCTGCCGCTCACCACCGCGCTCGGCGTGTACGGCATGCCGGGCTTCACGGCCTATGCGGGGCTGCGCGAGATCGGCAGGCCCGCCGCCGGCGAAACCGTGGTGGTTGCCGCCGCATCGGGCCCGGTCGGGGCCAGCGTCGGCCAGATCGCGAAGCTGCACGGCGCGCGCGTGGTCGGCATCGCCGGCGGTTCGCGCAAGGTCGCGCACCTGCGCGACGACCTCGGGTTCGACGTCGCCCTCGACCATCGCGCCGACGATTTCGCCGCGCAGCTGAAGGCGGCGGTACCCGACGGCATCGACGTGTACTTCGAGAACGTCGGCGGCCACGTGCTCGACGCGGTGATGCCGCTGCTCAACGAGTTCGCGCGGGTGCCGGTATGCGGGTTGATCGCGCACTACAACGACAGCGCGCCGCCCCCGGGCCCGGATCGGCTACCGCAGCTGATGGCGCTGGCGCTGGCCCGGCGGCTGACCATCCGCGGCTTCATCGTCTTCGACTTCAACAAGCTCTATCCCGAGTTCCTGCGCGAGATGGGCGCATGGCTGCGCGAAGGCAGGATCCGCTACAGCGAGGACATCGTCGAAGGCCTGGAGAACGCGCCGCAGGGCCTGATCGGCCTGCTGCGCGGCGAGAACTTCGGCAAGCGCCTGGTGCGGATCGCCTGAAGTCGTACGCGCCGCTCCCGAAAGTATTGTGCACTGGCTGTAAGAGCGCCCCATGGACGCGACATCCGCAAGGCCGCCGTTCGATCCCGTGCGCCGGCCGTTCGTCGACGTGCGAAGAAAACACTTGCGCATTGCCCGCGGCATGGATAGAGTGCGCGGCCTTCGCCATCCCGCGATCGAACATCGACTGCGAATCCCGATGAAACTCCACGCCCATATCGCCATGTCACGCCGCCTGTCGCGCACTCAGCGCGCAGCGCATCCGCGCGCGCTGCGTGCGGAATGCGTGCGGCCAGTGGCCGGCACCTTCATCGACTGACCTCCTCGCCAGGGAGATCGGTCGCCCCGATCTCCGAGGAACGCAGACGCCCTCGGATGCTTGCACCGGGGGCGTTTTTCGTTGCGCGTCCGCACCAGGAGCAGCGGCAGTACACGGCAGTATTCGCGCGAGCGATCCGACTTCCAGGCATCCGGGCCGGCCACGCCCGAGACAGGAAGACGCCGCAACCAGGCACATCGCGTGCTGCGCCCGAATGCCGGGCGCGGGCGGCGGGCGGAGCGGTCGCGCAGCGGATTGGCGCCTTCGACGAGGCGCCAATGCGAAGCATGGTTGCAACGGTCCCCAGCGGTACGGGCTCGCATGCCCGTCCGGTGCGCGCGGCGCTGCCGTGGCGTATGCCGGGGACCGGGAGGCGATGCTTCGCGATGACGTTGGCTCAATTGGTAGAGCAGCGGGGCGACCCGCAGGTTGCCGGTTCGAGTCCGGCACGTCAGCCACTGGATAGCTCAGTCGGGTAGAGCACCGGTCCATGAAACCGGGAGTCGCGGGTTCGAGTCCCGCTCCAACCATGACCTGTTTAGTCATGACAACCGGACGCAAGTCCACACCAGGAAGCGCCCCGTGCGGCGTTTCGCCAGGCGGCACGCTCCGGCGTGACGCGCAACGGAACGTCGCAGCGGTGCTGTCGCCGGGCCGCCGCCCCCGACGCGCGCGGGCCGGGCAGGAACCTGCGATCGCAGTTCATCGCGATCGCGAGCGAACGCCCGGTCCCCGCGCGAAGGGCGCGACGGAACCGCGGTAGCGGCGTCAGGGGCGCTTCCATCACCGAACCACGGGGTTGCGGGGCAGGTGCCCCGCACTCCGGGGAGCCGGACCAGTGCCGGTCCCCTGTGGGAGCGACGGCAGTCGCGACGACGCGCATCAGGACGACAGGTGTCGCCGCCGCATCGCGCCCACACCAAACGCACGCGAGTGCCCGTGCGCGCAAACCGGCCCCGCGCGCGCGGCGGAACAACACGTGGGCCGGACCACCAGAGCCAACCAGGAGCAATGCCATGTTCTGGACCAAGAGGGTCGTGATCGGCGACGGCGAGCGCGGCTTGGTGTATCGCAACCGTCAATTCCAGCGGGTGCTGGCCGCGGGCGTCTACCGCTGGTTCGATCCGCTCGACCGCATCGAGGTGCGGACCTTCGCCATCGCCGCGCCCGAGTACGCCGGGCACGACGTCGATGCGCTGGTCGCGCGTCTCGGCGGGCGGCTGGGCGAGACCTTCGTGCTCGCCGACATCGGCGTCGACGAGGTCGGCCTGGTGCTGAAGAACGGCAAGCTCGAGGACGTGCTCGCGCCGGGTTCGCGCCGGCTGTACTGGCGTGGCCTGGTCGAGGTCGAGGTGCGGCGGGTGTCGCTGGCCGAGACGCTGGAGCTGCCGCGCGAGGTGCTGGCGCGGCTGCGCCAGCTTGGCGCCCTGGCGAAGGTCGCGGTGGCGGTGGACGTGCCGGCGGAGTCGGCGGGTCTGCTGTTCGTCGACGGCCGGCTGGTGCGCACGCTGGCGCCGGGCGCCTGGGCCTTCTGGAACTTCCGGAAGAACGTGGCGGCCGAGGTGATCGAGCTGCGCGTGCAGTCGGTCGAGGTGTCCGGCCAGGAGTTGCTGACCCGCGACCGGGTGAGCCTGCGCGTGAACCTCGCCGCCACGATGCGCGTGACCGACCCGGTCGCCGCACGCACGAAGGTGGCGAAGTTCGGCGACCAGCTCTACCGCGAGCTGCAATACGGGCTGCGCAAGGTGGTTTCGGCGCGGACCCTGGACGAGCTGCTCGGCGACAAGGCCTCGCTGGATGCCGACATCTTCGGCTACGTGCGCGGCAAGGTGACCGGCTTCGGCATCGAGGTGCTCGGCGTCGGGGTCAAGGACGTGATCCTGCCGGGCGAGATGAAGGAGATCCTCAACAGCGTGGTGCAGGCGGAGAAGGCGGCCCAGGCCAACGTGATCCGCAGGCGCGAGGAGGCGAACGCAACCCGTTCCCTGCTCAATACCGCCAGGCTGATCGAGGAGAACCCGACCCTCATGCGCCTCAAGGAGCTCGAAGCGCTGGAGAAGGTGACCGAGAAGATCGACCGCTTCACCGTGTTCGGCGGCCTGGACGGCGTGCTGAACCAGCTGGTGACCCTGAAGTAGACCCTGCGCGGCGGAAGGATCCGCCGCGCAGCCCTTTCGCCGTCTCCATTTGCGGCACGAGCGCAGGGCGAGGGTGACGCCCGCAGGCCGGTACACCGGGCCTCCACGCCCGTTCCCTAGAATCAAGGCAAACCCCATGAATACCCCGAACGACAACCCATCCCCGGCCGGCTACGAGCTCCTGCACGCCGAAGGCAGCGCCACCCCGATCAAGGGCTGGGTGCGCGGCGTGCCGCTCGAGGCGCAGGCCCACCGCCAGCTGCAGAACATCGCCGCGATCCCGTTCGTCGGGCCCTGGGTGGCGGTGATGCCCGACGTGCACCTGGGCAAGGGCGCCACCGTGGGATCGGTGATCCCGACCCGCGGCGCGATCATCCCGGCCGCGGTCGGCGTCGACATCGGCTGCGGCATGGCCGCGGTGCGCACCACCCTGCGCGCCTCCGACCTGCCCGACAGCCTGGCGCAGCTGCGCGCCGGGATCGAGCGCAGCGTTCCGGTCGGCAACGGCCCCGGCGGCGAGCATCGCCGCCTGCCCGACAGCATCGAGACCCGCATCGCGCAGTCGGGGCTGGCGACGCGGCTGGACGGGATCAAGGCGAAGCACCGGCGCATCCGCACCGACAAGCTCGACCGCCAGATCGGCACCCTGGGCGGCGGCAACCACTTCATCGAGATCTGCCTGGACGAGACCGACGCGGTGTGGGTGATGCTGCATTCCGGGTCGCGCGGCACCGGCAACCTCATCGGCACCTACTTCATCGAGCGCGCCCGCGAGCAGCTGGCGCAGCGCGTCCTCGGCTTCCACCTGCCCGACAAGGACCTGGCGTTCTTCATGGAGGGCGAGCCGCTGTTCGACGACTACGTCGAGGCGGTGTCGTGGGCCCAGGACTACGCCCGCGAGAACCGCGAAGCGATGATGGCGCGGGTGCTGCACGCGCTGCGCCAGTGCCTGCCGAAGTTCCAGCTGGAGAAGATGGCCGTCAACTGTCACCACAACTACGTGCAGAAGGAGACCCATGGCGGCGAGGCGCTGCTGGTCACCCGCAAGGGCGCGGTGAGCGCGCGTGCCGGCGAGCTCGGGATCATTCCCGGCAGCATGGGCACGCGCAGCTACATCGTGCGCGGGCGCGGCAACGCCGAGAGCTTCCACAGCTGCAGCCACGGCGCCGGTCGCGTCATGAGCCGCACCGCGGCCCGCCAGAACATCACCCTGGCGCAGCACCGCGAGGCCACCGCGCACGTCGAATGCCGCAAGGACAAGGCGGTCATCGACGAGTCGCCCGCCGCCTACAAGTCGATCGATGCGGTATTGGCCGCGCAGTCGGACCTGGTCGAAGTGGTGCACACCCTGCGCCAGCTGGTCTGCGTGAAGGGCTGAGCAGACGGACGGCACAGCGCCCGGCGCAGCCGGGCCCGTGATGGCGTCGGGAAAGGCCGGCGTGCGCACCGGTCGGATGGTCTCGACTGGCGTACCGGTTGGCGCGGCAATCGTCGCTTCGATCATCGCGAGCGCTGCAGGCGCGGATTCGCCACCTCCGTGCGCGCCGGTACGTCATGGACATGCCGCCATGAAGAAGGCCCGGGCAAGCCCGGGCCTTCCGTCGTCTCTCGCTGCCGCGCTCAGGCGGCCGGCAGAGATTCGAGCGCCGCGTTGAGCGTCGCGCTCGGCCGCATCGCCCGGGCGACGCGCTGCAGGTCGGGATGGTAGTAGCCGCCGATGTCCACGGCACTGCCCTGCACGGCGTCGAGTTCCTCGACGATCTTCGCCTCGTTCCCGGCCAGCGCCTCGGCCAACGGCGCGAAGATCCGCTTCAGCGCGGCGTCCTCGTCCTGGGACGCCAGTGCCTGCGCCCAGTACATTGCCAGGTAGAAGTGGCTGCCGCGGTTGTCCAGCTCGCCGACCTTGCGCGAGGGCGACTTGTTGCTGTCGAGGAACATGCCGTTGGCCCGGTCCAGCGCCCTGGCCAGCACCCGCGCGGCGCCGTTGTCGTAGCGCTCGGCCAGATGCTCGAAGGACGCCGCCAGCGCCAGGAACTCGCCCAGCGAATCCCAGCGCAGGTGGTTCTCCTCGACGAACTGCTGCACGTGCTTGGGCGCCGAGCCGCCGGCGCCGGTCTCGAACAGGCCGCCGCCGGACATCAGCGGCACCACCGAGAGCATCTTGGCGCTGGTGCCCAGCTCCAGGATCGGGAACAGGTCGGTGAGGTAGTCGCGCAGCACGTTGCCGGTGACGGAAATGGTGTCCTGGCCGCGGCGGATGCGCTCGAGCGAGAACCTGGTGGCCTCCACCGGGGAAAGGATGCGGATGTCCAGGCCGCTGGTGTCGTGGTCCTTCAGGTACGCCTCGACCTTGGCGATCAGCTGGCCGTCGTGGGCGCGTGCCGCATCCAGCCAGAACACCGCCGGCGTGGCGCTCAGGCGCGCACGCTCCACCGCCAGCCGCACCCAGTCGCGCACCGGGGCGTCGCGGGTCTGGCACATGCGCCAGATATCGCCGGCCTCCACCGCATGTTCGAACACGACCTCGCCGTCCTGGTCGGTCACGCACAGGGTGCCGTCGGCGGGGACCTGGAAGGTCTTGTCGTGCGAGCCGTACTCCTCGGCCTTCTGCGCCATCAGCCCGACGTTGGGCACGCTGCCCATGGTGGCCGGATCGAACGCGCCGTTGGCCCTGCAGTCGTCGATCACGGCCTGGTATACGCCGGCGTAGCTGCGGTCCGGGATCACCGCCTTGGTGTCCTGCAGCTCGCCGTCGGCGTTCCACATCCGCCCCGAGTCGCGGATCATCGCCGGCATCGAGGCGTCGACGATCACGTCGCTGGGTACGTGCAGATTGGTGATGCCCTTGTCGGAATTGACCATCGCCAGGCGCGGGCGCCGCGCGTACAGCGCGTCGATGTCGGCGCGGATCCGCTGTCCGGTGTCTTCCGGCAGCTTGTCGAGCTTGGCGTACAGGTCGCCGATGCCGTTGTCGCCGTCGAAGCCGACCTCGGCCAGCGCGGCGGCGTGCGTCTCGAGCGCCTCGCGATAGAAGCGTTCCACCACCACGCCGAAGATGATCGGATCGGAGACCTTCATCATCGTCGCCTTCAGGTGCAGCGAGAACAGCACGTTCTGCGCCTTCGCGTCCTCGATCTGCGCATCCACGAACGCCGACAGCGCGCTGCGGCGCATCACCGCCGCATCGACGATCTCGCCGGCCTGCACTGCCACCGACTCCCTGAGTACGGTGCGCTCGCCGTCGGCATGGCGCAGTTCGATGCGCAGGCTGCCGGCGCGCTCGAGCGTGGCGGATCGCTCGCTGCCGTAGAAGTCGCCGTCCGCCATGTGCGCCACGTGGGTCTTCGAGTCGGCGCTCCACTTGCCCATCCGGTGCGGATGCTTGCGCGCGTAGCCCTTCACCGACGCGGGTGCGCGGCGGTCGGAATTGCCCTCGCGCAGCACCGGGTTCACCGCGCTGCCCTTGACCCGGTCGTAGCGCGCCTTGATGTCGCGCTCGTCGTCGTCCTTCGGCGCATCGGGGTAGTCCGGCAGGTCGAAACCCTGGCCCTGCAGCTCGCGGATCGCCGCCTTCAGCTGCGGCTCGGAGGCGCTGATGTTCGGCAGCTTGACGATGTTGGCCTCCGGGGCGGTGGCCAGCTTCCCCAGCTCGGCGAGGTGGTCGCCGATGCGCTGCTCCGCGGTCAGCCGTTCCGGGAACTGGGCGATGATCCGGCCCGCCAGCGAAATGTCGCGGGTCTCCACCGCCACGCCCGCGGTGGCGGCGAACGCCGAGACGATCGGCAGCAGCGACTGGGTGGCCAGGTAGGGGGCTTCGTCGGTCAGGGTGTAGATGATCTTGGGGGTATCGGACATGGGGCGTCGGGATTCCTGCAGGCGGAAGGAGGGCGCGCCGCGAGCGCCGGGGCGGACGGGCAACCGGGTTCGCAGCGGCCGGCCGCCGCGGGCAGCCGGCTGGCAGCGGGTGCGCATGCGAGCCCCGTATTGTGGCGGGAACGAGGGGAGGGGGCAAAGAGACGGGCCGTGCGGGCGCGGGCCGGATCCAGCCCGGCTCAATCCCCGGCCGCCGCGGCCGCTATCGATTCCAGGACACCCCGGAACCCGTCGATGGCACTCAGCGTCACCCATGCCGAGACCTCGTCCCGCAACGCGGCCGCCGCCGTGCGCGACCTGGCCGCGCAGCTCGGCGACGCGGCGCTCGATGCGGTGCTGCTCTTCTGCGATCCGGACTACGACCTCGACGCGCTCGGGCCGGCGATCAAGGCCGCGTTCGCCTGCCCGGTGCTCGGCTGCACCTCGGCCGGTCAGCTCGGCGCGCGGGGGTTCCAGGCCAGCGGCATCCTTGCTGCGGGCGTGCGCGGCGGCGCCATCGACGTCCATCCGCTGCTGATCGCGCCGTTGTCCGACCTGCAGGCGCAGGCGGCGGTCGCGGCCGCCACGGTGCAGGCGATGACCGAGTCCCGGCCCGCGCAATGGTTCGCGCTGCTGCTGGTCGACGGGCTCTCGACCTGCGAGGAGCACCTGGCCGCGGCGCTGTACCAGATGACCGGCAACATTCCGCTGATCGGCGGCTCGGCCGGCGACAACCTGAAGTTCGAGCGCACCCACGTCTACCACGACGGCCGCTTCCTCTCCGATGCGGCGGTGCTGGCGCTGTTCGAGTGCCGCAGCCCCTTCGCCATCTTCAAGTTCCAGCACTTCGTGCCCAGCGAGGTCGAGCTGGTGGTCACCGGGGCGGATCCGGATACGCGGACGATCCTCGAGCTGGACGGCGAGCCGGCGGCACTGGCGTATGCGGAAGCGGTGGGCGTGGCGGTCGCCGACCTGGACGCCGCCGTCTTCTCCACCCATCCGCTGTTGCTGACCATCGCCGGCGAGCCCTACGTGCGCTCGATCCTGCGCGCCAACGACGATCTGTCGTTGACCTGCTATTGCGCGGTGGACGAGGCGATGGTGGTCTCGGTGGGGCGCGCGGTGGATGCGATGCAGACCCTGGAGCATGCGTTCGCCGAGGTGCGCCGCAGCGTGCCCGACCCGGCGCTGGTGATCGGCTGCGACTGCATCCTGCGCCGCGTCGGCTTCGAGCAGAGCGGCATGGACGGGCGCGTGGGCGCGTTCATGGCCGCCCAGAACGTGTTCGGTTTCTCCACCTACGGCGAGCAGTTCAACGGCCTGCACGTCAACCAGACCTTCACCGGCGTGGCGATCGGAGCGTGAGCGTGGAGCGTGCTGCCGCGCCGCCAGTCCACACGCCCGATGGGGGAGGGCCGTCCACGGATGCCGCCTCCACCGTGGCCGGCCTGCAGCGCAAGCTGGCCGCGCGCGACAAGGTGATCGCGGTGCTGAAGAAGCGGGTGACCGCGCGCGACGACTCGGCCGCCTCGCCGCTGGCAACCCTGCAGCAGAACGTCGCGCTGGGCAAGATCGTGGCGATGAAGACCCGAGAGCTGAGCGAGGAACGGCACGAGCTGCAGCGCGCGCTGACCGAGCTGGGCAGGACCCAGGCCGCGCTGCTGCAGGCGCAGAAGATGGAGTCGGTGGGCCAATTGGCCGCCGGCATCGCCCACGAGATCAACACCCCGGCCCAGTACGTGCGCGACAACGTCGCCTTCGTCCGCAAGGGCATGGACGCCGTCGACGAGGTGCTGGCCGCCGCGCTGGCGGTGATCGACACCGCGCGCGGCCGCGGCGGCCTGGAAGCGCCGGTGGAGGCGTTCGAGGCCGCGGTCCGCCGCACTCGCTTCGACTTCTTGCGCAGCCAGATGCCCGAGGCGCTGGACCAGTCGCTGGAGGGGCTGGAGCGGATCTCGACGATCGTCGGCGCGATGAAGCGGTTCTCGCATCCCTCGGCGGGCGTGAAGGAGCGCGTGGACCTGCGTCCGCTGGTCGAGACCGCGGTGACCGTGGCGCGCAACGAGTGGAAGTACCTGGCGGAACTGGAGACGGATTTCGCCGGCGACGTGCCGGAGGTCTGCTGCCTGCGCGACGAGATCGGCCAGGTGCTGCTGAACCTGGTGGTCAACGCCGCGCACGCCATCGCCGACAGTCTGGTGCCCGGGGAGCGCGACAAGGGCCGGATCGCGATCTCGCTGCGCCGGTTCGGCGATCGCCACGTCGATATCCGCGTCGCCGACGACGGCCCCGGCATCCCCGAAGCCATCCGCACCCGGGTCTTCGATCCGTTCTTCACCACCAAGCCGGTGGGCAAGGGCACCGGGCAGGGTCTGGCCATGGCCTATTCCACCGTGGTCGAGAAGCACGGCGGCGCGCTCTTCTTCGAAACCGCAGACGGCGCCGCGGCGGGCACCACGTTCGTGGTGCGCCTGCCCATCGAGGCCGCAGGGGTGGGGTCGTGAGCGAGACGGCCCTGCCGCGGATCCTGTGCGTGGACGACGAGCCCAACCTGCTCGCCGCGCTGCAGCGCAACCTGTTCGGCCAGTTCGAGGTGGTGACCGCCGGCGGAGGCGAGGCCGGCCTGGCGGCGATGGCGGGCGCACCGCCGTTCGACGTCGTCATGTCCGACATGCGCATGCCGGCGATGGACGGCGCGACGTTCCTCGGGCTGGCGCGCGAGCGTGCCCCGGACACGGTGCGGGTGCTGCTGACCGGTCAGGCCGACACCGAGTCGGCGATCGCCGCGATCAATCAAGGCGCCATCTTCCGCTTTCTGCGCAAGCCCTGCCCCACCGACGAGCTCACCGCCACCCTGCACGAGGCGGTGCGATTGCACCGGCGCATCCTGGTCGAGCGCGAGTTGCTGGAGACCACGCTGGCCGGCACCATCCGCATGCTCACCGAGGTGCTGTCGATGGTGGCGCCGGGCGCGTTCCACCGCTCCGAACTGCTGCAGACCTGCGTCGCCCATGTCGCCGACAGGCTGGCCTGGACCGACAGCTGGGCGGTGCGGGTGGCCGCCTCGCTCAGCCATGTCGGCTGCGTGGGCGTGCCCGTGGACCTGCTCCAGCGCGACCTGGCCGGGGGCGAGCTGACCGAAGAGGAGCGCCGGCTGGTGGAATCGCACCCGGAGGTCGGGCATCGGCTGCTGGCCGAGATCCCGCGCCTGGGCGCCGTGGCCCGGATCGTCCGCTACCAGGCCGCACCGCCGCCCTACACCGAGCCCGACGAAGTCGTGCGCGGCGCGCAACTGCTGCGCGCCGCGCTGCATCTGGTGCGCGGCCTGTCGCGCAAGGAGTCGGCGGCCAGCGCCATCGAGGGCGTGCGCATGCTCGAACCGGAAATCCCGGCCGACATCGTCAAGGCGTTGGGCAGCCTGCGCCTGCGGATCCACGAGGGCCCGCGGCTGGCGCGTATCCGCGAGCTGATGCCGGGCTGGCGGGTGGAGCGCGACATCGCCAGCACCCGCGGCACCATGCTGCTCCGCCAGGGCAGCGAACTCAGCGCCACCGCGATCCTGGCGCTGCGCAACCTGCAGGCCGCCGGCGCCATCGAGGAACCGGTTCTGGTCAGCTGCGGTAACGATCCGGACGCGCCGGAGCCGCAGCAGGCGCCCGGCGCCGCGGTGTCCTGACCCCGCGCCCGGCCCGCGCGGCCGCGCGATCCCGGAGCGTCGCGCCCGAGGGTCCGCCAGGGCTGACGATGTCGGATGGGCGACTACTAGTTCTTTAGTTGACAGCGTCGCACGGCTCCGCTACCGTCCGCCCACCAACTAACGAATTAGTAGGACCCTCCGATGGCCCGCCCCACCTCGCCCACGCCGACCAACTCCGAGCGCGCGATCCTGGAGGTGCTCTGGACCCGCAAGGAGGCTTCGGTGCGCGAGGTGGCCGAGGAGCTGTCGAAGACGAAGCCGGTGGCGTACACCACCGTGCTGACGATGTTCAAGGTGCTCGAGCGCAAGGGGCTGGTGGCGTATCGCACCGAGGGCCGCGCCTTCGTCTACCGCGCCGCGATCAGTCGCGTCGAGGCGCGCCGGCAGGCGCTGAACAATGTGCTCCGGCAGTTCTTCGGCGGCTCGCCCGACGTGCTGGCCCAGCACCTGATCGAGGAACACGATCTCGATCTGGCCGAGCTGCAGGCCCTGCAGGACCGGGTGGACGCCGCCCCCAGACCGAGGAAGCGAAAATGAGCGATCGTTGGCCGGAGGTCGTCGTCGCCATCGGCGTGCAGCACCTTTGGCAGAGCGCGGTGCTCCTGCTGCTGGCGCTGCTGGTCTTCCGGCTGCGGCGGCCAAGCGCACGGGCGCGTTCGTGGATGTGGCTCTGCGTTCTCCTGCTGGCGGCGGTCTCGCCGCTGGCGGTGCTGCTGCCGGGCGACGCGTCGACAGCCGGCCCGACGGCGAACGCGCCGCTGGCAACCATTGCGCCGGCAGCACGCGCAACCACCGTTGCATCCGTCGTGGCGGGCGATGCACTGCCCACGCGCGCAATGCTGGCAGGGTTGCAGCCGATCGTGCTGCTGGCGTGGGTGTTGGGAACGCTCTGGAGCCTAGGGCGCCTGTGGGCAGGTTGGTATCGGGCGCGGCGCCTGCGCGATACGTCGCGCAGCTCGCCCCACCTGGAGCGCCTGGTCCGCAGCGAACTGCCCGCCAACGCCACCGTCCGGGTGTCCACCGGCATCCGTAGCCCGATGGTGGTCGGCCTGGCGCACCCCTGCATCCTGGTACCGCGGGCGTTGGTGGCCGAACTGTCCGAGGCCGCGCTTCGCGACGTGCTGCGCCACGAGATCGCGCACGTGCGGCGCGGCGACATGGCGTGGTCGCTCGTCCAGCACGTACTCGTCGCCGTCTACTGGTGGAACCCGTTCCTGCGGTTGATCGCTTCGCGGCTCGACCTGGCGCGCGAGATGGCCTGCGACGCGTTCGCCGCCGCGCGCACCGGCGTGGGCCGGCACTACGCGAACTCGCTGCTGCGCAGCGCCGAGCAGGCGCTACTGCTTCCCGATCCCCTCGTGCTGGCCAGTGGCATCTTTGCCGGCCGCGCGGGCCTGCACCAACGCATAGAAGGACTCCTGGAAATGGACAAGCATGCTGTTTCGCCGCGGGGCAAGCCCGCACTGCTCCTGTTCGGCCTGATGCTGGCGTCGAGCGTGACGCTGACGTTGGCGGCCACGCCGCGAATGGGCGCGCCGGACGACGAAGTCCCCGCGTCGCTGCGCATGGCCGACGCCCGGTTGCTGGTGGAAGCGGCCGGCGGTGGCCGCCTCGACGAGGTACGGGCGCTGCTGCGGCGCGGCGCGGACATCGATGCCGTGGTGCCCGGCGACGGCACCGCGCTGATCGCCGCCGCCAGGGCCGGCGACCTGCCGATGATCACCGCGCTGCTGCGCATGGGCGCCGACGTGAACCGCCCGGCGCGTGGCGATGGCAATCCGCTGATCATGGCGGCGATGGGCGGGCACCGCGAAGCCGTGGCGCTGCTGCTGGACTCGGGCGCAAGCGTCGATGCCATCGTCCCGGGCGACGAGACCGCGCTGATCAATGCAGCGCGCCACGGGCATCTGCCGGTGGTGGAGCGCCTGGTCGCGCACGGCGCCGACGTCAACCTCGGTGTGCGCGCCGACTTCGGCCAGTGGCGCTCGCCCCTGAACCAAGCGCGCGGCCGCGAGGTGCGCGAGTACCTGATCGGCCGGGGCGCGGTGCCGGGCAACGGCTGACCGGCCGCCCGGCCGCAGTGGTCCGCAGGTCCGCAGCGTCCACCAGAGGGATCCCGCAATGAAAACGAGCATGCACGCCGGGATCCTCCCGGCGCTGATGGCGGCCTGCGCCTTGGTGGCCGCGGCCGGCGTGCAGGCGCAGGACCGCGAACGCGAGCCTGCACCGGTCGGGCTGCAAGCCGTACTGACCCACGGCCTGCGCTCGAACCTGATGAAGGTCGGCGAGCCCCTGCCGCGCTGGTCGCTGCAGGCGCGCATGGCGCACCACCGCGTGCCGGGCGTGGCCATCGCGGTGCTGAAAGACGGCCAGGTGATGCAGGCGATGGGCTTCGGCGTGCGCCGGGCCGGCACGCAGGAGGCCGTCGATGCCGACACCCTGTTCTCGGTCGGCTCGATCAGCAAGATCGCCACTGCGGCCACCTCGCTGCGGCTGGTCGCCGACGGCAGGCTCGACCTCGACCGCGACGTCAACGACGACCTGCGCGGGTGGCGGGTCGCGCCGTTGCCGGGCGTCGCGAACGCGCCGGTCACGCTGCGCATGCTGATGTCGCACACCGCCGGGTTGACGGTGCATGGCTTCAAGGACTTCCTGCCCGGCGAGCCCTTGCCGAGCCTGCCGGAGATCCTGGACGGTACGTCGCCGGCGAAGAACGCGCCCATTCGCCTGCAGCACGCGCCGGGCCTGAAGGTGGACTACTCGGGCGGCGGCACGATGGTCCAGCAACGGGTGATCGAGGACGTCACCGGCCAGCCGTTGGAGACGGTCGCGCGTGCGCAGGTCTTCGATCCGCTGGGCATGCATCGCAGCACCTTCCTCAGCCCGTTGCCGGCGGAGCGCGGCAACATCGCCCGGGCGCACGACCGCGACGGCGCGCCGACCGCCCTGCCGCGCGGCTGGGAAGCATTCCCCGAGCAGGCCGCCTCCGGCCTGTGGACCAGTGCCAACGAGCTTGGCGCCTTCGTCGGCGCGCTGATCCGGAGTTACCGCGGCGCGGACGGGCTGCTGCCGCAACCGCTCGCCCGGCAGATGATGACCGAAGTCGCGCCCAGCCCGCACGGCCTGGGCCCGCGGCTGGAGGGCGCCGGCGCCACCCGGATCTTTCACCACGGCGGCGCCAACGACAGCTATCACGCGTGGATCGAGGGATATCTCGAAACGGGCGACGGCTTCGCGATCCTGACCAACGGCGCCAATGGCTACGCGCTGCACCGCGAGATCCGCAACGCGCTCTCCGATGCGATCGGGCTGGGCGTGAATCCGCTGGTCCGTACCGTCGACCTGGATCTGCATGCGCCCATTTATGCCGACTACGTCGGGATTTATCGGCTGGACGCCGCGGCGCCGATGGATCATCGCGGAAACCTGGCCGACTCCTTCGACACCGACACGGTCCAAGTCGCGATCGCCGACGGCGCGATGCGTATCCGGCTGCCGGACGAGGACGAACCGCGGACCCTGCAGCCGCTGTCCCCCACCCGCTTCGCCGCGGCCACCCTCCAGTACGAATTCCACCGCGACGCGCACGGCAAGGTGCGGGCGCTCAGCGTCGAACAGGGCGATTCGCGCGCCTACTACCGCCGTGGCGCCGAATAGCGGCACCCGCGCCTGCCGGCGACCTCGCCGGTAGCACCGGCGGCCGAACCCGATCCCGGAGCGGGATCCCAGCACCGCGCGATCGGGGGCAAGGCCTCAGCTCCCGCGGTACCAGCCGAGCACTTCCGTCGGCAGCAGCGGTTCCACCTCGATCTCCAGGGCCGCATACGCGTCCAGGGTGTCGCGCACCAGCTGCTGGGTGGGCGTGGGGCCGGCCAGGCGCTGCAGTTCGTCCGGCGAGAGCTGGGCCAGGGTCCAGGCGTAGAGCTGGTCGCTGCGCGCGTGCAGGGCGGTGCGCAGCCACTCGTTCGGCGGTGCGTGCACTACGTGGCCGCGCCGCGCCAGATCGGCGACCGCGCGCTGCAGCGGCTGCGCGGCGCCGCGCAGCCATTCGGTGTGGCCGGCGGCCTGCTTGCGCACCGTCAGCGGTGCCGGCGCCCGGTGCGCGGCCAGCGGCCGCCGCAGTTCCAGCTCCAGGTCGCGGGCGTCGCGCACGGTCTCGGTTTCCACCAGCGCGGCACCGGCCAGGTCGAAGAACTCGAACCAGCGCCGGTGCAGGCCCTGCATGCGGCCGAGCGGGTCGCGCGAGAAACCGACCTTGCAGTGGTCCTCCCAGGTGCAGGGCAGCACGTAGACGTAGCAGCGGCCGAGGCTGGTCATGCACGCAGGTGTAGCAGGAAGCCCGCCTCCGTCGTGCATCCGCCGGCCGCGCCGGCCGGCACCGGCCGGAACGCGGTCGCCATGTCTCGCCACGGTTGCGACGGGTGCCAGTCCCGCCGCCGACGCCCGCGACCGAAGCGCTGGAGATCGGCCAGCCGGCCGAATGGCTCGCGCGTCGTTCGAGGTGGAGGAGTTCGCCGAGTACGGCCGCCCCCCGAGGCGTTGGAAGGCCTGAGTCCAGGGCGGGCGTCTGGTTACTCCGTTCGAGCGCCATGTCCGGATTGGGGCATGCCTTTTCGGGGGTATGACGTTCGCCCTTCGCCCGCATCCCCTTCGGGGCAGATTAGCGATATATTATAACATCACTCATGATTGCCCGGCCCTTTGATGCCCTTCGCCCACGTCGCAGCTCGCTCCAGCACCATTCGTCGTTTCCCCCTCTCTATCCTCGTGCTGGCCGCCGCCCTGGCTGGCCATGCCTCCGCCGAGACTTCGGCGGCCCCGGGCGCCACCGACCTCGATGCAGTGGTGGTCACCGCCACAGCCAGCGAGCGCACTCTGGACACCGCGCCGGCCTCGATGTCGGTGATCACCCGCGAGGAGCTGGCGGCGCGGCCGGTCTACGACCTGGCCGAAGCGCTGCGCGGCGAGCCCGGCATCGGCCTGAGCGGCATCGGCCTGGACCGGCGCGGCGTCAGCGTGCGCGGCATGGACCCCAGCTATACCGTGACCCTGCTCGACGGCATGCGGGTCAACAGCTCGATCGGCGCGATCGCCCACAGCGACTACGACCTGGGCTGGATGCCGGCCGCGGCGATCGAGCGGGTCGAGATCGTGCGCGGGCCGATGTCCTCGCTGTACGGCTCGGACGCGCTGGGCGGCGTGGTCAACGTGATCAGCCGCAGCGCCACCGACGCCTGGCGCGGCAGCCTGCGCGCCAACGCCGGTGAGCCGGCCGCCGACGGCGGCTCCCGCCGGCAGTTCGCGGTCTACGCCGGCGGTCCGCTGGTGGCGGACACGCTCGGCCTGAGCATGGTGGCCGATCGCAGCCGGATCGACGAGACGCCCGATCCGCTGGTCCCGGGCACCAGCCGCCGCGAGGCGCGCGACGCCGACAGCGGCAGCGCCACCCTGAGCTGGACCCCGGGCGAGTTCCACCGCGTCGACCTGCGCTGGCTGGGCGGCCGCGAGGAGCGGGTGCGCCACGGCCTGCAGAGCGGCAGCAATCCCTACATCTACGAATCGCGCGACGAGGTCGATCGCGAACAGTGGGCGCTGTCGCACCGCGGACGCTGGGGCTGGGGCGAAAGCGGGCTGCGGCTCAGCCGCGCCAGCCTCGACAAGATCAACCACCGCGCCCCCGGCAATCCGACCGGACCGCAGCACCTGCGCGACGAGATCGCCGACGGGCACCTGGCGCGCACGTTCGGCGAGCGCCACCGGGTCACCGTCGGCGGCGAATGGCGCCGCGAGTCCCTCGAGGACGTGCTGGTCAACACCGCCGGCAGCGACCAGACCATCCACCGCGCGGTGTTCCTGCAGGACGAGATCGCACTGGCCGACGGCTGGGAGCTGGTGCTCGGTGACCGCTACGACCGTCACCAGCGTTTCGGCGGGCAGCACAGCCCGCGCGCCTATCTGGTGCACGAGCGCGATGGCTGGGTGTTCAAGGGCGGCGCCGGCCGCGGTTTCAAGGCGCCGACGCTGAAGCAGCTGTCGCCCGAGTACTACGCCAGCATCGCCGGCCTGCTCGAACTGTTCGGCAACCCCGAACTGCGCCCGGAAGTGAGCACCACTTACGAGCTGAGCGCGCAGTACCGCGGCGAACGCTGGCACGCCCAGGCCACCGCGTTCGAGAATCGCCTGCGCGACCTGATCGAGATCGTCTGCGTGGAGCGCTGCGGGCAGCCGGGGGTGATGGAAATCCGCACCTACCGCAACGTCGACCGCGCGCACCTGGCCGGCATCGAGCTGGCCGGCGCGGTCGATCTGACCGCCACGCTGGCGCTGGAAGGCAACTACACCTACCTCGACGCCCGCGACGAGGACGCCGACCGCAAGCTGGAGATGCGCTCCCACCACAGCGGCGCCGCGACCCTGGCGTGGACCCCGGTGGACGCGTTCACCGCGCGGCTGCGCGCCGAATACATCGGCAGCCAGCTCGAGTACCCCAGCCGCGGCCCGGCGATCGAGGTGCCTGCCGATACGCTGTACGCGCTGGACCTGAGCTACCGCATCGGCAGCGCGCTCACCCTGCGCGGCGGCGTCGAGAACATCGGCGACGCGCGCCAGGACAGCATCGACCTGCAGTATCCCTACCCGCAGCGGGGGCGCAGCTACTACCTCGGCTTCGACCTGGACTTCTGACGTGGCCGATGCATTGCGCTGGCTGCTGTTGGTGGTCGTGCTGGCGTGTTCCGGGCCGGCGCGGGCGGCCGAACCGCTGCGGGTCACCGTGGTCACCACCGACTTCACCCTACCCGGCAAGACGCTGAAGATCGATCGGTGGGGACGCACGCAAGGCGTGCGGTTCGAGTACCTGTCGGTCGACCGGCCGCCGCCCGGCGAGCCGCGCGACTGGCTGGCCGCGAGCGGGCTGGTGATCGTCGACACGCCGGTGGCCAGCCATGCCGAGCGCGTGCGCGCGCTGATCGCGCCGGCGCTCGACGAGCTCGGCACGCCGTGGATCGCGATCGGCGGCGGCCCGCTCGGCTTCGACGGAATCGAACCCGCGCAGGCGCGGCAGGTGGCCGGCTACTACCAGCAGGGCGGCGAAACCAATTTCCGCCGCATGCTCGACTGGCTCGGCCGCTGGCACCGCGACGAGGCGCTCGCGTCGGTGCCGCCGCCGGTGCCGATGCCGGCCACCGGCTACTATCACCCCGAGGCCGCCGAGCCGTTCTCGAGCCTGGACGACTATCTTGGCTGGCAGCGTCAACGCGGCCACGCCGATGGCGCGCGCGTCGCCCTGGTGATCTCCAGCCACGCGCTCTCGTCGATGCAGCTCAGGGACGTCGACGCGCTGATCGCCGCGAGCGAGGCGCGCGGACTGGTGCCGGTGACGCTCTGGTTCGAGCGCAACGATCCGGACGGACTGATCGACGGCCTGCGCGACACCGACATCGCCGCCCTGGTCAACCTCACCCACCTGGGCAACGGCGAGCGGCGCCTGCGCGATTTCACCGCCCTCGACGTACCGGCACTCATCGCGTCCACCGCGCGTGGCAGTACCGTGGAATCCTGGCGCGGCGAGGCCAGCGGCATGAGCGCGGCGGCGATGGCCACCCTGCTGGCGGTGCCGGAGAGCTGGGGCATGAGCGATCCGGTGGTGCTGGCCGCGGTGGAGGACGGCGAGCCGGTGCCGATCCCCGAGCAGGTCGAACTGCTGGCCGACAAACTCGCGTCGCTGGCGCGGCTGCGCGCGACGGCCGCCGCCGACAAGCGCCTGGCGCTGATGTTCTGGAACTACCCGCACGGCGAGCGCAACCTGTCGGCCTCGCAGCTCAACCTGCCGCGCAGCGTGGCCGACGTGACCGCAGCGCTCGCCGCTGCCGAATATCCGGTCGACGCGTCCACGGAGGCGCAGGTGATCGAAGCCGGCCAGGCGATGCTCGCCGGCTGGTACCGGCCCGAGACCCTGCCCGGCCTGGTCGAGCGCGATCTCGCCGCCACCCTGCCGCTGGCCGCCTACGAGCGCTGGCTGCGGACGCTGCCGGCCCGGCAGCGCGAGGCATTGCTGGAAACTTGGGGCGATCCGGATGACAGCCGTGCGGTGATCACGGTCGACGGCGTACGCGCGTTCGCGATCCCGCGCTGGCGGCTCGGCGGGCTGGCGGTGCTGCCGCAGCCGCCGCGCGCCGGCGAGTACGGAACCGCCACCCACGACGGCGCGGTGCCGCCGGCGCATGCCTACCTGGCCACCTACCTGTGGCTGCGCCAGCAGCACGACCCGCACGCGCTGATCCACTTCGGCACCCACGGCACCCAGGAATGGCTGCCGGGCAAGGACCGCGGCCTGTGGGCCTTCGACTGGCCGAACCTGGTGGTAGGCGACCTGCCGGTGTTCTACCCGTACATCCAGGACAACATCGGCGAGGCGGTGCAGGCCAAGCGCCGCGGCCGCGCGGTGCTGGTCAGCCACCAGACCCCGGCGTTCGCGCCGGCCGGCCTCTACGACGAACTGCGCGATCTGCACCACCTGGTGCACGAATACCAGATGACCGAGCCGGGTCCGGTGCGCGAGGCCGCGATGCGCCGCCTGCGCGACGCCGCCATCGCCCGCAACCTGCACGCCGACATCGGCTGGCAGGAGGCCGCCATCGATGCCGACTTCGAGCAGTTCTTCGTCGCGCTGCACGACCACCTGCACCAGCTCGCGCGCAGCGCCATCCCGCTCGGCCTCCACGTGTTCGGGACCCCGGCGGCGCCGGAGCACCGCCTCTCGACGGTGATGCAGCAGCTGGGCGACGACTACTACGCCGCGCTCGGCCTCGATCCCCAGGAAGTCTTCGCCGAGGACTTCGCCCGATTGCAGGAGAGCGAGCCGTACCGGTTCCTGCGGCGCTATCTGCGCGACGGCGAGCCGCCGCAGCGGATCGGCGATCCGGCGCTGCGCGAACAGGTCGAACGCGCGATCGCCAGCGACCGCCGCCTGGCCCAGACCGGCGAGATCAAGGCGCTGCTGGCAGGCCTGCGCGGCGGCTTCGTGCGGCCCGGCGAGGGCGGCGATCCGGTCCGCAATCCCGAGGTGCCCAGCGGTCGCAACCTGTATCCGTTCGATCCGGACCGGATCCCGACCCGCGCGGCCTGGCAGGCCGGCGGCGAGGCCTTCGAGCAGCTGCTCGCGGCCCATCGCCAGACCCACGATGGCGCCGCGCCGGACAAGCTGGCCTTCGTGATGTGGTCGGTCGAGACCGTGCGCCACCTCGGCGTGGTCGAAGCGCAGGTGCTGCACGCGGCCGGCCTGCGCCCGGTATGGAGCGCGGGCGGCGACGTCGAGCGGATCGAGATCGTGCCGCAGGCCGAGCTGGGGCGCCCGCGCGTGGACGTGGTGGTGCAGGTGACCGGCAGCTATCGCGACCAGTTCGACGGATTCATGCACAAGCTCGACGCGGCCCTGCAGCAGCTGGCGCGCCTGGAAGAGCCCGGCAACGCGATCGCCGCCAACAGCCGCAGGATCGCGGCGGCGCTGGTGGCGCGCGGCGTCGATGCCGCGCGCGCGTCCGAATTCTCCCGCCTGCGGATGTTCGGCAACGCCCCGGGCGACTACGGCACCGACCTGGCCGACCAAGTGATGGACTCGACCGGCTGGGACGACGAGGCGCCGCTGGCCGCGCAGTTCCTGGCGCGGATGCAGTACGGCTACGGCGGCGGCGACTGGGGCGCGTCCGGCGGCGGGGACGCCAACCTGCTGGCCGATCATCTCGCCGGCACCGATGGCGTGGTATTGCCGCGCTCCTCGAACGTGTACGGCGTGCTCAACACCGACCACGTGTTCGAGTACATGGGCGGGCTGTCGATGGCGATGCGCGAGGTCGACGGCAGCACGCCGGCGCTGTACGTCAGCGACCTGCGCACCGCGACGGCGCGCACCACCACCGCCGCCGAGTTCCTGTCCGCCGAGCTGCGCAGCCGCTACCTCAACCCGCAGTGGATCGGCGCCATGCAGCAGGAGGGCTACGCCGGCACGCTGCAGGTGCTCGACGTCGCCAACAACCTGTTCGGCTGGCAGGCCACCGCGCCCGGCACCGTGCGCGCCGACCAGTGGCAGGCGCTGCACGAGACCTACGTGCGCGACGAACGCGAACTCGGCATCGACGCCTGGTTCGAACAGCACAATCCGACCGCGCAGGCGCAGCTGATCGAGCGGATGATGGAGGCGGTGCGCAAGGGCTACTGGCAGGCCGACGAGCGCACCCGCCGCGAGCTGGCGCAGCGCTGGCAGGCGCTGACCGCCGAACTCGGCGCCGATGCCGGCGCGCGCATCACCCGCGAATTCATCGAGCAGGTCGCGGGCGGTTTCGGGCTGGACCCGGGCATGCCGCGGCCGGCGGCGGCCCAGCCGCCCACGCGGGCGGAGGCCTTGGCGCCCGACGCCAATCCGGAGCCCCCCACCGCAGACCCCGCGGATCCCGCCGAGCCGGCCACCGTGCGCGGCCGCGTCATGCAGGAGGTCGTGCGCGCCGCGTCGGCCGAACCGCCCTGGCAGCCCTGGCTCGGTGGCCTGCTGCTGCTCGCCTGCGCCGGCCTCGGCGGCTGGCGCCAGGCCCGTCTTCCCCGTCTTTCCCGGAGCTCCCCATGAACGGTTTCGAATCCGCCCTCTACCACCTCGCGCACGTCTTCCTGGTCCCGGTGCTGGTGCTCGTCGTGCTGGCGCTGGTCTACAGCTTCATCGCTCTGGGGGCGTTCGCGGTCGAGGCGTGGCAGCGCCGCGGCCATGGCTACCGCTCCGCGCTGGCCGCGCACCACGCCGCCACCGGCGCCAGTTCGGCGGAAATGGAGCTGTGGGTGATGCGCCAGCTCGAATGGCTGCGGATCACCGCGCGCAGCGCGCCGATGCTGGGCCTGGTCGCCACCATGATCCCGATGGGCCCGGCGTTGATGGCGCTGACCCGCAACGAGGCGGCGAGCGTCGGCGAGCATCTGGTGGTCGCGTTCTCCTCGGTGATCCTCGCCCTGGTCAGCGCCTCGATCGCGTTCCTGGTCCTGACCGTGCGCCGGCGCTGGCTGCTGCAGGAGCTGGTGGCGATCGAGCGCGCGCAGTCGGTGCAGGACGGGGCTGTCGCCTGATGCGATTCCTCGAGACCGACGAACACGACGATCCGATCCTGTCGGTGGTCAACCTCGTCGACCTGTTCCTGGTGGTGATCGCGGTGCTGATGATCGTCATCGTCAGCAATCCACTGAATCCGTTTTCCGACAAGTCGGTGATGGTGATCGAGAACCCGGGCCAGGCCGACATGCGGATGCTGGTCAAGGACGGCGAGGAGTTGCGCGAGTACCAGTCCAGCGGCGAGATCGGCGAGGGCGAGGGCACCAAGGCCGGCGTCGCCTACCGTCTGGCCGACGGCCGCATGGTGTACGTGCCGGAGGCGCCCGCCGGCGCGGGCGACGGCGCCGGCTCCGGTGCGGCCGGAGGATCGACGCGATAGAGGCTGGGCGTGCGTGATCGGCTCCGGCCGGATCGGCGGTGATCCCGGACCTGGCCGACCGCGCCGGCTTTCGCGCGCATGGCGCGCTCCTACAGAAGCTCGACGATGCGGGGTGTGGGCTTTCCGTTCGCCACCACCAGCTCGGCGGCGCTGACCGGCAGGCTGAAGCGGCGCCGGCCGGCGCTGCCGGGATTGACGTACAGCACGCCGCCGCGTTCCTCGATCCGCGGCCGGTGCGAATGCCCGGACACCACCACCTCGATGCCCTCGGCGGCCGGATCGCACTCGAGCTGCTTGAGGTCGTGGAGCACCAGCAGGCGGGTGCCGCCGAGTTCCAGCCGCAGCGTCTCCGGGATCGCGGCGGCCCATGCGCCCGAGTCGACGTTGCCGCGGATGGCGCTGAGCGGCGCGACGTCCGCCAGCGCGTCCAGGACCTCCGGCGCGCCGATGTCGCCCGCGTGCACGATGTGGTCGCTGCCGCGCAGGAACGCGAGCGCTTCGGGTCGGAGCAACCCGTGGGTATCCGAGATCAGGCCGATGCGCATCGGCGGTCCTTCGTTGCGGCGCACCCGTGGCCGCGTGGCCCCGCGGCCGGGTGGGGCGGGCGGTCGCGATCCTGCGCGCGGCCGGGTCCGGTCCAGGAGCGCGTGGCCGCTTTGCCGGCGGCCGGGTTCACTTCGCGTCTCCGGCCACGCGCGGCGCGAACGGCAGGCGCTCGTGCATCCGGGTCGCGGCGATCGCCGCCTGCCCCACCGCCACCGACACCTGGTTGAGCCCGCTGACCACATCGCCGATCGCGTACAGCCCGGGCACCGAAGTCATCTGCCCCGCATCCACCACCAGGGTGCCATCGTCGGTCAGCTCGGCTCCGGCCGCCGCGGCGATGCCGGCGCTGGTGCGCGCGCCGAGGTAGGGGTAGACGCTGTCGAACCCCGTCGCGGTGCCGTCGGGGCTGCGGTAGCTGCAGCGCTCGCCGTCGAATTCGAGGCTGCCGCCGGCAGGCAGCATCGCGATGCCGGCGTCCCGCGCCTGCTGCAGGGCCTCGGCAGCGCCCTCGTCGGTACCGCTGTCCGCGTCGGTGGGCAGCAAGGTCACGTGTTCGGAGTAGCTGCGCAGGAACAGGCCGTGCGCGGCGATGCCGGCCAGCGGGCCGTAGACGCCGATGCGGCTGTCGGTGGCCTCCCAGGCGTCGCAGACCGCGCACAGGCGCAGCGCCCCGCAGGCCACCGCGTCGCCGGTCCAGGACGCTTCCGGGAGGGTGTCGGCCACCCCGGTCGCCAGGATCACGCAGCGCGCGCGCCACTGCCGCGGACCGGCGGAGAGCACGAGGCCGCCTTTCTCGCGCCCGATCGCGTCGATCTCGGCGTGCTCGAAGCGCGCACCGAACTTCTGCGCCTGTTCGCGCATGAGCCGCAACAGCTCGTCGCCGGCGACCCCCTGCGGAAAGCCGGGACAGTTGTTGCTCTCGGGAATCCAGCGCGCGCGGCTGTCGCCGGCATCGAGCACCAGGCAGTCGCGGTGAAACCGGCGCAGGTAGGTGGCGGCGGTCAGGCCGGCCGGGCCGGCGCCCACCACGATCGCATCGAGCAGGGCGGGTGCTGCTGGGGACTGGGGCACGCGGTTCTCCGGTTCGTCGACCGTCGGACGCCATTGAAGGCTTCGGCGGGTGCCGGCAGCGTGAGGCCGGGCGGGCGCATTGGCCTCGCGCGTGCCGCGCCGCTATCGAAGCGCCTGCCGCAGGTACGGCGCGGTGCGGCTCCCCGCGGCGGCGGCCACGATGCGCGGCGGCCCTTCGGCGACGACGCGGCCGCCGTCCTCGCCGGCGCCTGGGCCGATGTCGATCACCCAGTCGGCATCGGCCACCACGCGCATCTCGTGCTCCACCACCAGCACGGTATTGCCGGCGTCGACCAGGCCATGCAGCTGCGCCATCAGCCGGTCCACGTCCAGCGGGTGGAGGCCGGTGGTGGGCTCGTCGAGCACGTACAGGGTGCCTCCGCGCCGGCCGCGCTGCAGCTCGGTGGCCAGCTTGATCCGCTGCGCCTCGCCGCCGGACAGTTCGGTCGCGGGCTGGCCCAGGCGCAGGTAGCCCAGGCCGATCGCCTGGAGCAGCGCCAGCGGGCGCTCCACCGCCGGCTCGGCCTCGAAGAACGCCAGCGCCTGCTCCACGGTCATCGCCAGCACCTCGGCGATGTTGCGGCCCTGCCAGCGCACCTCGAGCGTCTTGGCGTTGTAGCGGTCGCCATGGCAGGTCGGGCAGGGCGCATACACGCTGGGCATGAACAGCAGCTCGACGCTGACGAAGCCTTCGCCCTCGCAGGTGTCGCAGCGGCCCTTGGCGACGTTGAACGAGAACCGCCCGGCATCGTAGCGGCGCGCCTTGGCCTGCCGGGTGCCGGCGAACAGCCGCCGCACATGGTCGAACAGCCCGGTGTAGGTGGCGAGGTTGGAGCGCGGCGTGCGGCCGATCGGTTTCTGGTCGACGACGACCAGGCGGCGCACCGCGTCGGCGCCGGCGGCGATCCTGCCGGCGGTCGGTTCCACCGCATCCGGCCGAGGGGCGTCTCCGTCGGCCGCTTCCGACTCGGGTTCGTGGCCCAGATGGCGGCATACCAGGTCCACCAGGGCCTGGCTCACCAGACTGGACTTGCCCGAGCCGGAGACGCCGGTGACCGCGCCGAACACGCCCAGCGGAATGCGCGCGTCGAGGCCGTGCAGATTGTTGCGGTGGACGCCGCGCAGCTCCAGCCAGCCCAGCGGCACGCGCGGCGCGCGTCCTGGCGCGCCATCCTGCGCGAACAGATAGGCCGCGGTGCGCGACTCCCGCACCTGCGCCAGCCCCGCCGGTGGGCCGCTGTAGAGCACCCGACCGCCGTGCTGGCCGGCGTCGGGGCCGATGTCCACCAGCCAGTCGGCGCGGCGCATCATCTCCAGATCGTGCTCGACCACGAACACGCTGTTGCCGGCGCGCTTGAGCTCGTCCAGGGCGTGCTGCAGCGCCTCGCCATCGGCCGGATGCAGGCCGGCGGTGGGCTCGTCGAGCACGTACACCACGCCGAACAGATTGGAGCGGATCTGGGTCGCCAGACGCAGCCGCTGCAGCTCGCCCGGCGACAGCGTCGGGGTGGCGCGGTCCATCGACAGATAGCCCAGCCCCAGCGCCTGCAGGGTGCCGATGCGCGCGACCAGCTCGTGGGCGATGCGCTGCGCGGCGATGCGCTTTTCTTCCGACAGCGCGGGCGTGCGCCGGACGTCCGACGCGCCGGCATGGGCGGCGCCGCCGGCCGCGATCCGCCGCGCGGTGGCCCGGCGT
>NZ_JACCKA010000008.1 GCF_013425525.1 Luteimonas salinisoli | reverse complement strand
TATAAAACAGGGGTCAGAGTGGACTTTCCCGTTTTTCGGACCGGCAAGAAAGCCGACTCTGACCCCTGTTCTTGCCCTGGGCAAGAGCAATCATGCCCGGACCGCGGAACGCACGCCGGGCGGCCGATCGACATCTCGTGCATCCGGCGGCAAGGCCGGGGCATCGATCCGCGCGGTGAGCTGTCCCGTCAAATTGTCCCTGGCACCATTCTTTATCTCGCCGTCGGGGGCTCTGCACCGGCATCGAGAAAATGAACCTGACCCCATTTTCTACCCGTTCTTTCCTACCGGGGAGCGTTCTCCGGTGCGCTGGTTGACCTTCACCCGCCACGGATAGTGCCCGCCCTCGCCTCCGGCGCCGCGCTCCTGAAGGTGGTTCGTGACCGCCTTGCGCCATGCGGGACCGTGGTTGGCGGTGCTCATGTGCGGCGTCTTGGAGTGGTGGAATGCGACGTCGCCGCGTCGCATGGGGCAGACCACGGTGCTCGATTCGTCCACATCGCACGTCAACAGATCGCTCTGGACCCCTTCGACGAGGCGATGCGCAAGCACGCCCAGCCTGTGTCCTGCGTCGATGAAATGCATGCATCCGTTGTCGGCATCCACATCCTGCAGCGGGATCCAGCCCGTGATCCCGCGATCGTCCAGGTTCCGCCCCCAGTAGGCCTCGTCCTGATGCCACTCCGTCACCGCGCTGTTGCCCGGGGGCTTGCCGAGGAACTGGTCGTACCAGAACGCCATGTCCAGGCCCATCAACTGCGACGAGAACCGCTCGAGCCAATGGCGGTAAGGCTGATCGGCGATCTCTGCCCAGACCTTGGCAGGAGACGATTGCACGATGCGGAAACTGCGGTTCTCCCGGGATTCCCCGCTGCTCCAGGCCCAGTCGTTGGCGAGCTCGTGCTTCTGCGCGATCAGCACGTCGCA
The DNA here is from genome assembly GCF_013425525.1 of Luteimonas salinisoli. Lineage (GTDB taxonomy): Bacteria > Pseudomonadota > Gammaproteobacteria > Xanthomonadales > Xanthomonadaceae > Luteimonas > Luteimonas salinisoli. Next base: position 34,006 of record NZ_JACCKA010000008.1, on the reverse strand, counting down.
GTGCTTCTCCAGCTCATCCAGCGCGTCTCGCGGAAGGGCCTGCCTCACCAGCAGGTAGCCGTGCTCGCGGAAGAAATCGATCTGCTCGGATGCTGCATCAGGGTACATGGCGGCCTCGAGAGGTCTTCGGCAAGGCTGCCAGCAAACGCTCCCAGCACCGTTCGATCAATGAGGCGCAAGTATGTTCAGCCGACAAGAAAAACATCGGTTCTGGCCGTCCGAATGCATGACCAGACCGGCCCGGAGTTCTCCGGGCGCGCATCCGCCGACCGATGCGATCCGGCTACAGGCGGTTGACCCGGAACCTGCGTCCCTTGATCCGGCCCTCGCGCAGGGCCGACAGCGCCTTCGCCGCCTGCGGGCGGACGATGGCGACGTAGCTGCGGGTGGCGAACACGTCGATCCTGCCGATCGCGTCCTTGTGCAGCCCGGCCTCGCCGGTGAGCGCGCCGACGATGTCCCCGGCACGCAGCTTGTCGCCGCGGCCGGCATCGATGCGCAGCGTGGCCATGGTGGCGGCCGGGACGTTGCCCGCCTTGCCCGACAGCGGTTGCAGCGGTTCCCAGCGCAGCGGCTGGCCCTGGCGTTCCTCGATGGCCTTCGCGCGCGGGAATTCGCGCGGGGCGCACAGACTGAGCGCCAGGCCGTCGCGGCCCGCGCGCCCGGTGCGGCCGATGCGATGCAGGTAGGTGTCCGGGTCGGTGGGCAGCTCGTAGTTGATCACCGCACCGAGGTCCTCGACATCCAGACCGCGCGCGGCGACGTCGCTGGCCACCAGCACGCTGCAGCTGCGGTTGGCGAACTGCACCAGCACCTCGTCGCGGTCGCGCTGCTCCATGTCGCCGTGCAGGGCGAGCGCGGAGAACCCGTAGTGGGACAGCGAGCCGACCACCTCGACGGTATCGGCGCGCGTGTTGCAGAACGCCACGGCGGATTCCGGCCGGTGACGCAGCAACAGTGCGGCCAGGGCCGGCGCGCGACGCGCAGGGTCGACCTCGAAGAACAGTTGCCGGATGGTGGCCGGCTGCACCCCGCCCTCGATGCTCACCTCCAGCGCGTCGCGCAGCATCGCATTGCCCAGCACGCGGATCGCGTCGGGGAAGGTGGCCGAGAACAGCAGCCCTTGCCGGTCCTTCGGCATCCGCTTGGCGATGTCGCGGATCGCCTCCTCGAAGCCCATGTCGAGCATGCGGTCGGCCTCGTCCAGGACCAGCGTGCGTACGCCGTCCAACTGCAGCGCCCGCTGCCTGGTCAGCTCCAGGATGCGGCCGGGCGTGCCGACCACGACGTGTGGAGGGTGCGCCAGGGAGGCCAGCTGCGGGCCGAGCGGAATGCCGCCGCACAGGATCGAGAGCTTGAGATTGGCGATGCCGGTCGCGAGCCTGCGCAGCTGCTTGCCGACCTGGTCGGCCAGCTCGCGCGTGGGGCACAGCACCAGCGCCTGGGTGCCGATGCGCCCGGAGTCCAGCCGGGACAGCAGCCCCAGGCCGAACGCCGCGGTCTTGCCGCTGCCGGTGGGCGCCTGCGCGATCACGTCGCGGCCCTCGAGGATGGCGGGCAGGCACTGCGCCTGCACCGGCGTCATCGCCTTGTAGCCGAGGGCGTCGACGCCCTGCAGCAGCGCGGGCGGCAGGGCGAGGGCGGTGAACGGGAGCGGCGTGGACATGCGCGCATGATCGCAGGTTCGGCCACAATCGGCCTCCGCCCCCCACATCGAGAGGCCACGCGATGCGCGACGAACTGACCATCGCCATCGGCGAGCTCTACCAGGGCATCCGCCACGAACACTGGCACGGCAAGACCTTCCGCCAGTTCTGGGAATGGTTCAACGCGCGCTGCATCCAGATCGTCGGCGCGGCCGACGCGGGCGAGCTCGATGAACTGGCGGGCAAGCTGCTGGAGGTGCGCGCCGAGGTCGAGGATGGCGGGTACGCGGTGGCATCCGACCGCCTGGACGAGGTGATCGAGCCACCGATGTGAACGGCAGGAGGAAAGTGGCTGCATCGCGGCCATGCCCGTCCATTCGGAGCGGGCGCAGCGCTCCCGGCAGGAGCGACCCATGGTCGCGAAGGCCAGGGAGCTCCCGGCAGGCACTACCGGCGTCGGAGTGGCCTTTCTCGTCCAGCGGAGCTGAAGGGACCTCGCTGGCTTCGCTGCGGGACGCCTGAATTCACCCCAGCCTCCGAGTTCGAGGTGGATAGTGGGTGCAGGGAGGATCCATGAGGTTTCCTGACACCGCCCCGCCGGACGAGCGCCCGAAGGCCGCAGCCCTCACGCCGATGCCCGCCAGCGCCCGGGCCCGGGTGCTCGTGGCCGTGGCCGTGGCGGTGTTGCTGTACGGCGCCGCGGCGCCCGCAACGGCGCGGACGATCCACCGCTGCGTCCGCGACGGCACCGTGAGCCTGGCCACCGCGCCCGAGCCGGGGTCGCGCTGCGTGGCCCACGAGGTGGCCGACGCGCCCGGCAAGCCGGCCAATCTCTGGGGCAACTTCGGCATCTTCAGCGGCACGCTGTACGAGCGCGAGCAGGACGGCAGGCTGGTCTATTCCACCCGCAACCTGCCCGGCTCGCGAGTGTTCCTGAAGTTCACCGTGGAGACGCCGCCGGGCGAGGCGGCCCATCCCGGGCTCGGGCGCGTCGGCGCGCCACGCATGGACGCCTTCGACGCACAGTTCCGCGCGGCGTCGCACGCCACCGGCGTCGACGATGCCTGGCTGCGCGCGATCGCCCATGCCGAGAGCGGCTTCGACGCCGACGCGGTGTCGCCGAAGGGCGCGCTGGGCGTGATGCAGCTGATGCCTGCGGTCGCCGCCGAGCTCGGAGTCGCCGATCCGCTGTCGGCGGCGCAGTCGATCGACGGCGGAGCGCGGCACCTGCGGATGCTGCTGCGCAGGTTCGACGGCGATCGCACCCTGGCGGCCGCGGCCTACAACGCCGGACTCGGCGCGGTGGCGTTCCACGGCGGCGTGCCGCCATTTCCGGAAACCCGGCACTATCTCGACAAGGTGCAGGCGTTGTACCTGCGCTACCGGGAGGCGATGGGGTTCACGCCGGAACGGCCATCGCGCTGATGGACTTCATCGACATCGCCTGCCCCTACTGCGGCGAGACCATCCAGCTCGCCGTCGACGGCTCCGCCGGCGACCAGCGGTACGTCGAGGACTGCCAGGTGTGCTGCCGGCCGATCGAGGTCTCGGTGGACCTCGATGCCGACGGCGGCCTGCACGTGCGGGGGCGCGACGGCGACGACGCCTGACGCGATAGCAACCCACCAGCGACATCGGCGCATGAGCGCACCTTGCGCGAGAGGCGGCGCCGTGGCCAACACCGGGAATCACCGCCGCCCCAGCCGGAGCCCCCGCGGCCTTCGCGGCCATGGGCCGTTCCTACGCGGAGCCCCGCTCGTAGCGTGGCCGCTCGAGCCCATGTCGGCGAAAACGTCGGTTTCGACCAAGGTTCCGACTACCGGCGGTAGCCGACCCACCCCCGGAACGTGAAGCCGGCATAGAACAGCTCGACGCCTTCGAATCCCGCCTCCTCGAGCAAGGCGACTTCCGCCTCGGGAGCCATGACCGGAAGCCGCTCGCGCATGGCGGCGATCGCGGCGTCCGCGCCCGTGTCCAGGGTTCCGGACGGCGAAGCGAACGCGGCGTAGCGCCTGAGCCAGCGCGCCTTGCCTGCATCCGTCGTGTCGAAGCTGTGGTGGGCGACGACCAGGGGCGCGCCGGGGCGTAGCCGCCGCCGGAGCTCCCGCAGGGTGCGCAGGCGCTCCTCCGGTTGCAGGAAGTGCAGGGTCAGCAGGCACGCGGCGCCATCGAACGGCCCCGCGGGTGCGGCATCGACATAGCCCTCGATCAGCTCGACACGCGGCGCGAGATCGCCCAGCGTGGTCGCCGCCAGCGCGAGCATCGCCGCCGAGGGATCGACGCCCACCAGCCGCCATCGGGGGCGTGCCGCAGCGAACGCCTTGAGCTCCAGCCCGCCGCCCGCGCCGAGCACCAGCACCCGGCCGTCCTCGGGCACGCGTTCCGCGAGCAGGAGCTCCGCCATCCGATGCAGCGCCAGGAGCCCGGGGACCTTCGCGATGGGTCCTGCGAGGTAGTTGGCGACTGCATCGGGATCATCGAACGAGGACATGGCGGCTTCCGGGACTTGACGAGGGAGGCTATTTGTAACATCGTTAGTTACATGAAGCGAGACAGCCGCCTTTCCGCCGTTCTCCACGCCCTGCTGCACATGGCCGAGCACCGTGGGCCGATGACGTCCGATGCCCTGGGCCGATGCCTGGGCACGAACCCGGTGGTCGTCAGGCGCACGATGGGGCTGCTGCGGGAGGCCGGGCTGGTCGCCGCCGGGCGCGGCCATGCCGGCGGCTGGACGATCACGGCCGACCTGGCCGCGGTGACGCTTCGGGATCTGCACGAAGCGCTCGGCGAGCCGGCGCTGTTCGCGGTCGGCCATCGCAGCGAACACCCGGCCTGCCTGGTCGAACAGGTCGTCAATGCGGCCCTGACCGACGCGTTCGACGACGCCGAGGCGCTGCTGATGGAGCGGTTCGCGTCGGTGTCCCTGGCGCAGCTGGCCGCGGAATTCACGCGGCGCCACAAGAGCCGCAAGAAAAGGAAAACCGCGGCATGAGCCATGACGTCATCGTCGTCGGCGGCAGCTACGCCGGCATGGCGGCCGCCCTGCAGCTGCTCAGGGCCCGGCGCAGGGTGCTGGTCATCGACGCCGGGCAGCGCCGCAACCGCGCGGCGGCCGCGTCGCACGGGTTCCTCGGGCATGACGGAAGGGATCCGGCCTGGATCGCCAATGTCGCCCGGTCCCAGCTCGAGCGCTACCCCACCCTCACCTGGATCGAAGGCGCGGCGGTCGCGGCGTCCGGCGCCAGGGACGAGTTCGCGGTCGAGACCAGCGACGGCGCGGACCACCGCGGCAGGCGCCTGTTGCTGGCGCTGGGCGTCTCCGACACCTTGCCCGACGTGCCAGGGCTGGCCGAGCGCTGGGGCAGGAGCGTGTTCCACTGCCCCTACTGCCATGGCTACGAACTCGACCGCGGCGACATCGGGGTCGTCGCCACCGGTCCGATGTCGGTGCATCAGGCGAAACTGCTGCCCGAGTGGGGCCGGGTGACGCTCTTCGCCAACGGAGTCCTCGATCTGGACCCACAGACCGAGGAAGCGCTTTCCGGACGAGGCGTCGCGATCGAGCGGGCTTCGATCGCCCGGATCGAGGGCCATGCGGACGTCGTGCTCGCGGACGGGCGGCGGCTGGGCTTCGCCGGCCTGTTCACGGCCTCGCGCAATGCGCCTTCGTCCGATCTCGCCGATCGGCTGGGCTGCGAGCTCATGGACACCCCGATGGGCACCCAGATCCGCACCAACGAGGCCAAGGAAACCACCATCGCCGGGGTGTTCGCCTGCGGCGACGCGGCGCGCGTCCCGCACTCGGTGTCCCTCGCCGTGGGCGACGGCGCATGGGCAGGGGCCCAGGTGCACCAGTCGCTGGTGTTCCCGCCGGCGGCATAAGCCCGGGCGGGATGGAGGACGAAGAACTCGGTAGTCCGAGGAGCCTGGTTGCCCCCGCCCCACTTCGCCGGATGTGAACCCCCGCCATCGGTTTCGGGGCCGGGGCCCGAAAATGGGGTAAAGTGCGTGCACTGTTCAAAGCGGGATCACGGTACATCGTGGCTCCGATGCGGTAGATCACCGGTTCCAGGGCCGACGCCGGCCTTTCCAGACGATCCACTCCATCGCTTCGTGCTACCCCTTGCTCGATACAGTCCCGGCACCGCACCCGCGGGCCGTGCTTTCCTCAATTGATCCAAGGAGTAACACCATGTCAGATCGTCAAACCGGCACCGTCAAGTGGTTCAACGACGCCAAGGGCTTCGGCTTCATCACCCCGCAGAGCGGCGACGACCTGTTCGTCCACTTCCGTTCCATCCAGGGCAGCGGCTTCAAGTCCCTGCAGGAAGGCCAGCAGGTCTCGTTCAAGGTCGCGCAGGGCCAGAAGGGCCTGCAGGCCGAAGAAGTCCAGGTCGAGTAACCGTCTCACGACGCTTGCATCGCACCAGCGATACCAGGACCCCGGGCGGCAACGCCCGGGGTCTTTTGTTTTCCGCCGGGCTATCGAGCTCGATCGCATCGCCTGGCGCCCGGACCGATCCTGCGGCCGGCAACGGCGAGCGTGCCGGTCACGGAACGGTTGGCCCCGCCCTGCCGCTCGCCGCCAGCGGAATGCGGATGCGGGCCACGAGGCCGCGCGGCGTATTGGCGGCCAGATCGAGCGAACCCTCGTGTCCCTTGGCTACCGCCGCGGCCACCGACAGGCCGAGGCCGAACCCCTTCTCGTCGCCCTCGCGCGCCGCGGACAAGCGTACGAACGGCTCGATCGCCTGCCGCACCTGGTCTGCGGGGATGCCCGGGCCGTGATCGGCGACCGCGATCTCGACGTCGCTACGCGATAGGCAAATCGAGACCTCCGCGCCGCCTCCGTACTTGATCGCATTGTCGATCAGATTGCGCACGGCGCGTGCCAGCGCATCCGGCCGGCAGGCGATCTGCACCGCCCCGCTTCCGAGAAAGGCCACCGGGGCGCCGATCTCCTGAAAGTCGGCGCACTCGCTTTCGATCAGCGCCGTCAGGTCGATCAACCGCATCGGCTCGGTCCGCGCCTCGCCCTTCAGGAACTCGATCGCCGAACTGGCGATCGTCTCCATCTTGACGATGCTGGCGATCAGGTCCGATCGCGCCTTGTCGTCTTCGACCAGCTCGGCCTTGACCCGGAGCGCGGTCAGCGGCGTGCGCAGGTCGTGGCTCAGCGCCGCCAGCGTGCTGGTGCGGCGGTCGATCTCGTCGATCACCTGGCGCTGCATCGCGTTGAAGGCGCGGATCGTCCGGCGCACGTCCGACGGCCCGGTCTCGGGCAGGGGCTCGGCCTTCAGGCCGCTGCCGAAGCGGAGCGCGCCTTCGGTCAGGCGACGCAGCGGCCTGCCGAGCCTGTACATGGACAGGGCCGCTACGCCCGCGATCAGCAGGAACGCCAGCGACGAGCGCTGAAACCAGTCCGCGAAGGTCCTCTGGAAATGCGCCTCGTGGGGGTGGATCTCGGTATGGAGCCAGGTGTCTCCCGGCAGCCCCGTGCTGATCACCACCCCGTTCACCGGGTACGCCATCTCCCCGGGTCGGCACTTGCGGTAGCCGAAGTCCTCGCGGGCCAGCGCGGCGCGGCCGACCCGGACCTGCGCGGCGGACAGGCCCAGCGCGCGCGCGAGGTCATGGGCGATCATCGAGGTCTCCGGTGTTTCGCGCGCACCGGGCCACGGCGCACCGGAGACCTCGTAGCCGACATGGCACAACGATTCCACGTCGACGTGGGTCGCCAGCTCCTCGGTCCTCATCCGAGCGAGCAGCCGCGACATGCGCGCGATGCGGTCGACCGTGTCGGCGCTCGCCGCCGCCGACAGCACGTCGCTGCCTTCGGCCTGCTCGACCACCGACAGCACCGCCAGCAGCGCCGCGAACGACAGCGTCAGCACGGCGATCATCCGGCCGACCATGCTGCGCGGCAGCAGCCGCTCGAGGAAGCTCACTCGCACCACTCCACGTTGGCCGCGAAAAGATAGCCGCCGCCCCAGTCGGTCACGATGATCCGCGGCGCCTTGTGATCCGCCTCCAGCTTCCGGCGCAGGCGACTGATCTGCATGTCGATGCTGCGGTCGAACAACTGCACGTCGCGCCCGCGGGTCAGGTCGAGCAGCTGGTCGCGCGTGAGGGTCATGCCGGCATGCTCGATGAGCGTAGTGAGCATGAGATGCTCGCCCGCGCTCAACCGGATACCGACGCCATCCGGACCGAACACCTCCCTGCCCGAGAAATCGAAGCGCCAGCGGTCGAACCTGACGCGGCCCTTCCTGCGCACCTGCCGAGGCGGCAGCATCGCGGTGCGGCGGAGCACGGACTTCACCCGCGCCAGCAGCTCGCGCGGGTTGAACGGCTTGCAGACGTAATCGTCCGCGCCCAGTTCCAGGCCGATGATGCGGTCGGTGTCGTCGGCGACCGCCGTCAGCAGGATGATCGGCATCGGCGCCTTCCCCTGCAGGCGCCGGCAGATCGCCAGCCCGTCCTCGCCGGGCAGCATGATGTCCAGCACCAGCAGGTCGAAGGTCGACCCCGACAGCAGCCGGTCCAGCTCGGCGCCGTTCGCCGCGGTGTCGACGCGATATCCGCAACGCGCGAAATAGCGCGCCAGGGGCTCGCGGATGTCGTGGTCATCGTCGACGATGGCGATGCGGGTCTGGGGCATGCGGCCTGTCTCCGGACACGCGGCCAGTGTAGCCCTGCCCCGCCGGCCGGCGGCGCGGGGAATTTGTAGCAACTTGTAACCACCGCCCGCGGCGTGAGCCGGCGTTACAGCGCAGCGCGTTTCCGACATTCCTACCAGCGGCGCGTCCCCTAGCTTGCAGCCTCCGATGCAACCAAGGACGCGCCATGTTTCCGAATCGAGCCGCCAGGCATGCACTGCTCGCCGCCTCCCTGCTCGCGCTCGCCGCGCCCGCAGCGCACGCGCAGACGCCCCCGCAGCCCCCGGCCTCCGGCCCCGGCCCCGGCCGCACGCAGCAGAACGTGGTCCGCCAGGCCGAGGACGGCTTCGGCACCACGATCGGGCGCGAGAGCATCGGCATCTACACTGCCGGCAACGTCCGCGGCTTCTCGGCCCTGGCCGCCGGCAACGCGCGGATCGACGGGCTCTACTTCGACCAGGTCGCCGCGCCCTCCTCGCGCATCCGGCAATCCACGGCCATCCGGGTGGGCATGTCCTCGCTGGCCTTCCCGTTCCAGGCGCCGACCGGCGTCGTCGACTACGGGCTCATCCGGCCTGGCGCGGAAGCGGCGCTGTCGGCCACCGCGTCCGCCGACACCGACGCCAACGCGAGCCTCGAACTCGATTTCTCGCTGCCGCTGGCCGGCGAGCGCCTGGCGGTGGGTGGCGGTGCCGCCTACCTGGACAACACGTTCGCGAACGGATCGACGAGCACCCAGGCAGTGCTGGGCCTGGCGGCGCGATTCAGGCCCGCGGCATGGCTCGAAGTGCAGCCGTTCTGGAGCCGCACCGACACCCACGACAACACGATCGGCCCGGCGTACTCGCCCGCCGGAGACGCGCCACCGCCACGCGTGCCGCGCGGCCGTTTCCTCGGCCAGGACTGGGCCGGGTTCGAAGGCGCGGCGCAGCTGTACGGCGTGCTCGGCACCGCACGGCCCGCCGCGGGGTGGTCGGTGGACCTGGGCCTGTTCCGCTCCGCCTTCCTCACCGAGCGGGATACCTTCGTCCTGCTCGACGACATCCAGGCGGACGGCACCGGCCGCTATCTGGTGTTCACCGATCCGCCGGGCAGGACCGAGTCGACCAGCGGCGAGCTCCGCGCCACGCGCAGCTTCGCCCGGGGCGCCTGGAGCCACCGCATCATCGCCTCTCTCAGGGCGCGCGATCGCTGGCAGCTGTTCGGTGGTTCCGATACCCAGGATTTCGGCCTCGTCCGGGTGGGTGAGCGCGTCGCGTTCGATGCGCCCGACTTCGTGTTCGGCGCGCAGAGCCGCGACGAAGTCCGGCAGTCCACCGGCGGCATCGCGTTCGTCGGCCATTGGGCGGACATCGGTGAGGTCGCCTTCGGCGTGTCGAACACCGACTACCGCAAGCGGGTCCAGCGGCCCGGCCTGGCGGAAGCCGAATCCCGGTCCAGCCTCTTGGTTCACAACGGTTCGGTCGCCGTCCACGTGGCGCCGAGGCTCGCGGTCTTCGCCGGCTACGCGCGCGGCCTGGAAGAAAGCGGGGTGGCCCCACAGAACGCGACCAACCGCAACGAGGCGCTGCCGGCCATCGCGACCCGCCAACAGGACGCCGGCTTCCGATGGTCGCCGACCGACCGGCTGCGGCTGATCGGCGGCGTGTTCGAGGTGCGCAAGCCCTACTTCAGCCGGAATGTCGAGGGGCTGTTCACGCAACTGGGCACGCTGCGCAACCGCGGCATCGAACTGTCGCTGGCCGGTGCGTTGACCGAGCGGCTGCGGGTGGTGGTCGGCGGCGTCGTGCTCGATCCCGAGGTCACTGGCGAGGGCGTCCGGATCGGCCGCGTCGGGCCCCGGCCGGTCGGGCTGCCGCGCCGCAAGTTCGACGCCAACCTCGACTGGACGACGCCCCTGGAAGGCGTCTCGCTGGACGCGCGCTTCGCGCACCAGTCGTCCCGCCCGGCGACCACGTCGAACAGCGTGTTCCTGCCCGCCCGCACCACGGCGAGCATCGGAGGGAGGTACCGTTTTCGGCTCGCCGGCAACGACAGCGTGTTGCGCGTGTCGTTGAGCAACCTGTTCGACGCATATGGCTACGACCTGTATGGATCGGGGACATACGACGTCATCGAAGGAAGGAAGCTGAGTGCCTCGCTCGTGACCGATTTCTGAGCGCCGCGGGAGTGGCGTACGGATGGTTCCCCGGTGATGACTGCGCCCGCACGATCTGCCAGACTGCGCGCCCTTCGCGAGCACCGGCGGCGCCCCCGGCCATGCGCCTGAACAAGCACATCAGCGACTCCGGCGCCTGCTCGCGGCGCGAGGCCGACCGCCTGATCGGCGCCGGCCGGGTGACGGTCAACGGCCAGCGCGCGCGGGTGGGCGCGGAGGTCGGCGAGGGCGATGTCGTCATGGTCGATGGCCAGGTACTGCAGCCGCGCGCGGCCGCCCCCGGCAAGCGCCGCCACGTCTATATCGCGCTGCACAAGCCGCCGGGCATCACCTGCACCACCGAGACCGCGGTGAAGGGCAACATCGTCGACTTCGTCGACCACCGGGAGCGCATCTTCCCGATCGGCCGGCTCGACAAGGATTCGGAAGGCCTGATCCTGCTGACCAGCAACGGCGACATCGTCAACGCCATCCTGCGCGCCGAGAACAAGCTGGAGAAGGAATACCTGGTGACCGTGAACCATGCGCTCACCCAGGACATCCTGCGCGGCATGGCCCGCGGCGTGCCCATCCGCGGGCAGATGACGCTGCCTTGCCGCGCCAGCCCGTTGGGCAAGTTCGGTTTCCGGATCACCCTGGTCCAGGGCCTCAACCGTCAGATCCGCCTGATGGCGGCGCACTTCAAGCTGCGGGTGAAACGGCTGGTCCGGGTGCGGATCGGGCCGGTCAAGCTGGCCCACTTGAAGCCCGGCCAGTGGCGCAACCTGACCGACGCGGAGCTACGGGCGCTGCTGCCAGGGCACACGGCGTTCTGAGCTTCCATGGGAACGGCATGCAGAAGACGATGATCGCGGCGCTGCTGGCGCTGTGCCTGTGCGCGCCGCAGGCCGGCGCTCAGGCGCTGTGGGAAAGCACGCGCCACGGCATGAGCCAAGCCCAGGTGCAGCAGCGCTTTCCGCAGGCGCGGGTGCCGGAGCTTCCGCCCCGCTGCACGAAGCGCAGTGCATCTAGGATCGATCCACCACTTCTGCCGAGAACCGCCCGGAGATCCCGGGCTGCTGCGCTGCAAGGCGCTTCATCCCCTTGCCGAACCGACTGCGCCAACCGGGGCCGCGGGTTTCGATTTCATCCAGCATCTCCTGCAGTCTGTCCGCGTCGCCTTGATCGAGCATGCATTCGATGACGGCGGCCGCCTGGCCAAGGTCCTTGTTCGCCTTGAGGCGCTCGCCGACCGGCCGCTCGCCGGCGACGATCATCTTGTGGAGGGCGAACCGCGCCGGGTCCGGCACATTGACCACAACGGCGCCCTGATCCGACAACAGTGCGGTCTGCGCTGGTTGCTCGATCAGGAAATCGAGGAACTTCAGCGGCTGGAGCGAGACCTTGAGGTTCGGCGCGCTGGCCACCGACCCATCGCGGCCATAAGTCGTGAGGAAGTCCAGGCGCAGATCCGGCTCCATCGAGCTGACGTAGCTGCCCGACGGCGTACCGCCGAAGCCCAGGGACGGCAGGAACCCCATTTCGAGGCTCTCGATCGCCGAGCGCACGTCCACGTCCACGTCCGCCGGAAGCGCGACGGCTATGTTTCCGCGGCCGGCATGCGCGAAGTCGATATCCAGGGTGTGCGTGGACTGGAGCCAGTCCACGCCGAACAGGTTACCAAGCGCCACGAACGCATGGCTGCCGACGAGCAGGCCGCCGGCCTGGAAGAAGCCGGCATCGCCGATCTGGCGGATAATGCGAAAGTGCTTGCGCGCGATGCCCGCGCACCCGTGCGCCAGCGCAGCGGCTGACATGCGGGAAATACCCGTCTCGGGCGATTCCGCGGCCCTGGATTTCAAGGCTTCGAGCTGTCCGGACTCGGGGCCCACGTAGATCTGCCGGACCTTGCCATCGAGCGCGTCGCGGTAGGCGAAGTACCAGTATCGCCTGCCTTTGATCGTCTTGGATTGGAACGACCCCGTGAGCGAGGCGACGCTGCGATGCAGGTCGGCATGCCGCGCAGCCTCGTACACCTCGCTATAGGCCACCTGGGCCCCGACAGGGAGTTCCCTGTAAAGGGAAGACATGGGCTCTGCTCCAGTTATACAACGAGCATCGATGATGTTGTATAACACAGCGAGTTATACAACACAATTAGACGGTGTTGTATAACGAAAACTCGCCGCAAGAAAAGCCCCTCGGGCGCGTGACCGGCCCCCTCGGTTCAATCCCAGGCTTCCCCAGGCTTCCCGGCAAACGCGGCTTCGACGGCCGTCTCCACGCTTTCCAGCCATTGCGCACGCTGGGCCGGAGCACTGTCCACGACCGGCCGGAACACGATCCGCCGGTAGCGCTCGACGCCACAGAAAGGGAGTACGCAGCGCCCCCAGATCAACTCGAGCGGATCCCCGAACTCGTCGCGCTCTCGCTCCTCGGGCGTATCGGAGGTGTTGAAGATCAGGGCCCGGCGCGCAACCAGGAGACCTTCTGGCCGCCCCTCCGCGCGTTCCAACCGGTAGGCCACGCCGGGCACCAGTACCCGGTCGAGCCATCCGGACAGGATCGCCGGCGGCTTGCCCCACCAGTTCGGATGGACGATGAGCAATCCCTCGGCCTCGGCAACGGTCTTCCGGTACTGCCGCAGAAGCGGATCTGTAGACCGGGCGAGTGCCTGCTCGACACTGTCGCCGATCGAATAGGCCTCGTCCGCCATCAACCTCGGCTCGAACCCGTCCTCGTAGAGGTCGTGGTGAACGACTTCGTGTCCAGCGGCCCGGAGCGCGGCGCACGCCCTTGCCGAGATCGCATGGCAGAAGCTCGTGGATCTTGGGTGGGCGAGCAACGAGAGCACCTTCATCGATTTGTCCGATCCGTCGTAGCCGTCAGTCGCGGGGAAGTCCAGGCGCAAGTCCAGAGAAGAGTGGCGTCAAGAATGGTGTCAGGGACAATTTTCCTAAGACCCGAATTGTCCCTGACACCATTTTCTACTTTGGGGATTGAAGGGACCTGGACGATACAGAGGAAGCGGCTCTGCGACCGCTTCGACTGCCTCGGAAGCCGCCCTCTACTCCGCAACACTCGCGGCCCTCGCGTGGCGCGTCGGCGGCGGCACCGGCGCCAGGTACCCCACCACCATGCACAGCCCGCCATAGGCGATGAAGGACACGATGCCGGTCAGGTTGCCCAGGTACTGCCGGTCCACCACCACCAGCTTGGCCAGCACCACACCCATGAGCACCGCACCGGCCAGCCACGGCCCGCGCAGCCCGCGGCGCGAGCCGGCGATCCAGGCCGCCATGCCCAGCACGCTCCACAGCACGGTCAGGGCGGCCTGAGCCACCGGATCCGACCACAGGGCGGACGACCAGCCGACGCCGGTCCAGTGATGCACCGCCCGCAGCACGGCCGCGCTGGCGAATGCGAACGCCGCCGTGCCCGTCACCGCCCACACGTTCGTCGCCAGCGCGGCCGGCGCCTGGAACGAGCGCATCCAACCGGCCGCCAGCATCAGGATCGCGATCTGCATGGCCTCGAGCGGATTGAGCAGCGGCCACCACGGCAGCGGCGCAGCCGCGCCGGCGGCGAATAGCCCATGCAGCCAGAACCCGGCCAGCAGCGCGAACAGCATCGCCTGCAAGGCGGGCCGCGCGGCATCGAACGCCATGCCGAGCGGCGGCCGCAGCCAGCCCCAGCGGTAGAGCGCCAGCGCGGCGGCGGCCAGCCACGGCAATGCGGTTGCCGCCAGGCGCCAGCCCTGCGCCAGCTGTGCTTCGCCGACCAGGTTTAACGCCGAGAGCGACAGCGCCAGCGGCCAGGCAAGCCACCAGCAGAACTGCGCCACCAAGGCAGCGCGGCCCGCACCGTCGCGCAGGCACCACAGGGCGCGGGCGCCCAGCAGCGCGAACGCCGCCCACGCCCACAGTCCGCCCAGCGCCAGCGGGTGCAACGACGGCGCCTCCGACTGCGCGAACGCCAGCGGCAGGGCCAGCGCAAGCGCAGCCGCCACCGTCCATCGCAATGGCGGCTGCGGCTGCGGCAGCGCGCGGTGCGCCTCCGCCGCCAGCCACGCCGTCGCGGCCAGCAGTGCGAGCATGGCGTGCTGCGTCCACGTGGATGGAACGAAACGGTCGATCTCGCCCAAGCCACCCGTGCACCACCACAACAGGCCCCAGAGGAACGCGACCGTCGCCGCAGGACCACCGATCCCGCTGCGCCAGTACGCCCACGCGCTGGCGAACCCGCCCACCGCGATCAGCAGGGCGCTGGCATAGACGGCATTGGCGAACATCCAATCGGTCTCGCGGGACCCCGCCACCGCAAACAAGAACGCGAGCGCCGCCAACCCCTGCAGCCCTGCGCCCGCCACGCGCGGCAGCAGCCGCCCATTGCGCAGGCCCAGCCAGATCAGCGCCGCCCCTTCCAGCGCGAACAGGCAGGCGGTGGCACGCGCCGAGAACGCCAGCGGGATCGCCAGCGTTGCGAACCCCGTCGCCAGCATCGCGTGCGCAATGCCCAGCGTGCGATAGCGCACCTTCGGCAGCAGCCGCCACGCCAGCACCGCATACAGCGCGGCCAGGGCCAACGCGCACAGCGCCAGCGGCATCCGCTCGCCGTCGAGCAGCACCGCCTGCAGCGGAAACGCCACCAGCGGCGTGCCGAACACCAGGCTGCCGTCGATGCGGTCGTAGTCGTGCCCCGGCTTGCGCCGCAGGTACAGCAGCGGAATGACCAGGTAGAAGGCGAAGAACAGCAGCAGGAACGGCTGCGTCGTCGCCAGTTTCGACGGGTCGTATTGCAGCACGCCCCAGACTACGCCGATCCCCCAGGTGAAGGCGAAGCCGAGCAGGTTCAGCTCGCGCCACGGCCGCAGCCAGGCGATCGCCAGCACGCCGAGGTTGAGCAGCGCGTAGTAGGAGAACAGCACGACGTGATCGCAGGCGCCGGTCGACAGCCACACCGGCGCCAGGAAGCCCGCAAGGATGCCGAAGATCGCCAGCGTGCGCGCGTGCTGCAGCACGGCCAGCGCGCACAGCGCCGCCACCAGCAGCACGCTGATCGCGAACGCCGGCAGCACCGGCAGCAGCCCGTACAGCCGGAACGCCGCGAACACGGTCAGCAGCAGCACGCCGATCGCCCCGCCCTGCAGGGTCAGGGCGAACACCCGGTGGCCCTCGCGTCGGCGCCAGCCGAACGCCAGCGCGGCCACGGCCGCCGCTGCGATCCCCGCCAGCCGCCACCCGATCGGCACGGTCAGCCAGCCCTGGTCGCTGGCGTACTTCAACAGCGCGGCCACGCCGGCCAGCAGCACCAGCATGCCCACCTTGGCGATGACATTCCCCGTGGTGAACCAGCGCGCGACCGCGGCGAAGGCACGCTCCGACAGTCCTGGCGCGGGCTCGTATGCGGCCTCGGGGGCGGACTCGGCGAAGACCGGCCTCGGCTGCGCGGCCTGTGCAGGCCGCGTGGGTTGCTTGGGCAGCGCGGGTGTGGGCGCGGGCGCCGCGCCCGGTGAAGTGCCCGCTGCCGCAGGCGCTTCAGCCCCGACAGTCGTCGAACCGGCAGCCGATCTCGGCTGCGGCCGCGCATCTTCGTAGCGCGCGGCAGGGCGTTGCGGCTCGTCGCCGCCCTTGGGCCCTGCTGCCGCAACCGGGGCCGACGGCGCCCGCGCAGGCGTGGATTGGTGCGGCCGGGGCGCCCGCTCCTCCCATGAGGCCCGCATGGCCGCGAGCTGCGCTTCCAGATCGCCGACGCGGCGCTTCAGCCCGCCGATCCCGACCAGCGCCACCACCAGCAAGACCGGCACTGCCAGCAGCGCCAGCATCACCAGCACGATCAACGTCTCCATGAGTTCCCGCTCCCCACCCCGCTTCAACCTGCCGGCCACCATAACCGCAGCCGGCCCGAAATCGCGACGCCCCGCCAGGGCGGGGCGTCGGAGCGAGCAGTTCGCAACCCGGCCAGCGGTCCGGTGCAGCGTTTGCAGGGCCGCCGCACGGCCATCCGGCATCGTGCCAATGCCCGTTGAATCGCAACGGGAGTTCCGGAGGCTCGTGGTGCAAGCCAGGCCGGCGTGGCGAGCTCATCGGGTCGTAGTCCTACGTTCTACCCGACCGCGTCCTACCGCGCTTAGTGCATGCCGCACGTCGCCCCGGCGCACGTCCCGGTATCGATGTCGCGGACGCTCGAGTGGCCGGGGTTGCCGGTGGGCGATGGAACCCCCGGGGCGACGTAGAACGTGGCCGAGTGCGCGCCGTACAGCCCGGCGGGAATCTGGAACGCCTTCAGCACCGTGTAGGCGCGATGCGGTACCGATGATACGCGCGGCCGCGCCGCCCCCTGGACGGGCGGCACGTCCTCCGCGGCGCCATGGCGGCTGCTGGCGGCCTCCCACGCCAGCACGTCCACCTGGGTGGCGGGGCGCAACACGCCCGCGCGCAGCGCGGCGTCCAGGCCGGCCTGGCCGGCCAGCGGCGCGTCCTTCAGGCGGAACTCCGCCGGCGCGACCGCGGCCGCATCCGTTTGCAGCGACGCGCCTGCCAGCGGTTCACCCACCAGCACTTGGCCATCGCGCGCGGTAAAGGCCATGTCCACCGGACGCCCGAAGACCTGGCGCGCCAACGGATTGAGCTGCCGCATGCCCTCGCCGCCGACGTAGGCATAGCCGCAAGGGCCGCGGTCCTGGTAGGTGCTGACCAACGTCGGGATCGAAGCAGGCAGGCCGGTCACGCGCTGGCGGTGGTAGCCGGTCACCACCACGGCGGCGATGCGTGTGCCCGACGTCCAGCCCACGCTCCACACCGCTGGCTCGTACGCGCCCAGCAGCAGGACCACCGGCGCATCCGGCTGGTTGACCGCGACCTGCATGGTGGTGGCCTGGTGCCCGCTCTGGTCGATCTGGAAATCGGCGCGCGCGCCGGAATACGCGCCTGCCGCATACACCCTGGCGTCTTCCGGCATGGCGAACCCGTCCAGCCGGCAGGCGGCGGGAACGTCCTGCTGCGCGTCGGCGCCCTCGAACGCGAAGGGTTTGGTGGCGGCCGGACCGGTGTCCCCAGATGCGCCGGCCGGGCGCGGCGCATCCCCGGGAGGCGAGCCGCCAGCGGCGTCCGTGTCCGGGGCGCCGACAGGCTCGACGGCGGCCGCCGCGCGCACCGGGCCTTCGTCGGTCTCGCCCTCCGCTTCGGCTCCGGTGGAAACCGTGCAGCCCGTGGCCAGGATCAGGCAGAGCGTCAGCAGGGCGGCCCAAAAACTGCCAGAAACGAACGACTGCATGAGCTGCTCCTTGGTGATGGAAGGGGGGACAGGAGAATGAGAGGGAGGAGATGAGGGCGAGGCAGTTGATCCCCCCGTCCGCTATTTTTCGATCCTACTTCAGCAGGCGCAGGGCGAGCGGCAGAACGATCGCCACGATGAGCACGGCCAGCAGGATCCAGGCGACACGCGTGTCGCGCTTCATCCGTTGGGCACGCTTTTCCATGACCATCCGGATCTCGGGCATGGCCGCCGCATGGCGGTCGTGATGCGCTCGCAAACGCAGGTCCAGCTCTGCAAGCGAAGCAGGGTCGTCCTCTGCCGGGAGGGCGCGCAGTTCCTCCACGATGCGTCCGGACTCTTCGGCCAAGTTGCGCATCCGCAGCAGCGTTTCCACCTCTCGGGCATCCATCCGCGAGCTCCAATGCTCCAGGAAGGGCGCATCCAAGCGGGTACGAAGCGCACGCGCGGCCTCGTAGACGAGCTCGGCATCCTTGGCGAGGAAGTCGAGTGGAAGCGCTAGCGCGCCGACGCCCCCGCCGCGCGCTCGCCTCGATTTCAGCCAGCGGGTGAGCGGTGGCGCGTTCCGCAGGTATCGCGCTGCGCCACGCACACCCAGCATCAGGGTGTGATGGGTCGAATAGCGGGACCTGAAGACCTGGAGATCCATGCCGACCACCTCGCTCCACGGAATGGCGCCGTAGAGAGCGTGGTCGATGCCATGGTCGTCCATCCGCAACATCGGGCCGGGGCGCAGCACCTGGCGCACGATCTCCCCGCCAAGCAGCACGATCAGCGCCAGCAACCCGAGCGAGCCCAGCGCCAGCCCCCAGTCGCCCTTGTACGCGGCGGCCCAGGCACCGAACGCGAACAGTGCGGCCAACGGAACCATCAGCAGGAACCAGCCCATCCCTGCCTGCGCCTCGAAGGCCCGGCCGCCCCGCACGGCCCGCAGTTCTTCCGCATTGCGCGCGCGCTCCATTCCACGGATCCAGTGGAGCGCCGCCATCGCGGCTCCGAGTGCCAGTGCAAACGCCAGCCAGCGCGCCTCGGTGCCCGGGGGCATGGCAATCCCGTCCCTCCGCCAGGCCAGCCACGGCATCGTGTTGACGAGCACCCCAAGACCGGCGACCACCGCCGCCGCCCACATCACCAATCGCCCCAGCTCCAGCACCCCTGCCCCCTGTTCGTACGTAGGCGGATCATCCACCATAGGGCTGAGTCCAGTCGATCAGTCAGCTCGACCCCACAACGCGCGCGCGCGGGCGATCTCAGCTTCGTAGCCCGATGCGTCTTCGTCGTTCGTGGCGAACCAATCGACGAAGCCGAGCACTTGCTCACGTTGCGGGGCGTCGAAGACCGCCAGCCGCTCCCGCCAGTACTGCTCACCGAGCTCCTTGGCGGAGGGACCGAGGTGAAAGATCAACAGGTCGACGCCGCGAAAATCCGGATCCGTATACGCCGCCGCGATGTACGCCGGAAGCCAATAGCGAAGTCCCTCGGGACCCAGCAGCGGAAGCGAGTCGTGCAGCCAGTTCAGCGTCTTGATCGGAAGCGTGCGGTTCGTGTGGAGCTCGAGCAGCCGCCTGACCATGTCGCATTCGTCACACTGGTGCGGCGCCAGCGCCAGCCCGGCGGGCCTTTGCACCCCGGAGAATGCAGCCCAGAGTCGCTCAAGGCGTTCTGCGTCCACCATGGCAGCAGCTCCATGACTAGCGGGATCGGTTTCCCTGACCTCGTCGTCGTCTTCATGCACTTGCCAAAGCTCGGCTATAGCCGAGTCGCCGGCCAAGTATGGGTCGAGGAGCTGCCAAGATTCAGACGCAACGCCTGACCGGGTCCCCACTGCATGGACGGCACGGCATTGTGCTGCACACTTGCAAGAGAAGCCGGGGCACGAGCAGCGTCATCCGCTGCGCTGCCTCGTCAAGCAAAGGCAACACGCCGATGCGCCCGTCACCGGCGGGCGGGCCGCGCGCGCCTTCGATCGCTGCGTTGCTCCGTCGCGCGGCCCTGAGCGAACTCCGGGAAGGTCTCCGCTATCGGCGCCTCATCCGGCAAGATGTAGAACACCCCGCCCCGCTCGAACGTCGGACGGATGATCTGCTCGTAGAACTCGGGCGAGACGTTGATGCAGCCATGAGTGACGCGGTTGTCGTCCGGCGAAGGCGATGCAAGGCGTTCGGCGCGTTTCTCGGCCGGGACGCCACTAGCGGTAGGGTGGATGGAAACCGCCGAATCGTAGTCCACCCACAGCACGCGACCAGCGTCGATCGACGGACCGAAACCGCCCACGAAGCGACCGGCAGGCGTCGTGCGATCCCGGCCCGGAATCTCGCGAAGCGCGAGACCGGCGATGCCGGGGGCCGTGTGATCGCCGATCGCCGAGCCAAAGAGCCCAGGCGCCGCGCCGCGAAGCCGACCGTCGCCGCCGAACACGAAGATCTGTGCGGCGGTCTTGTCGATGACAGCGAACGGATAGCCTTGGCTGTCCTTGGCTGCGACAACCCAGCCCGCGAGTTCGATCACCGTGTCGGACACCTCTTGGTCTCGCGGAAGCTGGTCGACGGCGGCGACCGGTTGCGCGGCGGCATCCTCGGCACCGGCCACGCCGAAACTCGCGAACGCCAGCGCCAGCGCCAGCGCACCATGAAGGCCCCGGATCGCAGGGTGTGTGCAGGTACGGATGGGAGGGTTCCTTAGAACGAAGACTGGGTGAAGATACCGAGACCGGTGACCGGCGAAGGTCACCGGCCCCGGTTCAAGCCGTTCGTCGCGAATCGTGCAAGCGCGACTAACCGCGCGGCACGCGGCGCGGCGCCGCTTCGAGCTGCTGGACGCGGGTTTCCATTTGATCCAACCGCTGGTTGGCCTGCTGCGCGGACTGATTGGCGGATTCTGCGCTCTGGGCCGCGCCCTGCACCCTCGAGTCGAGTTGATCGAGACGCGAGTTGATCCCTGCGAACTCGTCATCGTAGGTGGCGCAGGCGCCAAGGCCCACGGTGGCGACGATCGCCACGCCGAGCGTACGCACCACCGACAAACGTTGCTTGGTCAGAAACATGCCAATCCTCCTTCGTCATGGGGTCTCGGAATATAGCGGCCTTTCTGCCGGCGTCATGACCCGCCTTCAGGTGGCGTTCGGGTACCTAGATGAATGGTGAAGATGCGGCAACGGGGAGCGTCGGCGGCGGTCATGCGCCGGCGTCCGAATCATGTGGTATAGGCCCAAACGTGCACGATCGCCGTTCCGGCATCTTCGTGGATCACCATGACGTCGCGCGTCAGCGATCCACTCTCCGTGCGGAGGATGTCCTGCGCAGCGGAGACCTGCCCGGCGGCGGCCGTGTCGACGCCTTCGACAGGGGTCTGGAAGACGCGCTGCCCGGCCTTGAGGGGCGCATCGAAACCGGCGGCCTCAAGAAACGGCCGGACGCGCGCGGCAGGCATACGCACGGCGAACGCGACCTGCCGGTCGATGCCGGCGTCGGATCGGCTGCCGAGAAATTCCAGGTCGCTGGTGAGCTGGAAACCGGTGCGCGAGAGCTCGGTTCGCGTGACGTCGTCGAGGAATCGTGGCTGCTGCACCGTGTCGGATCCGATGGATTCGTGGGCGGTCGCGGCCGAAGGCGGCCGATCCGAGCAAGCGGCCAGGCCGGCGGTCCACAACAGGCAAGCCAGTAGGCGGACCGACATCGTGGCAGGGCCCGTCGCAACGCCCGAAAGCGGGTGCGCCGGACTATAGCATCGCGGCCTGGTCCCGCCTTCCGCGCAGGTGGCCGTCGGCGCCATGATGCGGCCGTCAGCGTCCGGGATCGCTCCGTTCGCCATCACGGTTGCCGGCCTCGGGAATGCCCGGATTGCCGGTGCTGCCGCCCGCAGGGTCGTAGGTCGCGGTGTAGGTGGCCTCGCCGGTGGAGCCGACGATGTCGTATTCCTGCGCAAGGCCGGCGGTGTGCAGCTCGCCCATCTGCTGGTCGGTGATGGTGACCGGACCGATCGGGGTCTCCTTGCCGCCGTCCCAGTTGTAGCGGTCGAAGACGTGCGTCTGGTAGCTCACCTCGGCCGTTGGCGGATCGCCGGGATGCACCACGACCGTGCCGGTGACCGAATGCTGGATGCCGCCCATCGCATAGAACCAGTCGGCGTTCATGTCCTTGCCGATGTAGAAGCCCTGCCAGCCGCTGTCGAACGCGATCGGCTCGCCGTAGCAGCCGTCGGCCACGGCCTGCTCGATCGCCGCGTTCACCTGGGCGTCGAGCTGCTGCTCGACGGATTGACTGAACTGCCGGACATCGCGCGCGATGCGGGCGGGATCTACCGTGAGGTCCTCGCCGGAGTTGCCGAGATAATGGTTCAGGTGCCGCGCCGCATTGGTGTAGCCGAGTGCGTCGGCGGCGGTCGAGGCCGCGCCGGCGACCTGTTCGAAAGCCACGTCGTCGCCGCGCGCGTACCAGGGCTGGCTGCCGTGCACGCCCGCGCCGGGATCGGTCTGCGGCTTGGCCGGGTAGCCGGGATTGGCTTCCGGACCACACCCGCAGGTGGGCGCCGTGGCGGTGTCGGTGGGCGGGGGGGCAGCCTGTTCGCGAAAGGCTTCGATCGCGCGGCTGACCACCGATCCGATATCCAGGCTCATGGTCGTGGCTCCGGCATAGGGCGTTGCGACATCGCGAGCGTAGGGAGGGTCCGGAGCACGGTCTACCTCGGGGGGACCCTAGGCTCCGGGGAAACCGGGCGCAAGAGCGGAAGGGCGGCCTTGAGCCCGGCATCGTGGGCGAGGGCGAAGGCCGCCCTAGGAGCATCGGATGGCGGCCTGGCGCGCTGCGAAGAAGCGAGCGCGGCTAGTTCGTTCGCGGATCCGGCTTCTCGACCCAGCCGAGATCGTAGACGACGATCTCCCGAACGTCTGCCCGGTAGATCCCGCGCACGTGGACCTTCGCGCCCAGGATCGACTGAATGTAGTCGGCATCGTTGGGAGGTTGCTTGATTTCACCGAGGCGGACCGCCGGGCCGGTTCCGCCCGGCTCTGCGGTCACGACAAGGCCGCCTTCGGACCGATGCAGGTGACCATCCACCATCACACCTACTTCCTCGCCCTGCAGGGATTCCAGCTCCACGATTCGGTAAGCGCACAGCTCGCCGCGGACGCCACCCATGAGGGTGCAGAACTGCCCGCCCCCGGGAACCGGCGAAAGGCCGCCCGGCGGCGAGATCGCGCCGTCACGGGCGTCCGCAGGCGCCGGGAGCTCCCCGCAGCCGGCGAGCAGAACCAAGACCAGCATCAGCCTCGACATCCGTGGCTCCTGTAAGGCCTTCCCCAGGCGAGTTTCCGGTCGAGCGCCTGCTAACTTCCCCACCACCACCACCACAGCGGCGCTACAGCTGCCTGTGCACATCAACCATCGGCGTGCCCACAAGCCTGCCGATCTCCGCGGCGAACCGCTCGTAGTCGATCTCCGCGCCCTCCAGCATCAGCATCCTGCGCCCGATACCAAAGCCCTTGTCCCAGTCCAGATCCATCGCGTGGTGGCTGCATCCCTCGGCGTCGACCCAGACGGTATCGAGATCCTCGTAAACGGCGCCGATGAAATCCATGAACGAACCGTAGGGTTGCAATTCCTCCAGGGATTCGTCGCGCCCCCGGCGCGACGGCGGTGCGGTGCCGGCGCCCATGACCACGAGCGGTTCGTCGTCGAACTCGAGCAACGTCAACGCGAACTCGGCGCGCTCCTCCTCGGAACTACCGAAGAAGAACGCCTTCATCGCCGCACCCACGCGGTAGCGTGGGCTGGCCCAGGTGGCCTGGCTAGCCTCGGCAGGCATCCAGCTGTCGTCCAGTTTGACACCTTGGGCGCGCAAGGACGCGACGGCGCCTTCCAGGTTGATCGACCCGGGGAGGTTCACGCCCAGGGGCAGCACCCCCTGCGTCACGAAACCGCTCACCACGTCCTGCGGTGCCTTCCAGGCTGGATTCCAACGATACGGCACGCCGGTGCCCGCGCTGACCAGCGCAAACATGAATTCGCGCAACGCGACGAGA
Source organism: Luteimonas salinisoli (assembly GCF_013425525.1). Classification (GTDB taxonomy): domain Bacteria; phylum Pseudomonadota; class Gammaproteobacteria; order Xanthomonadales; family Xanthomonadaceae; genus Luteimonas; species Luteimonas salinisoli. The sequence goes on along the minus strand of NZ_JACCKA010000008.1, from coordinate 10,270 downwards.
GGCACGCCATCGCCGTTGTCCGCAAGAAGCAGTCCGCGTTCCAGCATCGATCGCTCCAGCGCCCGCCAATCCGGCGCGGGGAGGTGCGGTACGGCCGGCATGATGAAAACCGCGTGGCTGCTCATTCGATGATCCACTCCTTGGACTGCAAGCCATTCGGCGGCGCCCGGCGAGTCGCTCGGGCGGCTTCCGATGCCGTCTCGATAGCGGAGCATAGTACGTCCGAGCGAAAGCCCGGCGCACAGAAGCGACCCGCACGTCGGCCCGACCTCGGGCACCATCGGCCAAGCCCACCTCCCCCGCGGATGTGATCGCTGTCACCAAGCCTAAGTGCCCCATCGCCTGGCCTTTGGATTTTCCCTACGCAAGGATGGTCGCTCAGCCTATTGTCTGCATCAGTATCGCGTTGTACCCTCCGCGAAAGGACGTGGCGAGCGTCCCCCGCTGCCGAGGCGGGGGTCATGGAGGACAGCCGATGGCGCGATCGCTCATCTGTGTCGGGGACCGGATCACACACGGCGGCGTGGTCGTCAGCGGGACGATCGCCACGGATATCCACGGCAGGCTGGTCGCCCGCGTGGGCGACCGCGTCGTGTGCGAGAAGCACGGCCCGACGGTCATCGTCAGCGGCGATCCCACCCTGATCATCGATGGCAAGCCGGTGGCGCGCGAGGGCGACAAGACCGCATGCGGCGCCACGCTGATCGCGGGCCAATGGACCACCTACGTCGATCCCGGCTCCGACACCGGCACCAGTACCGGCGCCGCTACAGCGCCAACGCCCGCGGCCAAGGCCGCCGCCGCCCTCGCCGGCAAGCCCCCGATCTGCGCCGACTGCCTGCTGGCCGGCAGCCGCTCCGGCGCTCCGCTGCTGGGGCGCTGACGATGGCCTGGCAGCGCTACGCCCTGCTCGACTGCGGCGCCGACCCGCAGCTCCACCCCGCCCTCTTCGACCACAGGATGCGCTCGGGCCTGCGCGCCCGCGGGCTGCTCGAACGCCAACCGGAAGCCGCGCACGCGAACAAGGGCCCATGGCTGCTGGAAGTGCCGACGCAGCAGGCCAATCCCGAGCTCGTCCGCTGGCTGATCCATGTCGGCCACCAGGCACCGTGCCTGGCCTGGCTGGCCGCCGAGGTTCCATTCGATGCACTGTTCGACCACCTGGAAGCGCAGCTGGACCTGGCGCTGCCGGACGGCGGGCTGGCGATGATGCGCTTCTGGGACCCACGCGCCTTCTACCGCCTGCAGCGCATCCTCACCCCCGGCCAGCTGCTGGCGCTGCTGGGCCCGGTGCTGGAGTGGCAGATCGCCCTGGCCGGCCGGCCGATGCACGTCCGCCGCGAAGACCTGAAACGATCCCGACAGGAGCAGGACGCTCATGCTGGCACTCACCCCTGAGCAGCACGCACTGCTGAAACTGCCCGATCCCTTCGGCTTCCTGCCGAAGCTGGCCGCGGAGATCCGCCGCGACCTGCCGCGCGAGGTCTCGCACCTCAACGACCAGCAGCTGCTCGCCGAAGTGCAGCGCAGCTACGACCACGCCGCGTTCGAACTCAAGCTCACCCGCCTGCCCACCCTGGTGAAATGGGTCAAGTTCGACGTGGTGAGCGGCGGCAAGCTGCGGCAGGAACCAGCCGTGGACCTGGCCATCCGCAACGCCCCAAACCCCAACCTGGCCGCCGAGGACATGCTGGCCTCGGCGATCGCCCAATCCTACTGGGAAGACTGACCATGTCCGCAATACCGATGCCCCTCCCCGGCGCGCGGCCAGTGGGCGAACTGATCAAGTGGGCGCTCAACGCCGAGCGGGTGCGCAAGCTCACCGAGACCCTCACCGGTGCCAGGGCGGAGGCGCGGGAGGCCGACTGCTCGGAGGTGGGCGACGACACGGAATGCAACCAGTGCAAGCTGCAGGAAGGCGCCCTGCTCCCCGCGGTGCCCAGGCGCGCCATCCGGCGCGAGAACCGCATCAACTGGGAGTACCAGCTTTACATCGCCAACCTGCACGCAGCGCCGGAACGCTTCTCCTACTGCGACAAGGACACCGGCATGCCGATGGCGGACTTCGACTTCAGCATTGCCAAGCAGGTCTGGAACGCCGCCACCGGCAAGCCACAGCCCGTGCCGGCGCAGTTGAACGTGACGGAGTGGCTCTACAATGGCGTCTGGTTCGACGGCTTCTGGCGGGACAAGTGCACCGTGGTGGATGCCAAGGGGCGGTATGCGCAATTCCTTGACGACCAAGGTCTGCCTCACGCCGGGTTTCCGGCGTGGGGAGTATTCCCAGACATGATCAACGAAGCAAGAAACCAGATCAGTGCCGTCGCGCCGGCGCGTCCACAAGCATCCATCGAGTGGCATTTTCTGCAGCACGAAGTTTACGAATGGGCGAAAGACGCGATTCCGCCCGAAATCAAATGCGTTCCTTCTCCCTGGCAGCGGATGGTGCAAGCATGATCAATGCGAGCATTCGAGCAGACATTCCAGAAGCCGGTCTCGCTCTCGAGGCGGGTTATGCGCGCGTCGAGCGCCTTCTGCAAGCCTTGGCGCGCATCGTTCCAGAACTGACGCACTGGCATGGTGGAATGAACGAACCGACGCAGATGCCGGTAGAGTTCTCGGACAAGGCCCGCATGCTCGAACGCGTGCGCGAACGCAGCGAGCGAAACGCTGTGGAGTTCATCCATCTGAAGCAAGGGTTTGATATCCATCTCGCCAGCGACACCAAGCCGAAGCGGTCCCCCGGCCTGTTCGAGCTTGCATACACGCCAGCCCTGGGCACGATTACGCTGGACATCCACGAGCCCGACACGGCCTACGGCGTGCGTGCAGTACAGGTGGTGCGCGATGTGCTGACCGCGATCGCCGAGCTAGAAGACGTGCAGTTCGCGTTCGTCAACGTACGGGACCGCGTCCCCGATAAGCCCCGACCGACGACTTACCTCGTGTCCTACGCCGCATTTCCCCACCGCAAAGCGCTCGGCTGGATGGGTTACGTGCCGCGCCGGGTCACGGCAGACCAGCTTCCCTCCGCGGCCGAGCTCGCCCAGGTGCCCGGCAAGGGCACGATCGTCGTCGCGGTGAACGAGGCGTTCTCCTTGTCCAACAAGGCGCACATCAAGCAGGCGAACATCGTCGAAATGGAACTCGTCGACCTGGGGCTTCTGCCCGTAATCGACCCGAGCCTTTTGTAGGTGCGCGCACCGCACGGACTGACCGCAATCAAGACGGCTCGATGGCGAAGCGGAAGACACCAGTATGATCAGCGCCGAAACGCGAGCGGACGTTCGAAAAGAGTCCCTGTCTCTCGACGCAGGCTACGCCAAGGTCGATCGGCTCCTGCGCGAACTTGAAAGCATCGCGCCGGAGTTGACCAACTGGCACGGCGGGATCACCACTCCGGACCAGGACTACGTGAATTTCCGGGACAAGACTACGATGCTGGAGCGCGTGCAAGCGCGCATCGACGCATTCAAAGCGCAGTTTCCTGCCCTCCCCAACGCCGACGGATTTGGCCTGCGGCTGTCCAGCAACAGCGAGAAGAAGCGCCGGCCGGGGCTATTCGAGCTTGCGTACGAACCGGCGCGCGGGGTCGTGGCGCTCGACATCCATCAACCGGATGTGGCCTTCGAGGAGCGCGCCACAACCGTCGTAGCACGCGCGCTCGCAGCCATCGCCAAATTGGAAGATGTCCAGTACGCCTTCGTCGACGTCCGGGACCGCGTACCGGACAGGCCGCGACCGACCACCTATCGCCTCTCCTACGCCACGTTCCCGCACCGAAAGGCTGTGGGGTGGATGAACTTCGTGCCTAGCGCGGTCACCGCCGACCAGTTGCCGACCGCCGCGGAACTCGTGCCGGTCCCCGGCAAGGGCACCGTCATCGTGGCCGTTGGCGAGGCGTTCTCGCTCACAAACAAGACCCACATAAAGCAGGCCAACATCGTGGAGATGGAGCTCGCAGACCTCGACCTGCTGCCCGTAGTCGATCCAAGCCTGCGATGATCTACCGCGATCGGACGCAGTATCGGCTCCACTAATGATTAGCGCGAGAATTTGGGTCGACATCCCGGAAGCCGCTTTGGATGCCGAGGCAGGGTATCGCCGCGTCCAGCGCTTACTCGACGCATTTCGCCGCGTTGTGCCGGACCTTCAGCATTGGCACGGCGGGCTGAATACTCCCAGGCAGAAGTACGTCGAGTTTTTCGATAAGGAAGCAATGCTGGAACGAATTGACGAGCGGATGAAACAGTACGCCGCCGAGTTCATACACCTGCCGCATGGATTTCTCATCCACCTCGATAGCGACACCAGCTCGAAGCGGACGCCCGGATTGTTCGAGCTTGGGTACACTCCGACGGAACGCTCGATTTTTCTCGACATCTACCGGCCTGACGAAGCCTTCGGCCCAAGCGCGGCACAGGTTGTCCGTGACGTTCTGACGGCCATCGTCGAACTGGAGGAGGTCGAGTACGCGTTCGTCGACGTACGGGACCGCGTCCCCGATAAGCCCAGACCGACGACTTACCTTGTGTCCTACGCTGCATTCCTCCACCGCAAAGCGCTCGGCTGGATGGGCTACGTGCCGCGCCGGGTAACGGCAGACCAGCTTCCCTCCGCAGCCGAGCTCGTCCAGGTGCCCGGCAAGGGCACGGTCATCGTCGCGGTGAACGATGCGTTCTCCTTGGCCAACAAGGCGCACATCAAGCAAGCGAACATCGTCGAGATGGAGCTCGTCGACCTCGATCTTCTACCGGTGACAGATCCGAGCCTGCAGTAGAAGAATGGCCTCATAGAGCGGTCCGAAATCACGCACTCGGCGTATCGGCCGCGGCCGCATCCGCGAGACGCGGGAACAAGGGCCTGAAGCCGAGATCCTCGCGGATGCGGCTGCCGTCGAGGAGTGTATCGAAAGCACGCGCGCGCTCCGGCTGCGAACCGTCCGGCGGGGGCTGGCCGACGGATGCGAACAGCGCGGCCAGGTCGGGCGCCTCGTCGGCAACCACGTTATAGATGCGATGCGCCGGCGCGGGGGCATCGAGCACGCAGGCCACGGCTTGGGCAACGTCGGCGTGGTGGGCGATCGACATGCGCTGGTCCGGCGGGAAGCCGCGCATCAGCGGCACGACCTCCGCGATGTGCGGATCGCCGTCGCCATAGACGAACGGCAGGCGGAGAACACGCACGTCGAGACCTTCGAGGGCGAGCAGGAAGCGCTCGGCGGCGAGCTTGCTCAGGGGATAGGTGTCCACGGGCGCGCAGGCGTCCTCCTCGCGGGCGGCGTGGCCGCCGGTGGGCCCGTAGACCAGGCCGGTGCTGGCGAAAACGAAGCGCCCAACCGATGCGGCGCGGGCGGCAGTGGCCAGGTGCTGCGTGCCCAGCTCGTTCACCGCATGCGCCTGCTCGGCCGTGGCGCCACGGAAGAACGCAGCGCAATGGACCACAGCATCCACGCCGCGCACCGCCGCTTCGAGCGAGGCGGGATCGAGCAGGTCCCCCTCGACCAACTCCACCTGGTCGTTCCGCAAGGGGGCCGCCCGCTCCGGATCGCGTACCAGGGCGCGCAGGCGATCGCCGCGCCCGGCAAGGCGCTTGACGAGTCGGCTTCCAACTTTTCCGGTCGCACCGGTGATCAGGATCGTCTTCATGCGGGGAAGCGTAGCCCCCGGCATCCGGCCTGCATTGTAAAAAACGGCCATGCCTTGCGCGGCCATTGCATCGCCACCAGAATCGGGCCATGCACACGCAGTTGCAACGCCCCCGCCCCGGGCTGGGGCTGGCGACGCCGCCCGCCATGGCCGAGCTCTTCGTCGACGAATGCGAGCGCACCCGGCCGCACGTGGCCATCCCGCGCCCGCAAATCCACCTGGTTGCCCGCCTCGGCCCGTCGATCCGCGACGGGCTCGACGTGCACGCCCTCGGCGTACGGCAGGAGGCGCATCGCAAGGTCGTACCCGGGGGGCAGCGCATCGTGTTCGCGCGCCTCCACCTGCATACGTACGAAGCAGTGCTCGGCGTGCCTGCCTCGGCCATCGGCGGGCGCATCGTCGCACTGGAGGACCTGTGGGGCGACGCGGCCACGCGGCGGCTGCGCGACCGGCTTGCCGGCGCCCGCGACACGGCCGCCGCCGCCGCGGCCCTGGAGCTTGCGATCGCCGAACGCATCGCATCGGCGGGCGAACCCGGCGCACATGCGCGGCTGGCCTTCACTGCCGCCGAACGGCTGGCAAGCGCCAGCGTGCGTACCGTGGCCCGCGGCCTGGGCGTGAGCGAGCGCCACCTCCGGCGCGTGTTCCGCGCAGCCGTGGGCGTGAGCCCAAAGGCGTTCGCCAAGCTGACCCGCTTCCATCGGGCCCTGGCCGCCGCGCGCGGGGAAGGCATCAACAACTGGGCCACCATCGCCGCCGCGGCTGGCTACTACCACCAGGCGCACCTCATCGCCGAATTCCACGCCATCGCCGGCACCACGCCGCGCGCGCTGCTCGCGGAACTTCAGGCAACCAGCTGATCGAGCAGCCGGCCCTCCTTCGCGGTCGGCGCCGCCCACAGGTTGGCCGCGATAGCTGGTGTCAGTGCCCATTTTTCCAGGACGCGCCGACCAGGGAGATGCCTCCCTGCACGATCCGCCGTGCCGGCGTACGATCGCCGACACCACATCAGTTCGGAGCGCGCCATGCTTTGGGCCAAAGCCTTCCTGCTCGCCGCCAGCCAGTCGCTGGCGTTCAGCGCCTTCGCAGTGGAACCCGCCGACCAGGCGCCGCCGCCGGGCTACGACGCCGCACTGGCCGAGTCCTTCGGGGCCGACGACTACGGCATGCGCAGCTACGTGTTGGTGATCCTGAAGTCCGGCCCGACCCCGATGCCGAAGGGCGAGGCACGCGATGCCATGTTCAGGGGCCATTTCTCCAACATGAAACGGCTTGCCGAAGAAGGAAAGCTGGCCGTCGCCGGCCCGTTGGACAGCGCTGACGGCTGGCGCGGCCTGTTTATCCTGGCCGTCGATGACATCGAGGCCGCGAAAGCACTGGTCGCCACCGACCCGGTCATCCAGCACGGCGAGATGGTCGCCGAGTACCACAAGTACTACGGCTCGGCGGCGCTGATGCAGGTCAACGAGATCCACGCGAGGATCGCGAAGAAGGGGATGTAGTTCCGTCGCCCTGGCCGCCTGCAGTGGCTGCCTGCCGAGCAGCCTGGAAAAGCCAAGGGCAGTAGTTCAAATCATCCCTGACATCGTGCTCGGCTCTACAACTGAACCTCACCGTCCCGGCTCACGGGACCACTACCGAAGCAGTTGGGCCAGATCGTCGGTGAAGCTGAAGGAGTTGAGCAACCAGCCATCGCCACCCCGATACCAGACGAACTGCCAAGGTACGGCGTGTTTCTCGAAACGATGTACGAACACCACCCTGATCAGCGATCCGCCGATAGAATCATTTCTCAGGAGCTCGTAGTCGAGGCTCTCCCCAAAACGGGCATCCATGGTCGGTCGCTGCGCTTCGGCGTGCTCGATCACGGCATCGAGACCCACCTCGGGAGCGGCGAATGCCGCCAGCATGGCGCCTGCCAACGCTGCAACCGTTCGAACACCTACGTGGTCCTTCAAGGAACGCTCCCCCTCATACACAGCGTGTGGACAGCTTAAATCACAGTCGAGTCCCGGCGCGGCCAAATCATGCGTCAACAGCCGAAACGGGGTCGAACCGACCCTACCGCGCCCGCCACTCCGCGCGCTTCTCGTCCGAGCTCAGCGCCGGCGGGGACGGCCGCGCTCGACCGTCTGCAGCCTATCCGCGTGCCGACACAACCAGCGCTCGGCCGAAGTCATCGCCAGTTCCAGCCGCGACGCGCGGGTGTGGCCGTGGCGCCAGCGGTGGCGGTTCACCGTGACCAGCCAGCGCCCGTTGAGGATCCGATGCTTTCGAAGCCCGCAGCCATACCTCAGGGCTACGGGCAGTACCGCGCAAGCGCGTTCTGGGCGACCTGGGGCGGGACCTGCTGCTCGAAGTAGTCCTGACCGACCAGCTCGGATCCGTACAAGACCCCCCATTCCCATGTGGAGGACCTGTTTGCACAGTCGAGCGAGAGCGACGCGGAGAAGTCTCCGCTCTTGCCGTCGCGAACGACGACGTACAGCCCGGCGACGGGCCCGTCTTCCTCTTCGAGTTGATAGGCGTACCAGTTGTCGGAGAAGATTCCGTCTTCCATCGGTTCGTGGAAGATCAGATGGTCAGGATCGAGTGCCGGGCGATCGCCCAGCGGATCGGTCTGTGCATGCGACTGAGCGCTGCCCGCCGCCCCGCCCAGGACCAATAGAACGATGGCCAAGAGCTTGCTCGCGCCGCCCACGGTGATGCCCATGCTGCTCCCTCGGAGGTTGGGGCGGGTGATTTTCGCCGCCATCAGGCGCGCGGCTCCCGCCCAGGGTGTGCCTGCTCTCGCTTGAAAAACCTACTCTGACACCCTCTCCCCGCTGTCCGCCTGACTAAATGGTTAGGTGATTCTCTGGCGAACGGTGAACACGCCATTTTCTTCGAACACCTCGACCCACGGCTCGGCCTCCCTCAGTGTCCATACCGCAAGGTCGGTGCCTGATCTCTCGATGAAGTCGCCATCGGGCCAGGGAAAGTTCCATCCGCCGCAAACAGCCCAAGCCGTGTCAGTGAATATTGGGCAGTTCTTCTGCCATATGCGCTCGTACTCGTGTGCGGCACCATCTGGAAAGTTGGAGTTCAAGGGCTCCTCCCGGACCCAACCGTTCGACACGAGGTAGCGCTCGACCAGGCTGGACCCAAACATGAAGAGCGCATCGGGAGGTGGAAGCGAGCTGTAGGGCTCAGCGAAAAGCGGCACACCGGGTGCCGGTGAGCCAGAACCAAGCACTGCATCTCCGGATAGGTCCTCGTCTGGCACCACGCTCAACCACGCATCATGACGGCGGACTGAAATGCAAGGCTGCCCTGGCTCGAAGCCGTGCCAGATTGCACAAGGCGCGCCTGAGCCGTCTGGTACCAAGCGTGTTCCCGGCCGAGCTAGCGCGGTTGCTTCTTCCATCAAGTTCGCGAGAGTGATCACCGATCAGCTAGCCCCTGATGTCTCTTGCTTCCCTGGCCGAAGAGCCGAGAGCCGGGTTGGGATTCTACCCCGCTTCCACGGAGTTCCCGATACCCGCTGGCGCCGGGCCGGCTTGCCGCCGAACCGGCGCCTGGTGCGTCGTGGCCAGCCTTGCAACCCGGCAGTGGCCATCAGCCGCGCCACCCGCTTGAGAATAGGGAAAACCAACTCTGGCACCGTTTTCCCGGCGACCCTGTCCCCTTTCCTTCGGCCGGCGCCGTTCACGCGAGGGTGATCACGATCGGAACTGCAATGTAAGCCGCGCCAGCCAGCCCCCATATGGCAAGCCGCCAAGGCTCGAACCGGCCTCCAAACTTGCCATCCTGGTATCGATGCAACTGCACGATAGCCCCAATGATCTGGGCGATCGCGACCACAGGGTAGCTGAACATCCATACGAGCATGGGGAGGAAGCCCGGGCCGAAATGATCCGCATTCGTGGCGAACAGCCCACCACTTGCCAGCCATGCCAAACCGACGATCGGCAACCACACGGCGGGCAGTCCCGGCGGCTCGCGCGTGTCCTCTTCTGCCGGAGCGCCACTCGCTGCGGCTGGGGGTCGCGCGGAAGTCCGGTCGTCCGACATTGGGTCGTACATTTCTGGATCTCCGTGCGCGGCTGGAGCAATGTCGGCCTGTACTGCCTGCTTTGTGATGATGACCAGATCAGCAGCGATCAGACGTTCCCGAGCGCCGCGTCAAGCGGCCGCGGGCCGATGACCATCAGGAAACACGATAGTCTCTTTCCGCGGCGCGCTTGAACGCCGTGTCAGGTTGCTGCGCAGAATGCACTTGAGACATCGGTAGCCATCCGTTGCGCGAACGCCCAATGCTCCCGCACATCTTGTATTCGATGAACTGAAGCTGCCACCGCATACAGACCTTCTACCGGGCGAAAAAAGTAGAGTGCGGCGACACCACCAGCTGCGAACATTTGGGGAAGAATGGCGCCATCCAGCCGCTCGTTGGCTGCGACAAACTCTTTCGCAGACTGCGGTATACAAGGACTGAATCCCTCGGGTGCAATATTGAGGTACCGAAGGGCGGGATGCGACATCGACCTGTCGCCTCCCCCTAAAATCGGTCCAGCGGTAGCTGGAGGTCTCCGGGCACACTACCGCCCAGGAGGCCACCGATGCGCAAGAGCAAATTCACC
>NZ_JACCKA010000004.1 GCF_013425525.1 Luteimonas salinisoli | reverse complement strand
GCACGGGAACGCGGCGGCGCCATCGGCGACAGGCTGGACAGGCCGTCAGCCCAAGCCGCGGTCTACTGTCAGAAATGTACTCTGACCCCTGTTCTTCGCTCGACCCCTGTTCTTCGACCCCTGTTCTTCTGTTTTTGAACACCCAATTGTTATCTCAGCTCAGCACAATCCATGTTGAGAATAACAACGCTAGAGAAATCCCTAACGCAAGAGCCACCACAGTTCCGGGCTTTGTACCCCATCCGTTGGACGACCCGAACCTATTCAACACTCTTAAATATCGGCCACCGAAGGAAAAGTATCCATATACTACCGCCAAAATAGCCACAGAAAACAATCCTGCGCCAACGCGCCCGGCAGGAATCGACAGGACATCAAGTCCTAGAAAAGTCACGCCGACTGAAAGCAAAGTGCCAAGATTCAACATCACAATGAACGCCACCATTAGAGAGGCGCTGTACTTATTTGGATAGAGCTTTCCGTTTACCTTTTCACTCCATCTGTAACAACAATAATAAATGAAATCAATAGCTCTCATGACTGGACTTCCCTTCAACAATTCCCAGTAGCCCAACACATCGCATCGGTGGCCGGCACAACAGTGACCCCTTCAACTCCTGGAACTTGAATTAGCAAGGAGGTCCCAAAGTAGGCCGCTCCTCCAGCGAAGCCAATAGGTCCGCCAAACGCACCTGCCGCACCCCACCCGATATCTACTCCCGACTTGGCCATACCAAAATGATCACCTGCTTGATACGCTCCTACGCCTTCGAACAAGGAAACTCCTGCGCTAACAAAGAACAGCCCTTGCCCAATTGCCCTCAAAGCATACGCCTCACGCAGCGCATAACTCCTTGCTCCAGCGTGCTGATTTCCACCCCAACCCAAGCTATACCACCTACCATTGGCGCCGCGCCACCTATTGTCGAAAACGAGGCTATATTGAGTCGCGCCAGAAATCGTACTGGCGCCATCGATGGCATTGCGGACTGTTTCAGCTACAGCAGAGGCCTCAGGGGAATGCGCCTGCCTACCGCCAGCCGCTGAACGTGGCGGAGCGCTTTTCCTACCCTCTCCAACAGAATTGTCAGGTGAATTCCGATTCGTTGGTGGCGACGTCTGCGCAATATCTGCAGAGATACAACCAAAGGAAACATGACCCGGGATGCGGGTTCCACATCCGCCCTTCGCTTCTCGCCCATCCGGATCGATGAAAGAGTACGGATTGCTATTGGCGTACCTGTACCGATGGAACTGCCCGACCGGGTTGCCCAGCGCCGTCACCGGATCAACGCTCAAGAACACGCCCAGCAGCGGATCGTAGTAGCGCTGCTGCATATAAGTCAGCCCAGTCGCCGCATCCTGCACGTGCCCCGTATACCCCGGCCCGTCCGCCACCGCTGGCGTCAGCTGCGCTCCGTACGGCTCGTACTCCCGCCGCTCGATCACCGCGCCGCTGGCGTCGGTCACCGCCACCACGCTGCCCAGCGCGTCGGTGTGGATGTAGCGCACCGTCTCCGCCGCATGCGACGGCTGCGCCAGCCAGCACAGCAGGCACAGCGCCCAGACCTGCAACGCCTTCATGGCGATTCCTCCCCGGTCGCGTCCTCATCCGGGACGGCGTTCTCCTGGGTGGCCTCGTCTGGCTCCGCGGATTCATCCGCGGCGTCCTGTTCCGCGGCGTCCTCCTGCCCGGCCCCGTCCTCACCCTCCGCCATCATCCCCATCGGCCCCACCGGGTCTGTCCACGGCGAGCAGCCGTAGGTGTT
>NZ_JACCKA010000007.1 GCF_013425525.1 Luteimonas salinisoli | reverse complement strand
CAGCGGGTGACCGACATCATGGGCGAGATCTCCGCCGCTTCCCAGGAGCAGGCCTCGGGCATCGAGCAGGTCAACCAGACCATCGTCAGCATGGACGAGACCACGCAGCAGAACGCCGCGCTGGTCGAGGAGGCCTCCGCCTCCGCTCACTCCATGGAGGAGCAGGCCGCGCAGCTGGCGGAAGTCGTGGCCGTGTTCCGGCTGCAGGGCGTCGAGGCGACCCCGTCGTCCGGCGTCCGCTTCGGCACGGCGGCACCGGCGGTCCGGAACCATCCCGCGCGCTCACCGGAGCCCGTGGAAGCGTAGCGCGACCTCCCCTCTTTGCCGGTCACCGCGGCGGCAATCCCGCCGCCGCGACCCCCTGATGCAGCGGTGCGCACCCCGTGTCCAGCCCCTCCTCCTCCATCGCGCAGTCTCCCGTACCGGCCGATACCCGCGAATTCGAGTTCGCGGATCGCGACTTCCGCCGCGTTTGCGAACTGATCCACGACCGTGCCGGCATCGCCCTGGTCCCGGCCAAGCGCGACATGGTGTACGGCCGCCTGTCGCGGCGCCTGCGCGTCCTGGGGCTCTCCAGTTTCCGCGACTATCTCGACCGCCTCGAGCGCGACGGCGGCGAGGAATGGGAGGCGTTCACCAACGCGCTGACCACCAACCTGACTTCCTTCTTTCGCGAACCGCACCATTTCGAGCGCCTGCGCGTGCAGCTCGGGGAACTGCGCCAGGCGGGGCGCCCGACGCGGCTGTGGACCTGCGCGGCCTCCACCGGCGAGGAGCCGTACTCGATGGCGATCATCGCCTGCGAGGCGCACGGCTCGCTGACCCCGTCGGTGCGCATCCTCGCCACCGACATCGATACCCAGGTGCTGGCGACCGCCGACCGCGGCGTGTACCCGATCGAGCGCATCTCCGGGCTCGATCCGGAGCTGCGCAGCCGCTATTTCCAGCGCGGCACCGGCGCCAGCAACGGCCTGTGCCGGGTGCGCCCGGCACTGCGCAAGCTGATCGAGTTCCGGCCGCTCAACCTGCTGGCGCCGCGCTACGACGTCGGTGAACCGGTCGCCGCGCTGTTCTGCCGCAACGTCATGATCTATTTCGACAAGCCGACCCAGCGCGCGATCCTGGGCAGGCTGGTCCAGCACTTGGACCGCGACGGATTGCTCTACACCGGACACTCGGAGAACTACCTGCACGCGGCCGACCTGATCCAGCCGTGCGGACGCACCCTCTACCGCCGCGCTCCAGCGGGTGCGCCATGAACAGCGTGGCGGCGTTCCCGACCGACGACGTAATGCGCTACCACGACACCCGCTTCAAGGTGCCGGCGGCCAAGCTGCTCCCCACCCAGTACCTGGTGGTCGACGACCCCACCGCGCTGGTTACGGTGCTCGGCTCCTGCGTGGCCGCCTGCGTGCGCGACCCGGTGCTGCGCATCGGCGGCATGAACCATTTCATGCTCCCCGAGGGCACGGTGAGCGACGGCGCGCCGGCACGCTACGGCAGCTACGCCATGGAGTTGCTGATCAACGAGCTGCTCAAGCGCGGCGCCAGCCGCTCGCGCCTGGAGGCGAAGGTCTTCGGCGGCGCCAACGTGCTGCAGGGCTTCGTCAACAATCCGGTCGGCACCCGCAACGCCGAGTTCGTGCGCGAATATCTCAAGGCCGAGCGCATTCCGGTGCTGGCATCCGACCTGCAGGGCATCCATCCGCGCAAGGTCTGGTTCTTCCCGCACACCGGCAAGGTGATGGTGCAGCGCCTGCCGCACGCCCACGAGGCGGAGGTCGCCGCCACCGAGTCCGCGGTGCGGGCGCGGCTGTCGCGTGCGCCGGTCTGCGGCGGGGTGGAGCTGTTCGGATGAACGACACCGCCCGCTGCCGGGTGCTGATCGTCGACGACTCGGCGGTGGTCCGGCAGCTGCTCACCGAGATCCTGGGCAGCGATCCGGACATCGAGGTCGTCGGCACCGCCAACGACCCGGTCATCGCGCGCGAGAAGATCAAGCGCCTGGACCCGGACGTGGTCACGCTCGACGTCGAGATGCCGCGCATGGACGGCCTGGTGTTCCTCGAGAACCTGATGCGGCTGCGCCCGACGCCGGTGGTGATGGTGTCGTCGCTCACCGGCCCGGGCGCTGCGATCACCCTGCAGGCCCTGTCGCTGGGCGCCGTGGACTTCGTGACCAAGCCGACCGTGGGCATCGCCCAGGGCCTGGCGCAGTACGCCGATGAGATCCGCGCCAAGGTGCGCGGCGCCGCGCGTGCGCGGGTGCAGCCGCTGCAGCGCGCAGCGCCGCGCCAGGCGACGCCGGCGCCGGCGGCGCTGCGCTTCCGCGTCACCGATCGCCTGATCGCCATCGGCGCCTCCGCCGGCGGCACCGAGGCGATCCGGGTGGTGCTCGAGCAGATGCCCGCGGACGCGCCGGCGATCGTGGTCACCCAGCACATCCCGGCCGGGTTCAGCCGCTCGTTCTGCGAACGCCTGGACCGCCTCTCGGCGATGTCCGTGCGCCAGGCGATCGAGGGCGAGGCGGTGCTGCCGGGGCACGTCTATCTGCCGCCTGGCGACCGCCACCTGGTGGTGGTTCGCGACGGCGCGCGCTGGCGCTGCCGGGTGGAGGACGGCCCGCCGGTCAACCGCCACCGCCCCGCGGTCGATGTGTTGTTCCACTCGGTCGCGCGCAGCGCCGGCGCCAACGCCATCGGCGTGATCCTGACGGGCATGGGCGACGACGGCGCGCGCGGGCTGCTGGAGATGCGCGAAGCCGGCGCCGCGACCCTGGTACAGGACGAGGCCAGCAGCGTGGTATGGGGGATGCCGGGCGCCGCGGTGAAGCTGGGGGCGGCGCAACAGATCCTGCCGCTGGACCGCATCGCCGCCCGGGTGCTGGAGCTGACCACGGCGAAACCCGCCGCCGCCGGATGAGCCGCCGCACTCAGATCGACGGCACGATCAGCTTCAGGCCCTTGAAGTAGTCGCGGAAGAAGCGATCGTCGCGGGTGATCAGGCCGTTGCACTGCAGCAGCGCGTGCGCACCGATCAGGAAGTCCGGCACCGCGCGCGTGCGGGTGCCGCCGCGCTGCCGGTAGCGCCGCTGCATCTCTCCGGCGCGCAGCGCCGACTTCGCCTCCAGCGGGTGGAAGCGGATGCTCATCTCCTCGAGCACCGAGAGCGCCTCGGCGCCGTCCTTGAGCGCGCTGCAGACCTCGGCCAGCACCACGTCGCAGACCGCCACCGGGCCGTTGGCGAGGCACTGCCGCAGGCAGAGCTCGGCGGCGTCGGCATGCGGCCCGTCGGCGAGCAGGTCGACCAGGACCGGGGTGTCGATGGCGATCATCGCGGCAGTGCCGGCTCAGGGGTCGAGCGGATCGCCGGGGGCGCGGCCGCGGATCGTCTTCAGCGCCTCGTCGGTGTCGGCGAACCCGTCCAGCCGGAACCGTCCCCGTGCGCGGGAGATCGCGTCGTCCACGCTCTTGCGCAGGATGATCCGACCGCCGTCGAGCTCCACCTTGAGGATGGTGCCCTTGCTCAGGCCCAGAGCGTCGCGGACCGCCTTGGGCAGGGTGATCTGGCCACGTTCGGCAACGGTCGCTTCCATCGGCGGTCTCCGCCACGGTCCAGGGTATGCCCGCAGTCTACATACTTCATTTGTCATACTCAATCGGGCATACTTTGCCGTCACGACCCCCCCGCGAGAATGCCGGGGCGCCCCCCGCACCCAGCCACAGGAGTCTTCGCCCCATGAGCGATTCCTTCGCCACGCGCAGCCAGTTGAACGTCAACGGCAGGACCTATGCCTACGCCAGCCTGCCCAGGCTCGGCGAGCGCTTCGACATCGCGCACCTGCCCTACGCGATGAAGATCCTGCTGGAAAACCTGCTGCGCCACGAGGATGGCGTGACGGTCACCGCAGCGCACATCGAGGCGGTGGCGAAATGGGACGCGAAGGCCGCTCCCGACACCGAGATCGCCTTCATGCCGGCGCGGGTGGTGCTGCAGGACTTCACCGGGGTGCCCTGCGTGGTGGACCTGGCGGCGATGCGCGACGCGGTCACCCGCCTCGGCGGGCGGCCCGAGCAGATCAATCCGCAGATTCCCTCGGAGCTGGTGATCGACCATTCGGTGCAGGTCGACGTGTTCGGCCGCCGCGACGCGCTCGACCTCAACGGCAAGATCGAGTTCGAGCGCAACAAGGAGCGCTACGGCTTCCTGCGCTGGGGCCAGAAGGCCTTCGAGAACTTCAAGGTGGTACCGCCCAACACCGGCATCGTGCACCAGGTGAACCTGGAGAACCTGGCGCGGGTGGTGATGGAGCGCGAGCTGGACGGCGAGACCTGGGCGTTCCCCGACACGGTGTTCGGCACCGACTCGCACACCACCATGATCAACGGCATCGGCGTGCTCGGCTGGGGCGTGGGCGGCATCGAGGCCGAGGCGGCGATGCTCGGGCAGCCTTCGTCGATGCTGATTCCGCAGGTCGTCGGCTTCCGGCTCACCGGGCGCCTGCCCGAGGGCGCCACCGCGACCGATCTGGTGCTCACCGTTACCCAGATGCTGCGGGCGCACGGCGTGGTCGGCAAGTTCGTCGAGTTCTATGGCGAGGGCCTGGCCCACCTGCCATTGGCCGACCGCGCCACCATCGGCAACATGGCGCCGGAGTACGGCGCCACCTGCGGCATCTTCCCGATCGACGCCGAGGCGCTGACCTATCTGCGCCTGTCCGGACGCAGCGAGGAGCAGATCGCGCTCGTCGAGGCCTATGCGCGGGCGCAGGGCCTGTGGCACGAGCCGGGCCTGCCGGAAGCCACCTACTCCGCCACGCTCGAGCTCGACCTGGGCGAAGTGCGGCCGTCGCTGGCCGGGCCGAAGCGGCCGCAGGACCGGGTGCTGCTGGAGGACGTCAAGCAGAACTTCCGCGACAACGTCGGCCCGCTGGTGGCCCGCCGCAACGGCGCCCTGGCCGAGCAGGTCGAGCGCTTCGAGAAGGAAGGCGGCGGCCAGCCGCAGGCCGAGCGGCTGGCGGCGACGCCGGTTTCGAAGATCACGATCGACGACAGCGAGCACGAGCTCACCGACGGCTCGGTGGTGATCGCAGCGATCACCTCGTGCACCAACACCTCCAATCCCGCGGTGATGCTCGGCGCCGGCCTGCTCGCCCGCAATGCCGTGGCCAAGGGCCTCAAGGCCGCGCCCTGGGTGAAGACTTCGCTCGGGCCTGGCTCGCTGGTGGTGACCGACTACCTGAAGAAGGCCGGAGTGCTCGACCATCTCGAGAAGCTGGGCTTCTACGTGGTCGGCTACGGCTGCACCACCTGCATCGGCAATTCCGGGCCGCTGCCCGAGGCGGTCTCGAAGGGCATCGCCGACAACGACCTGGCCGTGGCCTCGGTGCTGTCGGGCAACCGCAATTTCGAGGGCCGCATCCACGCCGAGGTGAAGATGAACTATCTCGCCTCGCCGCCGCTGGTGGTGGCCTACGCGATCGCCGGCACCGTCGACATCGACCTGGCCAGCGAGCCGCTCGGCCACGACGCCGACGGCGAGCCGGTGTTCCTGCGCGACATCTGGCCGAGCAACAAGGAAATCGGCGACACCATCGCCGCGACCGTCGGTCCGGAACTGTTCGCCCAGAACTACGCCGACGTGTTCAAGGGCGACAGCCGCTGGAACGCCATCGACTCGCCGGACGGCGACCTGTACGAATGGGACGGCGCGTCCACCTACATCAAGAACCCGCCCTACTTCGACGGCATGACGATGGACGTCGGCGACATTTCCGACATCTCCGGGGCGCGGGTGATGGGCCTGTTCGGCGATTCGATCACCACCGACCACATCTCCCCAGCCGGCAACATCAAGCAGGACTCGCCCGCTGGGCGTTTCCTGCAGGAACGCGGCGTGCAGCCGGCCGACTTCAACAGCTACGGCTCGCGGCGCGGCAACGACGACGTGATGGTACGCGGGACGTTCGCCAACATCCGCATCAAGAACCTGTTCTTCGACGGCGAGGAAGGCGGCAACACCCTGTACTTCGGCAGCGAGCCGCCGGAGAAGATGGCCATCTACGACGCGGCCATGCGCTACAAGGCAGACGGCGTGCCGCTGGTGGTGTTCGCCGGCAAGGAGTACGGCACCGGTTCTTCGCGCGACTGGGCCGCCAAGGGCACCAACCTGCTCGGGGTCAAGGCGGTGGTGGCCGAGAGTTTCGAGCGCATCCATCGCTCCAACCTGGTGGGCATGGGCGTGCTGCCGCTGCAGTTCCGCGAGGGCGAGAGCGCCAAGACCCACGGCCTGGACGGCACGGAAACCATCGACATCGCGGGGCTGGACGACGGCAAGGCGAAGATGGCCACGGTCGTCGCGCGCAAGGCGGATGGGGCCGAGACCCGCTTCGAGGCGCACGTGCTGCTGCTGACGCCGAAGGAGGTGGAGTACTTCCGCCATGGCGGCCTGCTCCACTACGTGCTCCGTCAGCTCGCCGCCAAGGACGCCTGACCGGCTCTCCGACAGGCGGAAGCCCGGCCGGCGGCAGAGCCGCCGGC
>NZ_JACCKA010000095.1 GCF_013425525.1 Luteimonas salinisoli | reverse complement strand
GTCGCCATGGCTGGAACCTCGAGCGCCTTCGCCGCCGCTGCGCCCGCCGGTACGGCGCCCGCCCGGGCCTGCGCCCCGCCTGGCATCGTCGGCGGCACGCTGCTCGCGCGCCTCGCGGAAGATCTCGCCGATGCTCTCGCCGTCGTCGGGCAGCGCCTCGGCGCCCTCGCGCGGCTTGCGCGGCAGCGCCACCAGCAGCTCCGGCGAGACCGCCTCGACCGGGATCTTCTGTTCGATGAAGGCCTCGATGTCCGGCAGGCTCTGCGCGTAGATCTCGCAGGCGAAGCTGATCGCGTCGCCCTCGGCGCCGAGCCGCGCGGTGCGGCCGATGCGATGCACGTAGTCCTCGGCGTCGAACGGCAGATCGTAGTTGTAGACGTGGCTCACGCCGTCGATGTGCAGGCCGCGGGCGGCCACGTCGGTGGCCACCAGCAGCTCGAGCTGGCCGGCCTGGAACTTCTTCAGCAGGCTTTCGCGCTTCTTCTGCGGCACGTCGCCCGACAGCACGCCGACGCGGTAGCCGCCGCGCTCCAGCGCGCGCGCGACCCTCTCCACCCAGGCCTTGGTGTTGACGAACACCATGGTGCGGGCGCCCTCGCTACGCGACAGCAACCCGAGCAGCAGCGGGACCTTCTCGTCGTTGGCCGGGAAGTAGACCTTCTGCCGGACCTTGGCGTTGGTGATGAACTCGGTCTCGACGACCACCTTCTCCGGCTCGTTCATGTGCTCGTAGGCGAGCTCCAGGACGCGATGGCTGAGGGTGGCCGAGAACAGCAGCGTCTGGCGCTCGGTGCGCACCGGCATGCGCCGCAGCAGGAAGCGGATGTCCTTGATGAAGCCGAGGTCGAACATGCGGTCGGCCTCGTCGAGCACGCACACCTCGCAGGCGTGCAGCGACACCACCTTGTGCTGCTTGACGTAGTCGATCAGCCGCCCCGGGGTGGCGATGATCACGTCGGCGCCTTCCTGCAGGATCTGGCGCTGCTTGTCGTAGTCGACGCCGCCGTAGACCAGGGCGAACCTGAGGCCGAGGTCGGAGGCGAACTTCACCGCGTCCTTGTGGATCTGGATGGCCAGCTCGCGGGTCGGCGCCAGGATCAGCGCGCGCGGGTCCTCCGGCTTGCGGTCGGCCAGGGCCGGCCGCGACAGCAGGCGGTTGATCACCGCCACCAGGAACGCCAGCGTCTTGCCGGTGCCGGTCTGCGCCTGGCCGGCGACGTCGCGGCCCGGCAGGGCGATGGGCAGGGTCAGCGCCTGGATCGGCGTGCAGCGGAGGAATCCGGCGGCCTCGAGGCCGGCGAGCAGCTGCGGGTGCAGCTCGAATTCCGAAAAGGTGATATCGGTCAGTGGTTTGTCTGTCATGCCTGGAATGGTCTATGCGGCGGGGCGCGGTTGCGCAGGGGGCGACCGCGTCGCAGACTGCCGAACCGTGAATAGAAGGCTGCGCGGACCCGGGGAAACCCTTGATCCGGCCTGAGAACGCCCCAGTTTAACAGCACCCAAGCCGCCCCGCCCGTCCGGCACGCGGCCCGATCCCAGGAGAACTCCGTGAGCAACAAGGTCATCCACGCCGGCGACGCCGATTTCGACTCCACCGTGCTGCAGTCCGACGAGCCGGTGCTGGTCGATTTCTGGGCGCCCTGGTGCGGTCCGTGCAAGATGATCGCCCCGGCGCTGGACGAACTGGCCGAGAGCTATGCCGGCCGCGCCAAGGTGGTGAAGGTCGACATCGACCAGAACCAGGGCGTCGCCATGAAGTATCACGTGCGCTCGATCCCCATGCTGCTGCTGTTCAAGGGCGGCCAGGTCCAGGCCACCCAGATCGGCGCGGTCGGCAAGGGGCAGCTGTCGCAGATGCTCGACAAGGCCCTCTGAACGGCCAGGCGCGGGCGCACCCGCTCTGCCCCCCCCCCGGCGGCGACGCGCCGCCGCGGAGCGTCCCGGCCCGGCGGCGGGATCGCTTGCCGTGGGCGCGAGGCGGTGCTAGCGTTGTTGCATCCGGCGCGGGGTCCCGCGCCGCACCCCGTCTGAAGGCCCACCCTTCCAACCCTCCGCCCGCTTCCGCGGGCGCTCGCAGCTAGCGAGGAATTCGCACTTGTCCGACAACACCTCCGATTCCGGCGAATCCGCCGAGAAGCGCGTGCGCAAGCCGCGCGTCAGCAAGACCGCCCGGGTCGCCAAGACCGCAGGGACGGACGCCCCGGCGGCGCCCGAGACGGCAGCAGCGCCGGCACCAGCACCAGCACCGAAGCCGGCTGCGCCGGCGGATGCGCCGCCCCCCTCTGCCCCGCCCGCCGCGCCCGCGCCGGCTTCCGCGGAAACCGGCGGCGGTGGCGGTGGCAACGACGCTGGAAGCGAGCAGCGGGACGCCCGCGAGGCGCGTGAACATCGCGACGGCCGCCAGGGCCAGGGCCAGGGCCAAGGCCAGGGCGCCCGCCGCGACCGCTTCCGCAACCGCCGCGACCGCGACCGCAACCGCGGCGGCGGCGGCGGCGGCGGCGGCCGCGACGACGGCCTGCCCCAGGACGGCGGCGACCAGGGCCAGCGCCTGCCGCCGCCCAACATCCCCGCGGACTTCCCGCAGTACACGCTCAGCGACCTGAAGCGGATGCCCGCGCAGAAGCTGATGGACATCGCCGAGCAGCTCAACATCCACGATGGCGTGGCCCGCGCCCGCAAGCAGGACGTGATCTTCAACCTGCTCAAGGTGCTGACCCGCCACGGCGAGGGCGTGGTCGCCGACGGCGTGCTGGAGATCCTGCCCGACGGCTTCGGCTTCCTGCGCGCGGCCGAGGCCTCGTATCTCGCCGGCCCCGACGACGTCTACATCAGTCCCAGCCAGATCCGCCGCTTCAACCTGCGCACCGGCGACCATCTGTCCGGGCGCATCCGCTGGCCCAAGGACGGCGAGCGCTATTTCGCCCTGTCGGTGGTCGACACCATCAACGGCGAGCCGCCGGAGGCCAGCAAGGGCAAGGTGCTGTTCGAGAACCTGACCCCGCTGTTCCCGCGCAAGCGCTTCAAGCTCGAGCGCGGCGACGGCTCCAGCGAGGACATCGCCGGCCGCATCCTCGACCTCATGGCGCCGCAGGGCAAGGGCCAGCGCGCGCTGATCGTCTCGCCGCCAAAGGCCGGCAAGACCATGATGATGCAGCAGATCGCCACCGCGATCACCACCAACCACCCCGACGTGCACATGATCGTGCTGCTGGTGGACGAGCGGCCCGAGGAAGTCACCGAGATGCAGCGCACCGTGCGCGGCGAAGTGGTGAGCTCCACGTTCGACGAGCCCGCCGCGCGCCACGTGCAGGTCGCCGAGATGGTGATCGAGCGCGCCAAGCGCCTGGTCGAGCACAAGAAGGACGTGGTGATCCTGCTCGATTCGATCACCCGCCTGGCGCGCGCCTACAACAACGTCGTGCCCAGCTCCGGCAAGGTGCTGACCGGCGGCGTCGACGCCAACGCCCTGCATCGTCCCAAGCGCTTCTTCGGCGCGGCGCGCAACGTCGAGGAGGGCGGCTCGCTGACGATCATCGCCACCGCGCTGGTCGACACCGGCAGCGCGATGGACAAGGTGATCTACGAGGAGTTCAAGGGCACCGGCAACTCCGAGATCCACCTGGATCGGCGCATCACCGAGAAGCGCGTGTACCCGGCGATCAACGTCAACCAGTCGGGAACCCGCCGCGAGGACTATCTGATCGAGCCCGAGCTGCTGCAGAAGATCTGGATCCTGCGCAAGCTGCTGCACCCGATGGACGAGATCGCGGCGATGGAGTTCCTGCTCGACAAGATGAAGCAGACCAAGTCCAACGACGAGTTCTTCGCTTCGATGCGTCGCTGAAGCCGCACCGGCCCCGAAGGACGCCCCGCCACGCCGGGGGTCCTCGCTTCAGTCGTCGGGAGGCGGGCATGACCCGTGACCGCGCCGCGGTCCGACGCTAGCATGGCCCGGGCGCGGGCAGGCGCAGCGCACGCCCCGGGGGAACGGAGATGCCGAACAGCAGCGCGGACGAATTCCTGCAGCAGGCCGGTCCCCGGCTGGCGGCACTGGTCGGCGAGCTCGAGCGCTGCGCCAGTCCCGTGGAGGTGGCCTGGGCCCTGTGCGAGTTCTCCGGCCCGGCGCTGGGCTTGGCGGACTGCGTGGTGTACCTGCTGGACGGCGACGGCCGCACCCTGACCCAGCAGGCGGCGTGGGGGCCGAAACGCGCCGCCTCCCGGGTGCTGGAGTCGCGGATCCGGCTCAGGCTCGGCCAGGGCATCGTCGGCCACTGCGCGCAGCAACGCCTGCCGCAGCGCACGGCCGATGCCCGCCGCGACGGGCGCTACGTGCTCGACG
Organism: Luteimonas salinisoli; assembly: GCF_013425525.1. Lineage (GTDB taxonomy): Bacteria > Pseudomonadota > Gammaproteobacteria > Xanthomonadales > Xanthomonadaceae > Luteimonas > Luteimonas salinisoli. Next base: position 69,511 of record NZ_JACCKA010000095.1, on the reverse strand, counting down.
ACCAGTTCAACCTCTCCGAACTCGCGGTGCCGATCTGCATCGGCGACGCGCTGTTCGGGGTGCTCGACAGCGAGCATCCCGAACCGGGCTTCTACGGGCTGGCGCACGAGCATGCGCTGTACGCGATCGCCGAACGCGGCGCCATGCGCCTGCGCGCGCTGGCGGGAACGGCGGACACCGCGCCCGGCTGAAGCGGCGCCTGGATCGTGGCGCTGCCCGCCGACGATGCTCAGCGCGGCTCGCGCAGGAATCTCGCCATCGACACGCCGGGTTGCGACTGCGCCGGTGCGAACTCGGCGGCGACGTCGACGAAGCCGCGCATCACCGCGATTTCGCGCGGGGTGCGGTTGAGGGCGTCGCGCAGGCCGGGGTCGGCGCCGGCGCGCAGCAGGCGCCGGGCCACCTGCAGCAGGCCGTGCAGCGCCGCCAGGTGCAGCGGCCCGAACCCGCGCGGATCCTGCGCCTCCAGCGAGACGTCCTCGTCGAGCAGGTAGTCGAGCGCGCCCAGCACCACCTCCTCGTCGCAGGCGGTGCCAGGCTCCGCGCGCGCGCCGAGCAGCAGCAGCAGGGGGGTGACCCCGCCGCCGGCCGCGGCATCGACCTCGGCGCCGGCCAGCAGCAGGGTGTCGAACAGCGCCAGCAGCCGCGGCCGGTCGCGGCAGGTGAATCCGTACAGCGCCGCGCAGTGCAGCGGCCCCAACCCCTGCGCGTCGGTGGCGTGGACGTTGGCGCCGGCGGTGAGCAGGCGCGCGCACAGGTCGGGCAGCCCCAATGCTGCGGCCAGCATCAGCACGGTGACCTCGCCGGGCAGGCGCTGCTCGAGTTTCGCCCCGGCATCGAGCAGGCGGTCGACGATCTCGCCCTGGCGCATGCTCACCGCGGCCGACAGCGGCGTGGCTCCGGTATGCGCCGCCAGTTGCGCATCGGCGCCGCGCGCCAGCAGCAGGTCGACCGTCGCGCGATGGCCGCCGCCGGCGGCGCGCAGCAGCGCGGTGCAGCCCTGGGCGTCGGGCGTGTCCACGGCGAAGCCGAAGTCCAGCAGCCGGCGTACCGCGTCGGCGTCGCCGATGATGGCGGCCGCCGGCAGGTCCTCGGCGCGCAGCGCGCGCCGCGGCAGCGTCCAGCCGCGCCAGTCGAGCCAGTCGGCGAGATCGCGCCGGCCGCCCGACAGCGCCACGCCCAGCGGCGTCTGGCCATCGGCGGCACGCACGTCGGGCGCCGCGCCGTGGCGGACCAGCGTCTTCAGCGCCGCCTCGCGGCCCAGGGCGGCGCACAGATGCAGCGCGGTCATGCCGTGGCTGTCGCGCGCGTCGAGATCCACGCCCACCGCGACCAGGCGCTCCAGCACCCGGCCCCACCCCAGCCGCACCGCCAGCGCCAGCGGCGGATCGCCCTCGGCGCTGGCCGCGAACGGATCGGCGCCGCGCTCGAGCAACTCCAGCGCCAGCTGCTCCAGGCCGCGCCCGGCCTGCTCGCTGCGCGCGCAGGCCGCCAGGAACCGCGCCAGGCCGCCGGCGCCGGCCGGCGAGACGTTCCTGCGCAGCATCGCCTGCAGCACCTCGACCGCATCCGGCCCGCGGGCGAGCAGGCGGAAGACGGCACTGTCGCCGAAGCCGTCGCGTACCTCGGGGTCCGCGCCGCGCGCCAGCAGCCAGTCGATGCGCTCGACCGACAGCGGCGCCTGCTCGTCGACCAGCAGGCTCCCGAGTTCCTGCGGGCCGAGCAGCGGCAGCAGGTTGTCCAGGCCGTCCAGCCGTCCCTCGCGCAGGCCGTCGCGCAGCAGCGACAGCGGCGCGCGGTCCGGCATCGCGGCATCGCCGCCGCCCTCGGGCAGGATGCTGGCGGGCAGCGCGTAGCCCGGATCGAGCAGCGCCACCAGCGACCAGCGGCCGGCGGAGGCCGCATGTTCGACCGCAAGCCGGCCCTCGGCATCGGCGAGCTGCGGATCGACTCCCAGCTCCAGCAACCGTTGCACCAGCGGCGGCGAGGGCGTCTCCGCCTGGCAGGCCAGCACCAGCGCGCTGCGGCCGTCGCCATCGACCACGGCGACCTCCGCCTGCGCCGCCGCCAGCGTCTCGAGCGTCGCCAGGCGTGCGCCGCGCGCCGACTCGAGCAGCGGAGTACGGCCCTGGTCGTCGCGCGCCTGCGCGTCGGCACCGGCGGCGACCAGCGCCGCGGCGATCTCGGCATGACCGGCGAACGCGGCCTGATGCAGGGCGGTACGGCCGTCGCGGCCGCGGGCGCCGGCCTTCGCCTTGTGCCTGAGCAGCAACTGCACGCCGGCGGTGTCGTCTTCCTCGCCGGCGGCGGCGGCCAGCAGCGCCGGCGTGGCATCTTCGACCTCGGCGCGGGCGCCGCGCTCGAGCAGGAACCGCGCCAGCCGCCAGTTGCCCACCGCGCAGGCGACGCCGAGCGGGGTCAGCCCCTCGTGGTTGACGGCATCGAGTTCGGCGGCGGCGTCGCGCAGCAGGGCGGCGACCCCGGGGTCGGAGCTGCGCGCGGCGTGGTGCAGCGGTGTGCAGCCCTCGGGATCGCGGACCCGGGGATCGGCGCCGTTGGCGAGCAGCGTCATCACCGCCTCGGGGCGCCCGTGCCAGCTGTCGCGGGTCGCCGCCAGCAGCGGGGTGAGGCCGGCGTATGCCGCGTTCAGATCCGCACCGCGGGCGATCAGCGCGCGCAGCAGGCGCAGGTCCGGCAGGACCGCGGCGAGCACCGGCAGGCTGCGCTGGTCGCGCTGGTCCGGCGGGGGAAGCGCATGCGGATCGGCGCCGAGATCGAGCAGTTCGAGGGCACGGTCGACGCGGCCGCCGCGAGCGGCCAGGTACAGCTCGCCATCCAGGTCGCCAGGCGGCAGTTCCGGCCCGGGATCCGCGGCCGCGCCCGCCATCTCCACCACCGGCATCGGCAACGGTGCCGGCGCGGCCAGTCGCTGCAGCAACCAGTGCGCCAGCGGCCACAGCGCCGCGCCGGCGATCGCCAGCGGCCAGCGCGCCTGCGCCGCCAGCAGCCCGGGCCAGGCCAGCGCCACGGTCGCCGCCAGCACCGCCGCCACGCACAGCGCCAGTACCGCGCCACGTCCGGCGGCGGCGTCGTGCTCGGCCAGCCGCCGCCACTGCGCGCCCAGGCCGCCGCCGTCGCGCTCGAGGGCATGCCAGAAGGGCCACAGCCGCCACAGCGCGACCACGCAGACACCGGCCATCGCGCTCAGGCCCACTGCCGCGCCGAGGCTGCCGGACTGGCGCAGCGCGGACAGCGGCCAGGCCACCAGCAGCGCGGACAGCGCCAGCGCACCGCCCCAGAGCACGAGCAGCGCGGGGAGGTCGCGGCGCAACGCGCCGCGGTCGGCCGCGCTGCCGGCGTCGCGCCACCAGCGCACGCCGAGAGCGAACGCCGGCTGCGCCAGCCACAGGCCCAGCGCGGCGGCGATGCCGCCGAACCCGGCGATCAGGCTGAGGGCGGCTCCGGAAACGAACGCGAGCGCGGCGCGCCGGCGCGGGCGCTGCGGTTCAGGCATCGGTGCCCCAGTCCTCGCGCATCGGGTCGACTGCGGCCGATGGCGGAAGCTGGAGGTGGAATCCGCGCGCGGAGAGGTTGCCGCGGACCGTCTCGGCATCCTCCCGCGCCAGCCGGCGTCCCGGGGTCAGCGCCACGTCCAGCACGAAGCTCAGCGCACCGAGCTGCGCGCGCAACGCTTCGGGGAGCGGCGCGAAATCGTCGCGGGTCGCCAGGTAGACGTAGGTGTCGGCCTTGCGCTGGCTCTTGTAGACGTAGGCGTGCATGGCCCGGGGGACGGCTCGAACCCGTCGATTGTGCGGGAAAAGCCGGGAATGGGGAACTGGGGCTAGTGGTATCCGGCGTCGGCCTCGACCTTGCCGCGGAACACGCGGTACGACCACGCCGTATAGCCGAGGATCATCGGCAGCAGCACGATCAGGCCCACCAGCACGAAACCCTGCGAGGACGGCGGCGACGCCGCCTCCCAGATGCTCAGGTCGGGCGGCACGATGTTCGGCCAGATTCCCAGCACCAGGCCAGCAAAGCCCAGCACGAAGAAACTCAGGGTGAGCAGGAAAGGCGTGGCGTCGCGGCCCTCGCGCATCGCCGCGCGCCACAGCCAGACGGCGTTGCCCAGCGCCAGCAGCGGCACCGGCGAAAGCCACCAGAAATTCCCGTCCTCGAACCAGCGCGCCATGATCCGCGAATCCAGGAACGGCAGCCACGCGCTCACCAGCCCCATGAACGCGGCCACCACCATCACCAGCGGCCGGGTCAGGGTGCGGGCGATCTGCTGCATCCGGCCGCCGGTCTTGAGGATCAGCCAGGTACTGCCGAGCAGCGCGTAGCCGAACATCACCGCCACCCCGGTCAGCATCGAGAACGGGCTGAACCAGGCGAACGCGCCGCCGATGTAGCGACCCTCCTGCAGCGGCATGCCCTCGACCAGCGCCCCCAGGATCACGCCCTGGGCGAAGGCCGCGAACATCGAGCCGAGCGCGAACGCTGCGCCCCAGAACGGCTTGCCGCGGCGCGCCTTGAAGCGGAACTCGAACGCCACGCCGCGGAATACCAGGGCGATCAGCATCAGCAGCACCGGAAGGTACAGTGCCGAGAGGACCACCGCGTAAGCGCGCGGAAAGGCCGCCAGCAAGCCCGCGCCGCCGAGTACCAGCCAGGTCTCGTTGCCGTCCCAGATCGGCGCCGCGGTGTTCATCATGTGGTCGAGCTGCTTGCCGTCCTCCGCGAACGGCGCCAGGATCCCCAGCCCCAGCACGAACCCGTCGAGCAGCACGTACATCAGCACGCCGAAGCCGATCACCCCGAACCACAGCACCGGCAGTACGGTTTCCATCTCCATCATGCCTCTCCCGTCCGGACCGGCCCGCGCGGGTCGCGGCCCGCCCTCTCCATCGGCTCGTCGGCCGCGGAGATCGGCCGCATCGGCGTGCGTTCGCCCTCGTCGGTGTCGGGCGCGTCCTCGAAACGCTGCGGCCCGGCGCGAACCATCCGGACGATATAGGCGGCACCGGCGCCGAACACCACCGCATAGGCCGCCACGAAGACCGCCAGCGAGGTCAGCACGCTGCCGCGTCCGACCGCGCTCACCGCGTCGGCAGTGCGCAGCAGGCCCTGGATCACCCAGGGCTGGCGCCCGATCTCGACCACGAACCAGCCGCTGATCACCGCGACGAAACCGCTGAGCGTCATCAGCCGCCAGCCGTCGAGCAGCCAGCGCGAGCCGAACAGCCTGCCGCGCCGCCATGCCCACAACGAGCACGCCGTGAGCAGCAGCATGGCCAGGCCGATGCCGACCATGATCCTGAAGCCGTAGAAGACCGGCGCGACCGGCGGCCGCTGGTCTCGCGGCACCGCGGTCAGCGGCTCGATCTCGCCGTCCCAGCTGTGGGTGAGGATCAGGCTGCCCAGGCGCGGGACCGCCAGTTCGTAGCGGTTGCGTTCCGCCTCCTGGTCCGGCATCGCGAACAGCACCAGCGGCACCCCCGCCCCGGCCGGTCCATGCTCCCAGTGCCCCTCCATGGCCGCCACCTTGGTGGGCTGGACCTCGCGGGTCTTCAACCCGTGCAGGTCGCCGACCAGGATCTGCAACGGCACCGTGAGCGCTGCGAACACCACCGCTGCCCGCAGCATCCGCTGCGCCGCGTCGGCATGCACGCCGCGGCGCAGGTAGCCGGCGCCGACCCCGCCGATCACGAAGCAGGTGGTGATGAAGGCCGCCAGCACCATGTGCGCCAGCCGGTACGGGAACGATGGGTTGAAGATCACCTCCCACCAGCTGGCGGGATGGAACACCTCGCCTACCAGCTCGTAGCCGGCCGGGGTATGCAGCCAGCTGTTGGCCGAGATGATCCAGAACGTCGAGATCAGGGTGCCGACTGCGACCATGCAGGTGGCGAGAAAGTGCAGCTTCTCGGACACCTTGCGCCAGCCGAACAGCATCACCCCGAGGAAGGTGGCCTCGAGGAAGAACGCCGTCAGCACCTCGTAGGACAGCAGCGGGCCGAGGATGTTGCCGGCGCGCTCGGACAGCACCGACCAGTTGGTGCCGAACTGGAAGCTCATCACGATGCCCGACACCACGCCCATGCCGAACGAGATCGCGAAGATCCGCAGCCAGAAGAAGTAGAGGTCGCGCCAGATCGCGTCGCGGGTGCGCAACCAGCGCCACTCCACGAACGCCAGCCAGCTCGACAGGCCGATCGTGAACGCCGGGAACAGCACATGGAAGGAGATCACGAATCCGAACTGGATCCGCGACAGCAGCAATGCATCCACGCCTCACTCCGGGAAGCGGTTCTATGCCGGGCATTATGCGCCGGCAACCGTGAAGGATACGGCCGCCGCCGCGCTTCCCACGGCGCGGCGGCCGGGCATGATGCGGGCACAGGCGGGTCGGTCGCGGTCCGCCCGGGAAAGGCAGATGCGCAAGACGAGCGCGCGCTGCCGTCGTCATCGGCGGCGGCCACGGAGGCGAAGCGGAGCAGGCGCCTCTCGCACTGGTGGACGCGCCGGGCGCGTCGGATTCGAGCGAGTCTTCGGCGAGACGGCCGAGCGGAAGCAGCCGCGTCGCGCCTGGACGGCATCGATTCCGACCGCGCGCCGGGCACCTCAGGCGCGCGCCCAGCGCCGGCTCCAGAGCGTCCGCCCTCGGACGGAGCAGTCCTGGGCTGCCAGCGCGCGATCGGCGTCCGCGCGAACGTCTCGCTTGGCGGCGCAATTCGCAGAAACGAGAAGCCGGTCTCGGCGGGCACCGGTTTCAGCTGGTAAACCTGCCCGCCACAGGGACGATCCGGACCAACCGGGAACAGGGAAGTCTGCAGGGGCGCATTGCGCCCCTGTTCTTTTTCCGGCCCGTGCTTTCCCGGACCTGTTCTTTTCAGGCGTTTCCCGCTCCGGTTCCTCGTCCGTGCGGGCGCCGGCATGACCTGTGGCCCAGCCGGACGCGACGGCCGGCTGCTACCCTGCGGCGGTTTGCTCACGCCACGAGGGCGCCATGGTCCGTCTGCTGCCGCTGTCCCTGCTGCTGTTCGCAGCCTCGCTCGCCGCCCAACCGGCGCAAACGCTGACCATGGATCGGATCATGGCCGACCCGGACTGGATCGGCCCGCCGGTGGAACAGGCCTGGTGGGCATGGAACGGCCAGCGCGCGTACTACTCGCTCAAGCGCGAAGGCAGCGACGTGCGCGACACCTGGGTCCAGGACATCGGCGGCGGTGGGACCGGCCGGATCGATGGCGCCGCGCGCGCCGACCTTGACGGCCTGCAGCCGGTCTACGACGCCGGGCGCTCGCGGGCCGCCTTCGTGCGCGACGGCAACGTCTTCGTGCGCGACCTGCGCAGCGGCGCGCTGACCCAGCTCAGCCGCGACGACGAGCGCGCCGCCTCGCCGCTGTGGGGCAGCGACGGCGCCCTGGTCTGGCGCATCGGCAACGACCGCTGGTTCCGCTGGACGCCCCGCGAGGGCGTGACCGCAGCCGCGGTGCTCAAGGCCGAGGACGATCCGGGCAAGGCGCCCGCGGCCGACGCCCTGCGCGAGCGCCAGCTGCGGCTGGTGGAGACCCTGCGCACCGAGCGCGAGCGTCGCGAGGCGCAGCGCCTGCAGGATCGCGACTGGCGCCGCGCGGATCCCACGCGTGCGCCAGCTCCGGTGTACCTGGGCAAGGACGTGGAGATCGCCGCCAGCGCGCTGTCGCCGGACGGGCGGTGGCTGCTGGTAGCCACGGAAGCGAAAGGCGCCGACAAGGGCACCGATGGCAGGATGCCGAAATACATCACCGAGTCGGGCTACGAGGAGTTCGAGGACGTGCGCACCCGGGTCGGCCGCAACGATCCGCTGCCGCAGGCGTTCTGGCTGGTGGACATGACCACGGGCGAACCGCGCAGGCTCGATCTCGACCGGCTTCCGGGCATCGACGGCGACCCGCTCGCACACCTGCGTCGCGCCGCCGGCAAGGACCCGCTGAAGGGCGCGCGCGCGGTGCGCATCGAGGCCGACGGCCCGGGCGCGATGCGCTGGAGCGGCGACAGCCGCGGCGCAGCCCTGATGCTGCACGCGGTCGACAACAAGGACCGCTGGCTGGCGACACTCGACCCCGCCGACGGCGCGCTGCGCAGCCGCCACCGCCTCTCCGACGAGGCCTGGATCAACTGGGGCTTCAACGACTTCGGCTGGATGCCGGACAACCGGACGCTGTGGTTCCTTTCCGAGCACACCGGGTATTCGCACCTGTACCTGGACGCGGGCGGACGCACCCGCGCCCTGACTTCGGGGAACTGGGAAGTGTCCGCGCCGGTGCTGGCGGCGGACGGCGGCGGCTTCCTGTTCGTCTGCAACCGCGAGCGTCCCGGCGACTACGAGGTCTGCGCGGTGCCGGCCGACGGCGGATCGGTGCGCGAGATCACCGCGCTCGACGGCGTGGAGGATTTCGTCCAGTCGCCCGACGGCGGCCGGCTGCTGGTCCGCCATTCGGAAAGTTACGTGCCGCCGCAGCTGGCGGTGATCGGCATCGACGGCGGCGGGATGCGTGCGCTCACCGATACCCGCAGCGAGGAGTTCCGGCGCTACGACTGGCTGCAGCCGGAAACCGTGCAGGTCCCTTCGCGCCACGGCGCCGGCGCCATCTGGGGCAAGTACTACGGGCCAGCGACGCCGGAACCCGGACGCAGGTATCCGGTGGCGCTCTTCGTGCACGGCGCCGGCTACCTGCAGAACGCCAGCGACCGCTATCCCAACTACTTCCGGGAGCAGATGTTCCACAACCTGCTGGTGCAGAACGGCTACATCGTGCTGGACCTGGATTTTCGCGCCTCGCAGGGCTACGGCCGCGACTGGCGCACCGCGATCTACCGGCAGATGGGCCATCCGGAATTGGAGGACTACCTCGACGGCATCGAGTGGCTGGTCGCCGAAAGACAGGCCGACCGCGACCGGGTCGGCATCTATGGCGGCAGCTACGGCGGCTTCCTGACCTTCATGGCGCTGTTCCGCGAGCCCGGCACCTTCAAGGCCGGCGCCGCGCTGCGGCCGGTCACCGATTGGACCCAGTACAACCACACCTATACCGCCAACATCCTCAACACTCCGGACCTCGACCCGGAGGCGTATCGGATCTCCTCGCCGATCGAATTCGCCGAGGGCCTGCAGGATCATCTGCTGATCGCCCACGGCATGATCGACGACAACGTGTTCTATCGCGACTCGGTGCTGCTGGCGCAGCGCCTGATCGAACTGCGCAAGGACAAATGGGAACTGGCCAGCTATCCGCTCGAGCGACACGCCTACCAGCACTCCGATTCCTGGTACGACCAGTACCGGCGCATCTTCGAGCTGTTCGAGCGCGCACTGAAGGAATAGCCGCGACGGCCGCGGAACACAGGCGCCGCGGCCTCCCCTGCACCGGTAGGAGCGCGCCATGCGCGCGAAGGCCGGCGCGGCCGGCCGTACCGGGAATCACCGCCAACGCGGCCGGCGCCGCCCGCGGCCTTCGCGGCCATGGGCCGCTCCTACGGGAGTGCGACTGCGGTCGTCGGCGACCGCGACCTGTCGGCCATCGTGCGGCGGCCACGCCCGTACAATGCGCGCATGGACGATATCGAGACCGTACGCGCGTACCTGATGGGCCTGCAGGAGCGGATCTGCACCGCCATCGAAACCGCCGACGGCGGCGCGCGCTTCTCCGAAGACGACTGGACCCGCGCCGAAGGCGGCGGCGGCCGCACCCGGGTGCTGCGCGAGGGCGCGGTGTTCGAGCAGGCCGGCATCGGCTTCTCCGACGTCTCCGGCAGCGCACTGCCGCCTTCGGCCACTGCCGCGCGGCCGCAGCTGGCGGGCGCCTCCTGGCGCGCGGTCGGAGTGTCGCTGGTGTTCCATCCGCGCAACCCCTACCTGCCGACCACGCATGCCAACGTGCGCCATTTCCGCGCCACGCGCGAGGGCGAGACCGTCGCATGGTGGTTCGGCGGCGGCTTCGACCTGACCCCGTTCTACCCCTTCGACGAGGACGTGCTGCACTGGCACCGTACCGCCCGCGCGCTGTGCGAACCCTTCGGCGGCCAGCTGCGCTACGAGGCGCACAAGCGCTGGTGCGACGACTACTTCTTCCTGAAACATCGCGGCGAGACCCGCGGCGTGGGCGGGCTGTTCTTCGACGACCTGCACGAGGACTTCGCGCGCGACTTCGCCTATCTGCGCGCCGTCGGCGACGGTTTTCTCGACGCCTGGCTTCCGATCGTCGAGCGCCGCCGCGACGTCCCCCACGGCGAACGCGAGCGCGCGTTCCAGCTGTACCGGCGCGGGCGTTACGTCGAGTTCAACCTGGTCTGGGACCGCGGCACCCTGTTCGGCCTGCAGTCGGGCGGACGCACCGAGTCGATCCTGATGAGCCTGCCGCCGCTGGCGCGCTGGGAATACGGCTACGCGGCGGAACCCGGCAGCGCCGAGGCGCGGCTGGCCGACTACCTGCGCCCGCGCGACTGGCTGCGCGAACTCGGCTGAGGTACGCCCCCGACGGCGGTCGGTCCGAGACCCGTAGAGCCGAGCTTGCTCGGCTGCCCGGCGGCTCGACTGTCCGGTGCCCGAGCAGCGGAGCAAGCTCCGCTCTACGGCGTGCGGGCGTTGGTGGCGCAGCGCGTGTTGGTGGCGATGCGGGCACCGAAGCGCGGGTGCCGTGCAGCGCGGGTTCACTTCGTGCAGGCGGCGTGTCGGGACAATGGACGTTCACTGCACGCGGAGACCCCGCCATGTCCGGTCGCGAACGCCGCGCCCGCAAGGACGCTGCCGATACGGCGGCGCTGCGGGCCGGCCTCACCCCCGCGCAACAGGCCGCGCTGCCGACCCTGGAACAGTTCGGCTGGACGCTGCGCTTCGTGCGCCGGCCGCTGTTCCAGGATCCGGTGCCGGTGCTGTTCGATCGCAGCGGCGAACGCTGGGTGGTGCTGCAGGCCGATGGATCGATCGACGAAGCGCCGGGGTTCCAGCTGCGCGAATGAAGGCCCGGGATCCGGGGACCTAGCCGCCGCCCAGGCACCGGCGCGTCCCCCACCGTTCAGCTGAATGGGCATGTCCATCACGCGGCGGCGGCTACGATGCGCGCCGTCCCCTCTCGGAGCAGGCGCATGTCCTCGTTCGCGATCTACGTGTTCGGAATGCTGGTCCTGATCGGGGGCCTGGCCTACGGTGCATTCCTGGCCGGGCTGGCGCCGCACTGGATCATGGTCGGGGTGATCGTGCTGCTGGGCATCGGCATCGTCAGTGCGGTCTCGAAGACGCGCGCCAAGGATCCTCCCGCCTGAGCCGGGACCGGGGGCGGCCTCAGCCCGGCTGCAGGTTGGCGTAGGCCAGCACCAGCCACTTGCTGCCGGCCTCGTCGAAGTTCACCTGTACGCGCGCGTGCGCGCCGCTGCCCTCGATGTCGGTGACCACCCCGCCGCCGAATTTCGCGTGGGTGACGTTCTGGCCGAGCCGGAGCCCGGGACCTTCCTCCACCGCCGCGTGTCCGTAGTTGCGCCGCGGCGCGGAGAACGCCGGGCGCGAGACCTGCACCCGCGGTCGCACCTCGTGCAGCAGCGGCGCCGGGATCTCGCGCAGGAACCGCGACGGCACGCCGTACATGTCCTGGCCGTGCAGGCGCCGCGACTCGGCGTAGCTCAGCACCAGCTTCTGCCGCGCGCGGGTGATGCCGACATAGGCCAGGCGGCGCTCCTCCTCCATGCGCCCGGGCTCGTCGGCCGAGCGCTGGTTGGGGAACAGGCCCTCCTCCATCCCGGCCAGGAACACCAGCGGAAATTCCAGGCCCTTGGCGCTGTGCAGGGTCATCAGCTGCACGCCGTCCTCCCCGGCCTGGGCCTGGCCCTCGCCGGCCTCCAGCGCGGCATAGGCCAGGAACGCGACCAGCTCGGTCAGCGCCGCGGCCTCCTCGTCGTCTCCGTGCACGAAGCGCGAGGCCACCGACACCAGCTCGTCGAGGTTGTCGGTGCGCGACTCCGAGTCCAGCCCCGCCCGGCTCTCCTTGGACCAGTGCTCGCGCAGCCCCGAGCGGGCCAGCACGTGGTCGATCTTGTCCTGCAGCGGCAGCGCGTCCACCTCGCCGGCCAGCGCATCGATCAGGGCGTGGAAACCGGCCACAGCGTTGCGCGCCCGCGCGGTCGTCGCGACGCCTCGCGCCACCCGGCGCGAGGCGTCCCATAGCGACAACCCTTCCGCGCGCGCGTCGCGGCGCACCTCGTCGAGGGTGCGGTCGCCGATGCCGCGCGGCGGGGTGTTGACCGCGCGCTCGAAGGCGGCGTCGTCGCCGCGGTTGGCGACCAGCCGCAGGTAGGCCAGGGTGTCCTTGATCTCGGCGCGTTCGAAGAAGCGCACGCCGCCGTAGACCCGGTAAGGGACCTGCTCGGCCACCAGCTGCTCCTCCAGCGCGCGCGACTGCGCGTTGCTGCGGTAGAGCACCGCGCAGTCGCCGTAGCTGCCGCCGCCCTGCACCCACTGCGCCACCCGCTCGACCACGAAACGGGCCTCGTCGACTTCGTTGTAGGCGGCGTACAGGTCGACCGGCTCGCCCTCGCCGCTGTCGGTCCACAGCCGCTTGCCGAGCCGGTCCGGATTGTGGGCGATCACCGCGTTGGCGGCGTCGAGAATGTTGGCGGAGGAGCGGTAGTTCTGCTCCAGGCGGATGGTCTGCGCGCCGGGAAAGTCGCGCAGGAACTGCTGCACGTTCTCGACCTTCGCCCCGCGCCAGCCGTAGATCGCCTGGTCGTCGTCGCCGACCACGAACACCTGGCCGGTGTCGCCGGCCAGCACCCGCACGAAGGCGTACTGGATGGCGTTGGTGTCCTGGAACTCGTCGACCAGCAGCTGGCCGAAGCGCTGCCGGTAGTGCGCCAGCAGCGGTGCGTTGTCGCGCAGCAGCTCGTGCGCGCGCAGCAGCAGCTCGGCGAAGTCGACCAGCCCGGCGCGGTCGCAGCGCTCCTGGTACAGCGCGTAGCTGCGCCGCATCACGTCGGCCCACTCGTCCTCGCCGGACTGGATGTGCTGCGGGCGGCGGCCCTCGTCCTTCTGCGCATTGATCCACCAGGCGATCTGCCGTGGCGGGAAGCGCGCCTCCTCCAGTTCCAGCTGCTGGGCCACGCGCTTGACCAGCCGCAGCTGGTCGTCGGAATCGAGGATCTGAAAGCCTTCCGGGAGCTTCGCGTCCTGCCAGTGCAGGCGCAGCAGCCGGTGCGCCAGGCCGTGGAAAGTGCCGATCCACAGGCCGCGGCCGCCCGGCCCCGATCGGTTCCGCTGCAGCAGCGCGCCGGCCCGGTGCCGCATCTCGGCGGCCGCCTTGTTGGTGAAGGTGACCGCGAAGATGCCGTGCACCGGTACGCCATGCACCTCGTTGAGCCAGGCGATGCGGTGGGTGAGTACGCGGGTCTTGCCGGATCCGGCGCCGGCCAGCACCAGGTAGTGCCCGGCCTGCGCCGACACGGCCTCGCGCTGGGCGGCGTTGAGGCCGTCGAGCAGGTGGGAGACATCCATTGCCGCCATTGTACCGGCGCCGTCCGTGGCGCCGACAGCGCCACGCAGGGTCGCGCAATGCGCGCGCGCCCGAACCCGGGACGCGGATCGCCTCCCAGGCGGACATGCACCCGCGCACTGCCAGCCGGAGAAGCGCCGTCTGCGGAAAGGTCACGCTGCACTGCAGCATGACAACGCTGTCAGTTTCCCCTCCAATGGCCCGCAGGCAGCCGCGCTGCCGAACACAACTCGTTCATCCGATTCGTGAAGCCCTGGGGAGGGAGGATCATGAAACAGCCGCATGCGGCGCCGAAACGGCGCCTGCTCACTTCCGCGCTACTGCTGGCGCTGGCACCACCGCTGGCCGCGCAGACCGTCGAGGAGGACCGTATCGGCCCGGCCACCGCCGACAGCGACGCCACCACGCTCGATACGGTGACCGTCACCGGCATCCGCGGCAGCCTGCTCTCGTCGATGAACCTCAAGCGCGACGCGCAGGGCATCGTCGACGGCATCGTCGCCGAGGACATCGGCAAGTTCCCGGACACCAACCTGGCCGAGTCGCTGCAGCGCATCAGCGGCGTCTCGATCGACCGCACCTCGAGCGGCGAGGGTCAGCGCGTCACCGTGCGTGGCGTCGGTCCCGACTTCAACCTGGTGCTGCTCAACGGCCGCCAGATGCCCGCCTCGAACCTCGGCCCCGGCGGCGCAGGCGTTTCGAATTCGCGCGCCTTCGACTTCGCCAATCTGGCATCGGAGGCGGTCTCGGAGATCCAGGTCCACAAGACCAGCCGGGCGCGGACCCCGACCGGCGGCATCGGCGCGACCATCGACATCCTGACCGCGCGCCCGCTGGACAATCCCGGGCTGCAGGCCAGCGTCGGCATCAAGGGCGTGCACGACACCTCGGCCGACAACCTGCCCGACAGCTACCCGGGCAGCTCCTTCACCCCGGAAGTGTCCGGCATCTTCAGCAACACCTACGCCGACGGCCGCTTCGGCGTCGCGCTGACGGCCAGCTACCAGGAACGCGACTCCGGCTACAGCCAGGCCTCGGTGGCCGACGGCTGGGCGATGTTCGAGGGCGACGACACCAACAGCTGGAACCGGCTGCCGATGGCGGGCGAGCCCGGCTTCGACCTGATCACCAACCGCCCGGGGCCGGATTCGGTCTACGGGCGCCCGCAGAACACCGGCTACAGCGTCAACGGCGTGCAGCGCCAGCGCACCAACGGCCAGCTGGCGCTGCAGTGGGCGCCGAGCGACAACGTGACCACCACGCTCGACTACACCTATGCCGAGAACAAGGTGCAGCAGCAGCGCAACGAGCTCTCGGTGTGGTTCAACTACGCGCCCGGCACCAGCTCCTGGACCGACGGCCCGATCTCCGCCCCGATCGAGTATTCCGAGGACATTCCTGCGGCGAATGCGGACCTGTCCATGGGCGGCATGGAACTGGCGACGCGGAACGAGCTGAAGTCGCTCGGCTTCAACGTGGAATGGGCGGTCAACGACGCCCTGACGATGGCCTTCGACTACCACGACTCCACATCGGAGTCCCACCCGGACAGCGACTACGGCTCGGCGGGCGTGCTCGGCGCGGCCGCCTTCATCCGCGGCACCACCAGCGTCGACTACAGCGGCGAGCTGCCGATCCTGACCGTCGAGCTGCCGCCGGGCATCGCCGAGGTCGGGCCGGAGCACGTCGTGGTCACCGGATCGGTGTTCCAGAACAGCTACAACCGCTCGGACGTGGAGCAGTTCCAGGCCAGCGGCCGGTTCGAATTCGCCAACTATTCCGGTCTCGACTTCGGCGTCTCCGCCACCGAAGTCAACAACCGCACCGCTTCGGCCGTGATGCAGCGCGACACCTGGGGCGGGGTTGGTTCGACCGCCGACTATGACGACGACATCTGGTACGCGGACAACATGGGGCGTTACTTCGACGCCTTCTCCGGTCACGACGATCCCAGGTTCACCGACCGCTTCATGGTGTTCGACTTCGAGCGGCTGCGGCAGCGGGCCGCCGAGGTCGCCGGCAACGACGCGTTCTACCGCGCGCCGAGCGAGTTCACCGACGACCTGCGCACGACCGAGAAGTCCAGGGCGGCCTACGTGCAGTGGACGAACACGTTCGACTGGGCGCATCCCGTCCATGTCGCGGCCGGCGTCCGCTACGAGGAGACCGAGGTCGAATCGTCGGCGCTGGTGCGCGTGGGCACCGCGATTTCCTGGGATGCCGCCAACGAGCTCTACGTCATCTACGACGACGAGCGCGACTTCGTGGACGGCGAGGGCAAGTACGACCATTTCCTGCCCAGCCTCGACATTCGCGTCGACTTGAGCGAGGACATGCTGCTGCGCGCCAGCTATGGCCAGACCATCGGCCGCCCGGGTTGGCAGCAGATCCAGGGAGGCACGACGCTGGCCCCCGTCGTCCGTGTCGACGGCGGCGACGGCTCGCAGGGCAATCCTGCGCTCGCGCCGCTCAAGTCGAGGAACTTCGACCTGTCGTTCGAGTGGTACTACGGCGAAGCCAGCTACCTCTCGGCGGGCTACTTCCGCAAGAACATCAGCAACTTCATCAGCGACACGATCGTGCGGGACACACCGTTCGGGCTCAACACGCCGGTCGGCGGCACCTACTGGAACAACGCGCTCGACGCCGGCTGCCCGGCGACGGACATGGTGTGCATCCGCGACTACATCTTCACCAACCACGCCGGCGATCCGGGCGTCACCGTCACCGGAACCAACGAAGCCGGCCAGTTGACCGGAAGCATCGTCGGCCAGCCCGGCGACCCGATCGCGTCGTTCGACATCAACACGCCCGCCAACCAGCGCTCAGACTCGCTGGATGGCTGGGAGATCAATCTTCAGCACATGTTCGGCGAGAGCGGCTTCGGCGTGATGGCGAACTACACCATCGTCGACTCGGGCCTGACCTTCGACAATCGCAGCCTCGGCGACCAGTACCCGATGATCGGCCTGAGCGACTCGGCCAACCTGGTGCTGTTCTACGACAAGTACGACTGGCAGGTGCGCGCGGCCTACAACTGGCGCGACGAATTCCTGTCCGGCATCGGCGGCCAGGGCCCCAACCCGAACTACACCGAGTCGTACGGGCAGCTGGATCTCAACGTGAGCTATCAGGTCAACGACCGCCTGTCGCTGCACGCCGAGGCGATCAACCTCACCGACCAGACCCAGCGCATCCACGCCCGCCACACCAACCAGCTGCGCTTCGCCACCCAGACCGGGCCCCGCTACATGTTCGGAATGCGGTACAAGTTCTGAGGAGACCCGAAGGAGGCGCGCCGCGCCCGGCCATGACCCAGAGCGTCCTGCTGAACAACATCGACCACGCCGACCTGCGGGTCGAGACCCGGCGCGGCGCGGACCTCGGCGATGCCGTGATGTCCGCGCCGACCTTCCCGGGGGAGTTCCGCCAGCTGCAGGCGCACTATCCGGTGGTCTTCCAGAAGACCGCGGAGGGCGCCTTCCAGCCGGTCGCGCTGTTCGGGCTGGAGCCCGGCGGCAACCTGTTCCTCGAGGACGGGCGCTGGGATGCGGCCTACCTGCCGCTGGCGATCGAGCGCGGGCCATTCCGTATCGGCGAGTCGCCGGAGGGGCCGATGGTCCACGTCGACCTCGACCATCCGCGCGTGCGTAGCGGCGGCGGCGAAGCGCTGTTCCGGGAGCACGGGGGCACCACGGAGTTCCTCGAGCGCGTCCGCTCGGTGCTGCTCGCCTTGCGCGAGGGCCTGTACGAGGTGCCCGCCTTCGTCGAGGTTCTGCAGCGCCAGGAGCTGCTCGAGCCGTTCGTGCTGGATGTGCGCCTGGACGACGGCTCGCAGAGCCGGCTGGCGGGATTCCACACCATCGACGAGGAGCGCCTGCGCGGGCTGGATGGCGCCGCGCTCGGCGAGTTGCACGCCCGCGGGTACCTGGAGGCGGTCTACATGGCGGTGGCCTCCGTCTCGCGCTTCCGCGATCTGATCGACCGGCTGAACCGCCGCCATGCTCCCGGCTGAGCGCGCGATCGCGGAAATCGACTGTCGCGGGGTGAGGGCGCCCCCCGACGAGGCGCTGTGCGCGTTCGAGCCCGTGGTGCTGCGCGGCCTTGCCGGCCACTGGCCGCTGGTGCGCGCCGCGGCGGACTCGCCGCGGGCAGCCGTGGACTACCTGGCCCGCTTCGAGCGGAAGCCGGCGCCGCCGGTGGTGGCGACGGTCGGTCCGCCGGAGATCGACGGCCGCTTCTTCTACAGCGACGACCTGCAGGGCTTCAACTTCCGCCGCGAGAAAATGCCGCTGGGCGCGGTGCTGGACTCCCTGCTCGAGGTCCTGCCGGAACGCGCCCCGCCGGCGATCTATGTCGCCTCGACCACGATCGATACCTGGCTGCCCGGCCTGCGCGACGAGAACGACATCGACCTCGGAGACCGCGCGCCGCTGGCCAGCATCTGGATCGGCAACCGCACCCGCATCGCCGCGCACCAGGACCTGCCGGACAACCTGGCCTGCGTGGCCGCAGGGCGTCGCCGGGTCACCCTGTTCCCGCCCGACCAGTTGCGCAACCTGTACATCGGCCCGCTGGATTTCACCCTCGCCGGTCAGCCGGTGAGCCTGGTCGATTTCGCCGCGCCCGACCTGGACAGGTTTCCGCGCTTCGCCGAGGCGCTCGGGCACGCGCGCACGGCCGAGCTGGGCCCGGGCGACGCGGTACTGATCCCCTCGATGTGGTGGCACCACATGGAGGCGCTGGATGGCTTCAACGTGCTGGTCAACTACTGGTGGCGGCGCTCGCCGGCGTGGATGGATACGCCGATGAACGCGCTGATGCTGGCGCTCATGAGCGTGCGCGATCTTCCGCCGCAGGAGCGCGCGACCTGGCAGGAGGTCTTCCGCCACTACGTGTTCGAACCGGGCGAGGCCACCGACGGCCACATCCCGGAAGCCGCGCGCCGGGTGCTGGCGCCGCTGGACGACACCCGCGCGCGCGAGTTGCGGGCGCGCCTGCTGCAACGCCTCAATCGCTAGGGGGAATGGCGTGGAAGAATCGGTTTCGACGCAGGCCGGGCGTGCGCCGGTCAGGCGCGTGGTCATCGCCGGCGGCGGCACCGCCGGCTGGATGGCGGCGGCGGCGCTGTCGCGCACGCTCGGCAAGGGCCTGGAGATCCACCTGGTCGAGTCCGAGCAGATCGGCACCGTCGGTGTCGGCGAGGCCACCATCCCGACCCTGGTCACTTTCCATCGCCTGCTCGGGATCTCCGAACAGGAGTTCATGACCGCGGCGCAGGGCACGATCAAGCTGGGGATCTCGTTCGAAGGATGGCGCGAACGCGACCATCGCTACATCCACTCGTTCGGTACCACGGGGCAGGACCACTGGAGCGCGGGATTCCAGCATTTCTGGCTTCGCGGGCGCGAACGCGGCCTGGCGGAGGGCTACGAAGCCTATTGCCTGGAGTCGCGCGCGGCCGAGCAGGAGCGTTTCGCGCACCTGCCGCGCAACGGCATCAACTACGCCTACCACATGGACGCCGCCGGCTACGCACGGTTCCTGCGCACCTTCGCCGAGGGCTACGGCGTCAAGCGGATCGAGGGAAAGATCGCGCGCGTGCGCACCGATCCGGACTCCGGCGACATCGCCAGCCTGGTGCTGGAGGACGGCAGCGAACTGGCGGGCGACCTGTTCCTCGACTGCACGGGCTTCCGCGCGCTGCTGATCGGCCAGGCGCTGCGGGTCGGCTTCGAGGACTGGTCGCACTGGCTGTTCAACGACAGCGCCTACGCCGCGCAGACCACCGCCGTGCGCGACGCGGTGCCCTACACCCGTGCGATCGCCGGCGAGGCCGGCTGGCAATGGCGGATCCCGCTGCAGCACCGGGTCGGCAACGGCATCGTCTACTCCAGCCAGTACATGGACCAGACCCAGGCGCTGGAGGCGTTCACATCGAGCCTGGAGGGAGAGCTGGTCGCGCAACCCTGGCACCTGCGTTTCCGCCCGGGCAGGCGGATCCGGTGCTGGCACCGCAACTGCGTGGCGCTGGGGCTGGCCGGCAGTTTCATCGAGCCGCTGGAGTCGACCACCATCCACCTGATCCAGCGCGGCATCATGCACCTGCTGCGCTGCTTCCCGGCGGTGGTCGCGCAAGAGGACATCGACGCGTACAACCGCCAGGTCGACGCCGAGGTCGAGCACGTGCGCGACTTCGTGGTGATGCATTTCCACCTCACCGAGCGTCGCGACACCCCGTACTGGGATGCATGCCGGCTGATGGAGATCCCCGCCTCGCTGCGTCAGCGCATCGAGCTGTTCCGTGAGACCGGCAAGGTGTTCCACGTGCCCGGCGAGCTGTTCGGCGAAAACTCCTGGATCCAGGTGATGCTCGGCCAGGGGGTGATGCCGCACCGCCACCACCCGGCCGCCGACCTGATGGGCGACGAGGAGCTGTCGCGCTTCCTCGGCGACATCCGCGCCGGGGTCGACCGCACCCTCGCACAGCTGCCGGCCCACCGGGCCTATCTCGACACCTACTGCCCGGCGCCCCGCCCCGACGTGCCGGCAACACCCCAACGTCCACGATCCGGAGACGAGCGATGACCCTTTCCACCCTCGATGCCGGCATCGTGCTGGCCTACCTCGCCGGCCTCTTCGTCCTGGCCCAGTGGGTGTCGCGGGAACGGGCCGGGCACCACAAGTCCGCGCAGGACTATTTCCTCGCCGGCAAGGCGCTGCCGTGGTGGGCGATCGGCGCCTCGCTGATCGCCGCCAACATCTCCGCCGAGCAGATCATCGGCATGTCGGGATCGGGGTTCGCGATCGGCCTGGCGATCGCCTCCTACGAATGGATGGCGGCGGTGACCCTGCTGATCGTCGCCAAGTACTTCCTGCCGATCTTCCTGCGCAACGAGATCTACACGATGCCGCAGTTCCTGGAGCGGCGCTACGGCGGCCGCATCCGCACCCTGATGGCGGTGTTCTGGCTGGGCCTGTACGTGTTCGTCAACCTGACCTCGATCCTGTGGCTGGGGTCGCTGGCGATCTCCTACGTGTCCGGCATCGAGCAGACCACGGCGCTGCTGGCTCTGGCGGCGTTCGCGCTGGCGTACCAGATCTACGGCGGACTGAAGGCGGTGGCGCTGACCGACGTGGTGCAGGTCACGCTGCTGGTGCTGGGCGGACTGCTGCTGGTCGGGATCGCGATGGACCGGATCTCCGACGGCGCCGGGGTGCTGGCCGGGT
This sequence comes from Luteimonas salinisoli, assembly GCF_013425525.1. Classification (GTDB taxonomy): domain Bacteria; phylum Pseudomonadota; class Gammaproteobacteria; order Xanthomonadales; family Xanthomonadaceae; genus Luteimonas; species Luteimonas salinisoli. The sequence continues at coordinate 48,758 of NZ_JACCKA010000095.1, read as the reverse complement.
TCGAGCGCCTGCGTACCGAGGTGCCGGGGCACTTCCACATGATCCTGTCGCCGGACCACCCGTTCTACAAGGATCTGCCGGGCCTGAGCGTGCTGCTCGGCGGCATGTGGGTGATGAACGTCAGCTACTGGGGTTTCAACCAGTACATCATCCAGCGCGCGCTGGCCGCCAAGAGCCTCGGCGAGGCGCAGAAGGGCGTGCTGTTCGCCGCCTTCCTGAAGCTGCTGATGCCGGTGATCGTGGTGCTGCCGGGCCTGGCGGCGGTGCTGCTGGCGCCGGACCTCGAGCGCCCGGACGCGGCCTACCCGGCGATGATGGCGCTGCTGCCGGCCGGGGTGCTGGGGCTGGTGTTCGCGGCGCTGATCGCGGCCATCGTGTCGTCGCTGGCATCGATGACCAACTCGATCTCGACCATCTTCACCCTGGACTTCTACACCCGGCTGGGGCGCGAGCACAGCCAGCGGCAGATGGTGCGCGTCGGCCGCATCGCCGCCGTGGTGGCGATGGTGCTGGCGGCGCTGGCGGCGCGGCCGCTGCTGGGCAGCTTCGACCAGGCGTTCCAGTACATCCAGGAATACACCGGGTTCTTCACCCCGGGCATCGTGGTGATCTTCCTGCTCGGGCTGTTCTGGAAGCGCGCCAACGAGGCCGGCGCGCTGGCGGCGGCGATCGGCTCGTTCGTGCTGTCGGTGGTGCTGAAGCTGGCATGGCCGGCGCTGCCGTTCATCGACCGGGTGGGGCTGGTATTCCTGCTCGCGGCCGCGCTGGCGGTGGCGGTGTCGCTGTTCACGGCGCGCGCCGGGGCGAAGGACTTCATCCGCACCGACGATGTGCGCTATCGCACCAACGCCACCTTCAACCTCGGCGCGTTGGGCGTCGTCGCCATCACCACCGCGCTGTACGCGGCGTTCTGGTAGGGGCGCGGGCCGGTTCCCGTAGCGCCGAGCTTGCTCGGCTGGCGCGCGGGCTCCGGAGCCGGGAGCAGCGGAGCAAGCTCCGCTCTACGAAGGGGCGACACGGCGCGCGGCGTGGATTCCGGAGGCCCGTAGAGCCGAGCTTGCTCGGCTGGCGCGCGGGCTCCGGAGCCGGGAGCAGCGGAGCAAGCTCCGCTCTACGAAGGGGCGACACGGCTCGCGGAGTGGATTCCGGAGGCCCGTAGAGCCGAGCTTGCTCGGCTGACGCGCGGGCTCCGGAGCCGGGAGCAGCGGAGCAAGCTCCGCTCTACGAAGGGGCGACACGGCGCGCGGCGTGGATTCCGGAGGCCCGTAGAGCCGAGCTTGCTCGGCTGGCGCGCGGGCTCCGGAGCCGGGAGCAGCGGAGCAAGCTCCGCTCTACGAGAGTGGGCGGCTCGCGGCCTGTTCTCCGGGGTCGCGGTCGCGACCCCGGCGGATCAGCCCTCCATCTGCTCCAGCTCGCGGCCGCGGGTCTCGTGGACGAAGCGGAGCACGAAGAAGATCGAGATGAAGGCCGCCAGCGCGTAGAAGCCGTAGGTGGCCGCCAGCCCGATCCCCGCCAGCATCACCGGGAAGGTCATGGTGATCGCGAAGTTGGAGCCCCACTGGAACAGCCCCGCCACCGCCAGCCCCGAGCCGCGGATCTGGTTGGGGAACATCTCGCCCAGCATCACCCACATCACCGGGCCCCAGGACATGTTGAAGAAGATCACGTAGACGTTGGCCGCCACCAGCGCCAGCACGCCCATCGAGTCGGAAAGCACCAGCCGGCCGTCGGCGTCGAGCGTGCCGGTGGCGAAGGCGACCGTCACCAGCGCCAGGGAGATGGCCATGCCCAGCGATCCGGTCCACAGCAGCGGCTTGCGCCCGATGCGGTCGATCAGCAATACGGTGACCACGCAGGCGCCGATGCTGAGCGCGCCGGACAGCACGTTGATCAGCAGCGCGTCGTTCTCGGAGAAGCCCACCGCCTGCCACAGCACCGCGCCGTAGTAGAACACCACGTTGATGCCGACCAGCTGCTGGAACGTGGCCAGCCCGATGCCCACCCAGACGATCGGCCGCACCTTGCCGGTGACCTTGCTGATCAGGTCGGACAGCCGCGGCCGGTGATGGTCGGCGGCCAGCGAGCCGTCGATCTCCGCCAGCTTGACCGGCCCGGTGTTCGGCCCGTAGAGCCGCGTCAGCACCGCCAGGGCGCGCTCGCGGCGCCCGCTCGCCACCAGGAAGCGCGGGCTCTCGGGGATGAACAGCAGCGCCCCCAGGAACACCGCGGCCGGCAGGATCTCGATCCAGAACATCCAGCGCCAGGCCTGGAAGCCCAGCCACAGCGGCTCGATCGAGGCGCCGGCGAAGCGCGCCAACAGGTAGTTGCTGAGGAATGCGGCGAACAGCCCGCAGATGATCGCGATCTGCTGCACCGTGGCCAGGCGACCGCGGTAGTGCGCCGCCGACACCTCGGCGATGTAGGCCGGCGCCATCACGCTCGCCGCACCCACCGCCAGGCCGCCGAGCACGCGGTAGAACACGAACTCGAGCGAGCTGCCCGCCACGCCCGAACCCCAGGCCGAGACCAGGAACAGCACCGCCGCGACGATCAGCAGCGTGCGGCGGCCGAACCGGTCGGCCAGACGCCCTGCGAAGAACGCGCCGACGGCGCAGCCGAGCAGCATCGAGGCGACGTTGAAGCCGGTGCCCATCGAGTCGGATCCGAACGCCAGCCGCAGGCCGTCGACGGTGCCGTTGATCACACCGCTGTCGAAGCCGAACAGGAAGCCGCCGAGGGTGGCGACCAGGCTGATCAGCACGATGAAGCGGGTATTGGGGGCATCGGCGGCCACGCCTGCGCCGGGGACTGCTGCGATGCTGCTCATGACGGCTCCTGTGGTGTCGGGAAGGTGCGGGCCGGCACACGCCGATCGCCGCGTCGAGATCGAAAGGTAGCGCAACCATCGCTCATGCGCGCGCCAGGCGGTCGCCGCGCAGGCGCAATTCGGCGGTCTCGCCCGCGGCGAGGGCCAGCGTCAGGGCGCTGTCGCGCCAGGCCAGCGCATAGGTGCCGCCGCGGTCGCTGGTCAGCCGCACGCGCCAGGGCCGGCCGTCGCGCCAGGCCAGGTCCACGCCCGCCGCGCCGCGCACGCGCAGGCCGCGCACCTCGCCGCGCGCCCAGGCGGCCGGCAGCGCCGGCAGCAGGAAGATCGTGCCGCCCCAGCTCTGCAGCAGCATCTCGGTGATGCCCGCGGTGCCGCCGAAGTTGCCGTCGATCTGGAACGGCGGATGCGCGTCGAACAGGTTGGGATAGGTGCGCGCGGGGCTGAGCAGCATGCCCAGGATCCGGTAGGCGCGTTCGGCGTCCCACAGCCGCGCCCACAGGTTCAGGCGCCAGCCGATGCCCCAGCCGGTGGCCTCGTCGCCGCGGATCTCCAGCGAGCGCCGCGCCGCGGCGGCGAGTTCCGGCGTATCGCGCAGGTTGATCTGGCTGGACGGATGCAGCGCGTACAGGTGCGAGACGTGGCGGTGATCCATCTCCGGCGCCTGCATGTCCCAGTCGTCCTGCCACTCCTGCAGCTGGCCGGCCTGGCCGACCTTGTGCGGCGGCAGGCGCTCGCGCAGCGCGGACAGCCGCAGCGCGAAGTCGCGGTCGGTGTCCAGTAGTTCGCTCATCTCGATGCACTGGCCGAACAGGTCGCGCAGGATCTGCGCGTCCATCGACGGACCGGCGCAGACCGAGGCGCCATGGGGGTGCACGTTCTCCGGCGACATCGACGGCACGGTGACCATCGCGCCGGTGTTCGGGTCCTCCACCAGGGTGGCGGCGAAGAACTCGGCCGCGCCCTTGAACAGCGGCCAGATCTTCTCGAGGTACTCCGGGTCGCGGCCGTAGTCCCAGCGGTCCCACAGCTGCTGCAGCAGCCAGGCGCCGCCCAGCGGCCACAGGCCCCACTTGGCGCCGTCGATCGGCGCGGTCTGCCGCCACAGATCGGTATTGTGGTGGGCCATCCAGCCGGGCGCGCCGTACATTGCCTTCGCCGTATGCGCGCCGGTCTCGGCCAGTTCGAACAGCATGCGCTCCAGCGGTTCCACGCATTCGGGCAGCGCGTTGGCCTCGCTGGGCCAGTAGTTCATCTCGGTGTTGATGTTGATGGTGTACTTGCTCTCCCACGGCGGCGCCATCAGGTCGTTCCAGATGCCCTGCAGGTTCGCCGGCTGGCTGCCGGGGCGCGAACTGCAGATCAGCAGGTATCGGCCGAACTGGTGGTACAGCGCGGCCAGCGCCGGATCGTCGCCTTCGGCGAAGCGCGCCACGCGCTCGTCGGTGGGCAGGTCGGCGGCGGCGGTGCGGCCCAGGTCGATCGACACGCGGCGGAACAGGCGGCGGTGCTCGGCCAGGTGGTCCTCGAGCAGCGTCCGCCAGGGCTTGCGCGCCGCGGCATCCAGCTGCACGCGGGTGATCGCCTCGGGATCGCCATCGGTGTCGTCGTAGCGGCGGTAGCTGGTGGCGGCGGTGAGCAGCAGGACCACCTCGTCGGCCTCGACGATCTCGATGCGGTCGCCCTGCCGCTGCATGCGGCCGCCCTGCGCCAGCGCGCGCAGGCGCAGGGCGAAACGCAGCCGCCCCTCGATCCCGCGGCTGGACCCGTTGCGTCCGCGCAGCAGCAGGCCGGCGTCGCCGTCGGCGACGACCTCGGACTGTTGGTCGCTCTCCAGGCCGATGCGCACGCCGACGCGCCCGGGCTTGTCGCCGCTCAGCCGCACCGCGATGCACTGGTCCACCGGCGAGACGAAGACCTCGCGCCGGTGGCGCATGCCGCGGCTCTCGAAGGTAGTGCCCGCCAGCGCGCTGTCCAGGTCCAGCGTGCGGCGGTAATCGCCGATGTCCGACACCTCGAAGAAGTCCAGCGCCAGGTCGCCCAGCGGCTGGTAGGGCATCTGCTTCATCGGATCGCCCATCATCTTCGCATCGGCCAGCGCTTCGGCCTCGGCGTAGCGGCCGGCGAAGATCAGCCGCCTGACCTCCGGCAGGGCGGCCAGCGCCTCCGGCGGCGTGGGATCGTAGGGGCCGCCGCCGTACAGCGTGTCCTCGTTGAGCTGCAGGCGCTCGTACTTGCCGCCGCCCCAGACCATCGCGCCGAGGCGGCCGTTGCCCAGCGGCAGCGCCTCGACCCATTGCGTGGCCGGGCGCGCATACCGGAGCGTGAGCGCATCGCCATCGGCATGCCGGGCAGGTGCGGCAGGCTCCGGCGGACCTGCCGCTTCCCGTCCCTGCGCCTGCGCGGCCGCCATGCCGCCGAAGCCGGCCATCGCCAGCCCGGCCGCCACGCCCTTGAACAGTTCGCGCCGGGCCGGATCGGCAGGTGCGGTGGTGCCGGCGCGACCGGGGCCGCGCCCGCTGCGGTGCTCGTTAGCCAAAGAACCCCTCCCCCGACTCTGGTTGTCTACCGGTGGTCATTCATCATGCCCGGCCGGTCCCGGGGTTGTCATTCCGCGGCGCGGCACGGCGATCGTCTCGCCCGCGTACTGCACGACGACGTCGGCACCGGGCTCCAGGTCGCCGGCATCGTCGCGCGGGCCTTCGATGAAACGCACCCGGAACTCGCGCTGCGCCTGCATGCCGGGGAAGCCGCCCTCGCGCGCGCCGATCGACAGCTCGCCGGCGTCCTCGTTCCAAGTCAGCGGAATGCGACTGAACCGCCCCTGCTCGTAGTCGTAGCTGTCGCCGTCGTCCTCGTAGAGCGAGAACGCGCCATCGGCGCCGGTGTACACGGTCAGGGTCAGCGGCGCATCCGGCCGCTCGTCGACGTACTGCTGCACCGGGCCGCTCGGCACGATGGCGCCGGCGCGCACGAACAGCGGCATCCGCTGCAGCGGCGCGTCGGCGTCGATGCGCTGGCCGCCATCGAAGCGCCGGCCGCTGTAGAAGTCGTACCAGGCGCTGCCGGCCGGCAGGTACACCGGGCGGCTGGTGGCGCCGAACTCGCCGACTGGGCTGACCAGGAACGCAGGACCGAACAGGTACTGGTCGTTGATGTCGCGCACCTCGGGATCGTCCGGGAAGTCCATCGCCAGCGCGCGCATGATGCTGCCGTCGCGGTGGTAGGTATCGCCGGCCAGGGTGTAGATGTAGGGCATCAGCGCATAGCGCAGCCTGAGGTAGTACGCCATGCTGTCGTGGTACGGCGTGCCGGCCGGGGCGATGTTCCAGAGTTCGCGGTGCGGGAACTGCCCGTGCGAGCGGAACAGCGGCACGAACGCGCCGAACTGGAACCAGCGGGTGTTGAGCTCGCGCCATTCCGGCAGGTGCGCCGGGTCCTGGTTCTCGTAGCGCTTCTCCACCGCGAAGCCGCCGATGTCGAAGGTCCAGTTGGGCAGCCCGGCCATCGAGGTGTTGACGCCGGCGGCGACCTGCTCGCGCAGGTCGTCCCAGCGCGAGACCACGTCGCCGCTCCACAGCGCGGTCGCCGCACGCTGGCTCCCTGCGAACGCCTTGCGCGAGAGGATGAATACCCGCTTGTCGGGGTCCGCGGCGCGATCGCCGCGGTACACGCCCTCGGCGTGCGGCAGCGAATAGGAGTTGAAGAACTCCGCCGAGGGCCCGAGCGCGGTCGGCGTGGTGCGCGCCTTGCGCTCCTCCACGTCGAGATTGGAATGCAGGTCGGGCTCGGTCGCGTCCAGCCACCAGGCATCGAAGCCCAGCGAATTCAGCTTGTCGTCGAGCTGGCGCCAGTAGATCGCCTGCGCCTCCGGGGCATACGGATCGTAGAACGAGCTCAGATAGCCTTCGCCGATCCAGTCCTTCTCGCCGACTTCGACGTTGCGCTTGTAGATGTATCCCTTGGCGTCGAGTTCCCTGTAGTGCTCGGTCTGCGGATAGAACTTCGGCCAGACCGAGATCATCACCCGCGCGTTCTGTGCGTGCACCCGGTCGACCATGCCCTTCGGATCGGGGAAGCGCGCGGCATCGAAATCGTGCGAGCCCCAGGCGTCCTCCGGCCAGTACGACCAGTCCTGCACGATGTTGTCGATCGGCAGCTCGCGGCGGCGGTACTCGGCCAGCACGTCGAGCAGCTCGTCCTGGGTCTTGTAGCGCTCGCGGCTCTGCCAGAAGCCGTAGGCCGATTTCGGCAGCAGCACAGCCTTGCCGGTCAGAGCGCGGTAGCCGGCGATCACCTCATCGGCGGAGTCGCCGGCGACGAAGTAGTAGTCGATGAACTGGTCGGCCTCGGACCACAGCGACAGGTCGCCGGCCTCGTCCTCCGGCAGCGGGTCGCGGTGCAGCAGGGCGATGTAGCTGGGGTCGATCAGGTCCCACTCGATCCGCAGCCGGTGGCGCTCGCCGGGCTGCATCTGCAGCGCGAACTCGTGGTGCCACGGATTCCAGTTCTGCCGCCAGCGGTCGATGACCAGCTCGTCGTCGATCCACAGCTTGATGTATTCGCTGCCGTACAGCGAGAAGGTATGGCGGCCCGGCGAGAGCGCCTCGATCGCGCCCTCCCAGCTCGCCTGCACCCGGCCGTCGCCGCCCTTCAGCGCCTCGGGGAAATTCTCCAGGTCCTTGATGTACTGGTAGTCGACCTCGGACTCGCGACGCTCGAGCTTCAGCTCGCCGTCGACCGAGTAGCGCGCGGTCAGCGCGCCCTCCTCGCCGTTGGCGTCGTACAGCTTCAGGCTCTGCGGCAGCGGCTGCAGGCCGCGCGGATCGCCCAAGCGGGTGATCGCGTTGCTATCCCACAGCAGGCCGTAGTTGCGGCTGGAGACCAGGAACGGCACCGCGTTGTCGATGTTGTGCTGCAGCAACTCGACGTCGCGGCCCTTGAGGTTCACCCAGCCCTGCTGGTGCTGGCCGGTACCGTAGATCGCCTCGTCGGCGGGCGACTCGAAGCGCTGGCGGATGCTGAAATACGGCTCGCCCTCCACCTCCAGCGGCTCGAAGCCGCGGCCGCTCGCGACCTCGGCGAGGATCTGCTGGCCGTCGCTGTCGAGGAAGCGCACCCGGCCGTCCTGCAGCGAGACCTCCGCGGTGACCTGCGCGGTGCTCAACCGCACCGCGCCGTCGGCCTCGGCGACCTCGAACGCCGGCGCGGCGCCCGCGTCCTCCACCCGCATCAGGCTGGGCGTGCGCTCGAATGCGCCCTCGGGATCGGCGCTGACGCGAACGATGCGCTCGCTCACCACCTGCAGGCGTACGGCGGCCGCACCCTCGGCGACGGGCCGCACCACCACGCCCTGGTCGGTGGTCTGGTACCGCTGCGATGCGCCTTCCGCACCGCAGGCTGACAGCAGCGCAGCCAGCGGCAGCGCCAGCCAGTTCGTATGTCTCATGGTTCCACTCCCATCAGTGTTCAAAATTCCGCCAGCTTCACGCGCAGCAGCTGCACGGCGCTGGAAAAGTTCAGGCCGTAGTCGGTCTGGTCGCCGTTCCAGACGCGCTGGAACCGCCATTGGCCGTCCTCGTCGTAGGTCCCTTCCTCCACCCGGTCGTAGATCATGTTCACCGTCTCGTCGGCGGGGAATATCGTCACCCGCGCGTGATAGCCGGTGACCAGAAACTCGTCCGGCCCGAGTTCGACGATCAGCGCCGCACCGATCGGTTCCGGGTTGCCCGGCGCCTCGCCCTGGAACCAGAACTGCGGCACGCCGTACATGACCGAGGCGTTCCAGCGCGCGTTGAGCTCGAGCAGCTGCACCGGCTGCCCGGGCTGCTCGGCGGTGCCGTGCACCTTGCCCTGAAAACTCCTCTCGGCCAGCAGCCGCGCGATCGGCCGCGTCAGCGCGTAGTTCAGCGCGAACGGCGCCAGCGTCTCCTCGTCCAGGCGCTTGGCGCCCAGCGGCCAGTTCGAGTACCTGGTGTAGTCGATGCCGAACGGCGCCCAGCCGATCGCCTGCTGTCCGAGCGCGGAGAAGAAGAAGCGCGCGTACGGGGTATCGTTGCCGGTCTCGGCGACGAACAGCGCGTTGTCCGGCCGCGAATAGCGCTCCAGCACGGTGGTGTACTTCTCGTACTCGCGCATGTAGATGTCCGGCGCCAGCAGGTCGATGTTGGGCGCGGCGAGCTTGTAGATGTCGAGCACATTGTCGGTCGGGCCGCCGCTTTCGTACTGGCCCGGCAGGCCCGGGTCGAACGGATCGCGCAGCGCGCCATTGACGTACATCGGCAGCGGGTATTCGGCCTTGCCGGCGGCCGCCACCTGGTCGATGTAGTGCGCCACGTGCCAGGCGTGGAAGAACTCGTCGGCGTCGTCGCCGAACACCTCGCGCCAGGTGCCGGGCTCCCGGTCCAGCCCCGCCGCCAAGGCCTCGGGCACCGGACCGTCGAACACGCGCTGCGCCAGCGGCGAGAAGTCGCGCGGGGCGCCGTAGGTGCCGGGCTCGTTCTGCGGCTGCACCATGATCACGGTGCGCTGCGGATCGGCCTGCTTCAGGTGACGCATCAGCTGGACGAACGCCTTGGTGTCGGCCTCCAGCGTGCTCGGGGCCAGCGGCGACAGCGAGTTCAGCGTCTCGCCCTCGGCGGTGATCACGCGCGGGAAGCGCTCGTTGTCCAGCTTGACCCAGGCCGGCGCGTAGTTCGGGCCATTGTTCTTCCAAGTCGCGAACCACAGCAGCACCAGCCGCAGTTCGCGCTCGCGCGCCTGCGTCAGCAGGGTATCGACGAAGGAGAAGTCGAATTCGCCCTCGACCGGCTCGACCTGCTCCCAGGCGATCGGCACCATCACCGTGTTGGGCCCGAGCGCATCCATGGCCGGCCAGACCATGTCCAGCGCGGCCGGGTAGTTGCTGGAGTTGTTGACCTGGCCGCCGAGGATCAGGAACGGCGCGCCGTCGACCAGCAGCGCGTGGCGGCCGTTCTCGGTGACCAGCTGCGGGATCGGCGCTTCGGTGGCGGTCTGCCCGCTCGGTGCCTCGGTGCTGGCCTGCCCGCTGGCCGACGCGGGGGCGGCGGTTTCGGCGCTCGCATCGTCGTCCGCGGCTTGTCTGCCGCCGCAGCCTGCGAGCAGCATGGCGAGCAGCACGCCGGCAAGGCCCCGGGCACCCAGGAAGGCGTTCCATTTCCGCGAAGGCCTGCTCCCCCCCCGTAGAGCGGAGCTTGCTCCGCTGCGCGGGCTCCGGAGCCGAGAGCAGCGGAGCGAGCTCCGCTCTACGGCGTGAGGCGGGGCAGCGATGGGGGCAGCAACGGGGATCGTCTTCGTCATTCGGTTCACCACTCTGCGGTACGGAACGGCGAGGCCGGCAGGCCCTCGCGGTTGACCAGGTCGGCGTCTTCGGGGTTGTCGCGCCAGGCGTAGCGGACCGCGACAGGCGCCGGCACCGCGTCGCTCCGCACCACGACGGCGTCGTCGGCGATCCGCGCCTGCGCCGGATGGAACAGGCGGTCGGCGCCGGCGATCTCGAAGCCATGCACCGCCTCGCCTCCGCCGCGCACCGCCAGCGAACTGCCCTGCAGGTCGAAACGCAGCACGGCGCGGTCGCCCTCGATCGCGACCGCGCGGTAAACCGGCCCGGAGAACACCAGGTCTTCGCCATGGGCGACATGGCGGGCCGCCAGCGCCAGGCGACGGCCGACCGTTCGCTTGTCGCGCGGGTGGATGTCGTGCGCGTCGCCGACGTCGATCGTCACCGCCTGTGCGGTGGCCGGCAGCGCCAGCGTCGCCGTCTGCGACTCGCGCAGCACCGCCCACGGGCTTTCGAGCACGCGGCCTTCGGCATCCGTGCGGTCGCCGTCGGAAACGAAACTGGCCAGCTGCGCCCAGAGGAAGGGCAGTTCCGGCGCATTCCAGTCGCCGCGCCAGCCGCGGATCATGTCAGCGAACTGCTCGCGGTAGCGCCAGGCGCCTTCGGGCGAGGCGTTGGTCTCGCCCTGGTACCAGATCGCGCCGCGCAGCGGATACGGCTGCAGCGGGCGGATCATGGCGTTGTACAGCAGGGTGCCGATCCGGTTCTTGTCGTCCAGCAGCGAGACGGTGACGGCGGTGGTGCGGAACTTCCACTCGCCGGCAAGCGGACGCCGCGCGCCGCCGGCCGGCGCCACGTACAGCTGGTCCGCGCTGCCGGCGATGCCGCCACCGCCGCCGGTGTCGGTGACCCGCACCGCGAGAGTATTCGTGCCTGCACGCAGCGCCGCCGCGGGCACCGGGTACTCGCGCGGCGTGTTCCAGGCGTTGTCCATGCCGCCGACCGGCTGACCGTTGACCCAGGCGCGGTCGCTATCGTCGATCTGGCCCAGGCCCAGGGTCACGCCGGCCGCGGCCTCGCCGGCGCTCAGTTCGAACGTGGTGCGGTACCAGGCCTCGCCGTCCATGCCGGCATAGCCCTGCGCTTCCCAGATCGCCGGCACCTCGATGTCGGCCCAGTCGCCGGTATCCAGTTCGGCCACGGCCAGTTCGGCTCCGCCGGCGGCGGTCTCGGGCCAGCCCGCGATCAGGCCGCGCGTGCGCGCTTCCACTTCGGCGTCCGCCTCGCGCTTGCCGCGCATCTTTTCCGCCAGCGCGGCGGCGTCCAGGCCGAGCATGTCGGCGTCCATCCAGGCCTCGATCGCGCTGCCGCCCCAGGTGCTGTCGATGATGCCGACCGGCACCCCGGTGGCGGCGCGCAGTTCGCGCGCGAAGTGGTAGCCGACCGCGGAGAAGTCGCCGACGGTCTGCGGCGAGGCCGCGGCCCAGGCGCCGCCGCCCAGCCGCGCCTGCGGCGCTTCCGCCCACGACTTCGGCACCTTGAAATGCCGGATCAGCGGATCGTCGGCGCGCGCGATCTCGGCCTCGGCATCCTCGGTCTGCAGCAGCGGCCACTCCATGTTCGACTGGCCGGAGGCCAGCCACACGTCGCCGACCAGCACGTCGCGCACGGTGACCGTCTCGTCGCCGGCGGTCACCGTGATCTCGAACGGCCCGCCCGCGGCATGCGCCGGCAGCACCGTGGACCAGCGGCCGTCGGCGTCCGCCACCGCATCGGCCTGTCGTCCGTCTAAAGCGACCCGCACCGCGGTGCCCGGCGCCGCCCAGCCCCAGACCGGCAGCGGCCGGTCGCGCTGCAGCACCGCGCCGTCGGAGAACAGCAGCGGCAGCTCCACCTGCGCCTGCGCCTGCGCCTGCGCCTGCGCCTGCGCCGCGATTGCGACCAGCGACAGCAGCAACACGATCCAGCTCGAACGCCGCATCACGGTCGCACCTCCTCGTAGTAGTCGTGGATCACCTGCCAGGCCTGCTTGCGCTCACCATGTTCGGACAGCAGCCCCTTGCGGTTATACCCGTGTCCGTGCGCGCCGCGCTGGAACGGGTGCAGGCGCACCGGCGAGCGGAAGTCGGCCAGCACCCAGGGCGCGACGCCGCGCAGGAACGGGACGCCGGCCAGCATGCGCAGCTGCTTGCGATAGAACGCCGCCTGGAAATCCTCGCTCCAGGCGCTGGCGGTGTCTTCGCTGCCGCGATGGCCGTGGCGCGCCTCGGCGCCGAATTCGGTGATCAGCAGCGGCTTGCCGAACGGCGTCCACACCGCCTGCTCGGGTTCGACCGGCCAGGGCGTGTACCAGCCGAAATATTCGTTGACGCCGACCACGTCGAGTGCGTCGACCAGCGGATCGCCGACCGTCAGGGTGTTGCCGTCGAAGCCCGGCCCGTAGAGCGCCGCACCGACCAGGCGGGTGGGATCGAGCCGGCGGCTGCGCTGCGCCAGCGCCGCCAGCGCCGCGTCGCGCTCGGGGCTGGAGGACGTCTCGTTGGCGATGCCCCACAGCACCACAGCGGCGCGGTTGCGGTCGCGGCCGATCATCTCGGCCAGCATCGCATCCAGCCTGGCGCGCATGTCGGGGTCGGCGAAGTCGATGCCCTGGTAGACCGGGAGTTCCTGCCACAGCAGCAGTCCCATGCGGTCTGCCAGGCGCACCAGGTGCTCGTTGTGCGGGTAGTGCGCCAGGCGCAGGAAGTTGGCGCCCAGCTGTCGCGCCTGCTCGAGCAGGCGGCGCGCGTCGGCCTCGGAATACGCGCGGCGGCCGTCGATCTCCTCGTGCAGGTTGACGCCGCGCAGGAACACCGATTCACCGTTGAGCAGGATCTCGTCCCCGCGCACGGCGATGCTGCGGAAGCCGATGTCCTCCTCCAGCGCGTCGTCGGGCGTGGAGACGTGCACGCGATACAGCTTGGGCCGCTCCGGCGACCACGGCTCGAACGGCGCCTCGAAGCGGATGCGCGCACGGCCGTCGGCGCCGGCCTGCGCGCGCACGTCCACGCCCAGTTCTGGAATGCGCACGCGCACCGGCTGTCGCGGCGCACTGCCGGCCACACGGACCCAGCCGTCGACGCGTCGCAGCGAGTCCGGTGCCAGCTGGATGAAGTAGTCCTGGACGTAGGTCGCCGGCGTTTCCACCAGGTCCACGTCGCGGGTCAGGCCGCCGTAGTTGAACCAGTCGAAGCCCTGCGCCGGGATGCCGTCCTTGCGCCGTTCGTTGTCGACGTGCACCAGCAGGCGGTTCTTGCCGTCACGCACGCGTTCGGTCAGCTCGAACTGGAACGGCGTGAACCCGCCCTCGTGGCTGCCGAGCTTCTCGCCGTTGAGGAACACGTCCGCGCGGTAGTTGGCGCCGCCGAAGTGGACGAACAGCCGGCGCCCTTCGCGGCGCGCGGCGGCGGCGTCGTATTCGAACGCCTTGCGATACCAGACCGAGCCTTCCAGATACATCAGTTCCGGCCGCTGGGTGTTGAAATCGCCCGGCACCTCCAGGGTGACGTCGTCATCGAACCCGTATTCGTAGAAGTCGTCGTGGGCGCTCGCGGTGCGGTCCTTCCACACCGCCTTCCACTCGCCGATACCGGAGGCGTAGGGATCCACCAGCGCCTGCCATTCGCCGTTGAGGCTGCGCCGCTGGCGCGCCGGCAGGTTCGTCAGCACCGGTGGCGGCGGCGCGGCGGCTTCAGCGGCGGCCGGTTCGTCGTCGCGATCGCTGCGCTCCTGCGGCAGCGCGGTATAGCCTTGCGCAGCCGCCAGCAGCGGCGCCGCGGCCAGCAACAGCGCCAGCCATCGCTGCGCGCCGGCGGACGGCGCGGGCCTAGCGCGGATCGCCATACAGGATCCCCCGGCCGCCGGTGGCGAGATACACGCGGCCGTACAGGCGCGGATCGCCGGCGACGCTGCGCAGGCTGCCGAAGCGGTGCGCATCGTCGTCGATGCGCAGCCAGTCGCGGCCGTCGTCGTCGGAACGGTACAGGCCGAACTCGCCCCGCACCGCGCCGAACAGGAACAGCGTCGGCGTCTCGCTGCCGTCCTTCGGCTTGCCCAGTCCGATCGCGCGGGCGTCGTCGACGTCCGGCAGGCGTTCCAGCCGGCCGGCGTTCCAGCGCAGCAGCCCGCGCCGGGACGCGGCGATGTAGACCAGGCCGGCGTGGCCGTGCGCCGGCCTGAGCTGCGCACGGAACCGCTCCTCGGCCTCGCCGGCCGTGCCGGCGTCGCGCGCGGCTTCAGTGAACTCGCCGCCGCCGTCGTCGCTGAGGTAGAGCCTGCCGCTGGCCGGATCGAACCCGTACCAGCGCGCCGCGTCCACCCGGTCGGCCTCGACCACCGCGGTGTCCGGCAGCCCCTTCACCCGCTGCCAGCGTCCGCCGAAATCGTCGGTGCGCCAGTGCCCCGCCTTGCGCGGCTGCCAGATCACCCGCTTGCCGTCGGCGGCGATCGCGATATGGCCGGCGCCCTCGCCCTGCGGCGGCTCGGCGGCGAACATCGCCCAGCTGCGACCGCCGTCGCGCGAATGCGCCGCGAGCACCACGCCGTCGCGAGCGTCGTGCAGATGGCCGCTGCGGACCATCACCTCCGGCGCCCGGCCCGCGAAGGCCAGGCTCTCGGTGTTGCTGTAGCGCGGCGGCGCGGCGAACTGCACGGTGGTGCGGTCCAGGTCGTCGTGCACGAAGCCGTCGATGTCGCCCAGCCCGCTGATCAGGTGCGGCCCCTGCGGCGGGCTGACCAGGACCAGCGGCACGGTTTCCTCCAGGCCGGCGTCCTCGAAGCGCCAGTGCACGGTGCCGCCGCGCTCGAACGCGGTCATGTCGTGCGAGGCCCAGAGGCCGTAGCCGGTGACGAACCACACCCGGTCCGGATCGAACGGATCGATCTCGATATCCGCCATCCAGTGCGGCGTGGCCTGCGCGGTCCAGGGCGAGGCCGAATGATCGAACTCCGAACGCGGGAACACCGGCTGCCAGGTCTTGCCGCCGTCGGTGCTGCGGAACACGTCGTCGTGCGGCCCGAAGCGTCCGAAGGTGGTGGCGACGATCGTGTCGGGATCGTGCGGGTCCGCCGCCACCGCGCCCCAGCCGAAGCCGTCGCCCTCGGTGTCGGTGGACTGCGGCGCGGGGGTGATCTCGGTCCAGCTGCCGTCGGCCGGCGAATATTTCCACAGCGCGCCGTCGTGCATCGCATCCGGACCCGGCTCGTCGCCGTAGCTGACCAGCCAGTCGCCGCGCGCGTCGCGCACCATGTGGTTGGGCCGCAGCCCGGTGGGCTGGCCCGGAAGCGCGCGCCAGCCGGCACCGCCGTCTTCGGAAACGTACAGGCTGGTCTGGCGCGTGGAGACGCCGGCGTACACCTTCGGCGTCGGCGCGCCGGCCTCGCCGCTGTCCGGATCGAACGCCACGAACGCGATGCCGACGTGCTGGCGCCGCCAGTCGTTCTCGGCCATCGCCGCTTCCGACTCGGCCAGCGCCGGAAATGCGTCCACCTTGTTCCAGCTGGCGCCGCGGTCGTCGCTGCGCCACAGCCCGTGCGCGCGCGAACCCAGCAGCAGCACGCGACCGTCGTTGGGATCCACCGCCAGGCGTTCGCCGTTGCCGCGGCCCAGCTCGTTGCCGCCGAGCTTGAACGGCAGGTCGCTGCGCTCGAACGTGGCGCCGCGATCGGCCGAGCGCAGGATCGCGCCGTTGCCGGCGCGTTCGTGGGTGTAGGTGCCGGCGGCCAGGTACAGCCGCTGCGGGTCGGAAGGATCCAGCGCCAGGCTCTCGATGCCGGCGAGATTGGCGTCCTGGTGGCCGATCCAGTCGGTCAGCGGCACCCAGCGCCGCGCGGCGGCCTCCCAGCGGTAGGCGCCGCCCACATCGGTGCGCGCGTACAGCAGTCCGGCTTCCGTCGGATGGAACACCAGCCCGGTGACGAAGCCGCCGCCGCCGATCGCGACGTTGCGCCACTGGTACGGTGCCGGCGCGGCGATTCCCCGCGGCGTCGCACCCGCCAGCAGCGCCAGCGCCAGCAGGCCGGCCATCATGCCCACCGAGGGAGTGCGCATTGCGCGGCCGTTGGCCCGGCGGTACAGGGGGCGGGAAAGGCTGGTCGCGGGCATCTCGGCAGCGGTTTCCTCGTGAATGGAGCCGGTACGGGCTCGCCCGCAGGGGTGCCGGGGCGGCGGTCGCCGCGGACGCGGGCTCCGCCATCCGCCCGCCGCAGACTGCCCGGCGACGCCGGCGCCGCACGCACGCGGCGGCTGCATGGCGGCGCCGAAACGCCGGCCCCCGCACCGCCGCCCCGGGGAGGCGAGACGACGATGCGAGGCGGCGAAGGCTACAGATCCAGGTTGGCGCGGACGGTCAGACCGATCCGACGATCGTTGAGGTACCAGCCGTTGGGGCGGCTCGGGCTACCGTAGTAGTCGAAACGTTCCTCATCCAGCAGGTTGGTGCCGTCGAGCGAGATCGACCAGATCTCGTCGAAGTTGAATCGGATCGACGCGTCCAGTTGTCCGGTCTCGTCGTGGTACTGCGGCACATGGCCGGCATTCGGCGGCCGGGTGGTGACCAGCCAGGTATCGCGCCAGTTGTACGCGGTACGGACCGAGAAGCGTTCGCGCTCGAAGAACAGCACCACGTTGTAGCTGTGCTTGGACAGCCCCTCCAGCGGCAGGTAGGCCACCTCGATGCCGTCGGTGGTCTGCGCGTCCGGCGACGGCGCGCTGCTGTCGACGTAGGTGTAGTTGGTCTCGAACCCGAACCCCGACTGGAAGATCTGCCGGTAGCCGACCTCCAGGCCCTTGATCTTGCCGTCCTCGCCGTTGGTGCGGGTCTGCAGCTCGAACGGGCGCACGCACTCGGCGCCCACGCAGGGGCGCGCCGAGCTGTCCGGCGTGTCCTGCACCTCGTACGCCGGGTCGTAGTAGTTGGCGGTCACCGTGTCGTAGAAATAGAAGCCCTTGACCTGCTTGTAGAAGGCGGTGCCGTACAGCATCGAGCCTTCGCCGAAGTACCACTCCAGGGAAGTGTCGAACTGATTGGAGTACATCGGCTCCAGGTAGGGGTTGCCACGGTTGGCGTAGGACAGGCCGCCGGTGTTGAAGTCGAAGAAGGTGTTGTCCAAGTGCACGTAGGGATCGAGCAGGTCGAAGTTGGGCCGCGACATCGCGCGCGAGGCGGCCACGCGCCACTGCAGTTGCGGGGTGAAGAACATGCGGAAGTTGAAGCTCGGCAACACGTCGGTGTACGCGTGCTTCACGCTGACCGGGACCAGTTCGTTCACCGGCACGTCCTGCTCGCGCTCCCAGCCGTCGACCGTGGTCTCGGTGCGCACCAGGCGAACACCGGCGTTCGCGTCCCAGGGGAAGCGGCCGCTGTCGTTGCCGAAGCGCAGCATCGCGTAGGCGGCATAGGTCTTCTCGCCGAACTCGCGAATATCGGTCTGCGCGTTGTAGGTCACCGGATCATGGCCGAACATGCGCACGGTGTTCTCGTAGTCGGCGACCATCTCGTCGCAGGCCACGTAACCGGTCGGCAGGCCGCTCTGGCCACGGAAATGGTCCTCGAAGGGGAACAGCCTGTAGCACGCGTCCGGGTACTCCGACAGGGGCACCGCGGCCCACGTGCCCCAGGCGTTGTCCGAACCCGGCGGCGGGATCTTCTGCCAGTTCCAGCTGGAACTGCGCACGATCGAGTCGCGGTCGGTCAGGCGGACGCCGAAGCGCAGGTCGCGCAGGAAGCCGCTGTCGACGAAATCCCAGCGCACGTCCGCCCGCCACGAAATCTGGTCGGCGTCGTTGTCGTCGCGCTTGTCCAGGTGGGACATCCACCCGGCGTAGTTCTCGACGTTGCTCATGTAACCCGGGATCGGCTGGCCGGTGGCCTGGTCGACGACGCTGATCGACGGCCGCTCGCCGCGGAAGTCCACGATCACCGGCGGCATGCCGTAGAGCCCTGACCAGCCACGCCAGTCGTTCGGATCGTCCAACTGCCCCGCCAGCAGGTCGACCCAGTAGTTCACGCTTTCGGTGGTGGCGTCGACATACTGCAGATCGGTGGAGAAGTGGAGCCGGTCGTTGACCTGCCACTTGAAGCCCGCGCCGTAGTCGCTGGTCACCGAATTGCGCCAGTCCATGCGCGCGGTGGTGGTCACCAGCGCGTTGTTGAACGTCCCGTACTGGAACTCGCCATCCGGGGTGAAGCCGAATGGATCGGTGAAGGCTTCGTAGCCGGGGATCGACGGCGAGACGAAGCCCCAGCCGTTCCCGGACCAGTTCACCACGTCGTCGGTGTTGTTGTTGAAGTTGCCGGCGCGGACGCTGTACTCGCGGTTGCGGAACTTGTAGTCCGAACGCAGCGCTTGCGCGTAGATCTCCATGTCGTCGTTCGGCTTCCACTGGAACGCCGCGGCCAGGCCGTCGCGCTCGCGGTCGCCGAAGTGGCTGTACATGCCGATCTCGGTGGGGATCACGACCTCCTGCCCCTCGTAGCCGGGCACATCGTCGAACACCAGGTAGCTGCCGAGGTTGATGCGGTCCTCGCGGTACTGGCCTTCCTGGCGGGCGATGTTGAACAGGAAACCCATCTCGCCGACGCCGGTCAGCCAGCGGTTGCTGAACAGGAACGAGGCCGATGGATGCACCGAATCGCGCAAGTCCCAGCGGTTGACGGTGAAGCTGCCGCTGAGCCTCATGCCATCGGCATCGAACGGCATGCGCGTGCGCAGGTTGACCAGGCCGCCGATACCGCCTTCGATCAGCTCGGCGTTCGGATTCTTGTAGACGTCGATGCCGGCGAGCAGTTCGGCCGGCACGTCCTCGAGGCTCAGTGCGCGGCCCGCGTTTGCGGTGAAAACGTCGCGGCCGTTGAGTTCGGTGCGCACCTGGGTCAGGCCGCGGATGGCGATTTCGCTGCCCTCGCCCTTGTTGCGCCGGATCTGCACGCCCGAGATGCGCTGCAGCGCCTCGGCGACGTTGTTGTCGGGCAGCTTGCCGATGTCCTCCGCAACGATGGAATCCACGATCTGGTCGGTGGTTTCCTTGATGATCTGCGCGCGGGTCAGGCTGCCGCGGACGCCGGTGACCTGCACCGTATCCAGCTCGGTCACGCGGGCATCGGGATCCTCCTCCTCGGCGCCCGGCGCGGAGGGCGCCTGCTGCGCCCAGGCGTGGGCGCTGAACGTCAGCGCGACGGCGGTGGCGATGGCGGTGAGCCGGAGCGCGCGGGCGGCGCGATGACCCGCCGGCCGAGGATGACGCTTTTGCATGCTGTTCCCTCCCAGGACACATGGCTGACGCTTGCGGACCGGGCCGCGGGCGCCGTGGCGCAGTGCGGTCCCGGGCGGTGGTGGTGCCTCGGACGGGCTCTCCGGTCTACGCCGTCGTTCGCCCCTCCCGCGCTCCTGCGTCCGGCGCCGGGCCGGTCGCGTCACACCCGGCCCGAGGCCGGGGTTCACGGGCCGGCAAGCAGGCCATCCGGCCCCGGCCCTCGGCGTCCCCTTGGCACGGGCGCCGTGAATGTGACTTGCGTCGGAGCATAGGCGCCGTGCGCCATGCCGTACCAATGAAATATTTACAAGATTCTATATCCCGTTGGAATACGAGCTAGCACCGGCCGGCCCCCTTCCGCGTAGAGCCGAGCTTGCTCGGCTGCCCACCCCCCGAAGCCGGAAACGGCGAAGCGCCCCGACTCTCCCGCCCGGCCAACCGCAACAGCCCGCCAGGACGCCAGGACGCCAGGACGCCAACGACAGGATCGGCCCGAATCGCCGCAAGAGGGCGCAACGCGCGCCCACGCGCAACTCACTCCTCCGGAGCGAAGACCCCCGCCAGCCGGGCGATGGACGCACCCCCCGCATACCCCACGCACCCCACCGGCACCGACCCGCCCGTCGCCTCGACGACCCTTCCGGCCCAGACCGGCTCGAAGCCACCGCAAAGCTCGATGAACTGCGCCCCGTCGCGCACCAGGTCCACGGCCACCTGGACCACTGCGGACTGCTCCGGCACGGCGACCACGATGCTCCGTACCCCGCCCCGCTCGATGACGAGGCGATCGGTCCCCGGATCGGTCTCCGGTGCCTCGAAGATGAATGCCCAGCTGATCATGAAATTCCTCCCATGGAGTCGAGTCGTTTACGAGCGCTTCCTGGCAACGATGAATACCGACCCATTCCTGGGCTGCCATTCGCGATCGATGCCGAAGCCGGCATCGGTCAACCTCGAGACGAGCTGCTGCCTGCCGAAGCGATTCACGTAGGGCGCGAAACCCACGAACTGCATGAGGGGAATCAACATTCGCCAAGCAGCATTGATGTCATCGATCAGCACGGTGCTGGAGACGAAGATCCCACCTGGCTTCAGCAGTCCATGCACTCTCGAAATCGCAGCCTCGACGTCCTCGAGCAGGTGCAGCACGTTGAGCCCCAGCACGGCATCGTAGCTTTCCGGCTCCAGTGCGAGGCTCTCCAGGGTGCCCTGGCGAAAGCTGATGTTTTCGACGCCTGCTTCGGCGGCCTTTCGTTCGGCGATCTCCAGCATCCTGTCCGAGATGTCGGTCGCATCGATGCGCTTCACATAGGGCGCATGGACGATCGCCGTACTGCCGGTGCCGCAGCCGAACTCCAGCACGGACCAGTCCGGCCGGAAGTACTCCTGGGTGATCGTCAATTTCTTCCGATAGGCCTTCTCGTCTCGAATCGGGCTCCTGGCGTAGCGAGGCGCATTTCTGTCCCAGAATTCTTTCGTCTTCTTCAATCGTCTGCCCTTCTGCCGTTCGGCGGTCATCCCTGAGGCGTCCTGCGAGGCGGGGCCGAACAGGAGGAATCATCGGGGTCCAAGCCTCGCACGAATGCGGCAACCTCTTGAGCGCATGCCTCCGTGGAAGTCTGAAGAAGCAGGTGAGGCCCTGCAACCACGACCGTGCGGCAGTCGGACAGGCTGGCCGCCAGCTCCTCCGATGCAGACCGGACCAGCAAGCGATCCTCGCCGGCCACGAGCTGCAACACGGGAACCTGCACGGACGGCAGAAGCTGCGAGACATCGATGCGCATGGCCGCTGCAGCTCGTGCGCGCAGGGCAGCCGGGCTGACCGAGCGCAGCGCTGCAGCGAGTTGCGACCTGAGGGCGGGCGTGGCCCACGGCCCCAGAAGTGACCAGGACAGTAGTGGCATGGGCGGCCGAACCGGGGCGAACCGCACCAGTGGCGCCAGGGGGGAAAGTGCAGGCACCGGCGCTCGCGCGAACGTGGTGGACAAGACCAGCCCCGCAAGGCCAACAGGCGCGTTCGCAGCAACGAGGATGGCCAGCGGGCCGGAGAACGACTCCCCTAGAAGCACGAAGGGATTGGACGTGCGAAGCTGAGCTCGGACGATTGCCTCGAGCTCGAGATACCCCAGAGCACGATCCGGCGGGTAAGCAATGGCTCGGGCCGCAACCCCGAGATCGCCGAGACGAGAACAAAAGGCCTCGAGCAGCGTTGCAGTGCCATCGAGCCCGGGAAGTAACAATACCTCCATCATGTCGTCCCTTGGATCCTGGAGTCAGCCGCTCGGAGACATGAAGATGGCTTAAATGGGGAGGCACCCACAACTCCTAGCGGTGGCGAGAGGTTCCGTCCGTCGCAAGCCGCTTCTAGACAGAAAAATTTCGCATTCAGTATGGCCACCCCTTCATTGCTGCCTCGACAACGATCTCCTGTAACTGCTCATTCGTTAGATCGTACTTCCGTACGAGTTCATTCTTGTACTTCTCTTCGAGTTCTCGTTCCATGTCGATCTGCTTCATGATCTGCGAGCCAGGAACGCGCGCCATTGCCTCCCGGGTCGCCCTGTCTTCGGCCGCAGCCGACTCGCGAAAAACCTTCTTGCGCTCTTCCTCAGAGAGACCAAAACGTTCTTCTGGCACGTGGGAGAGGGCAGCCAATCTCTCCTCACTGATGAGAACGCGAGGTTCTTCTTTGTCCAGCGGGCCCATCGCGATCATTCCAATCCAGAGCCCCTGTCCCGCGTTGGCCTGCTCTTTGGTCCCATAGACGTATATGTAGATATTGGTCGCGACGTTGTGGTGACGGAAGCCACGGCGAGCCCTGGCGGAGCGATAGCGTCTGAAGATTTCATCTTCGAGTCCCGCCCTCGTTGGGACGCTAGAGACGACGATCTGCTGCTCAATCTGGGTCTTGATAGGCGTGTCGGATACTTTCTCGTCTATAACCAGGTATGTGATTCCGGACTCAGGCAATGCGCTCGAAACGGCTTCTGGATGTTCTCCAGAATCTGGCGCGTGTATTTTCTCGGATTCTTCCCGAGCGCAACCTCCGCCAAGAAGAAAGATAAGAAAGACCGGCAGACAAATTACCCTTCTTAAGCGCATTTTTGTCACCCCACTGACTGCCTAGCACCCTAGCTAGTCCGATCTGCACCGGGCCGCTTCCGAGGTCGATGTTAACGCGGAACCACCCGGGTACAAGATGATGCGAAGCGGGTTCTGCTTGAACGAATTGCTAGGGAAGGCCTGAATATCTCGTCCGTTCCGCGCGACGATAGCGCAACTTGATGGAGACAGCGATCGATGCAACTGATGTTCGTTGACACCGAGGGCTTTGTCTCTGACATCCTTTGTTTTCCCTAGTCGGTCTGCGAACAAATCGGTGTGCACCGAGACGCGCCGCGAAGCGGAACCGGCTTGGATGACGAGGGGGATCTCTCAGTGCCACCACATTCGATGGCCGAGATTGATGTGGTTCGCTGTCAGGACACGGGGTCACGAGATCGGCTCCGGGCCCGGGGCCTCGCTCCGATCACTTCGTGCAGAAGCGCCCCCGGGTCGATGCCGATGGCATGGCAGAAGTCGGCGAACTCGATGACGTCGATCCGGCGCTCACCGCGCTCGACCTTGGAAACGAAAGTCTGGGTCGTCTTCAGCGCCTCGGCCACGTCGATCTGAGTGAGCCCGGCTTTCAGCCTTGCCTCCCTCAAAGCGCCGATCAACGCGCGGTACTCAGGACGGTGAGTGAAGGCGGGCATGGTCGCTCAAGATGCGAAACGCCCCAGAACCTAGATGCTATATTGGAATAGTCCAAATTAGACTATTTATGCTATGCTGATCCACATCGTCCATGGTGAGGGACAGACGACGCTGATATCGATGGAGGCTTGGACAAGGATCGTTTCACACGCCTAGAGGAACACATCATGAGCAAGGAACCACGCTCGCTCACGGTACGCGCCCGCGAGTACCGACTGCCCGAAGAAGTGCACCTGGAACTGCAACAGACCCGCGACCGCCTACGCCTGCTGGCCTGCCTGACCGCACCACGCTCCCCGCAGGACGACCTGCCCATAGCCGAGCTGTCGCTAGCGCCAGCCGCCTTGGCGCAGTGTTTCCAGGAGTTGGCCGATCGACTGGACAGTAGCCTGCGGGAAGTCTATTGGCCCGATTCGCCACCGCCCAACTGAGCTTCAAGCCCAAGGCAAGGAATCAGGCAGTGGGGTCAGTGCGGACGTTATTTGATTATGGGCCCTGACGCCAGAATCAGGTCTCGCCCTGAAGCAGGGTCGGCTTGAATGAACTGTCAGGCCCCAATTTGAAGGAACGACTGCCGCCGTCATTTGCCCTTCTTGTGCTTATGAGGTTTGAGAGAGGGCGTATTTCCAGGCGTGTCCTTGTTGTCACGTCGACGTCTATCAGGTTTCCCTGTTGATTTGGCAATTGGTTTGGGGCCGGGTTTGATTGTCATGATCGCTCTCCTTGGTAGTTACAGAAGTGGAACGCTGCCACCTGTAACGTACTTCCTTCTCATCAGGTGAGATTGCATAGCCGCCTAACGCCTTATGTCTTGAACTTCCCCTAGCTAGGTGCAGAGAGCCCGGCGTGCGCGCCCGATAACGCTTCGGTCTCAGCACCACCGTAACTCAGCAGGGGCCGCACGCCGGATCTCGCGCCCTGCGCCCGAACAGTTGATCGAGGTTTCCCCTCGAACCGATAAGCGTGGGCCTCAGGCGCGATGCTCTCGACAGGCCAACTCTAGCGGAGAACGGGCATGTGGGCAGCAGGAATCGACGTGGGCAAGGCCAACCTGGACCTTGCGGTGGATGGGCAGACGGGTGTGGCGCGCTTCTCCAATAACCCAGCGGGGATCGGGAAGCTGGCCAAGCGCCTGGCGGCCCTGGGGAACGGCGGCCCTGGGGAACGAGCGGGCCGTCGTAGAGGCGACCGGTGGCTACGAGGAGCCCCTGCTCGAGGCCTGTTGCGACGCCGGGCTCTGGATCGCCCGAGTCAACCCGCGCCAGGCACGTGACTTTGCTCGGGCTACCGGCGAACTGGCCAAGACCGATGCCATCGACGCCCGGCTGCTCGCCCTCATGGCGCGGATGCTCGGCGACCGCCCGCGCCGGCATGTCGCGCCGCCGCTGTGGCAGCGGGAGCTGCGCGACTGGTTGCGCCGGCGCGGCCAGGTGGTCGTGTTGATCCAGGCGCAGAAGCAGCAGGCGGCGATGGCGCGCGGGAGGGCACCAGTCCGCGTGGCCCTGTACATGGCGACGCTCTCGGCGGTGCGCTGGGATCCGCTGATGAAGGCGCACTACCAACAACTGCGCGCTCGCGGGAAACTGGGCAAGGTCGCGCTGGTGGCCTGCATGCGCAAGCTCCTCGGCATCATCAACGGCCGCCGGCGCGATGAGCTGCTTGCGGAGGGATTAATCCTGGCCTGAGCCGTCCGATCACAAGACAGTTGCTGAGTTAAGCCGAACTGCGTAGTGGAGGCAAAGGCATGACAGGCTCTCTCTGCCATGCCTTTGCCGTAACGAAGCGGTTTCGGCTTGAACGAATTGTTAGGCGCATCACCGGAGACGCCAGCCCTCAAGCTTTTTGCCGGCGAGGGCGAGGTAGGCAGCATTGAGATGCGCAAAGTAGTCAGTCTTTTCGTCTCCGAAGTCAATCAGGAATGACCTTGTTAGATCCGGGCCTGGCGGCGCATCCTCCCCGGCGATGAAGCCCAGTAAGAGATCACGATAATGCGTCAGCTCGGCAAGCTCAGAGTAAGTGCTGTTGATGAGAGTGAACAGTTCCTTGTCGAGCTCCGCTAGCGTGGGGAGAAGCTTTTTATACTGCTCGTCGTGGAACTTAGGGATCCACTGATTTGACTCGAAAGTGTCCTCTGGCTCGCGCTTAACACGAACATGTTCTGTTCCGTTACGCGCAATGTGTAGCCGATACTCGGCCTCTGGGAAATCCTCTGATAGTTCCTTGATGGTGCCAAGCACTCTGAACATTGACGTGTGGGACCAGTGGTTCTTTTCAATTTCCTCGGCGAGAAGCAGTTTGATGGCCGAGAGCTTTCTAGCCCTCTCGTTACGCCGGCGAAAGAACTCAAACACCTCTTTTGTGACAAAGATGATGATGGCGGCAATTACAGTTGCCGGGAGAATTGAGGGCAAGTGGTTCAATGCGGCTGTGATGCTCATTGATGCGCCTATCACCTGAATTAAGCCGCGCCGCGAAGCGGCGGGGACTTCCTACGCAAAATTGGACACCTGCGGGTTAGGCGCATTGCTCGTACTCGACCGGTGACCGGTACCCCAGAGCCGAGTGTAGACGCCGGTGATTGTAAAAGTCGATGTAGTTGCGGACCGCGGTGCGCAGGGCGCTGTCGGTGTCGAAGGTCCGGCGGTGGTACATGTCCGATTTCATCGACTTGTTCCAAGATTCCATTTGCGCATTGTCGTTCATGCGACCCAACCGGTTGGCTGACTGCACCAGTCCGGCACGGGCCAGGCGCTGCCGGAAGCCGCGGGCGAGGAACTCGATGCCCCGGTCGCTGTGCAGCACCGTCCCCGGGGCCGGCCTGCGCGTCCGCAGCGCTGCTGCCAGGGCACGGCGGGCCAGGGCCACCGTACGGTCGACCCCCAACGACCAGCCCAGCAGGCGACGGGAGTGGCGATCCATCACCGTGGCCAGGTAGCGCCACTGGCCCTGGACCTTCAGATATGTCACGTCAGCCACCCAGACCTGGTTGGCGCGGCCGGTCTCGACTCGGTGCGCCCGGCTCTCCACGCTGGAGAGGAATCGGGCCAGTCCTGGTCGCCGTCGGTACAGCCGCGCCGAGCAAGCGCGCAGGTTTCCTCGCGCATCAGGCGTTCGACGCGGCGCCGACCGATTATTTCGCCCTGCCGGCGCAGCGCCGCGTGCACGCGCGGACTGCCGTAGGCTTGCCGTCCGTCGCGATGCACGGCGCGGATCTTCTCCAGCACGTGCGCGTCCTCGATCGCGCGAGGACTGGCCGGTCGGCGCCGCCAGGCGTAGTAGCCGGACGGGCTGACCTGGTGCAAGCGGCACAGCACTCTCACCGGCATGGCTTCTTCGTGCTGTGCGATGAAGGCGAAGACGTCGGCCTTGGACTGGAAGTGAACGCGATGGCTTTCATTAAAAGGCATGCTCGAGCTTGAGCTGCTCGTACTGCTTCTTCACCTGCCGCAGCGCCTTGAGCTCGGCCGCTACCGCCTTGTCAACCTCGATCCCCTTGGTCACGATCAAGCCCTCGCGTGCGTGCTTGCGCCAACGAGACAACATGAAGGGATGGATGTAAAGCGACTCGGCCACGTCACGCACCGCCACGCCCGGAAGCTGGCTCAACCGGACGGCGGTGGCTTTGAAGGTGTCGCTGTATCGATAGGGCGTTCTGGGACCTGGTTTGGGCATTGAAGACACTCCTGAAGTGAGATCAGGGTGTCCACTGAACCGTAGGAACTACCGCGTCGGCTTGAATGAATTGTTAGCTGCCAACTGTGAGCCCTCGAATCCAGACAATTCCGTGCCAAAGGTTGTAGAGCAGCATGATGGCACCATAGGTCGCAAGACCTGTAAGAGCGCCTTTGACAGCTGGAGATTGCATTGGCGCCGTGAGAGCCGTGACAATCTGCGCGAAGCCACTATCGCTTTTTGTGTACGTGTTGATTTGACTGAACGTAGTTGGCGATGGATAGAGATAGGTGATCACGACCTGTTCTCCGGGAACAAGCGTTGGAAAAACAATCTCTGCTGTTCCATCATCTCGGCGATTCACGACATGCTCCGATGGCGGCCAAATACTGAAGTCAGCTGGCAGGTGGTTATGCCCAAGCCTTAAATTTGTCGCGGCAAGCCTGCCGGCATTCCGGACAACAATGCTATGTGAGTTGATGTTGAATGGCTGCCCATCCGGCGGGTTCACCCGAACGGCTGTGGCATGGGAAAGAAAGCTGATCAATCTAGGCCGGCGCTCAAGCTTTCGGTCAAGGAGCGCTCCAACAAAGAGCGCAACTACCGGCGCTGCAATCGTTGCAAAAATGTGCCAGTCCATTCGGAACTCCCCTTGGCAGCTAACGCTTAGTAGACCCCGAACTGGGGCAATAAAACGGAGTATTCAGCTTCGCTCCATCCAGGTCAAACCAGGAATTTGTAGCCGGATCAGTGAGTTGCCGCGTCCATGGATGAGATGCACGGTGGATCAGCACCGGGGATACCCTGTGAAATGCGCTGCTATGCTTTATCACCCACGAAAGTGGCGATAACAGGGACGGGAGTTACGGCGCCATCCCCCGAGAACCTGCAGGTTCCACTCAAGTGAACTGCGGCGGCAAGGCATCGCCGTACAGCCGCCGCGCCGTGCTCCGCAGCGCCTCCAGCACGCGCTCGGCGCCGGGCGAGAGCTGCTGGTCGCGGCGGCGGACGATGCCGAAGACTTCCATGCGCACGCCCAGGTCGATCGGCAGCGCGGCCAGCTGGCCCGCCTGCACGTAGGGCGCCACCGACTCGATCGGCAGCGCGGTCAGCAGGTCGCCGCTGCGCAGCAGGTTGGTGATGACCGGCAGCGCCGAGGTTTCGATGATGTTGTGCGGCCGCCGCAGGCCGCGCTCCAGGAATACCGAGTCCAGCCTCGCGCGCAGCACGCTGGCCGCCGGCGGCAGGATCCAGCCGTAGTCGACCAGGTCGGCGTGCTGCAGCCGCTCGCGCCCGGCCAGCGGATGGCCGGCGCGGACGATCACTGAGTGCGGCTCATCGGCGAGCGGCTCGAAGTCCAGCTCGGCGGCGCCTTCCGGGCCCATGATGCGGCCGATCACGATGTCCAGCCGCCCGTCGAGCAGCCTGGCCACCAGCGGCCGGCTGTAGTCCATCTCCACGCGGATCATGATGTCGGGGAAATCGCGCTTGACCAGCGCGACCGCCTGCGGCACCAGGTTGGTGCCGGGATTGACCACGGTGCCGATCGCCGCCTGCCCCATCCGTCCGCCGCGCAGCGCCGCGATCTCGTCGTGGGCGCGGCCGATCTCGGACAGCGCCGAGCGCGCCCGACGAATCAGCGCCTGGCCGTACCAGGTCGGCTCGACGCCGCGCGCGTGGCGCTCGAACAGCTTCACGCCCAGCACGCTTTCCATCTCGGCCAGCAGCTTGGAGGCGGCCGGCTGGGTCATGGAGGCCGCCTCGGCCGCGCGCAGCACGCTGCGCTGCTCGTGCAGGTGCAGCAGCAACAGCAGATGCCGCGTCTTCAGACGCGAGGCGTTCGACCAGTTGGTGCTCGCCTGGACCATGCGGACTACCCTCCCAGATGGCGATGCGGTTGCGGCGCGTGCCCGAGCGGCAGTCGTCGTTCGCGGACGCGCGACCGATGATACGTATTCGCAGGCGGAATAGTATCTGCTGAAAATTTCATTTGTCGAACATAGGTTTGCGGGCAAGGCTTAAAGCCGGATCGCCGGCCCCGCCGGGGCGAGCGTTCGGGTCCGGCGTTCCGGCGGGGCGTCCGGCGCAGGATGGCGCGCAGGCCCCGCTGCCGCCGCAGGCTCATGCCAGGAGGAGGGTCCATGGCGCATCCCATCGGCAGTCGCGTTTCGTGCAGTGCCGCGCGGCGCGCCCGCCCGTCGACGGCGCCGCGCCGCCGCGCATGAGCGGTCACCCGTTCCGGTTGCCGCTGATCGCCATCCTGCGCGGCATCCTGCCGCAGCAGGTGCCGGCGCACGTGGCTGCGCTGGTGGACGAGGGGTTCGATGCGATCGAGATCCCGCTCACTTCGCCCGACTGGGCCGACAGCATCGGCAGCGCCGTGCGCGCCTTCGGCGATCGCGCCTGGATCGGCGGCGGCACCGTGCTGCGCCCGGCCGATGCCGACGCGCTGGCCGCGCTGGGCGCGCGCTTCATCGTCACCCCGCATGCCGATCCGGCGCTGATCCGCCATGCGGTGGCGCGCGGCCTGCAGGTGGTCGCCGGCTTCGCCACGCCCACCGAAGCGTTCGCCGCGCTCGACGCCGGCGCGCAGATGCTCAAGCTGTTCCCCGCCTCCAGCTACGGACCGGCCCACGTGCGCGCGTTGCGCGCGGTGCTGCCGCCCGTCCCCGTGTTCGCCGTCGGCGGCGTCGCCGCGACCGCGCTCGGCGCCTATCTCTCTGCCGGCTGCAGCGGCGCCGGCATCGGCGGCGAGCTCTATCGCCCCGGGCAGCCGGCCGAGCGCACGCGAGAGAACGCGTGCGCGTTCCGGCAGGCCTGCCTGGAAGCCCTGCCATGACGCTCGCACCGCGGCGGGCGCAATGATCGCGGTCGACTGGGGCACCTCGCGCCTGCGCGCCTATCGCCTGGACGCCGCCGGCACGATCCTGGAACAGCGGCGCTCGGACGATGGCGCGACCGCCTGTCGCGGCCGCCACGCGGAGACGCTGCGCGCCTGCATCGACGACTGGGACGAAGAGCTGGTGCTGCTGTGCGGGATGGTCGGCAGCCGCCACGGCTGGCAGGAAGTGCCGTACGTGGCCTGTCCCGCCGGCATCGACGCCCTGGCGGCGGCGCTCTGCGGCGGCGAGGCGGCGCGACTGCCGGCGCGCCGGCTGTGGCTGGTCCCCGGAATGGCCGACCGCAGGTCTGCGCATCCCGGCGACACGATGCGCGGCGAGGAGAGCCAGGTACTGGCGCTGCTCGAACGGCTCGGCGGCGGCCGCCACGCGATCTGCCTGCCGGGCACCCACAGCAAGTGGGTGGCGGCGGACGACGGCCGCATCGCCTCGATCGCGACCGCGATGACCGGCGAACTGTTCGACCTGCTGCGCCGGCACGGCACCCTGGCGGAACTGGCGCCCACGGGCACGGGCCACAACGGCATCGGCACGGCCACCGCCGAGACCGAGGCATTCGACCGTGGCCTGCGCGACAGCGCCGCCGGCGGCGGCCTGCTGCACCATCTGTTCGGCGCGCGCGCCCAGGTTCTGTTCGAGGGCCTGCTGCCGCAGCACCTGGCCTCGTACCTGTCGGGCCTGCTGATCGGGCACGAAGTCCGCTCGCTGCTGCCCGCCTGCGCGCCCGCCGCCGGCGCCCCGCTGCACCTGGTCGGCAACGAGGGGCTGCTCGACGCCTACGCCCGCGCCTTCGCCGCTCTCGGCGTCGACACCCGCCGCCATTCCGAGCAGCTGGCCGCCGACGGCCTGTACCTGCTGGCGCGCCGCCGTGGGCTGGCCTGAAAGGCGTTTGCGGCGGCGGCCGTGCGCGTCCCGCCGTCGCGCAAGGCTTCCATGGCTCGCCCCGCGCAACTCAGCGCGTCGGCGCCGGCCCGGTCGAACGCCGCAGCTGCAGGGTGTAGGGCACCATCACCATCGCCCCGGCGTCGCGCTCGCGGATCGCCTTGAGCAGTTCGATGCCGGCCAGCTTGCCCATGTCGCGGGTCGGCTGGCGCACCGTGGTCAGCGCCGGATAGATGTGCCGCGCGATCGGGGTGTCGTCGAAGCCGCAGACCGAGACGTCGCCAGGCACCGACAGACCGCGTTCGCAGATCGCGGAGATGGCGCCGGCGGCCATGTCGTCGTTGGCGGCGAAGATCGCGGTCGGCGGACGCGCGAGGTCGAGCAGGCGGTCGGTCGCGGCGACGCCGGAGTCGAAGTAGAACTCGCCTTCGGCCACCAGCGCGGGATCGAAGCGGATGCCGGCGCGCTTCAGCCCTTCGCGGTAGCCGGCCAGCCGCCAGCCGCTGGCGCCGTGCGCCGGATGGCCCTTGATGTGGGCGATGCGGCGGTGGCCCAGCTGCACCAGGTGCGCGATCATCTCCGCCACCGCGCTCTGCTCGTCCACGGTCACGCCGATGCGGCGATGCCCCTCCATCGGCGAGATGCTGGCGTACGGCACGCCCAGTTCGTCGAGCCGCTGCAGCAGCGCGGGGTCGTCGGTGATCGGCGGGGTCAGCACCACGCCGTCGAGCCGCGACTGGTCGATCAGCGCCTCGACCTTGGCGACGATGTCGCGCGCGTCGTAGACCAGCGGCGCCAGCATCAGGTTGTAGTGGTGCGCCTGGCAGGCGTCGAGCACCCCCAGCTCCACCTCCATCAGGTAGTTGCTGGACGGGTTGTCGTACAGCATCGCCACCAGGTAGGACCGCCGGCCGGCCAGCGTGCGCGCCGAGGGGTGCGGGCGGTAGTGCAGCTGCTCGACGATCGCCTCGACCCGCTGCCGGGTCGCTTCGGCGACGTTCGGCTCGTGATTGAGCACGCGCGAGACGGTCTTCATCGACACGCCGGCGGCGGCGGCCACGTCCTCGATGCGGATTCGCATGTTGCCTCGTCCCGGCTCGGCCACGACCGGCTGCGATTCTGCCAGATGCACGCGCGCACGCATGTCAGCGCGCGTGCCGCGGCGGTGGGAACGGATTCATCGGGGCGTTTCCTCCATGGGTGCTTCGCCGATGCCGTCCCCGGCATGGTCCACCGGCATTTTTCCGTGATGCAACAAGCATCGCCGGCAGCTTGGGGCTATTCTGCCCACATCTTGACAACGCTGTCATCCATCGGGCCGCCGGCCCACCACCGCGGAGAACACCCCTGATGCCCACGACCTGGAACGCGCGCCTGCGCATCGGCGTACTGGCCCTGGCCCTGGCGCTGGCCGGCTGCACGCCGTCCGGCGACGACACCGACGCCGCGGCCGCATCGCCGCCCACCGCCGACGGCGGGGCGCCGAGCGCCGAGATCGATTCCGCCCAGTGGCCCGAGGTGGACTGGCCGCTGGCGGCGGATCCGGACCTGGAGAACCGGATCGACGCGCTGCTGGCGACGATGACGGTGGAGGAGAAGGTCGGCCAGATCATCCAGGGCGACATCGACAGCATCACCCCGGAGGACGTGCGCAAGTACCGGCTCGGCTCGATCCTCGCCGGCGGCGGCTCGGATCCGGGCGGCCGCTACGACGCCCCGCCGCAGGACTGGCTGGATCTGGCCGACGCGTTCTGGGAAGCCTCGATGGACACCAGCGGCGGCGGCAAGGCGATCCCGATCATCTGGGGCATCGACGCCATGCACGGCCAGAGCAACATCGTCGGCGCCACGCTGTTTCCGCACAACATCGGCCTCGGCGCCACCCGCAACCCGGAGCTGCTGCACGAGATCGCCCGCATTACCGCGATCGAGACGCGCACCACCGGCATGGAGTGGACCTTCGCGCCCACCGTCGCGGTGCCGCAGGACGACCGCTGGGGCCGCGCCTACGAGGGCTATTCGGAGGATCCGGAGCTGGTCGCCAGCTACGCCGGGGTGTTCGTCGAAGGCCTGCAGGGCAAGCCCGGCACGCCCGAGTTCCTCGACGATCATCACGTGATGAGTTCGGTCAAGCACTACCTCGGCGACGGCGGCACCAGCGACGGCAAGGACCAGGGCGACACGGTGGTGAGCCAGGCGCAGCTGCGCGACATCCACGCCGCCGGCTACGTGCCGGCGATCGCGGCCGGCGCGCAGGCGGTGATGGCCTCGTTCAACAGCTTCCACGGCGAGAAGATGCACGGGCACGGGCCGCTGCTGACCGACGTGCTGAAGGAGCGGATGAACTTCGGCGGCTTCATCGTCGGCGACTGGAACGGCCATGGCCAGGTCCGCGGCTGCACCAACGTCGATTGCGCGCAGACCTTCAACGCCGGCCTCGACATGGCGATGGCGCCGGACACCTGGAAGGGCATGTACGAGTCCACGCTCGCGCACGTCCAGGCGGGCACGATCCCGATGGAACGCCTCGACGACGCGGTGCGCCGCATCCTGCGGGTGAAGTTCCGCGCCAACCTGTTCGAGAAGCCGAAGCCCTCCGAGCGTGCGCTCGGCGGCCGGTTCGAGCTGCTCGGCGCGCCGGAGCACCGCGAGGTTGCACGCCGGGCGGTGCGCGAATCGCTGGTGCTGCTGAAGAACCAGGGCGGCATCCTGCCGCTGTCGCCGAAGTCCAGCGTGCTGGTCGCGGGCGACGGCGCGGACGACCTGAGCAAGCAGGCCGGCGGTTGGACGTTGACCTGGCAAGGCACGGATACCCGGCGCGAGGACTTCCCCAATGCGGACTCGATCTGGGACGGGCTGAAGGCGCAGGTCGAAGCGGCCGGCGGCCGCGCCGAGCTGGCGGTCGAGGGCGACTATGCGCGCAAGCCGGACGTGGCGATCGTGGTGTTCGGCGAGGAGCCCTATGCCGAATTCCAGGGCGACCTGCCGGACCTCATGTTCCAGGGCGGCAACTCCGGCGACCTCGAGCTGATCCGCAAGCTCAAGGCCGACGGCATCCCGGTGGTGGCGGTGTTCCTCAGCGGACGGCCGCTGTGGCTGAACCGCGAAATCAACGCCGCCGACGCCTTCGTCGCCGCATGGCTGCCCGGCTCGGAGGGCGGCGGCGTCGCCGACGTGCTGCTGCGCGGCGCCGACGACAGCGTCCAGCACGATTTCAAGGGCAAGCTGAGCTACTCGTGGCCGCGCCGCGCCGACCAGTTCGCGAACAACCACGGCCAGGAGGACTACGACCCGCTGTTCGCATTTGGCTTCGGCCTGACCTACGCCGACGACGGCGACCTCGCCCCGCTGTCCGAGGAACCGGGCGTCGACCCCGAGGCGGCGCGCAGCAACGCCTGGTTCGAGCGCGGCGTGGCGACCACCGGGCTGACCCTGCGCCTGGTCGGCGCCGACGACAGCGCCACCGACGTCGTGCATCCGGCCGCGAGGACCGCCGACGGCAGCCTGGACATGACCGCGGTCAACACCGAGATCCAGGAGGGCGCGCGCGCGTTCGCCTGGTCCGGCGACGGCACGGTGCAGCTGCGCGCCAACACCCCGCTCGACCTGGAGCGGGAGACCAACGGCGACGTGTTCGTGGTCGCGACCGTGCGCGTGGACGCGCTGCCCGCCGACGGCGAGGCGACGTTGCTCGCCGGCTGCGGTCCGGACTGCGTCGGAACGCTGCCGATCGGCGATGCGCTGGCGAAGCTGCCGCAGGGCGAATGGACGCGCCTGGGGGTGCAGCTCAAGTGTCTGCGCGCGGCCGGCGCCGATACCGCCCGACTCGACATGCCGTTCGCGCTGCGTACCGGCGCAGGCGCGCGGATCGCGCTCAGCCGCGTCGCCCCGGGTACCGATTTCGACCACAAGGTCGACTGCGCCACGCAGTAGCCGCTTCCTCCACCGGGGCGCGCCGGCCGCCACGCCGGCCGCCCCGGCCTTTCCGCCGATGTCGCCTCCGGCCACCTGGGCGCTGCAACACAGCGGCCCGCAAGCGGGGGCAGCCGGGCCGTATCCATGGGCCTAGAATCGTGTCCTCCCGCACGGAGCGCCCGACCATGATCGACCTCTACTACTGGCCCACCCCCAACGGCCACAAGATCACCCTGTTCCTCGAGGAGGCGGAGCTCGAATACCGCATCAAGCCGGTGAACATCGGCAAGGGCGACCAGTTCGAACCCGGCTTCCTCGCGTTCTCGCCCAACAACAAGATGCCGGCGATCGTCGACCACGCGCCCGCGGATGGCGGGGAGCCGATCAGCGTGTTCGAATCCGGCGCGATCCTGTTCTACCTCGCCAACAAGACCGGCCGCTTCTTCGGCGCGGACGTGCGCCGCAAGGTCGAGGTCGACCAGTGGCTGATGTGGCAGATGGGCGGCCTCGGGCCGATGACCGGGCAATACGGGCACTTCAACGTGTACGCGCCCGACCCGATCCCCTATGCGATCGAGCGCTATACCAACGAGGCGCAGCGCCTGCTCGGCGTGCTGGACAAGCGTCTGGCCGGCCGGGCCTTCATCGCCGGCGACGATTACACCATCGCCGACATGGCCAGCTATCCGTGGATCGACCCTTACGACAAGGCGCCGCTCGACCTGCAGCCCTATGCCGAAGTCCGGCGCTGGCATGCCGCGATCGCGGCACGCCCGGCGACGCAGCGCGCGTACGCGCTGACCAGCCAGGTCAACCCGGAGGCCGGCAAGCCACTCGGCGAGGAAGAGCGCCGACTGCTGTTCGGCAAGGCGCCGCCGCGCGGCTGAGGGCGGCCGGTCGCCGGCGCTCGAGATGGCCGCATCGATGCCTTCGTAGAGCCGAGCTTGCTCCGCTGCTCCCGGCTCCGGAGACTACGCAGCCGAGCAAGCTCGGCTCTACGGGGCTCCATTCGACATCGCCCCCGGTCCGCCTTCGCCGCCCGGCTCGCCTCGTAGAGCGGAGCTTGCTCCGCTGCTCCCGCTCCGAGAGCGCGCAGCCGAGCAAGCTCGGCTCTACACTTGGCGTTCGCGCCCGCCGGGAGACACCATGCGACCACTGCTCGCCACCGCCGTCCTCATGCTCGCCAGCACCGCCGCCACCGCCGAAACCGGCAAGCTCACCCTCGAGGCCATCACCGGCGACGCCGCGCTTTCCGGCCCGACCCTGACCCGTCCCAAGATCGCCCCGGACGGCTCGCGCGTCACCTTCCTGCGCGGCAAGGACGAGGACCGCAACCGCCTCGACCTCTGGGAGTACCACATCGAAAGCGGCCAGACCCGCATGCTCGTCGACTCACGCGTGGTGCTGCCCGGAGAGGAGACCCTCAGCGACGAAGAAAAGGCGCGCCGCGAGCGCCAGCGCATCGCCGGCCTGTCCGGCATCGTCGACTACCACTGGGCACCCGATGCGGAGCGGCTGCTGTTCCCGCTCGGCGGCGAACTCTACCTCTACGACCTGACCCGGGGCGGCGCCGACGCCGTGCGCCGGCTCACCGATGGCGGCGGCTTCGCCACCGACCCGAAGATCTCCCCGCGCGGCGGCTACGTCAGCTTCATCCGCGACCGCAATCTCTGGATCATCGACCTCGCCAGCGGCCGCGAGATCCGCCTCACCGACGACGGCTCGGACACCATCGGCAACGGCGTTGCCGAATTCGTCGCCGACGAGGAGATGGGCCGCCACACCGGCTACTGGTGGGCCCCGGACGACTCCGCGATCGCCTACGCCCGCATCGACGAGTCGCCGGTGCCGGTGCAGAAGCGCTACGAGCTCTACGCCGACCGTACCGAGATGGTGGAGCAGCGCTACCCCGCAGCCGGCGATCCCAACGTCCTGGTCGAGCTGCGGGTCGCGCGGCTGGCCGATGCCGGGCCGCCGCCGACCCGCGAAGGCACCATCGATACCGCCGAAGGCCAGCGCCAGGTCCGGTTGCAGACGCGCATGGGCCCGGCGGAGCCGCTGCGCATCGACCTCGGCGACGATCCCGACATCTACCTGGCGCGGGTGGACTGGCGCGACCCGCAGCGGCTGACCTTCCAGCGCCAGTCGCGAGACCAGCGCCGGCTGGAGCTGGTCGAAACCACGCTCGCCACCGGCGCGCAGCGGATCCTCGTGGCCGAAACCTCGAAGACTTGGGTGCCGCTGCACGACAGCCTGCGCTTCCTCGACGACGGGCGCTTCCTGTGGAGCTCCGAGCGCAGCGGCTTCGAGCATCTCTACCTCGCCGCCGAGGACGGCAGCCGGCTGGTCCCGCTGACCTCCGGCGACTGGCCGGTCGACGAACTGCTGGCCGTGGACCAGGCCGCCGGACGCGTGTACTTCAGCGCCGGTCGCGAATCGCCGACCGAACGCCACGTCTACATGATCCCGCTGGCCGGCGGCGAGCCGCAGCGCCTGTCGCAGGCGCCCGGCATGCACGACGCCACCTTCGCCGACAACGCCAGCGTCTACGTCGACCGCTGGTCGAACACCCGCACGCCGCCGCAGCTGGAACTGTTCCGCGCCGATGGCAGCCGCATCGCCGCTCTGGTCGACAACGACCTCGACGACTCCGGGCACCCCTACGCGCCCTATCGCGATGCGCACCTGCCGACCGAGTTCGGCACCCTGCCCGCCGCCGACGGCACCACGCCGCTGCACTACAGCCTGATCCGGCCCGCCGGCTTCGACGCCTCGCGCCGCTACCCGGTGGTGGTGTTCGTCTATGGCGGGCCGGCGGCGCAGACCGTGCTGGAAAGCTGGCCCGGCCGCGCCGACGCCTTCTTCAATCAATACCTGGCGCAGCGGGGCTATGCGGTGTTCACGCTGGACAATCGCGGCACCCCGCGCCGCGGCGCCGCCTTCGGCGGCTCGCTGTACGAACGGCAGGGCACGGTGGAGGTCGAGGACCAGGTGGCCGGCGTCGAATGGCTGCGTGCGCAGCCCTGGGTGGACGGCGCGCGCATCGGCGTGCACGGCTGGTCCAACGGCGGCTACATGACCCTGATGCTGCTGGGCAAGGCGCCCGATGCCTACGCCTGCGGCGTCGCCGGCGCGCCGGTCACAGACTGGGCGCTGTACGACACCCACTACACCGAGCGCTACATGCACCTGCCCGCTGCCAACATCGCGGGCTACCGCGAGGCAAGCGTGTTCACCCACGCCGGCAACATCCGCCCCGACAGCCTCCTGCTGATCCACGGCATGGCCGACGACAACGTGCTGTTCACCAACTCCACCAAGCTGATGGGCACCCTGCAGCAGGCCGGCGTGCCGTTCCAGCTGATGACCTACCCGGGCGCCAAGCACGGCCTGCGCGGCAAGGACGCGCTGCACCGCTACCGGCTGACGGAATCCTTCTTCGCGCGCTGCCTGCAGCCGTAGAGCGGAGCTCGCTCCGCTGCGCCCGGCCTCGGAGCCCGCAACGGCGGCCCAACCCTCCAGTGCCCGCAACGTGGCCCCCCAACCTGCCCCGTAGAGCGGAGCTTGCTCCGCTGCGCCCGGCTCCGGAGCCCACCACCGGTCCGCACAGCCGAGCAAGCTCGGCTCTACGGGACTCCGATGCCCGCGACGTGGTCGGATCCTCCGGTGGCCGCGCGTCAGCTCACCCGCGCCAGCATCCGCCGGTGCCGGATCAGCCGCGCCCAGCGCGAGCCGATGTCCGCCCAGCACACATAGGCCGCCTCGGCGGCCACCCGCCACAGCGCGACAGGGCGCCAGCGCCACTGCGGCTCGGCCGCGCACAGCTCCGGTTCCAGGCCGAGCTGGCGGGCGAGCAGCGCGCAGCGCGCCAGGTGGTAACGGCTGCTGAGCAAGGTCACCGTGCCCAGGGCGATGTCGGCGCGCAGCATCTCGCGCGCGTTGCGCAGGTTCTGCAGGGTGTCGCGCGACTGCGACTCCAACTGCAGCGGGGCATCGTTGGCGAGGCCGAGCGCCAGCAGCGCGCCGCGCGCGAGTTCGGCTTCGGTCGGCACGCCCGGCGGGCCACCGCCGAGCAGCACCACCTGCCGCGGCGGGCGCAACCGCCAGAGCGCCATCGTGCGCGCCAGGCGCGCCTCGAAATCGGCGTCGATGCGGCCACCCGGCGCGTGCTTGCCGAACACCAGCACGCAGTCGCCGCGGCCCGGCAGGCAGGGCGCGGTGCGCGCCACGCGCAGCACGTGGACGAAGTACGCCAGGTACACCAGCCCCAGGCTGAGCGCGCACGCCGCGGCCGCGACCGCCAGCGCGTGCAGCGCGTCGCGGTCGATGAACAGGCCGATGCGGTGGGCGAGACGGCTGGCCAAACGGGCGCTCCGGGGCCGGACGGTTCACAGTCTAGCCCTGTCGCGGCTCGTATACTGCCCGGCCTTTCCGGCACGGAGCCCCGCCCAGTCGATGTCGTCGTCCCCGATCCCGGCGCTGGCGATCCGCGCCTTCACCGCCACCACCGCGCTGGGTCGCGGCAGGGCGGCCCAGGCCCAGGCGCTGGAGCAACGCCGCAGCGGGCTGCGCCGCAACGATTTCGGCAGCGATCCGCTCGAGACCTGGATCGGCCGCGTGGACGGCCTGGAACAGGCGCCGCTGCCCGCCGGGGCCGGGAACTGGGAATGCCGCAACAACCGCCTGGCCTGGTTGGCGCTGCAGCAGGACGGGCTGATGGACGCGGTGGCCGCGGTGCGCGAACGCCATGGCGCCGCGCGCGTGGCGGTGGTGGTGGGCACCTCCACCTCCAGCATCGGCGCCACCGAGGACGCCTACGCCCGGCTCGAGGATGGCCGCTTTCCCGCCGACCTGGCGCGCCCGATCGTGCACCAGCCGCATTCGCTGGGCGATTTCGTCCGCCACGCCGCCGGATTGCGCGGCCCCTGCATCACCGTCGCCACGGCCTGCTCGTCCAGCGCCAAGGTGTTCGCGCAGGCGGCGCGGCTGATCCGCGCCGGCATCGTCGACGCGGCGCTGGTCGGCGGCGTGGACACCCTCTGCGGCAGCGTGCTGTTCGGCTTCAACTCGCTGGGTCTGGTCTCGGCGCAACCGGCGCGGCCGTTCGATCCGGCCCGCGACGGGCTGTCGCTCGGCGAGGCCGGCGGCTTCGCGGTGCTCGAGCGCGGCGACGATGCCGCACTGCTGCTGCGCGGCTATGGCGAGTCCAGCGACGCCCACCACATGTCGGCGCCGCATCCCGAGGGCCTGGGCGCGCGCCTGGCGATGCGCGATGCGCTGCAGCGCGCCGGAGTCGACGCCGATGCGGTCGGCTATCTCAACCTGCACGGCACCGCCACGCCGGCCAACGATGCGGTCGAGGCGCGCGCCGTCGACGCACTGTTCGGCGACGGCCTGCACGCCGGCTCGACCAAGGGCTGGACCGGCCATACCCTGGGCGCCGCCGGCATCGTCGAATCGGTGTTCGCGCTGATCGCGCTCGCCGACGGGCTGCTGCCCGGCACCCTCAACAGCAGCGCGCGCGATTCCGCCTGCGGCCCGCAGATCCGCCTCGACAATGCCCGCGCCCGCATCCGCTACGCGATGAACAATTCTTTCGGCTTCGGCGGCAACAACTGCGCGCTGCTGTTCGGTGCCGCATGAGCGCCATCGGTGCGAGCATCGCCGGCATCGGCTTCTGGAGCGACGGGCTGCCGTCGTGGCAGGCGGCGCGCGGCTACGTCGCCGGCGGGGCGCTCGAAACGGACGCGCCGCGGCGGCCGGCGCCGCGGCTGCTCGCCCCGAACGAGCGCCGGCGCGCGCCGGAGTCGGTGGCGGTAGCGCTGGAAGTGGCGATGGCCGCCTGCGAGGCGGCCGCGCACGATCCCGCGGCGCTGCCGTCGGTCTTCGCCTCCGGACACGGCGACTTCGCCATCACCGACTACATGTGCCGCACCCTGGCCGAGGATCCGCGGGCGATCTCGCCGATCCGCTTCCACAACTCGGTGCACAACGCCGCCGCCGGCTACTGGACCATCGGCACCGGCTGCATGGCCACCACCACCGCGATCAGTGCCGGGCGCGCCACCTTCGCCGAGGCCCTGCTCGAGGCGATGGTGCAGCTGGCCGACGGCGCCCCAGCAGTGCTGCTCGCCGCCTACGACACCACCGCCCCGGGCCCGCTGGCGACGATGACCGCCAGCCACGGCCTGCTCGGCGGCGCCCTGGTGCTGCTGCGCGAGGGGCCCGGCACGCGGCTGCGCGCCAGGCTCGTCGACGCGTCCACCACGCCCGGCGGCGGCCGCCTGGCCGCGCTGCGCCACGACAACGCGATGGCGCCGATGCTGCCGCTGTTCGATGCGCTCGCCGGCGGCGGCGACCTGGCGCTGCTCGATGCCGGCCCGGGCCGCGCGCTGCGCGTGGAGATCGCCCATGGCTGAACTGCTTCCCCGCCTGCACCGCGGCAACGTCGCGGTGGTGATCCCGGCGCTCAACGAATCGCTGCGCATCCGCGAGGTGGCCGAGGGCGCGCTGGCCCGCTGCGACCGCGTGATCTTGATCGACGACGGATCCGACGACGGCACCGCCGACTGCATCGCCGACCTGCCGGTGACCCTGCTCCGCCACCCCGTGCGGATGGGCAAGGGCGCCTCGCTGCGCGACGGCTTCCGCGAAGCGCTGCGCCAGGGCGCGCAAGCGGTGCTGACCATGGACGGCGACGGCCAGCACTCGGCCGAGGATATCCCGCGCCTGATCGACTGCGGCAACCGCCACCCCGGCTGCGTGGTGATCGGCGCGAGGCTGCGCAAGCGCGGCCGCCAGCCCTGGTACCGGCGCCTGGGCAACGACTTCGGCGACTGGGGCATCGCCCTGGGCTGCGGCTTCCGCCTGGTCGACTCGCAGAGCGGCCAGCGGCTGTACCCGGCGCGGGTCTGCGCGCTGGAGAACGTGCCCGGCGAGGGCTTCGTGTTCGAGGCGCAGATGCTGATCTCGGCGGCGCGCGACGCCGGCGCCGGAGTGGTCTCGATGCCGGTGGAATCGCGCTACGCCTGCGCCGACTCCGCGGAGCAGTTCCGCAAGAGCCACTTCCGCCTGTGGCGCGACCTGTACGGCATCACATCGCACGTCGTGCTACAAGTCGTCGGCCGGGGCGATCTCCTGCGCACCTGGCGGCTCACCCGCTCGCGGCCCCCGGTGATCGACGATCCGGACGACCCCGCCGGCGGACGCCTCCCCCAGGATCCGCAGCAGGCAGGTTGACCGATGCAGCGCAGCGCCGCCGCCACCGACACGGACGTCCTCATCCTGGGCGGCGGGCTCGCGGGGCTGACGCTGGCGATCCAGCTGCTGCGGCGCGACCCCGGCCTGCAGGTGACGGTGCTCGAGCGCCGCGCGCATCCGGTGCGCGAGGCCGCGCACAAGGTCGGCGAGTCGACGGTGGAGATCGGCGCCCACTATTTCGCCGACGTGCTGGGGCTGCGCGCGCACCTGGACGACGAGCAGATCCGCAAGTTCGGCTTCCGCTTCTTCTTTTCGGAAGGGCGAGAGGACATCGATGCCTGCACCGAGCTCGGCGTCAGCCGCCTGCTGCCGACGCCGTCGTGGCAGATCGACCGCGGCCGCTTCGAGAACTTCCTCGGCGAGCGCGCGCGCGCGCTCGGCGCCGACTTCCGCGACGGCGCCGTGGTGCGCAGCATCGAGATGGCCGAGACGGGCAACGATGCGCCCCACCGGGTGGGCTTTGAGCGGGGCGGCACCGCGGCGACGCTCGTCGCGCGCTGGGTGGTCGACGCCAGCGGCCGCGCCGGACTGCTCAAGCGCAAGCTCGGCCTGGCCGAGGCCAACGACCACGACGCCAACGCGGTGTGGTGGCGGGTGGAAGGGCACGTCGACCCCAACGCCTGGTCCACGGACCCGGCCTGGCTGCGGCGCTGCACGCCGCCCGACCGCTGGCGCTCGACCAACCACATGTGCGGGCCTGGCTACTGGTTCTGGCTGATCCCGCTGGCTTCCGGCTCGCACTCGCTGGGCATCGTCTGCGATGCGAAGATGCACCCGCTCGAGACCATGAACACCCACGAGCGGGCGATGGCCTGGCTGCGCGAACACCAGCCGGCCGTGGCGTCCGCACTCCAGGCGCATGCGCTGCAGGATTTCCTGTTCCTGCGCGGCTTCTCCTACGGCTGCCGCGAGGTCTTTTCGGCGGACCGTTGGGCGCTGACCGGCGAGGCCGGCCTGTTTCTCGATCCGTTCTACTCCCCCGGCAGCGACTTCATCGCCATCGCCAACACCTATGTCTGCGACCTGGTGGAGAAGGACCGCGCCGGGAAGGCGTTCGCGCCCTACGCCGGGATCTACCAGCAGCTGTACTTCTCGTTCTACGAGAACACGATGACGCTCTACCAGGACCAGTACCCGCTGTTCGGCGACGAGCGGGTGATGCCGATCAAGGTGATCTGGGACTACACCTTCTACTGGGCGCTGCTGGCGCCGCTGTTCTTCGGAGGACGGCTGACCGACCTTGCGATGCTCGGGCGGCTCCGGGGCGAGCTGGCCGCCGGCAGCGCGCTCAACCGCGCCATGCAGCCGCTGCTGCACGACTGGGGCGCGCGCAACGCGGGCGCGGCCCCGCCCGCGGCGCGGCTGCTCGACCAGTTCCGCATCGACTGGTTCCACGAGATGAACCGTGCCCTGGGCGACCGGCTGGAGGACGACGCCTTCGCCGCGCGCATCGCCGGCAACGTCGCGCGCATGCGCTGGCTGGCCGCGGAGATCCTGGCGCGGGCGCG
The DNA here is from genome assembly GCF_013425525.1 of Luteimonas salinisoli. Classification (GTDB taxonomy): domain Bacteria; phylum Pseudomonadota; class Gammaproteobacteria; order Xanthomonadales; family Xanthomonadaceae; genus Luteimonas; species Luteimonas salinisoli. The sequence goes on along the minus strand of NZ_JACCKA010000095.1, from coordinate 5,449 downwards.
TGGCGACCATCCCGGACTCGACGGCCACGGCCTGGACGCGCTGCTCGACGACGGGCCCGGCATTCCGGCGTCCCTCGCGGCACTGTGGTACGCCGACGCGGCCTGAGCGGAAAGCCCGGGAGGATCAGGCATCATTCGCCGCGGGACGGACGGCACCGCCGTCCCGCCTCTCCGATACGCCGCCGCCGGATCCCGCATGCCCGAGTCGCCGCTCCTGCTCCAGCTCGTCGTCATCCTCGCCACCGCGCGCGGCTGCGGCCTGCTGCTGCGGCTGGTGGGGCAGCCGGCGGTGATCGGCGAGATGGCGGCCGGCATCGTGCTCGGACCGATCGTGTTCGGCGCGTTGTTCCCCGACGTCCACGCACGGCTGTTCGCGCCGGAATCCCTGTCGGCGCTGTCCTCGCTGTCGATGCTCGGGCTGGTGCTGTTCATGTTCATCGTCGGCGCAGAACTGCGCGCGCCCGAGGGGGTGCGTGCGCAGCTGCGCGCGGCCGGCTGGGTCGGCGTGCTGAGCGTGCTGCTGCCCATGGCGCTGGGCATCGCGGTCTCGCCGGTGCTGCATCCGCAGCTGGCGCCGGCCGGGGTCGGGTTCTGGCCGTTCGCGCTGTTCATGGCGGCGGCGATGTCGATCACCGCTTTCCCGATCCTGGCCCGCATCCTCAAGGAGCGCGGCATGACCCACAGCCGCCTGGGGCGGCTGTCGCTGAGCTCGGCGGCGATCGCCGACGTGCTGGCCTGGATCCTGCTGGCGCTGGTGGTCGCGCTGATCGGCTCCGGCGAGGGCTACGCGGGATTCCTGCGCTCCGCGGCCGGCCTGGTGGCGCTGTCCGCGATCGTCTTCGGCGCCCTGCGCCCCCTGTACGCCTGGCTGCTGCGGCGGCACGCGGCCGACGGCCGGCCCGCCGGGTTCATGCTCGCCGCGCTGCTGATCGGCGCGTTCGCATGCGCCGCGGCCACCGAGTGGCTGCACCTGCACCCGGTGTTCGGCGCGTTCCTGTTCGGTGCCTGCCTGCCGCGCGACGACCGCCTGCTCGCTACCCTGATCGAGCGCATCGAGCACTTGGCGATCATCGTGCTGATGCCGATCTTCTTCGCCCTGGCCGGGCTCGGCACCACCGGGGACGCCTTCGTCGGCGCCGGGCTGGGAGCGATGGGGCTGATCCTGGCGGCGGCGGTGATCGGCAAGATCGCCGGCGGTGCGGCAGGCGCGCGCATCGCCGGGTTGGGCTGGCGCGACAGCCTGGCGGTGGGCTCGCTGATGAACGCGCGCGCGCTGATGGAACTGATCGTGATTAAGGTGGGACTGGATGCCGGCATCATCGGGCCGCAGGCGTTCACCATGCTGCTGGTGATGGCGATCGCCACCACGGTCATGACCGGGCCGCTGCTGAGCCTGTTCGCCGGCCGTACGCCGCGTGGGGTGCACCTGCCCGTTTCCTCAGGACGCGTCACCCCTCCCCCGTAGAGCCGAGCTTGCTCGGCTGCATGGGCTCCGGAGCCGAGAGCAGCGGAGCAAGCTCCGCTCTACGGACGGGGGATGGTGCGGCAGCGGTCGGAGGAGCGGCAACGCGGCCCGCGCGCGACTCCCGCGGCCGTCACTCCTGCGGCGGCGTGCCCGGCGCGGTCTCGGGCGGCGGGTTCGGCACGTGGATGGCCAGGCCGCTGGCGTATTTCTGCCGTGGGCTGATGTTCACCCCGACCCCGGCGCCGCCGAAGCTGCTGCCGCCGACGCGGCCGCCACCGGCGCCGACGCTGACGCCGCTGCCGCCGTAACCGTCGGCGGTACCCTGGAACAGCACCCCGTTGGCGCCGAGGCTGGCGGCCTCCTCGCGCAGCTTGCGCAGGATCGCATCGGTCTTGTTCTGGTCGCCGTAGGTGAACGCGCCGCTGCTGGTCTCGAGGATGGCGATCTCCTCGTAGCCGCCGGGCGGCGGGCCATGGTAGATGCGCACCTGGGCCGGATCGATCGGCGGGCGCGGGGTACCGGTGAGGACGTGGGAACTGGCACAGGCGGCGACCGCCAGCACGACCAACAGCAGGGGCAACAGGCGGAGCGCGCGCATGGCGATGTCCTCGGGGTTCGGTGCCGGACCGATTATCGCCCCGATCGCCTGAAGCCGGCGTGCATGCCGCGGCCGGAACCGGGCCGGGATTTCCGCCCCCAGGCAGTGCCCGCGATCGCGTCAGCCCATGCCGCCGTTGATGCCGATCACCTGGCCGTTGACGTAGCCGGCGGCGTCCGAACACAGGAAGGCGACCAGCGCGGCGACCTCCTCCGGGGCGCCCACGCGCCCGGCCGGGACCAGCTGCTTCACCTGCTCCGGCGCGAACGCCCCGGCCGCCATCGACCCGGCGATCACGCCCGGCGCCACCACGTTCACGCTGATGCCGCGCGAGGCCATCTCCCGCGCCAGGGAGCGCGAGGCGCCGTGCAGGGCGGATTTGGCCGCCGCGTAGTTGGCCTGGCCGCGGTTGCCGAGCACCGCGGCGACGCTGGACACGCTGACGATGCGTCCCCAGCGGGTGCGCGCCATCGGCAGCAGCAGCGGCCGGGTGACGTGGAAGAAGCCGTGCAGCGAGACGTCGATCACCCGCCGCCACTGCGCCTGGCTCATGCCCGCCATCGGCGCGTCGTCGTGGATGCCGGCATTGTTGACCAGCACCTGCACCGGGCCGTGCTCCAGCAGCGCCTGCAGCGCGGCGTCGGCGGCCTCGCCGTCGGCGACGTCGAAGGCGACCGCCTCGGCGCCGCCGCCGGCCTCGCGGATCGCCGCCACCACCGCGTCGGCACGGGCGCGGTTGGCATTGGCGTGGACGATCACGTGGAGGCCATCGGCGGCGAGCCGCCGGCAGATCGCACCGCCGATGTCGCCGCTGCCGCCGGTGACCAGCGCGCGCCTGGGAGGATTGGCAGTCATGCCGCGATGCTAACCCGCCGCGGCGCGCGGCGGCACCGCGGTATCAGTCCGGCAGTTCCTCGATCACCGTGCTGCCATCGGCCGCGTAGAACCGCAGCACCGGGTCGCCGGCCGCGCCTTCGACGGTCGCACTCAGGCGGCGGTTGCCGCGGGCGTCGTGGAACTGCAGCAGGTTCTGGTCCTGCACCTCGTCGTCGGGGAAGCGCACGTTGCCCAGGGCCATCCGCGCCACCCCGGGCGGATGATCGGCGTTGAATTCGTCGATCCGCCGCTGCCGCTCGTCCTCGGGCAGGCCCTGGATCTCGGTCAGCAGGTCCAGGTAGTCCTGGATCGGCCAGTCCGGCGTATCCCAGGTCTTGATGGTCGCGCCCTTGACGCTGCCGTAGTCGAGGGCGTCGATCGCGAACAGCTGGTCCTGGTCGTAGCCGTCGAAGCTCAGGTGTCCCCAGCGGGAGACGTTGCCTTCCGCGTCCTTGCGCCCGCCGAAGGTCAGGCCGCCGCTCTCGGTGCCCTCGGCGTCGAAGAACAATGCGCCGGCGGTATCGGAAGCCTTGCGGTTGGTGAAATCCGGATACTCGTGGCCCTTGATGATGATGCCGGGAATACGCCGGGTATTGCTGAGCACCATGCGCAGGGTGCCGTCGGGTTCGACCACGTTGATGCGCTGGACGGTGATCGTGTCGAAGCGAGGGTTGCCGTCGGCACCGGTGAAGCCGGCGAGCAGCGCGGCGATCACGCCGATCGTCAGCGCGCCCGAGTAGGCGACGAGGCATTTCTGGCCATCGAGTTTCATGCTGGACTCCTGGATGCGGGGGATTCGCCGCACCGCCCGCGCGGTGCGGCCGCTGAAAAGCGGCGGCGCGTCGATGCCGCACCGCCGCGCCCGACCTTAGGACGGATGCACCATGCGTTCTGTGCAGCAGTGCGCGTGCCGGCCGCCACATGCGCGGAACGCGCCGGCGATCACAGCGAATCGGGGCAACCCGACGCGCTATGCCGGCGGCGCGAACATCACCGCGGCGCGCCCCTCGGCGAGCACCGTGCCCTGGTGCAGCACGCGGAAGGCGTACTGCTGGCTGGCGGCGGTTTCGGCCAGCGCCTCGGCCTCGCCCTCGAGCGGGCCCGGCAGATCGTCGATGCGGCCCAGGTGCAGGCGCACCTCGCGCAGCGCCACCAGCAAGCCGGGCGGCGCGGTCCCGCCGCCCGCGCGCGCGCGCAGTCCACCGTGCACCGCCATCGCCTGTGCGCCGTACTCGCACAGGTGCACCGCGCGCAACCGGCCATCGCCGCGCAGGGGGTGGTCCGGCGCGCGGTGGCTGCCGGTGCGCAGCCGGATGCGCGCCGCGTCCCAGGCCAGCACCTCGTCCCAGAGGCACATCGCACCCTGGTGCGGGACCAGGGCGAGGATGTCGCTGCGGCCGATCACCCGGCGGTCTCCGTGGCCGGCGCGGCGAGCGGCTCGGGAGGCGGCCGCGCCACCAGCAGCGCCAGCACGAAATTGGCGACCACGCCGATCCCCACCGTGACGCCGATGGCGCGCAGCACCGGGATCGACGACAGCGCCAGCAGGCCGAACACCAGCGCGGTCATCGCCGCGCAGACCAGGATCCCGTGCAGCGTGCGCAGGCGCTCCGCGGCAGCGCCGCCGGCGCGCTCGAAGAACAGGGCGTAGTCCAGGCCGAGGCCGGCGGCCAGCACCAGCGAGACCAGGTGGAACAGGTTGAGCTCCACCCCGAACCCGCGCAGCAGCGCCACGCTCAGCAGCAGCGCCAGCGCCACCGACAGCAGCACCCGCCCCGCCCGCCGCAGCGAGCGCAGCGCCGCCCCCACCGTCAGCGCCAGCAGCACCGCCGCCAGCGCCAGCGCGCCGAGCACCTGCCCGCGCCAGGCCGCCACCAATGCCTCGGAGGCGTCCTTGAAGTCGAGCAGCCGCGCCTCGCTGGTAGCGGCCACGGCGGCCACGGCGCCCGGGTCCTGCAGTCCGCCCAGGGTGACCAGCGCAGTGGCGCCCGCCGGCGTCTCCAGCAGCAGGCCGGCGACGCCCGCTTCCAGCGGCGTGCCGGCTAGGTCGCCGGGCCGCAGCGGCGCGGCGGTGCGGGCGGTTTCGACATCGGCCAGGAACGGCGCGAAGGCATCGGCCCGGAACGGGCTGCCGGCCAGCGCCTCGTCGAGCGCGGCGCGCAACGCGTCGGGCGCGGGCAGGCGCGCCTGGCGCGCACGCTGGACGGCGGCGCTGGGCAAGTAGCGCGCCGCCGAGTCCCAGCCGGCGATGGCGCCATCGGCCGCCAGCGCATCGAGCGCCGGCCGCAGCCGTTCCAGCGCCTGCAGCGCGGCCTCGGCGTCCCCCGCCTCCAGCGCCAGCACGTAGCGCACGTCCGGGGCGCCGAGCTCGGCGCGCAGGCGCCCGTCCTCGGCCAGCGCGGCCTCGGGCACCGGCGTCAGCCGCGACAGGTCGTTCTCCCAGACATTGCCCGGCGCGAACGCCGCCACCGCCGCGCAGGCGAGCGCCAGCGTCGCCAGCAGCGGCCCCG
>NZ_JACCKA010000094.1:10434-174226 GCF_013425525.1 Luteimonas salinisoli | reverse complement strand
GCGCCGGCGAATGTCGCTCCATCGGGTGGGGGTGGCGTCGCAACAAAGCGAGTATCGGGGAGCGACTTGCGGCGCCACCCCCGCCCGATGGCCCCAGGCGCCTTCGGGCCGCTCGTTCGTACAGCTGTGGACGGTGGTCGGCCTGGACTGCCGGGAACGCGCCTGGGGGCGGGCCGGGGGATCCGTGCCAAGTCGCTCCCCGATACTCGCTTGGTTGTCACGCATCCCCCGGCCCGCTGGAGACGATGTGGCGATCTGGCCGGAGAGCGGCCGCGGGACGCTTGCGCCGCATTTTTGGGTCTCTCGCTTCCAGGAGGCACCGGTGAAATCCGGACCATCGGGGTGGCGGGCGCCGCAACCGGGCCGCGGATTCGGCGGGCCCCTGTCACAGGGATTTGCTCCTGCTGTTGCTGTGCTGCAACATCCGCGTGCTGGACCCTTCCCGCCTACCGGACGCCCTCCCATGCCGAGCTCCGCCCCGCGCCCCGCCCTTGCCCTGCTTCCCGCCGCCCTCGCCACCGCCCTGTTGGCGATGGTCACGCCCGTGGCGGCGCAATCCGTCCCGCAGCCGGCCGGACCCGACGCCACCACCCTGGACGCGGTGCAGGTCACCGCGCAGCGCCGGGTGGAGAACATCCAGGACGTGCCGGTCTCCATCACCGCGGTCGGCGGCGAGAAGCTCGACGTGCTCGGCTCCGGAGGGGGCGACGTGCGCTTCCTCTCCGGGCGCGTCCCGAGCCTCAACATCGAATCCTCCTACGGACGCGCATTCCCGCGCTTCTATATCCGCGGCCTGGGCAATACCGATTTCGACCTCAACGCCTCGCAGCCGGTGTCGCTGGTCTACGACGAAGTGGTGCAGGAAAGCCCGCTGCTGAAGGGCTTCCCGGTGTTCGACCTGGAGCGGGTGGAGGTGTTGCGCGGCCCGCAGGGCACGCTATTCGGGCGCAACACGCCGGCCGGCGTGGTCAAGTTCGAATCGGCCAAGCCCTCGCAGGATGCCGGTGGCTACGTCCAGGCCGCGGCCGGCAGCGACGGCATGTTCAACTTCGAGGGCGCCTACGGCGGCCCGCTCACCGAGCGCTGGTCGGCGCGCGCCTCGGCGCTGTACCAGCGTCGCGACGACTCGGTGGACAACGCCTTCGACGGCCCCAACGACGGGTTCGAGGGCTACGACGAGTCCGCCGCGCGGGTGCAGTTCCTCTACGAGGGCGACGCCTTCGAGGGGCTGTTCAATCTGCACAAGCGCCACATGAACGGCACCGCGCGGCTGTTCCGCGCCAACATCATCGCGCCCGGCACCAACGACCTGGTGCCCGGCTTCGATCGCGACGTGGTCAGCACCGACGGCGTGAACTTCTCCGACCTGGAGACCTGGGGCGGCAGCGCGCGGCTGCGCTGGGACCTGGGGCGGGTGACGCTGTACTCCATCACCGGCTACGAGAGCGCCGAGTCGCTCAACCGCGGCGACATCGACGGCGGCTACGGCGCCGCCTTCCTCGGCGAGGGCAACTACGGCCCCGGGTTCATCCCGTTCGCGGCCGAGTCCGCCGACGGCCTGCCCGATCACCGCCAGATCACCCAGGAATTCCGCCTCGAGTCCAACGAGTGGGGGCGTTTCGATTGGCAGGCCGGGCTGTTCTGGTTCGACGAGGACATCACCATCCACAGTTTCAACTACGACTCGCTGGCGCCGGGCAACCCGCAGACCGGCCTGGCGGTGCAGGACCAGCGCAACAAGGCCTGGGCGGCGTTCGCCTCCGGCGACTTCGAGGTCAGCGAGCGCTTCACCCTGCGCGGCGGCCTGCGCTACACGAAGGACGAGAAGGAGTTCTCGGCCAGCGTGCTGCAGGCGGTGCCGTTCGGTACGCCGGTCAGCGGGCCTTACCTGGTCGACACCGACGTCGACGACGTCAGCTGGGACCTGAGCGGCGTCTACGCGCTCAACGACGAGGTCAACGTCTACGCGCGCGTGGCCAAGGGCTTCCGCGCGCCGTCGATCCAGGGGCGGCTGGCGTTCGGCGGGGTCTCCACCGCCGACTCCGAGGAGGCGATCTCCTGGGAGGCCGGCGTCAAGGCGGACCTGTGGGACCGCCGCGCGCGCCTGGGCTTGAACGTGTTCCGCTACGACGTCGACGACCAGCAGATCATCGCCGTGGGCGGCGGTGCAAACACCGCCACGCTGCTCAACGCCGACAAGACCCGTGGCCAGGGCTTCGAGCTCGACCTGGAGGCCTACCTGACCGACCACCTGCTGGTGACCCTGGGCAGCAGCTACAACGACACCGAGATCGAGGATGCGGGGCTCGCGGTGCCCGGCTGCGGCGGCGGCTGCACCGTGACCGACCCGGAGACCTCCCCGGGTTCGGGCCTGTACCTGATCGACGGCAACCGCCTGCCGCAGGCGCCGGAATGGGTGCATGCGCTGACCCTGCGCTACGGCGTGCCGATGGGCGACAACGGGGAATTCTTCGTGTTCACCGACTGGGCCTACCGCAGCGAGGTGAACTTCTTCCTCTACGAGTCGATCGAGTTCACCGGCAAGTCGATGGTGGAGGGCGGCCTGCGCGTGGGCTACAACTGGAACCAGGGCGACCACGAGCTGGCGCTGTTCGGCCGCAACATCACCGACACCACGCGGGTGGTGGGCGCGATCGACTTCAATAACCTCACCGGCTTCCTCAACGAGCCGCGGACCTGGGGCGTCGAGTACACGGTGCGGTTCTGAAGGCCGTGATTCGGTGTTCGTGATTGGTGATTGGGAACTGGTGATTCGTGATTTGTGATTGGTGATTCGCAAGAGCGTCGGCGGCTGCGGCGCTCGCTTCGCCGCGACATTGCGGCCTGTACCCGCTGACTCCGGAAGCTGCCGATGCCGCCCGCCGACCAATCGCGAATCACCAATCGCCAATCCCCGCTCTTCGTCCCCGGCGACCTCAACGGGTTCTTCGGCCTGGTGGTCGACAACCTGTCGATCCTCGGTTTCATCGCCGCGGCGCTGATCGGGATCTTCGGGATGCCGGCCGAGATCGTGTTCGGGCGGATGTTCCCCGGCACCGCGCTCGGGGTGCTGGTCGGCAACCTGCTCTACACCTGGATGGCGCGGCGTCTGGCCGCGCGCAGCGGACGCGACGATGTCACCGCGATGCCGCTGGGCCTGGATGCGCCCACCAGCATCGGCATGGCGCTGCTGGTGCTGGGCCCGGCGTTCGCCGGCTATCGCGCGCAGGGCATGGACCCGGAGGCGGCAGGCATCGCCACCTGGCAGCTCGGCATGGCCTCGCTGCTGGTGATGGGCGCGCTCAAGTTCGTGTTGTCCTTCGCCGGCGATGCCATCACCCGGATGGTGCCGCGCGCGGCGCTGCTCGGCTCGATCGGCGGCGCGGCGCTGGTGCTGCTGGGATTCCTGCCGCTGGTGGAAACGCTGCGCTCGCCGGTGGTGGGGCTGGTGACGCTGGGCCTGCTGCTGTACGCGCTGGTGGCGCGCGGGCGGCTGCCGCTGCGCATCCCCGGGGTGCTGTTCGCCTTCCTGGTCGGGACCGCGCTGTACTACGCGCTCGGCCTGTCGGGCGCGCTGCCGGGATTCGCGCTGCCGGCCTGGATCGCGCCGGTGCCGGTGCTGCCGCTGCCGACGCTCGGTGCCATCGAGGGCCTGCCGGCCACCGTGCCCTACCTGTCGCTGCTGCTGCCGTTCGGCCTGCTGATGGTGGTCGGGGGAATCAACGTGGCCGAGAGCGCGCGCGCCGCGGGCGACGACTACCGCACCCGCGACGTGCTGCTGGTCGAGGCGGTGGCGACCCTGGTGGCGGGCGCCTGCGGCGGGGTGGCGCAGACCACGCCCTACATCGGCCAGCCGGCCTACAAGCACATGGGCGCGCGCAGCGGCTACACCCTGCTGACCGGGCTGTTCGTCGGCCTGGGCGGCATGCTCGGCCTGATCGCCGGGCTGGTGCAGTGGCTGCCGTTGGCGGTGCTGGCGCCGATCATCGTCTACGTCGGCATCGACATCGCGGTGCAGGCCTTCCACGACACCCGCCGCGAGCATGCGATCGCGGTGGCGCTGGCGTTCCTGCCGGCGGTGGCCTACCTGTTGACGATCAAGCTGGGTAATCCGGCGTGGATCGAGCCGGGGCGCTTCGCCGAGCTGTACGCCACCGGCAACGGCCACGGGCTGCCGGAGCTGGCGACCATCGTGGTGCTGGGCAATGGCTTCATCATCACGGCGATGCTGTGGGCGACCATGCTGGTGGCGATGATCGACGCGCGGCCGTGGCGCGCGGTCTGCTGCCTGCTGCTGGCCGCTGCGCTGACCGCCTTCGGCATCATCCATTCGGCGCATCCGCAGGGGGCGATCTACCTGCCTTGGCGGCTGGACGGACTGCGCCAGGCCATCGTCTGGCAGTTCGCGGGCGCCTACCTGGCGCTGGCCGCCGCGCTCGGCCTGCTGGCTCTGCAGCGCCGGCCGCCGGCCGGGGCCTGAGCGCGGGTTATGCTGCGCGCCCGCCCGTCCGCAGGGATGCCGCCGATGTCCACGCCCTCGAGCCCGGTCGCGCCGACGCTGTACCAGCAGTTGCTGGGCGCGCCGTTCTTCACCCTGCCCGACGCGGTACGCCTGCTGCATTCCAACCGCGGCCGACTGCGCTGCGCCGGGCGCGCTTCGATCCAGGGCGGTGCCGGCCCGCTGGCGCGGCTGTGCGCACGCTTCGCCGGATTGCCGCGGGCGGCTGCGGACGTGCCGCTGACGGTCGATTTCGTCGCCGATGGCGGTGCCGAGCACTGGCAGCGCGACTTCGGCGGCATGCGCATGGCGTCGCGGCTGCAGGCGCGCAACGGCCGGCTGGTCGAACGCCGCGGTCCGCTGCAGTTCCGCTTCGCGCTGCACGTCAACGACGGCATGGTGTTCTGGAACACGGTGGGCGTACGCCTGTTCGGGCTGCTGCCGCTGCCGGCGCGGTTGTTCGAGGGAGTGCGCTGCCGGGAGCGCGCCAACGGCGAGCGCTACGAGTTCCTGGTGGAGGCGGTGCTGCCGCTGCTGGGGCGGGTGGTGCGCTACGAGGGCTGGCTGCTGCCCGCGGACGTGGATGCGCCCGCCGATCCGCCGGTGCCGGAATCGGCGATCATGGGCGCCTCCCCCCAGGAGTGATCACATGACCGTTCGCACCCGTGCCGAACTCGCCGAAGTCCCAGGCGTCGCCTCCGACCGCGATGCCGCCACCCGCGACTTCGTCTTCAACCACACCATGCTGCGGGTCAAGGACCCGCGGGCATCGCTGGATTTCTACACCCGGGTGCTCGGCTTCACCCTGGCGCGCAAGGTGGATTTCGAGCAGGCCGGTTTCTCGCTGTATTTCCTGGTGCTGGTGGACGCCGCCGCCGCGCTTCCCGACGCCGACGAGGCGCGCCGGGAGTGGCTGGCCCAGCAGCGCGGCGTGCTGGAGTTGACCCACAACCACGGCACCGAGGCGCAGGAGGGGCCGGTCTACCACGACGGCAACAGCGAGCCGCGCGGGTTCGGCCACATCTGCGTGAGCGTGCCCGACATCCGCGCTGCCTGCGCGCGCTTCGAGGCGCTCGCCGTGCCGTTCCAGAAGCGGCTGTCCGACGGCAGCATGAAGAGCATCGCCTTCATCAAGGACCCCGATGGTTACTGGGTCGAGATCATCCAGCCCGCGCCGCTGGATTGACGCACCGGCCGCCCGGTCCGATGACGCCAGGTGCTTCTGGCGATTCGATCGCGAAGCGGGTCGACAGTGTGGGTGCAGGTCGTCAGGTAGCCGAGAAAAGCCCGGGGGCGGGCCGGGGGCTACGTGACAAGTCGCTCCCCGATACTCGCTTGGTTGTCACGCATCCCCCGGCCCGCTGGGGACGTTGTGGCGATCGGACTGGAGAGCGGGGGTCGCGGCCACGGATTCAGCCGCGTCGGCTCCTGCTCTTCTGAAAGCGCCGGTGATGTCGCTCCATCGGGCGGGGGTGGCGTCGCAACCAAGCGAGTATCGGGGAGCGACTTGCGGCGCCACCCCCGCCCGATGGCCCCGCTGTCTTCGGGCCGTTCGTTCGAACAGTGGTAGACGGTTCATGGCCGGGCTGCCGGGAACGCGCCGGGGGGCAGGGCCCGTGGGGCCGGTCCGCGACTTGAATCCGGGGGGCGCGACCCGCATTGACGGGACATCACGGCGTCCCGCCGGACATCCCCGGGCGCCCCGCACATTCCGGAGGACCACCCGATGCGGATGGACAAGCTCACCTCGCGCTTCCAGCAGGCGATCGCCGACGCCCAGTCGCTGGCGGTCGGGCGCGACCACAACCTGATCGAGCCGGTGCACCTGCTGGTGGCGTTGCTGGACCAGTCCGGCGGCGGGACCAGGCCGCTGCTGGGACAGGCCGGGGTCAACGTGCCGCTGCTGCGCGAACGGCTGGGCGAGATCCTGGAGAAGCTGCCCAAGGTGTCCGGCCAGGCCGGCAGCATCTCGGTCGGCAACGACCTCGGCCGGCTGCTCAACGTCACCGACAAGCTGGCGCAGCAGCGCGGCGATGCCTACATCGCCTCCGAGCTGTTCCTGCTGGCGGCGCTGGAGGACGGCGGCGAGGCCGGTCGCGCGCTCAAGGCCGCCGGCGCCGACCAGGCCCGCCTGGGCGCCGCCATCGACGCGATGCGCGGCGGCGAGAAGGTGCAGGACGAGAACGCCGAGGAGGCGCGCCAGGCGCTCGAGAAGTACACCATCGACATGACCGCGCGCGCCGAGGCCGGCAAGCTCGACCCGGTGATCGGCCGCGACGAGGAGATCCGCCGCACCATCCAGGTGCTGCAGCGGCGCACCAAGAACAACCCGGTGCTGATCGGCGAGCCGGGCGTGGGCAAGACCGCGATCGTCGAGGGGTTGGCGCAGCGCATCGTCAACAACGAGGTGCCGGAAGGGCTGCGCGGCAAGCGATTGCTGAGCCTGGACATGGGCGCGCTGATCGCCGGCGCCAAGTTCCGCGGCGAGTTCGAGGAGCGGCTGAAGGCGGTGCTCAACGATCTCGGCAAGAACGAGGGCCAGATCATCCTGTTCATCGACGAGCTTCACACCATGGTCGGCGCCGGTAAGGCCGAGGGCTCCATGGACGCCGGCAACATGCTCAAGCCGGCGCTGGCGCGCGGCGAGCTGCACTGCATCGGCGCCACCACGCTGGACGAGTATCGCAAGTACGTCGAGAAGGACGCCGCGCTCGAGCGCCGCTTCCAGAAGGTATTCGTGGGCGAGCCGAGCGTCGAGGACACGATCGCGATCCTGCGCGGACTCAAGGAGCGCTACGCGGTGCACCACGGCGTCGAGATCACGGATCCCGCGATCGTCGCCGCCGCCACGTTGTCGCACCGCTACATCGCCGACCGCCAGCTGCCCGACAAGGCCATCGATCTGATGGACGAGGCCGCCAGCCGGATCCGCATGGAGATCGACTCCAAGCCCGAGGAACTCGATCGCAAGGAGCGCCGGCTGATCCAGCTCAAGATCCAGCGCGAGGCGCTGAAGAAGGAGAAGGACGCCGAATCGAAACAGCGCCTGTCGGATCTGGAAACCGACATCGCCGGGCTGGAGCGCGAGTACAACGACCTGGAGGAAGTGTGGAAGGCCGAGAAGGCCACCGTGCAGGGGGCGACCCGGATCAAGGAGCAGATCGAGCAGGCCCGGCTGGAGTTGGAGGCCGCGCAGCGCAAGCAGGACTACACCCGGATGAGCGAGATCCAGTACGGGCGCCTGCCGGAACTGGAAAAGCAGCTGGCCGCCGCGCAGGAGGCCGAGACCCAGGGCTTCACCCTGCTGCAGGACAAGGTGACCGCGGAGGAGATCGCCGAGGTGGTGGCGCGCTGGACCGGCATCCCGGTGTCGAAGATGCTCGAGGGCGAGCGCGAGAAGCTGCTGAAGATGGAGGACGCGCTGCACGCGCGCGTGGTCGGGCAGGACGAGGCGATCAAGGCGGTGTCGGACTCGGTGCGGCGTTCGCGCGCCGGCCTGTCGGATCCCGATCGGCCGTCGGGTTCGTTCCTGTTCCTCGGCCCCACCGGTGTGGGCAAGACCGAGCTGTGCAAGGCGCTGGCCGAGTTCCTGTTCGACAGCGGCGACGCGATGGTGCGCATCGACATGAGCGAGTTCATGGAGAAGCACGCGGTCAGCCGCCTGGTCGGCGCGCCTCCGGGCTACGTCGGCTACGAGGAGGGCGGCTACCTCACCGAGGCGGTGCGCCGGCGCCCGTACAGCGTGATCCTGCTCGACGAGGTGGAGAAGGCCCACCCGGACGTGTTCAACATCCTGCTGCAGGTGCTGGACGACGGCCGCCTGACCGACGGCCAGGGGCGCACGGTGGACTTCCGCAACACCGTGATCGTGATGACCTCGAACCTGGGCAGCCAGATGATCCAGGAGTTCGACGGCGACGACAGCCCGGAGGCGTATACCAGGATGAAGGCCTCGGTGATGGGCGTGGTGCAGTCGCACTTCCGCCCGGAGTTCATCAACCGGCTCGACGACATCGTGGTGTTCCACTCGCTGGACAAGACCCAGATCCGCGAGATCGCGCGCATCCAGATGCGCGGGCTGGAGAAGCGGCTGGGCGAGCGGGGCATCCGCATCGAGGTGACGGAGCCGGCGTTCGAGCTGCTGGGCAACGTCGGCTTCGATCCGGTGTATGGCGCAAGGCCACTGAAGCGGGCGATCCAGCAGCAGCTGGAGAACCCGCTGGCGCAACAGATCCTGTCCGGCGCCTTCGGCAACGGCGATACCGTGCTGGTGGACGTCGACGGCGGCCGCATCGTGTTCGCCAAGGGTTGACGGCCCTTCTGCAGAAGCCCCGCCGCCAGTTTGCGTAGGAGCGTGCCATGCACGCGAAGGCCGGCGTCGGCGGCCGAGCCCGGAATCACCGCCACCCGGCCGGAGTCCTCCGCGGCCTTCGCGGCCATGGGCCGCTCCTACGGGGCGCTCCGGTCTTGCGCCGCTTCCTCCACTTCCGCCGCCTGCTCGCCGGCCTCCGTGGCCAGCATCTCCAGCGACGCCGGCGTGGTGCGCAGCATCGGTACGAACGCGGGGCCATGGGTCTGCACGCGGCGGAAGGCCTGGTAGCGGTAGCCGGCGTAGAGCGCCAGGGCGCCCAGCAATAGCGCGAACCAGCCGAACAGCGCCGCAGGCGCCGTCGCTGCCATCAGCAGGCCTGCAGCCAGCGGGCCGATCGCGGAGCCGGCGCCATTGAGCAGCAGGACGCTGCTGCTGGCCGAGAGCATGTCCTCCGGCGGAAGGTGGTCGAGCAGATGCGCCACCACGATCGGATAGATCGAGAACGCCATCCCGCCGTAGAGGAAGATCAGCACCGTGGTCGCCCCGGGCCAGGGCATCAGCACCGGAATCAGTGCGGCGAACACGCAGGCGGCGGCCGAGACCAGCGCCAGGGCGAACCGGCGGTCGTGGCGGTCCGAGAGCCGCCCCAGCGGCAACTGCAGGGCGGCGCCGCCGAGGATCGCCACGCTCATCAGCGTGCCGATGTCCACCGCGCCCATGCCGCGCTGGATGAAGAACGCCGGCAGCAGGCCCCAGAATGCGCCCATCGCCAGACCGGACAGCAGTGCGCCGGTGCCGGCAGTCGGCGCGGCCGCGAACAGCCGGCGCAGGTGCAGCCGCGGCGCAGGTTGCAGCTGCGGCAGCGCCTGCGTGGTGAGCAGCACCGGCAGACTGGCGGCGCAGATCAGCAGCGCCACCACGACGAACAGCACGAAGTCGGCACCCGCTTCGATGCGCAGCAGCTGCTGCGCCAGCGCCAGCGCACCCAGGTTGACCACCATGTAGGTGGCGAAAGCGCGGCCGCGCTGCTGCGGTTCGGCCTGCGCGCCCAGCCAGCTTTCGATCACCGTGTACAGCCCCACCAGGGCGATCCCCAGCCCCAGTCGCGCCGCCAGCCAGAGCAGCGGATCGGCGCTCAGCGCGTGCAGCAGCACCACGCAGGCGCTGCACGCGGTGTAGAAGGCGAAGGCGCGGATGTGGCCGATGCGGCGGATCAGGCGTGGCGCCAGGTAGGTGCCGACGAAGAAACCGGCGAAGTAGGCCGAAGTGAAGCCGCCGATCAGGGTTTCGGAGTATCCCAGCTGGCTGCCGCGCAGCGGGATCAGGGTATTGAGCAGGCCGCTGCCCAGCAGCAGCAGCGCGACTCCGGACAGCAGCGAGAGGAGGGGGCGCATGGCTTGCAGCATCCTTGCAAGCCTAACGCGAGTGCCCGATCGCGTCCGTGACCCGGAGCGCGCCGCGCCATGACGCCGGGTTGATCGCGGATCTGCTGTAGTGGCGCGGCGGTGCGGCGCGCAGGCGGCGCCCGAGCGCCGCGGACGGGCGAGGAGGTGCGATATGCGCGTGCTGATCGCGGGCGGCAGCGGTTTCCTGGGGCGCGCGCTGAGCGCCCGGTTGGTGGACGACGGCGCCGCGGTGACCTGGCTGTCGCGCACGCCGGAGGCGGCGCATCCCGAGACGGTGGAAGTGCGCGGCTACGACGCGCTGGCCAGCGACGACGCCTGGGATGCGGTGGTCAACCTCGCCGGCGCCGGAATCGCCGAACGCCGCTGGAGCGAGGCACGCAAGCGCGAACTGCTGGACAGCCGGCTGCAGCCGACGCGGCGGCTGCTCGCGTGGATGGAGGCTTGCGCACGGCGCCCGCGCGTGCTGCTGAGCGGTTCCGCGGTCGGCTGGTACGGCGCCCGTGGCGACGAGCCGCTGACCGAGGAGAGCGGGTTCCACGACGAGTTCGTGCACCGGCTGTGCGCGCGCTGGGAGGAGGCGGCGCTCGAGGCGGAAGCGCTCGGCGTGAGGGTCGTGCTGTTGCGTACCGGCGTCGTCCTGCACCCGGACGGCGGCATGGTCCGGCGCCTGCTGACGCCGTTCCGGCTCGGACTGGGCGGGCGCCTGGGCGACGGACGTCAGGTGTTGAGCTGGATCGCGAGGGAGGACTGGGTGGAGGCGGTCCGGTCGCTGCTGCACAGGCATCTCGACGATGACGCCGCGGCGCCGGACGGGCCGGTCAACCTCACCGCGCCGCAGCCTGCGACCAACGCGGAGTTCACCGCGGCGCTGGCCGGGGCACTGCGCAGGCCGGCGCTGCTGCCGCTGCCGGCGCCGCTGCTGCGGCTGGGGTTCGGGGAGATGGCGACCCTGCTGCTGGACGGCCAGCGGGTGCTGCCGCAGCGTCTGACGCAGGCCGGATTCCGGTTCCTGCATCCGCGTCTCGAAGACGCGCTGCGCGCCCAGCTGTCGTAGCCGCCGGGCGCGCTCCCACGAGGTCGTCCGGCGGGGCGGCAGCTTCTTCCTACAGGGGGGCGGCTGCGATGAGGTCGCGGGGGGCCGTCCGCGCTGCGGCCTCGAGACGTTCGAGCAGGGCGGCGATACCGCGGCTGGCCGGCACCCGCCACAGGGCGTCGACGCGCGTCGAGAGCGGAGTGGCGTCGGGATTGATTTCCAGCACCGGCACGCCGCGCGCCAGCGCCAGCGCGGGCAGGGAAGCGGCCGGCTGCACGAGTCCAGAAGTGCCGATCACCACCGCAAGCTCGCAGCCGTCGATCGCCGCACAGGCCTTCTCCCACGGCGCCTGCGGCAGGGCTTCGCCGAACCACACCACGTCCGGACGGTAGCTGCCGCCGCAGTCCGTGCACTGCGGCGGCGCTTCGCGTGCGCCGCCGTCCTCCATCGCGGACCCGTCGAGGATCGGATCGGGCGCCCGGCGCGCGCCGCAGGCCGCGCAGCGCGATGCCAGCAGCCGCCCGTGCAGGTGATGGACGCGCGAGGAACCGGCGCGTTCGTGCAGGTCGTCGACGTTCTGGGTGATCACCTCGACCCGGTGTCCCAGCGCTTCGAGCCGCGCGATGCCGGCGTGGCCGGCATTGGGCAGGGCCGCGGCCACCCGCGCCGCGCGCCAGCGGTACCAGCCCCACACCAGCGCCGGATTCTCGGCGAACGCCTCCGGCGTGGCCAGGCGCTGCGGATCGAAACGAGCCCACAGGCCGGTCAGTGCATCGCGAAAGGTGGGGACGCCGCTCTCAGCGGACATGCCCGCGCCGGTGAGGAAGGCGATGCGCATCGCGGGTCAGGACGGCGCCGGGGTGGTGCGGTAGGGCGCCGCGCGCAACGCGCGGAATGGCGGCGTCGCCATCACCATCTCCGACAGCGAATACGCCAGCTCGCGCTCGGCCAGCACCGCGGCATCGGCGCCGTGCTCGAGCAGGTGCCGCACCTCGCCATCGCTGTGGGCGCGGGCGAGGATGCTCAGCTCGGGATTGGCGGCGCGCAGCCGGGCGATGGTCTCGCCGGCCTCCAGCGCCCGGGGAATGGCGAAGATCGCCATCCGCGCGCGTTCCGGAAGCGCCTCGGCCATCACCTGCTCGGACGCGGCGTTGCCGCGGACGGTCAGCAGGCCGGCCTCGCGCGCCTTCGCGGCGAGGTGGGCGTCCTCCTCCACCACCACCAGCGGGACTTGGCGCTCGGCCAGCAGGCCGGCGAGCTGGCTGCCGACCCGGCCGTATCCGACCAGGATCGCGTGGCCCTCGATGTCGAGCGGCGGCGCCTTCGGCTCCGGCACGCGCAGCGCTGCGGCGCGGGCGTCCTCGCGGGCCTGCCAGCGGTCGAGCAGGGTGAAGAGGAACGGGTTGACCATGATCGACAGCAGCGCGCCGGCGATCACCAGGTCGTGGCCCTCCGGCGGCAGGATCTCCAGCGACAGGCCGATCCCGGCGAGGATGAAGGAGAACTCGCCGATCTGCGCCAGGCTCGCGGAAATCGTCAGCGCGGTCGAGTTCGGGCGGCCGAACAGGCGCACGATCGCCCACGCGGCGGCGGACTTGCCGAACACGATGATCAGGAAGGTCGCTACCACCTCGAGGGGCCGCTCGAGGAGGATGCCCGGATCGAACAGCATGCCCACGGACACGAAGAACAGCACCGCGAACGCATCGCGCAGCGGCAGCGAATCGTTGGCGGCCTTGTGGCTGAACTCCGACTCGTTGAGCAGCATGCCGGCGAAGAACGCGCCGAGCGCGAACGACACCCCGAACAGCTCCGCGGCGCCGAACGCCACGCCCATGGCGATGGCCAGCACACCGAGCGTGAACAGCTCGCGCGAGCCGGTGCCGGCCACGCGCTCGAGGATCCACGGGATCACCCGGCGTCCGACCAGCAGCATCAGCGCCACGAACCCGCCGACCTTGACCAGGGTGATCAGCAGCGTGGCGGAGAGGCTGGACCCGGGTGCGCTGTCCTGTCCGCCGAGCGCGCCCGACAGCGCCGGGATCAGCACCAGCGCCAGCACCATGGCGAGGTCCTCGACGATCAGCCAGCCGACCGCGATCCGGCCGCGTTCGCTCTCGATCAGGCGCCGGTCCTCCAGCGCGCGCAGCAGCACCACGGTGCTGGCCACCGACAGCGCCAGCCCGAACAGCAGCGAGGCGCCGTGCGACCAGCCCAGGTACTCGCCCAGCCCCAGGCCCAGCAGCGTCGCCACGGTGATCTGCACGACCGCGCCCGGCAGCGCGATCGCCTTCACCGCCATCAGCTGGCGCAGCGAGAAATGCAGCCCGACCCCGAACATCAGCAGGATCACGCCGATCTCGGCCAGCTGCGGCGCCAGCTCCTGGTCGGCGACGAATCCCGGCGTGTAGGGTCCGGCGATGATCCCGGCGGCCAGGTAGCCGACCAGCGGCGACAGCCGCAGCCGTTGCGCGGCCAGCCCGAGCACGAAGGCGAGCACGAAGCCGACGCACAGCATGGAGATGAGGGAGATGTCGTGCGGCATCCGGGCTCGGGGAAGCGGGCGGGAAACGCAGCGCCGCCGCGCGCGGCTGGGCGGCTGCTACGGACATCGTGACACGGAAACTGTAACCGCCCGGTGCACGGCCCGACCGGTGTCGCCCGGACCGATTCGTGCGGTGCAGGCCACGTCCGCGCGCGCTGTGCGTAGGAGCGTGCCATGCACGCGAAGGCCGGCGCGGTTGGCCACACCCGGCATCACCGCCAACCCGGCCGGAGACGCCCGTGGCCTTCGCGGCCATGGGCCGCGCCTACGGGCGGGGATGGCCGCCCGACTGGCCCGCCCTCACCAGGTATAGCCGACCCTCGCGTAGACGAACGCGCCGTTGAAGCCGAACGGCGAGGCCGCGCTGTAGGGCAGCTGCCCGGCGTTGGAGTTCACGAAGATCACCTCGTCCGGGTATTCGTTGAACACGTTGTCGGCACCGAGGGTGAAGTCCCAGCCGTCGATCGCGTAGCTGGCGGACACGTCCAGGGTCCATTCCGCGCCGAAGGTCTGGTCGCGGGCCGGATCGGTGTTGAGCACCTCGAACTCGCCGTAGCGGGTGGCCGCGGCGGCGAAGCGCCAGGGTCCCGTATGCCAGGTGCCCGACAGGAAGAACTTGTCCGAGGGCGCGCCCACGGTCACACGGCCCCGCTCGACGCGGCCGATGCGTTCCAGGTCGAGATCGCCGGTTTCGAGTTCCGGCGGGTTCGGGGCGATCGCCTCGATGTCGGTGTCGTTGTAGTTCAGGCCGGCGGTCAGGTCGAGATTGCCGGCTGCCAGACCCCAGCGGTAGGTGCCGACCAGATCGATGCCGCGGGTGCGGGTATCGATGGCGTTGGTGAAGTAGCGGCCGCCGGTCACGCCGAAGATGCCGCGATCCTCGAGGAACTCGGTGACCGCGTCTCCGATCAGGTTCTCCGACAGGATGATGCGGTCGTCGATGTCGATCCGGTAGGCGTCGACGGTGACGTACAGCGCCTCCACCGGCTGCAGCACCAGGCCGAGGCTGAAGTTGGTCGACTCCTCGGCCTTCAGCGGCTCGGAGCCCAGCGCTACGGCGATCGGATCGTCGACCGCGAAGGTGCGGACCTCGAACGGCACCCCGCCGATGAAATTGGTGGCGGTGGACTGGAAGTGCTGCTGCTGCAGCGACGGCGCGCGGAAGCCCGTCGACACCGTGCCGCGCAGCGCCACCGCATCGCTGAAGGCGTAGCGCCCCGACAGCTTGCCCGAAGTGGTGTTGCCGAAGTCGCTGTAGTTCTCGTAGCGCACGGCGAGGCCGGCGCTGAAGCGCTCGCCGAAGTCGGCCTCGGCATCCAGGTAGGCCGAATAGCTGTGGCGGTCGTGCTGGCCGGCGTTGGCGGGGCGGAAGCCGGGGAACACCTGGGCGCCGGGCGGCGCGCGACTGTCGTCGGGCAGGATCAGGTTGCCGTCGGCGTACGAGGCCGGGTCGCCCGGGCTCTGGTTGAACTTCTCGCCGCGCCACTCGGCACCCCAGGCCAGCGCCAGCGGATAGGCCAGGCCGATGTCGACCGGGCGGTTGAAGTCGAGGTTGAGGACGTTCTGGGTGACTTCGAGCGCGCCGGAATGGAAGCGCGTCGGCGAGGTCGGCCCGAGGCTGCGGTTGAGGCTGTTCTCGACGTCGAAGGTCAGGTGGTTGATGCCGTGGTTGAAGCTGATGTCGATTCCGGTGCCGCCGGCGGTGGTGCCGCGCATGCCGAGCACCCCGGCGCGGTCGTCGGCGATGTTGCGGATGTTGGGCAGGAAGCCGTCCGGATAGATCTCCGGGATGTTGCGGTTGTCTCCGGCCGGCCGGAAGAAGCCGTTCGACAGCGCGTCGCGGCGGCTGTAGGTGCCGAAGGAGTAGAACACCACGCCCTCGGCCGGGCTGATCTCCAGGTTGTAGGAGGCGGCGCGGCTGTCGACCTCGGGGTCGCCGTAGCGCTGCACCACCACGCCGGCCGGGGCCGAGCTGGGCGTCACCGTGCCCTGGAACGGCCGCGCGCGGTCGGTCTGGTCCTGGTGGCCGGCCTGCGCCGCCAGGTGCAGGAAGCCGGCCTGGCCCAGCGCGATGCCGCCGTCGCCGGACAACTGGTACTGCTCGCCGTCGCCGGCGCTGTGCTGGCCGTAGCGCGCGGCGATGCCGCCGCCGGCGTCGCTGCCCTTGAGCACCACGTTGATCACGCCGGCGATGGCGTCGGAGCCGTACTGCGCCGAGGCGCCGTCGCGCAGCACCTCGACCCGCTCGATCGCGGAGATCGGGATCGCGTTGAGGTCGACCGGCGAGGAGCCGCGGCCCTGGCTGCCGTTGAGGTTGATCAGCGCGGTGGTGTGGCGGCGCTTGCCGTTGACCAGCACCAGCACCTGGTCCGGGGCCAGGCCGCGCAGCTGCGCCGGGCGCACCGCGTCGGTGCCGTCGGTGATCGCCGGGCGCGGGAAATTGAGCGAGGGCAGGGCCCGCGACAGCGCGGTGGCCAGCTCCACGGTGCCGGTGGCTTCCAGGGTCTCCGGGGAGATGATGTCGATCGGCGAGGACGACTCGGCCACGGTGCGGTCGGCCACGCGGGTGCCGGTGACGATCAGGGTGTCGAGGGTGGTGGCGCGGTCGCGCGGCGCGGGTTCGTCGGCCGTGGACGACTGCGCCAGTGCGGCGGGGGAGGCGAGCACAAGGACGAGGGCAAGCGCGAGGGGGCGGCGTTGCATGAGGGGGAAGACTCCTTTGCGTATCGTGGTGTTTCGGGGCGTCATCCCGCTGTAACACCTCATTCTGAACGGGTCAACGGTTGCATCCTCAACTGTTCGCGGATGAGAGGCAGTTCACAATCCGGGGCGGGGAACACGGGGTTTCGCGAGTTCCTGCAACGGTGGCTCCGTCGGGGCGGCGGTGGTTCCGAGTGGCTCCGACCGGGTTGGCGGCGTTTCCGGGCATGGCCGCCCGCGCCGGTCTTCGCGTGCATGGCACGTCCTACGTCCCACTGGCGCTCCCGGTACAATGCGCGGTCCATGATCTCCTTCCGCAATTTCGCCCTGCGCCGGGGCGAGCGCCTGCTGCTGTCCGACGTCGACCTGGCCCTGCACGCGGGCTGGCGCGTCGGCGTGGTCGGGCGCAACGGCACCGGCAAATCCTCGCTGTTCGCGGCGATCCGCGGCGAGGTCGAGGCGGACCGCGGCGATCTCGACGTGCCCGGACGGGTGCGCATCGCCAGCGTCGCCCAGGAAACCCCCTCGCTGCCCGACGCCGCGATCGACTTCGTGCTCTCCGGCGACGTCGCGGTCGCCGCCGCGCTGCGTGCGGAGGCGGACGCCACCGCCGCCGAGGACTGGGAAGCGGTGGCCGAGGCGCATCACCGCCTGGCCGAGGTCAACGGCTACGACGCCACCGCGCGCGCCGGCAAGCTGCTGCACGGGCTCGGCTTCGGGGCCGAAGCCCACCAGCGGCCGGTCAGCGCGTTCTCCGGCGGCTGGCGGGTGCGGCTGAACCTGGCGCGCGCGCTGATGATGCCCAGCGACATGCTGCTGCTCGACGAGCCCACCAACCACCTCGACCTCGATGCGGTGCTGTGGCTGGAGCAGTGGCTGCTGAAATATCCCGGCACCCTGCTGCTGATCTCGCACGATCGCGAGTTCCTGGACAACGTCGCCACCCACACCCTGCATCTGCACGACGGCAAGGCGAAGCTATACGTCGGCGACTACACCGCCTTCGAGCGCCAGCGCTCCGAGCACCTGCGCCAGCAGCAGATCGCCCACGAGAAGGAGCAGGCCGAGCGCGCCCACCTGCAGAGCTTCATCGACCGTTTCCGCGCCCAGGCCACCAAGGCCCGGCAGGCGCAGTCGCGGATCAAACGCCTGGCCAAGCTGGCCGGCACCGAAGCCGTACGCGCCGAGCGCGAGCTGCGCATCGAGCTGCCCGCGCCGCACAAGCTGCCGCACGCGCTGCTGCGGCTCAACGACGCCCGTTGCGGCTATGTCGCTTCGCGACGTGATGGCCAGCCTTCGGCTGTCGAAGAGCCGTCATTCGCGATTGGTGGTTCGTCCAAGAGCACGGCGCCGGCTTTCGCGAATCGCGAATCGCCACTCGCCAATCACGACGTCGTCGTTCTCGACGGCGTCGGCTTCGGCCTGGAACCGGGCGACCGCATCGGCCTGCTCGGCGCCAACGGCGCCGGCAAGTCCACCCTGGTGAAGTCGCTGGTAGGCGAGCTGCCGCTCCTCGCGGGCGAGCGCGCCGCGCATCCGGACCTGCGGATCGGCTACTTCGCCCAGCACACGGTGGAGGCGCTGAAGGCGGGCACCTCGCCGATCGACCATCTGCGCGAACTGGCGCCGGATACCGCCGTCCAGGCGTTCCGCGACTTCCTCGGCAAATGGAATTTCCCCGGCGATCGCGCCTTCGAGTGCATCGACACCTTCTCCGGCGGCGAGCGCGCGCGGCTGGCGCTGGCGCTGATCGCCTGGCGCCAGCCCAACGTGCTGCTGCTCGACGAGCCCACCAACCACCTCGACCTGGACATGCGCGAGGCGCTGGCCGAGGCGCTGAGCGATTTCGAGGGCGCGATCGTGCTGGTCTCGCACGACCGGCACCTGATCGGGCTGGTCAGCGACAGCTTCTGGCGCGTGGCCGACGGCACCGTGCGGCCGTT
This sequence comes from Luteimonas salinisoli, assembly GCF_013425525.1. Classification (GTDB taxonomy): domain Bacteria; phylum Pseudomonadota; class Gammaproteobacteria; order Xanthomonadales; family Xanthomonadaceae; genus Luteimonas; species Luteimonas salinisoli. The sequence goes on along the minus strand of NZ_JACCKA010000094.1, from coordinate 155,789 downwards.
CGACGGCGACCTGGACGAGTACGCGGCGTGGCTGCGCTCGCGGCCGGCGGCGGGCGCGAAGCCCGCGCCGCCGGCCGTTGGCGCGGCATCGCCCGTTGCCGCGCCGCAATCCTCTGCCGCGGCAGCGCCGGGCGCTGTCGCGAAGCCGGCCAAGCCGAAGGTCAATCCGCATCGCCTCGCCCGCGCCGAGGCACGGGTGCAGGAGCTGGAAGCGGACATCGCCGCCCTCGACGCCGAACTGGCCGATCCGGCGGTCTACGCGGCAGGCAATGCACGCGCCGCGGAGTTGGCGCGCCGGCAGGGTCAGCTGCGGGAATCGCTGGCGCAGGCGGAGGCCGAGCTGCTGACGCTGTACGAAGCCGACGCCGCCTGATCGATACGCCGCGCTGGCGGCCGCGGGAGGCTCCGGCACGGCTGGCGGTGAATCCGGGCCTCGGCCAGCTGCGCCGGCTTTCGCGCGCATGGCACGCTCCTACGGGGTGTCTTCGCTGGCTTCGTCTTCGGTGGTGAGCGGGCCGTCGCGGCGCAGCGCCGCGTCGAAGCCCGCCGCCGCCTCCGCGCCCGCCTCGGCGGTCAGCGCCTGCAGGAACTGCGCGGTCTCGCGCGGCGGGTCGCGGCCCAGGGTCGCCAGAGTGCGGTCCAGGGCGGCACGGCCGACCGCCTCCTCCAGTTCGAACAGCAGCAGCGGCCCGCGCCGGTAGAGCTGGTCGCCGCTCGGGCGGCCGTGGCCGATCACCGGGCCTGCGGCCTCGCCGCGCTCGCGCAGGCGCTCGATCATCCGCTGCGCGTCGGCGATGCCGAAGGTCGCCTCGACGTAGCGGATCGCCGCGTACTCGGCCACCGATTCGGACAGCCAGTAGTGCTCGGTCAGCGGGTCGGCCGGCGACCACCAGCCGTGCGCGAATTCATGGGCGATGTGCTTGGCCGGATTGGCCTCCGGAAAATCCTCCTTCGCCGCCTCGCGCCCGGCGGCGCCGCCGTCCGAAAGCACCATGTAGCCGGAACGCACGTAGCCCATGGTCTGCTCGCGCGAGAGCACCACGATGCGGAACGGTTCGCGGATCGGCCCGAACCAGTCCCGGAAGAACTCGCCCGCCTGCGCCGCGTGCTTGCGGAACAGCGAGGTCAGCACGCCGTCCGGGTCGGTGGCGTGGAACCCGGCGCCGGAGAGCGCCTCGCTGCGCAGCCCGCGCGCGGCGATCAGCGGCAGGTCGACGTCCGACCGGGTGCGGATCATCCGGACCGCGCCGTCCTCGGTGCGCGTCACCTCGCCCTGCGACACCGCCACGTAGTCCGCCGGGATGCCCTCGAACACGGCATCGACCGTGAACCGGAGCCCGATGTCCTCGCGCACCGGAAACCACATGTTGTCGACCGACAGCTCGATCCGGTCCTCGGCGAATGCCGCGACGCTGTTCTCGCCGCCGGTCAGCGGGCCGCTGTAGTCCAGCTCCAGGCGCGCCGGCCCGGGACCTGCGAACTGCGCGGTGATCTTCTGGAGCCCGGCGATCGGCTGGTCGGTGGCGGCGATCGCCACCGTGCCGCCGGTTCCGGCATCCGTACGCTGGATCGCGAAACGCTCTGCGAGCAGGAACGACAGCGGCGCCGCGGCCGCTTCCGCCGTCAGCTCGATCGCGACGCGCGCGTGCAGGGTGCCGTCGGCATCGATCCGCGCTCGCAGCGCGTAGTGCGCAGGTGCGGTCTCCGGTGCAGCCTCGGCTGCGGATGCGTCGGCCGATGCCGGCCACGCGACCAGCGCCAGCGCCAGCGCCGCTAGCAGAAATCTCCAACCGTGCATGTGACCTCCCGTTGATCCTTGTGGACGACGCCGGCCCTCATCACGAACCGCACCCGCCGCAGCGCGCCCACGTCCTGCAGCGGATCGCCGTCGACCGCGATCAGGTCGGCGGTCATGCCCGGAGCGAGGCGGCCGATCTGCTCCGCCAGGCCCAGATGCGCGGCGGCGTTCACCGTTGCGGTGCGGATCGCCTCGAGCGGGGTCAATCCGGCCGCCACCAGCAGCCCGAACTCGCGCGCGTTGTCGCCGTGGCGGCTGACGCCGGAGTCGGTGCCGAAGGCGATCGGCACGCCGGCCGCGTGCGCGCGCCGCGCCATGGACAGCATCGCCGGGCCCACCGACGCGGCCTTGGCCTTCGCCGCCGGACTCAAGAACGAATCGGGATCGGCCGACCAGCCGGCCACGGTCTCGCCCGCCAGCAGGGTAGGCACCAGCCAGGTGCCGCCGCGCTTGAACAGGACCACCGATTCGTCGTCCAGCCAGGTGCCGTGCTCGATCGCGTCGCCGCCCGCATGCAGGAACGCATTGACGCCGGCAGCGCCGTGCGCGTGCGCGGTGACGCGGCGGCCGAGCGCGTGCGCGGTGACGCGGCGGCCGAGCGCGTGCGTGGTCTCGACGATCGCCCGCAGTTCGGCGTCGGTGAACTGCTGGTCGACGCCGGCATCGGCGTCGGACAGTACCGCGCCGGTGGCGACGATCTTGATCAAGTCGGCGCCGCGCTGGACCTGCTGGCGGACCAGGCGCCGGCAGTCGTCGGCGCCGGAACAGAGGTTGGGCCGCTGCAGCGCGCGGGTCACGTCGTCGCGGTAGCCGAACAGGTCGCCCTCGCCGCCGTGCGGGCTGAGCACGTTGCCGGCGGCGAGGATCCGCGGTCCGGGCAGCTTGCCGGCGGCGATGCCGTCGCGCAGCGCGAAGATCGCCTCGTTCTCGGCGCCGAGGTCGGCGACCGTGGTGAACCCGGCATCGAGGGTGCGGCGCGCGAACCGCACGCCGTTGATGGCGAGGTCCGCGGCGCTGCGCACCGTGCGCAACAGCTTGTCGTCGGGGCCGTTCTCGTGGCCCAGGTGCACGTGGCTGTCGATCAGACCGGGCAGCACGAAGCGGTCGGACAGGTCGATGGTTTCGCCTGGCGTACCGACGAAGCCATCGCGCAGGTCGACGACCCGCCCGCCCTCGAGCACCACGGTCATCCGCGACAGCACCTGGCCGCTGGCCGGATCGGCCAGCAGGCGGCCGGCATGGAGGTAGCGCGGCCCGTCGTGCGCCGGCGGCGAGGCGAGGGCGGGCGCGACCATCAGGCAGGCTGCCAGCACGAGCCAGGGCGCGAGCGCGCGAGCGGGCCCGTGCAGGTTCACTGGTCCACCTCGGCAGCGGAAAGTGCGCGGAAGTCGGTCCCGGTCTCCGCCGCGAGCCACGCCAGCGCGGCCCAGGCGGCGACGTTCTGGTCGAGCTCGGCGCGATCGATCTTGTCCAGGGTGTCGTCGGCGGTGTGGTGGAAGTCGAAGTAGCGGCTGCCGTCCTGGCGCAGCACGAACGCCGGGACCCCGGCCTCGACCAGCGGCGCGATGTCGACGCCGCCGCGCCCGGGCGGCTCGCGCGAGGGCACCACCGCCATCGGCGTCAGCACCCGGTACAGCGCCCGGCCGAACTCGCTCTCCGCAACCCCGCCCGGCAGCGACAGCGCCTGCACCGCGCCGGCGCCGAAATCGCTCTCCATCGCCAGCACGTGATTCCCGACCTCGGCGGCGTGGCGTTCGAGATAGGCGGCGCCGCCGGTCTCCGGCGTGTGCGGCTGGGCGACTTCCTCGGCGCCGTACAGCACCACCCGCAGGCTGCGGCGCGGCCGCTGCGGCAGGCGCGCGATCAGCTCCGCCGCGGCGACCACGATCGCCACCCCGGCACCGTCGTCGATCGCGCCGGTACCGGCATCCCAGCTGTCCAGGTGCGCCGCCAGCACGATCACCTCGTCGGGCGCTTCGCGGCCGCGCAGTTCGGCGACCACGTTCTGCGAGTGGGTATCGACATGCCCGGCTTGCGAGTGCAGGCGCACGCGCACCGTCTTCCCCAGCGCCAGCAGGCGCTCGACCTGGTCGGCGTCGGCGCCGGCCAGCGCGAAGCTCGGCAGCGGCACCCGGCCGTCGCGGTAGCGGGTGGAACCGACGTGGGCGAAGCGCGCCCTGCCGGTGCCGATCGAACGCAGCAGCAGGCCGACCGCGCCGCGGTCGGCGGCCTCCCCGGGGGCGAACAGGCGCCCGGGCACCAGCGCGCCGTAGGCGCCGGCGATGCGCGGCATGCGCTGGTTGACCAGGGCGATGCGGCCCGCGAGCGCGCCCGGGGGCGCGGCGCGCAGGGCCTCCAGGCTGTCGAACGGCACCACCTCGCCTTCGATCCCGTCCTCCGGCGTGGCCGGCGAACCGCCGAGCGCCGCCGCGGCCAGGCGCTGCGGGTGCGCGCCGACGATCTCCACCGACTCCTCGCCGCGGATCCAGCCGACCAGCGGGAAACGCTGGATCTCGACGCCGTCGAACCCGAGCGCGCGCAGTCGCGCGGCTGCCCAGTCCGCGGCCGCGTGCTCGGCCGACGAGCCCGCCGGGCGCGGCCCGAAGCGCGTGGTGAGTTCGCTGACGAAGTCGTAGGCGATCCCGTCGCCGGCCAGGGCGCGATCGCGCAGTTGCGCAGCGATCGCTTCGGGATCCTCGGTTGCCGCCACCGACGGGGCGACGGCGATCAGCGCGGCCAGGCAGCACAGCAGCCGAAGCGCCGATCGCATCCGGAACCGGGATGGGCTCATTCTGGGTCTCCTTGGTTGCAGCCGCCGGTCGATCCACGCAGCGACCACCTCGCCCCTGGTGCCGGCCCATGCGCAGGCCAGCAAAATCACGGCCCAGCGTGTCGTGGCGCTTGCCGGCGAAATCATGCGGATCGGCCCTCGGCCCGGTCGGCGATCCACTGTCCGGTCCGCTCTTCGAGCAGCGGCAACGGCAGCGGACCCTCGCCCAGCAGCGCATCGTTGAAATCGCGCAGCCGGAAGTTCGCCCCGAGCTCGCGCCGCGCCCGCGCCTGCAGTTCGGCCAGGCTGCGCTTGCCGAGCTGGTAGGCGGTGGCCTGCCCGGGGGTCACCAGGTAGCGCCGGACCGCGATGGCGTTGGCGGGCGGCGCGTCGAAGGTGTTGTCGTCCAGCCAGCGCAGCGCCCGTTGCGGACTCCAGCGGTGCGCGTGCAGACCGGTGTCGACCACCAGCCGGCCGGCGCGCATCAGTTCGCTCGACAGCCGCCCCAGGTCCTGCCATGGGTCTTCGTACAGGCCGAACTCGACCGGAAGCTGTTCGGCGTACAGGGCCCAGCCTTCGCTGAAGGCGGTATAGCCGCCGTGGCGGCGGAAGTCCGGCAGGTTCTGCAGCGAGGAGGAGACCGAACGCTCGAGGTGATGCCCGGGCACGCCCTCGTGGCAGGCCAGGGCGGTCAGCTCGTGGCGGGGCAGGTTGCCCATCTCGCGCAGGTTGTAGCGCACGATCCCCGGACGCGCGCCGTCCTGCGACGGCGGGAAGTAGCCGGCGATGCCGGCCGAGACTTCCAGCCACGGTTCCACCCGCCGCACCTCGACCCGGGCGGGGGGCCGGAATCCGGTCAGCGCGCCGAGGCGCGTGGACACCGCCTCGATCACGGCACCGGCGGCGACGAGGTAGCCGCTGCGGCCGGCGTGGGTATCGGGATAGCGGGCGTCGGGGTCCGAGCGCATCCGCTCGATCAGCGCGCGCAGCGTGCCGCGATGGCCGAGGCGGGGCATCAACGCGCGGATCTCGCCGTGCAGGCGTGCGGTCTCTTCCAGGCCGATGGCGTGAACGCGGTCCGCGTCGAGCGCGAGGGTCGATTCGGTGCGCAGCATCGCCGCGTAGTAGGCATCGCCTTGCGGCAGGGCCCAGACGCCGGCGGCCGCCGGGGCATCGCGCTGCGCGGCCTGCAGCCAGGCGATGAGACGGCGGAACCCGGGAGCGAAGCCGTCCTGCATCGCGGCGATGGCGTCGCGCCGCAGCGCATCCGCGCCCTCCAGCCCGGCGGCTGCGAGCTTGGCGTCGAAGTCGGCGAGGATGACGTTGTCGCCCTCGCCGTCGAAGGGAGCCCCGCGCAGGAGTCTCGTACAGGTGTCGACCACCGGCGCCAGCGTGGAGGCGGGCGGGCAGACGCCCGCCGCCTGCTGTCCGCGCAGGCCGTCCACCACCTGCCGCAGGTAGCCATCCACGCCGCGCAGGCGCGCGACGTAGGACTGCGCGTCCTCGCGGCTGGCGATGGGGTGCCGGTCGATCAGGGTCTGCGGCACGATCCGCTGCGGTCCGCGCATCTGGCAGACCGGGTAGTGGTGGCTGCGCCAGTGCAGCCGGCACAGCGCCTGCCCGGTGTCGTCGCGGAACAGGCGATGATCGAGCCGCGCGGCCTGCGGCAGGGCGCTCGGGTCGATGGCGCGCAATTGGACGAGGTCGCTGCGCAACAGGTCGATGTCCTCCTGCCGGTGCTGCGCACCGACATCGTCCCAACGGTGGCAATCGGTGTTCAGCCCCAGCGCCGCCTGCAGCAGCGGACTCCGGCGCAGGCGCCGCGCGAAACTGCGCTCGAACAGTTCGGTCAGTCGCCGGGGCTGCTCGGCCGTGCCGACGCCGAGCGCGGGCAGGGCCGTGAGCGCGGCGCCCGCGGCGGCCCCGGCAAGGAAACCACGGCGGCCGAGGTTGGGGCCCGATGCGGTCACGGCCGTTCCGCGGTCTCGCCGCCCGTCGTGTCCGGTTGCGCGGCCGCCGGGGGCGCCGCATCGCGCACGTGACGGTCGAGGAATTCGCGAATGGTGCGGTAGGCGACGACCTGGTTCGCCTTCCTGCGGAAGCCGTGGCCCTCGTCGGGAAATACCAGGTACTCGACCGGCACGCCGTTGGCCCGCACCCGCTCGACGATGTCCTCCGACTCCACCGGCAGCACGCGCGGGTCGTTGGCGCCCTGCAGCACCAGCAGCGGCCTGCGGATGGTGCCGGCGTGGAAGGCCGGCGAGATCGCCTCGAAGCGTTTCGGGTCGGCCTCCCAGTCGCCCATCTCGCTCTTGAGCAGGCGGCGCAGGTCCTCCCACCATGCCGGCGTGTTCGCCAGCAGCCGGGTCCAGTTGGAGATGCCGTAGACGTTCACCCCGGCGGTGAACACGTCGGGCCGGAACGCCAGCGCCGCCAGCGCCATGAAGCCGCCGTAGGAGCCGCCCATCACCGCGATGCGGTGCGGATCCACCAGCCCGGTGTCGATCAGCATCTGCCTGGAGGCGACCACGTCGTCGAGATCGGCCTCGCCGTGGCGGCCGTCGTCGAGATGGTAAAAGGTCTTGCCGGAGCCGGAGGAGCCACGGTTGTTGATCTCGTAGACCACGTAGCCGTGGTTGACCAGGTACTGCACCATCGGCTTGAAGCCGATCCTGCTTTCGCCGCCCGGGCCGCCGTGCACCCAGACCGCGGCCGGCCGCGTCTCGCCCTCGCCGATGCCCCTGGGCACGTAGAGGATGCCGGGTACGATTACCCCGTCGTGGGAGTGGAAGCGCACCACCCGTCCCTGCACCAGGTCGCCCGCCGCAATGCCGGGCGGCAGCGAATCGACCAGCCGGGCCGGCGCGCCGGCGCCGGCGGGATACAGGCGCAGGTCGCCGGGCATGTCGCCCGCGCTCTCGACCGTGGCGATCGCCCCGGCGGAGGACATCGCGAAATCCGCGACCGTGGCCGGCGCAGCATCCAGCACCCGCTGCCGCTCGAGCGTAGCGGCGTCGAAGAGATGGACCACGGTGCGCGCATCGTGGTTGACGAACGCGGCCAGGCGCCCGCCATCGGATGACAGGCGCGCCCCGGTGACGTCCCAGTCCAGGGAAAGGACCGTTGTACGTTCGCCGCTGGCCAGGTCGAGCCGCTCGAGGCGGGCGAACTCGCGGTCCTCATCGCTGGTGAGGAAGAGGTGCCGGCCATCGCGCGAGAACTCCTGCGGCACGCACGCGATCCTGCGGCCCTGCGCGTTGAGCCGCCGCAGGCGTCGGCTGCCGACCTCGTAGACGAAGCAGTCGGTGTGGGCGTTGTCGTGGATCCGGCTCAGCGCCACCAGGCGGCGGTCGGCGCTCACCGCGTGCACCTGGTACGCGTCGTCGTTGGTGAACAGGCGCCGCCGGGTGTAGTCCGCGGTCGAATATTCGTACAGATCCGAGTGACGTGGATCGCGCTCGTTGGTGGTGGCGAAGAACGAGGCGCCGTCGGGTGCCCAGGCGACGAACCTCGCCCGCAGCCGCTCGCCGGGGGTCAGGTCGCGGGTGGCGCCATCCGGCTCGCGCACGAAGAGGCGGTACAGCTCGTCGCCGCCGCGGTCGCTGGCGTAGAGCACGCGTTCGCCGTCGGGAAACCAGCCGATCGCCAGCACCGTCTCGTCCGAGTCGGTCAGCGCTTCCGCGGCGCCCCCGGCCACCGGCATCACGTACAGGTTGGCCACGCCGCTGCGCTTGCTGGTGAACAGCAGCAGCTCGCCGTCGGGCGAGAAGTCCGGCCCGGCGATCTCGTCGAAGGCCATCAGCCGCTCGATGTCGTGGCGCGGCGGCGGGGCCACCGCGGTCTCCGCGGGGGCGACGGCCGCCCCGGGCGGCGCCGGCGAGCACCCCGGCAGCAGCGACAGCTGGACGACGAACGCCAGGACGATCGACAGCGGGGCGATCGGCGGCGGGGCCATGGACGACAGGGACTTCAATATGCAACTCCTCGATGCGGCCGGGGCGATCGGCTGGCCGGTGGGAATGCGCTGGCGATCGCGCGCCGCCGGGGACGGCGCCCGGCGGCTTGCGCCGGCGTTCAGAAGCTCGCGCTCAGGCGCAGCAGGTAGGTCCGGCCGATCGGGTCGTACGCGCCGAAACTGCGGCCCACCTGGGCGGCATACGGCACCTTGCGGTCGAACAGGTTGTTCACCGCCAGTTGCGCCTTGACATGGCTGCCGAACCAGTAGCCGACGGTGGCGTTGAAGCGCCAGTAGTCGCCGATGTGGTTGGCTTCGCGCGGCAGGTCTTCCTCGGTTGCGTTGAGGTCGCGGACCACCGAGCTGGTCCACAGCGCCTGCAGGTCCAGCTCCAGGTCGCCGCGGGTGTAGCCGGTGGACAGGTTCGCCCGGTACTCGGGCACGCCCACGCTGCCGACGTTGTCCTGGGCCGGCACGCCGGGCTGCGAGACGAACTCGTACCTGTGCGTGTAGGACAGCTTGCTGCCGACGCGCATGCTGCCCGCGCCGAGGTCGAAACGGTACTCGGCGGCGCCGATCAGCCCGGAGAAGTCCAGCGTCGAGGTATTGACGAAGCCGGTGCGGTAGCCGTTGGCGATGTCGCCGGCGGTGCGCGCCGGCCCGGGCTGCGCAGCCGCCTGCTCGGCGGTCAGTCGCTCGAAGTTGGCGCAGGCAGGCTCGTTGGGGAAGTTGGCGCTGTCGTAGCAGGCCGCCAGCAGCGCGCCGATGCCCAGGTTCTGGATGCCGTTCTCGAGCGAGATCTCGGACCAGTCCATCGCCAGGCGGAAACCGGGCAGGGCGGTCGGCTGGTACACGAACCCGAGCGACCACGAGTCGGCGGTCTCGTTCATCAGGTCGACGTTGCCGGAGCGGGTGCCGAACGCCGAGACCGCGCCGGTGGTGGACGCGAAAGCCGCCGGGTCGTCGACGCCGACCGCCGCCAGGGCGGCCCGGCAGTTGGCCTCGCGTACCGCGGGATTGGCCCCGCGGTTGTAGTTCTGCGCATTGCACACGTCGTTGATCGAGCCCGAGACCGGGGCCGAGCCCAGGAACAGCTCGGTGATCGCCGGCGAGCGGATCGCATGGGTGTAGACCCCGCGCAAGACCAGACCATCGCCCCAGCCGGGCAGGCGCGGGGCGAACCGTGCGCCGGCCGACCAGGTCAGGTCGCTGCCGGCGAGGGAGTTGTCGACATGGCGCGCGGCGGCTTCCAGGCTCAGCGCCTTGGCGAAGCGCAGCTCCTGCGACTCCGCGATCAGCGGGGCCACCACCTCGCCGTAGAACTCGGTGGTGCGGTAGCTGCCTTCGATGCCGGCGAAACTGCCGACGCCGGTGCCGACCAGCACGTTGCCTGCCTGGAGGGTGGCGTCTGGTTCGAACGAGCCGCTCTCGGTGCGGCGCTCCGCGCCTAGGTTGAACTGCAGCGGCTCGGCCAGCCCGACCGGCAGCGCGCCGGTCAGGTTGCCGGTCAGGACCTTCTGGGTGTTGAGGCTGATGGCGCGGCCGCGGTCGGTGATGTAGTCGATCGCTTCCGCGCTGGCGTTGCCGGCGCCGAACAGGTTGATCGGCACGCAGTCGCCGCCGGAGGCGCAGACGACGTTGCCGCTGCCGTCGCGCACCGCGTCGATGGCGCGCAGCAGCCGCACGGGATCGATGTGGGTCTCGGAAGAGACGCTCTCGCTGCGTCCGTAGTTGTACGACAGGTCCCAGGACCAGGTGTCGTCGAAGGCCTGGAAATCGCCCTTCAGGCCGCCGACGAAGCGATACAGGTCGAGCTGGGTCTCGCCCGGGGTCCGGTCGACCACGTCGTTGAGGTTGCGGCTCAGGTTGAAGCCATCGAGTCCGTTCTCGGCCAGGATCGCGCGCGAGCGATCGCTCAGGTAGGGGTTGTCGGCGGAGAATCTCAGCGCCGGTCCGCCCAGCAGGGGCGCCGCGTACTGGTACAGCTGGCTCTGTTCGACGCCCTCGGTGCGCACATAGGTGGTCTCGACGAAGGCGCGCACCGCAGGGATCAGGTCGAAATGGCCGAGCGCGTTGAAGATGGTGCGCTCGGTCGGGCTCAGCAGGCCGAAGTGGTCGGCCGGATCGATGCCGTCGCCGCCGTCGGTCAGGATCGGCGCACCGAGCGCTTCCTGGACCACCCGACCGGGCACGTAGGGCACCAGTTCGCCGTCGGCGCCGAACTGGAGCGGGGTGCCGCTCGAATCGTAGATGTAGTTGCCGCGCGTGTAGATCGGCGGCAGGACCGCTCCGGGCAGGTCGAAGCCCAGGATCGGCGCCAGCTGGGTGTCGTAGTGCAGTCCACCTTCGGTGAACAGTGCGTAGCGCAGGTTGTCGACCACCATCCGCGCGGCGATGCCGTCGTCGGGGCCGGTGTCGGCCGGGTTGGCTACCTGGTCGTAGCGGAACGGCATCCGGTCCGACAGGCGCAAGCCGTGCTGGCGGTGATACTCGGTGCCGATCACCGCGTTGCCGCGGCCGTCGGCGAAGTTGCCGCCGAACAGCCCACGCACGCTGTAGCTCTCGCCGTCGCCGCGGTCGGTGATGCCGTACTGCACGGAGGCCTGGGCGCCTTCGAAATCCTCCTTGAGGATCACGTTGACGGTGCCGGCGATCGCGTCCGAGCCGTACACCGGCGCGCCGCCGATGGCGACGGTCTCGACCCGGTCGACCAGGCCGGCGGGGATGACGTTGAGGTCCACCTGGGATCCGGGCGCCGCCGCCCCGCCCGCGCCGGCCACGGTATTGGACGAGACGAAGCGCCGGCCGTTGACCAGGGTCAGCGTGCGCTGCGATCCCAGGCCGAAGAAGTTGACGAAGGTCTGGGCGATGCCGAGGGTCGCCTGCTCGGCGCCCACCGGGCTCGACGCCGAGGTGCCGAAGCCCGGGGTGTCCTCGAGCGCCTGGCCGATGTTGGTATAGCCGCGGCGATCGATCTCCTCGGCGCTGGTCACCAGCGCGGCCTGCAGGGTGTCGAACCCGGTGCGACTGATGCGGGTGCCGGTGACCTCGATGCGGCCCAGCTCCACGGTCTCGTCGGGGAGCGCGGCCGCCCGGGCGATCGGTCGCGGCTGCGGCGCCGGGGCGCGCGGGCGACGTACGGTGACGGTGTCGTCGCCGCTGGCCACGACTTCCAGGCCGGTGCCCTCGAACATCAGCCGGACGGCCTCGATCGCGTCGAAGTCGCCATGCACCGCGCGGGTGCGGACCCCTCGCAGGTCGCCTTCCGGGGCCATGATCTGCAGCCCGGACTGCTCCGCGGCCGCGCGGATCGCCTGGGCGGCCTCCTGCGGCGGCAGGTCGAACTGCCTGCGGTCCTGCGCGAGCGCCGGCGCGGCGGCGAGCGCGCAGCCCAGGCCGATGGCGAGCCACAACCCGCTGCGTTGCGGAATCCTGCGTGATCCGAAGCTGTTCACGGTCCCCGTACTCCCCGGTATCGCATGCGCGATGCATGCCCTCCCAGAGTACGAGGCGCGTGCGCCGCGAATCCTCTATTGCCTGCGCGGGGGAGAATCGCGAGTCAGGACGATCGCGCCGGATTCCTCGACCACGCGTGCATCGAAGGTCGCCGCCGCCGAGCGCGCGAAGGCGCGCGTGTCGCCGATGCGGAACACCCCGACGAAGTGTTCTGCCGCGAGTTCGGGATCGACGATGCGGATCGGAATGGAGGAGTAGCGGTTCATCTCGGCGATCGCGGCTTCCAGGCGCTCGCCGTCGAAGGTCAGGTAGCCCTCGCGCCAGGAATGGCGCCGCGAGACCTCCTCGGCGGTGAGTGCGCTCTCGACCATCGGCCGGGCGCGTGCGGCGACCACCTGGTCGTTGCGCAGCGCCCGCCGCGGCTGCTCCAGGCTTTTGGAGCCGGGGCGTTCGACCTCGACCACGCCCTCGAGCACGGTCACAGCCACGGCGTCGCCGAGGCGGCGCACGGCGAACTCGGTCCCCACCGCGCGCGCGGCGACATCGCCGGCCTCGACCACGAAGGGCCGCGACGGATCGCTCACCACCTGGAAGGTGGCCTCGCCGCGCTGCAGGCGGATGCGGCGCCGGGAATCGCCGTAGCGCACGCGGATCTCCGAATCGGTATTGAGCACCACGATGGAGCCGTCATCCAGCGCGAGCCGCACGATCTGGCCGACGCCGGCCACGTGGCGCCCGGAATAGTGGTCGTAGCCGATGCCGACTCCGGCGAGCACCGCCACCAGCAGCGAGGCGGCGATGGCGAACGCGCGCATGCGGGCGGGGCGCTGCGGCGCTGCGGCCTCCTTGCCGCCGCCCTTCGCCATCGCGGCGACGCGATCCAGGTCGTGCCAGACCGCCTGCGCGCGCACGAACGCCCCGCGATGGCGCGGATCGCGCGCCAGCCAGGCTTCGAGCTCGCCGCGGTCGCGTTCGGCCAGCGCGCCCTCGGACGCCCTGACCGCCCAGCCGGCGGCGATGCCGTCGATCTCAGCGCTGTCGTTGCCGGCGCTCATCGTTTCCGCTGCTCCGCGCCGGCAGGGCCGGCGTCTTGCTCATTTCCCGCATGATCGTCTTCAGGGCCTTGGCCAGGTGTTTTTCCACGGTGCTCTCGGAGATGTTCATCCGCTCCGAGATCTCACGCTGCGACAGCGACTCGAACTTCTTCATCACGAACGCCTGCCGGCACTTGACCGGCAGCGCCGCGATCGCCGCGTGCAGCCGCTCGACCTCCTCGCGGCCGCTCAGGCGCCGCTCCGGGGTGGGCCCGGCGTCGGCCACGTGCAGCGCGTCGATGTCCGCCACCGTCTCGATCGGCACGATCCGCGACCTCCTGACGGTCTCGCCGACCACGCGCCTGGCGATCACGAACAGATAGGCCCGCGCGTCGTTGATGCCGTCGGTGTCCACCGCCCACAGCCGGGCGTAGGTTTCCTGCACCACCTCGTCGAGGTCGCACATGGCCAGGCCGCGGATGCGCGAGGACAGCCAGCGGCGCACGTCGCTTTCGTGCGGCAACACCTCGCGCGCGAACCAGCGGATGCGGCTCTCATGTTCCACGGGCGGAATCCATGGCGCTGCGCATGTCCATCACCGTTGTTTCATAGCACGTCCTGCGGCTGCCGGCCCGTTGCCCGCACGGCGACCCCCGTCACTTCGCGGTGATGCTGCGCAGCACGGTGCCGTCCGCCGCCAGGAAATCCACCCGCGGCTCACCCGCGGCATCGACCATCAGCTGCAGCCGCGGCCGGCCCTCCGGATCGGCCAGCCGCACCACCGCGTCCTCCAGCGCCTTGCCGGCGAACAGCCGCTCGGCGCCGGCGCCGCCGCGCGCCATGGCGTAGTCCATCATCTCCTTGCGGATGGCGTCGCGCTCGGCGTCGGATTCCGCGCCTGCGGCGCGATCGCTCATCTCCATCAGCGGCGCGATCGAATAGTCCGGGCGGTCCCAGACGCGCAGCCCGGCGACGCGGCGGCCGTTCTGGTCGTTGTAGACCATCCCCACGGTCTGGTCCTGCTTGTACTGGTCGAAGAACAGCCCTGCCGACGCCGCGTGGGCATCGTCCTGCCTGGCGCTGGCCACGGTCATGCCGCCGGATTCGTCGCCCTCGTCGTTGAAGAACAGCATCCCGCCTCCCTTGCGGCTGTGGTGGCGGTACTCGGTGCCCTCCATGAACAGCCCGGGGAAACGCGCGGCGTTGGAGATCACCAGGCGGTTGAGCCCGTTCGGCTCGACCACGTTGATCCGCTGCACCGTGAGTTCCTCGAACTCGCCGGCTGGGGCGGGGCCCGGCGCGGCCGCGCCGGCGGCGATCCGGTCCCAGGCGGTCCAGCCGGAGAGCGCGGTCACGGCGATCAGCCATGCGGTCAGCAGCCGGTCGCGGGGGGTCATGGTCATGTCAGGGTCCTTCGCTGGAGTCGGCAGGGGCGGGCGCGGCCGCATCGGGGGCGTTGGCGTCGACGTGGGCGGCCATCTCGCGCACCACCCCGGCCCAGTCGGTGTGGTGCCAGTTGTGGCCCTTCATCGGCCGGCCGTATTCGAAGCGCGCGGGATAGCCGTCGCCGGCCACCTCGCGGAGCATCCGCTCGAAGCGATAGACCGCGAGGTTGAGGTAGAAGTCGTCCATCTCGCCGGCGAACAGATGCAGCTTGCCGCGCAGGCGCGGGGCCAGCCGGTCCCAGTTGTCGTGCGCGTAGGCGCTCAGGTCGTAGCCGTTGTCGCGCATCCACGCCGCGACCTCGCGGTCGATCGCGCCGCTGCGCTTGTCGAACAGCAGCCGCGGATAGCCGTCCTCGCCGGCCGGGCCGTGGGTGGCCTGCCAGATGTCCAGTTGGTAGCCGGAGCGGCCGCGCGAGCCCAGCACCGCTTCGAACGCCGCCAGGTGGCGCAGGTCCAGCAGCGGCTGGCCGTCGCGGGTGCGGCGGAACGGGCGTTCGCTGCGCAGCCAGTCGTTGACCGGCACGCTGAACATGTTCTCGTCGGCGTAGATGTCGCTGAGCAGGTAGTTGCGGAAATCGATCGGGTCGGGGTTGAACACCCAGGCGCCGCCGAAGAAGTCAGGGTAGTGGAGCTGCAGCGCCAGCGCTTCCCAGCCGCCGGTGGAGGCCCCTTCGACGATGCGCGCGTGGGGCTGGCCGATGCCGCGGAAGCGCCGTTCCAGCTCCGGCATGATCTCGGTGGTCAGGGCCTCTCCGTACGGGCCGTTGTTCGCGGAATCGACCGCGTAGGACTCGACGAAATACGGGCTCGGATGCTCGAAGGTGATCGCGACCACGCGCGGGAAATCCTCGCCCTGCCAGGCCCGGGCGAACGCGTAGCCGGTCTCGACGTTGGCGTCGCGGGCCCTGGCCACCGCCGCCTCGTGATGGTTGTCCGGGTCCGGGTCGAAGCCGAACGGGGCATCGCCGTGCCCGAAGACGTAGACCACCGGGTAGCGCGCATCCGGGTCGTCGTCGAAGCCCCACGGCAGCAGCACGCTGGCGCCGATGTCGATCGGCACGCCCCAGAAGTCGCTCAGGATCTCGCTGCGGATGCGCACGCGGCGGATCCACGGCGTGTCCTCCAGTTCGGGCAGCTCCGGCACCGTCGAGGCGAGGCGCAGCGAGACCGGGGCCGCGCCCGGGCCGAGCGCGGCCCGCTGGACCGCGCTGTACACGTTGCCCGGCTTGGCGTGGAACGGAACCCGGCGGTGGGTCAACGGCAGCCACAGGCGATGGCCGTCGGCGCGGTCGAGCCGGGTGTAGCGCACCAGCACCGCCTGCACGTGGTACTCGCCGGGAGGCAGCGCGTCGAGGCTGTCCAGGGGGTAGATCGCGGCGTCCGCGCCGATGGCGATTTCTCCGCCCGGGGCCAGGCCTTCGACGTCGATCCCGAGGACGAGCGGCCCGTTCAGGCCGATCGCCAGCCGTGGTTCGGGCTGGTCGGTCCGTGCCACGGCCACGATCAGGCGCCCGGTGACCGGGCCGTCCGCGACAGCCGGATCCAGCGCCACGCGGAAGCCGGTGGCCGCGGCCACGGGCGCCAGCACCGTCAGCGCCAGCGCCAGCAACCATGGGGCGACGGGGCGCGACCGGACGTTGCGGGCGGATGGCGGTCCGGGCATGGGCGGCTCCTGGGGCTGGAACGGCGGCCGGTTCTGCCGGCTCCTCCCCATCTACGAGGCGGGTGGGCGGCGAATCCGCCATCCGGCGTCCAAGCTTGTGGCGGGGCAGGGGGCGCGTCCGAGGGGCCGGCGGGGCAGTGGTGCGTCGGGGGGGGCGGGCCNGGGGGATACGTGACAAGTCGCTCCCCGATACTCGCTTGGTTGTCACGCATCCCCCGGCCCGCCTAGAAACGGCGCGGCGATCGGGCCGGAGAGCGCAGGGTGCGGGCAGGTCTCGCCGCGTGGGCGCTTTGCTCTTCTGGAGGTGCGGTGAAGTCGGGCCGCTGGCACCACGTGCCGTCGAGCCATTCAAGCCAGAGCCTGGAGGATGGTTGCGGGTCGCGACGGCGGGCCCTCGCTTGCCGCACCGCGGCGGTGCGGGTACGGTGGCGCGATGAACAGACTCCTCGCCTGCCTGCCCCCGTCCGCGTTGCTGCTCGCCCTTTCCGCCTGCAGCGTGGGTGGCGACTCCGATTCCGACGATGGCGCCGCCGCGCGCGCCGATGCCGCCGCCGAGGAAGTCGCCGACGCGGGCGCCGCGGAGGGTTCGGCCCCGGCCGACGCGTTCCTGGCCCGCCTGGCGCAGCACTGCGGCCAGGCCTTCGCCGGACGCATCGTCGCCAACGAGCCGGCATCGCCCGAACCGGATGCCTTCGAGGGCCAGGAACTGGTGATGCACGTGCGCGGCTGCGACGACCCGGCCCGCGAACTGCAGGTCCCGTTCCATGTCGGCGACAACCACTCCCGCACCTGGCTGCTGACCCGCACCGGCGACGGGTTGCGGCTCAAGCACGACCATCGCCTGGAGGACGGCAGCGACGACCCGGTGACCATGTACGGCGGCGACACCGCCGACGCGGGCACCGAGCGGCGCCAGGAATTCCCGGTGGACGCCGAATCGATCGCGATGTTCGAGCGCGAGGGCCTGGCCGCCTCGGTCACCAATACCTGGGCGATGGAGATCGAGCCGGGCCAGCGCTTCCTGTACGAGCTGTCGCGGCCGGGCGGGCGCCTGTTCCAGGTCGAGTTCGATCTGACCGCGCCGATCGACCCGCCGCCGACCCCCTGGGGCTACTGAGCCCCACTGCTCGGGGTCTCCAGGCGCGCGGCCTTCCCGGCGGCCTGAGCCGCCCGCGGCTTTCGCGGCCATGAGCCGCTCCCACAGGACAGACGATCCGGCTCCCCGTAGGAGCGTGCCATGCACGCGAAAGCCGGCGCGGTCGGCCGATGCCGGTGTTTACCGCGCGGCTGGCCGCAGCGGCGCGCCGGCCTTCGCGGCCACCGCGAATGCGGAGCCGGCCGTCATCGGAGCGCTCGCCGCTTGCATCGGGCGCCGCCGCCCCCACAATGCGGCAGTCTCCCGAGCATTCGGCCACCATGCCCATCTACGCCTTCCGCTGCGCCGCCTGCGGCCACGCCTTCGACCGCCTGCAGAAGCTCGCCGATCCGGATCCGGACGCCTGCCCCGCCTGCGGCGCCGCGGCGGTGCAGCGGCAGCTGACCGCGCCGTCCTTCCGCCTGGCCGGCAGCGGCTGGTACGAGACCGACTTCAAGAAGGAAGGCGAGAAGAAGCGCAACCTGGTGGAGGGCGGCGAGGGCGCCGCCAAATCGGCCGAGACCGCCAAGTCCGATGCTGCCCCAGCGGGCGGCGCCAAGCCAGACGCGGCCGCCAAGCCCGCGCCGGACGCGGCTCCGGCGAAGGCTAAGCCTGCCGAGAAGCCGGCCGCCGCCTCCTGACGCCGGCCGGGGGCGGCTTCGCGCGCGCTCCGGGAATGTCGGTGCGCCAACCGGTAAAATGCGCGGTTCCGTCCGCGTCCGGGCGGCACCACCCCACGGAGCGTCCATGCGTACCCACTATTGCGGCCTCGTCGACGAGGCCCTGATCGGCCAGACCGTCACCCTCTGCGGCTGGGCCGACGTCGCCCGCGATCTGGGCGGGCTGTGCTTCATCGACCTGCGCGACCACGAGGGCATCGTCCAGGTGGTGGCCGAGCCGGAGGCAGCGACGGAAGGCAACGCGGAGGTGATCGCGGCCGCGGCCGCGGTGGGCTACGAGGATTGCCTGCGCGTCACCGGTGAGGTGCGCAGGCGCGAAGCGCCGAACGCGAAGATCCCGACCGGGCAGGTGGAAGTGGTCGCGCGCCGCATCGAGGTGTTGAACAAGGCCGAGCCGCTGCCGTTCCATTCCCACGAGAACGCCGGCGAGGACGTCCGCCTCAAGTACCGCTACCTCGACCTGCGCACGCCGGAAATGCAGCGGCGCATGCGGGTGCGCACGAAGCTGGTGCGGGCGCTGCGGCGCTGGCTGGACGAGGCCGGTTTCCAGGACATCGAGACCCCGATCCTGACCAAGGCCACGCCGGAGGGCGCGCGCGACTTCCTGGTGCCGGCACGGATGCACCCGGGCGAGTTCTACGCCCTGCCGCAGTCGCCGCAGCTGTTCAAGCAGATCCTGATGATGGCCGGCTTCGACCGCTACTACCAGATCGCGCGCTGCTTCCGCGACGAGGCGCTGCGTGCCGACCGCCAGCTCGAGTTCACACAGCTCGACATCGAGTGCGCCTGGGTCGGGGAGCGCGACGTGCAGGACGCCACCGAGGCGATGATCCGCGCGGTGTTCCGCGAGGTGGCGGACGTCGAGCTGGGCGCGTTCCCGCGCATGACCTACGCCGAGGCGATGCGCCGCTACGGCTCCGACAAGCCCGACCTGCGCATCCCGCTGGAGCTGGTCGACGTCGACGCCCTGGTGAAGGACTCCGAGTTCAAGGTCTTCACCGACTGGGCCGGCGTCGACGGCGGCCGCGTCTGCGCCCTGCGCGTTCCGGGCGGCGCGTCGCTCTCGCGCAAGCAGATCGACGAGTACGCCGCCCACGCCGCCAAGTACGGCGCCAAGGGACTGGCCTGGGCGAAGCTCGCGGAGAACGGCGATGTGTCCTCGCCGATCGCCAAGTTCTTCGCCGATGGCGCGTTCGCGGCGCTGCTGGCGCACGTCGGCGCGGGCGGCGGCGATCTCGTGTTCTTCGGCGCCGGCAACTACGCGACGGTGAGCGATTTCATGGGCGCGGTGCGGCTCAAGGCCGGGCGCGAGTTCGGCCTGGTGGCCGAGGGCTGGGCGCCGCTGTGGGTCACCGACTTCCCGATGTTCGAATGGGACGAGGAGGCCGGGCGCTACGTGGCCCTGCACCATCCGTTCACCGCGCCCGCGGTCGACGACGAGGCCGCGCTGCGCGCCAACGCCCGCAGCGCGGTTTCGCGCGGCTACGACATGGTGCTCAACGGCAACGAGATCGGCGGCGGCTCGATCCGCATCCACAGGTCGAGCATGCAGTCGGCGGTGTTCGAGCTGCTCGGCATCGGCGCCGACGAGGCGCAGGCCAAGTTCGGCTTCCTGCTCGACGCGCTGAAGTACGGCGCGCCGCCGCACGGCGGCATCGCCTTCGGCGTCGACCGGATCGCCGCGCTGATGGCCGGCACCGACTCGATCCGCGACGTCATCGCCTTCCCCAAGACCACCACCGCGCAGTGCCTGATGACCGGCGCACCGTCGACCGTTCCGGAGTCGCAGCTGGCCGAGGTGCACGTGCAGGTGCGGAGGAAGCAGTAGCCGCCGACGCCATGCGCCGACCGGCGATGTCTCCGGATGCCGTCGCCCGCAAGGCCTCGCCCCGCCTTCGGCCGCGAGTGGAGTCCCGGACGTGGGCTGTCCGGGTCCGCCGCGACGCGGCCCATGCGTCCGGATTCCTCCGGGAGGCAGTCGAGACCGCTGCCTACTCCACGGTGTAGGCGAAGCGGCCGTCGTCGCCGATGCCGGCGCGGATGCGGGCGATGCCGCCGCCGTCGCCCATCCGCGCCAGCACCTCGGCGGCGATCTCCGGCAGCAGGGTGCCGGTGAGGATGTGATCGATGTTGCGGGCGCCCGAATCGACCTCGGTACAGCGCGTCGCCACCGCGTCCACCAGCGCGTCGTCGTAGTCGAAGCGCGCACCGTGATTGGCCTGGATGCGCCTGGCGATCCTGCCGAGCTTCAGGCGCACGATCTTGCGCATGTCGGCGTCGCGCAGCGGATAGAACGGGATCACCGTGGTGCGGCCGAGGAAGGCGGGCTTGAACGCGCGGTTGAGCTCGGGCTTCAACAGTTCGTTGAGCTGCTCCACCGACGGCAGCGCGGCGCCGTCCCGGCAGGCGACCATGATCGAATCGGTGCCGACGTTCGAGGTCAGGATGATCACGGTATTGCGGAAGTCGATCTCGCGCCCCTCGCCGTCCTCCATGCGGCCCTTGTCGAAGACCTGGAAGAACAGTTCCAGCACGTCCGGGTGCGCCTTCTCCACTTCGTCCAGCAGCACCACCGAGTAGGGACGCCGCCGTACCGCCTCGGTCAGCACGCCGCCCTCGCCGTAGCCCACGTAGCCCGGCGGCGAGCCCTTCAGGCTGGAGACGGTGTGCGCCTCCTGGTACTCGCTCATGTTGATGGTGATCATGCTGCGCTCGCCGCCGTACAGCATCTCGGCCAGCGCGATCGCGGTCTCGGTCTTGCCGACGCCCGAGGTGCCGACCAGCAGGAACACGCCTTTCGGTTTGTCCGGATCCTCGAGATTGGCGCGCGAGGTGCGCACGCGCTGCGCGATCGCCTCGAGCGCATGGCCCTGGCCGATCACGCGCCGCTCGAGGTGTTCGCGCAAGTTGAGTACGGTCTGGATCTCGTCGGCGACCATGCGCCCGACGGGGATGCCGGTCCAGCCGGCGATGATCTGCGCCACCGCGGTGCCGTCGACGACCGGCAGCACCATGGGCGAGTCGCCCTGCAGGGTGCGAAGCTCGGCGCGCAGCGCATCGAGCGCGGCGATCGCGGCGGCGCGTCCTGGCGCGTCGGCGGCTTGCGCCTCGGCCGCGTCGAGTCCGGCGTGGATCTTCTCCACCAGCTCCTTCTCGCCCTGCCAGCGCGTGTCGAGCGCGGCCTGCCGCTGCTGCAGCGATTCTTCCTCGCCCGCGATCTCGGCCAGGCGGGCGGCGTGATCGCCGCCGCCGGCGGCCTCGCTTTCGAGCTGCGTGCGTTCGGCGGCGAGCTCCTCCAGGCGCCTGCGCGCGTCCTCGACCGCGGCCGGCGTCGAGCTCTGCCCGATCGCGATCCTGGCGCAGGCCGTGTCGAGCACGCTGACCGCCTTGTCCGGCAGCTGGCGGCCGGCGATGTAGCGCGAGGACAGCTTGACCGCGTCGCGCACCGCCTCGTCGAGGATGCGCACGCGATGGTGCGCGGCCATCGCCCGGGCGACGCCGCGCAGCATCGCCACCGCCCTGTCGTCCCCGGGTTCGTCCACCTTGACGACCTGGAAACGTCGGGTGAGCGCCGGGTCCTTCTCGAAGTACTTCTTGTATTCGCTCCAGGTGGTGGCGGCGATGGTGCGCATCTCGCCGCGCGCCAACGCCGGCTTGAGCAGGTTGGCGGCGTCGTTCTGCCCGGCCGCGCCTCCGGCGCCGATCAGGGTGTGCGCCTCGTCGATGAACATCACGATGGGCTTGGGGCTGGATTTCACCTCCTCCAGCACGCCCTTGAGGCGGTTCTCGAATTCTCCCTTGACGCTCGCGCCGGCCTGCAGCAGGCCCAGGTCGAGCGAGAGCAGCTCCACGCCCTGCAGCGGCGGCGGCACGTCGTCCGCGGCGATGCGCGCGGCCAGGCCCTCGACCACGGCGGTCTTGCCGACGCCGGCTTCGCCGGTGAGGATGGGATTGTTCTGCCGGCGGCGCGTCAGCACGTCGATCATCAGCCGGATCTCGCCGTCGCGGCCGAGCACCGGATCGAGTCGGCCCTCGCGCGCGCGTTGGGTGAGGTTCTGGCAATACTGATCGAGGTTCGGCGTGGCGCTGGGCCGGCCGTCGGGGGCGGACGACGCATCGCCGGGGGAGGGCGCGGCGGCGGTATCGCCGAGCGCGCGCGCATCGCGCGCCTCGACGGAGGCCGCGACGATGGCGTGGAAGTTCTGCAGCAGCGTTTCCAGGTTGATCGGCTCCAGCGTCGACGCGACGCTGCCCAGCAGGCGCCGCAGCTCGGCATCCGCCAGCAGCGCCACCAGCAGATGGCCGCTGCGCACCCTGGATTCGCCGAACTCGATCGACGCCCAGCCCCAGGCGCGCTCGAGCAGCAGGGGCACGTGCGCCGACAGCGCCGGCGTGCGCTGGTTGCCCGACTTCAGGCCGTCGAGCACCTGCGCCAGCGCGCGCTCGACGCGTTCCGGGGCGATCTCGAACTGGCGCAGGATGCGCTGCACGTCGCTGTTGTCGACCTCCAGCAGCTTCAGCAGCAGATGCTCGATCTCGACGTCGTAGTGGGTGCGCGACAGGCACAGGCCGGCTGCGCCCTCGATCGCACCGCGGCAGGTGGTGTCGAGACGTCCCACCAGGGATCGCAGGTTCAGTGCCATGACGGCTCTCCGTTGGGCAGACGACGTGCGCGGGCGGCTGGAGCCGCCCCTGCGGGGACGGGTGGTTTCCTCAGCGCCACGACTGGCCTCCCATGGCCGAAAAATGCAACTCGCACTCGTCGGCGGGCCGTGCGCTGCGGCGCCCGGACAGCCAGGTGTTCCAGCCCAGTCGCGGGCGGTCCCGGCCGCGGTCGCCGATCGCCAGCGGCGGCACGGCGTCCGCGCGCAGCGCCAGCTTGACGTGCAGGTCCAGCGCCAGCCCGGTGAGGAACCGGGTCAGCTCGACCACGTCCGGGAGCAGGGTGCGCCCGCCGTTCGATCCGGGGTCGCCGCGCGGCAGCAGGCCGCGGAAGCGGGCGCGGTCCAGCGGACCGATGCACAGTCGCAGGGTGGTCTGGCGGTCCCAGTAGCGCCCTCCGAGCAGGCAGCCGTCGCCCAGCCTTGCGCTGGCGCGCGCCAGCCGCGTGCGATCGGCCGCCGGCACGCGCTGCCAGGTGCCCAGGCAGCCATCGACCGCGACCGGCGCGCCGACCACGTCGCCGACCACCTGCGACAGCGCGCCGGCGCCGTGCGGACGCTGCGAGATCAGTCCGGCGTAATAGGCGAGCGCCGCGCCCGGGAGCGGCCGCTCGCTCCCGCGGCGCGCGGACGGCGGCCCGGGATCGCTCGGCGTTTCCGCCCCGCCCGGCCCCCGTGCCGGGTCCGCGGGCGCGGGGGTCGGCATGCCGGGCTGCCGACGGGAGGCGCCCGCGCTCGCCCGCAGCCGTGCCTGCAGCGCCGGAGTACCGAGCCCGACCAGATGGTGGATGTAGCGCAGCGGCGAGTTGGGAAAGCCGAACTCCTGGCCGATATCGGGCCGGTACTTGGCCCAGGCGCGCCAGAACAGCGTGATCAGCCGGTGGTTGAACAGGTCCAGGAAATCCTGCGCGGCGCGGTCGCGCCGCTGTCGCCGGGCGATCAGCCATTCGGTGTAGTGCCGCGGCAGTACGCCGGAGGGCCCGGTCAGGCCGAAGAAGCGCACGCTCATGCGCCAGCCGCCGTCGCTGTCGCCTTCGAGCGTGTCCAGTTCGGCGGGCGGGAAGTTCAGCGATGCCTGGGTGGCGAAACGCAGGGGCCCCGGCCGCGCGGCCGTTCCGCGCGCATCGAATCCGTGCGCGACATAGATCAGGCGGACCGCCTGGAAGAATCCGAACGCCTGCGGATCCGCGCGCAACCGCTCGATCGCGGCGGTCGGCGGCTCGCGGCCCGGCACGACGTGCGGCGCTGCGTGGACCTCGGTCGCGGCGCCTTCGCTCATGCTCATACCAGCGGCATCGCGCCGGCGCGCGGTGCGAAGCCGGCCAGCACGCCCTCCCGCTGCCGCGAGCGCACGCTCAGGCGGGTGTAGGAATTGGCGGTGCAGTACAGCCCGAAGAACACGTCGAGCACCCGCGCCAGCAGGTACACCCCGCCGCCGACGTACTGGTTTTCGTCGAACGTCAGCTCGACGTCGGTGCCGCGCACGAAGGCCTGCCGCGGCGCGCGGCCGACGCGCGTCACCGACGGACGGCCGCCGACCTCGACGATGCCGGCGATCTGCTTGCGCAGGCTGGCCGAATCGGCGTAGTTGTACAGGCTCAGGATCTCCAGTAGCGCTTCGCGGCCGCCGTCGACGATCGACAGGTGGTTCAACGCCAGGTGCGAGATCAGCCGCCACTGGTTGGCCATGCGCATCGGCGCGCGCCAGGTCGCGGTCGGCTTCTTGAGCAGCCGCGCCTGGGCGATCACCCCGCCGTGCTCGACCTGCAGCAGGCTCTCGTCGCCGCCGAAGGGCAGTTGCGAGGGCAGGTCGCGATTGGTGCAGGTGAGCGACAGCGAAAGGGTTTCCACCGCCGGCACCTTCGGGCCCATGTCGCGGTCGACCAGGGCGATCGACAGTTCGGTCCCCTCGTCGTTGCGCCGCACCGAAGGTTGCCGCTGCACGTACCAGTGGCAGCCGTCGCCTTCGTCGTGCAGGCCGTGACGGATGGAATAGAACGGCGCGAAGCCGGTCAGGTCGGCGCCTTCGGCGGTGCGGCTGAACTTGCGCACCGAATCCACCGAGTACACCTCCAGCGCCAGCGGGCGGCGCACGTCCGGGACCACCGGGTATTCGTGGCGCTCCTGGGTCAGGCGGATCGGCTCGGCCTGCTGCTTGAACAGGTTGACGATCGGCGTGCAGTTCAGGCGAAAGGTGTCGGCCGATACGGCCTGCTCCAGGCGCTGCAGCCGTTCCGGGCGGCCGAAATGCCGGATCTCGAACACGAGCTCGGCAGCCCTCGGAAAGCGCGAGAAGTCCAGGCCGTCGAGTTCGAAGAACAGGAACTTTTCCGGCAGCACGAAGTACTCCTGGATCAGCCGGTAGCCGAGGAAGGAGCGCGGGTCGTAGTCGAGCAGGCCCTCGTCCTCGCCGAAGCCGACCGCGCGCAGCGCGCCGGCCGGCAGCATGGCGGGCTCGGCCGCAGGCGCACCCTCGGGCGCGCGCAGCGAGATCGTGCTCGTGGAGTTGAGCAGGATCTCGTACAGCGCGTGCACCAGCGGGCTCTCGCCGTCCAGGTAGAAGCGCAGCCTGCGCACGTCCAGCTGCGACAGCGGTGCCTGGCCCTCCGCCTCCAGGCGGATCCGCAGCGTCGCCACGCTTCCGGCTCCGTGCAGCGCGAACGCCGAGCGCTCGGCCGGCTCCAGCCTCGCATCGGCTACGCGCAGCGGCCAGATTTCGACCGGGTAGGCGGTGCGATAGCGCACCGGTACGCCCTGCACCGGCCGGGTCAGCAGCATGGTCCCGCGCGGGATGCGCTGCGCCGCGCTCAGTTCGGCGCCGGCGCTCGGGCGCAGTTCGGCGATCGACATCGAGGGCACCGGCCGCAGGAAGTGCGGGTAGAGCACCGACAGCAGCGCCTCGGTGACCTGCGGGAACTCGTCGTCCAGCTTCTTGTGGATGCGGGCGGTGAGGAAGGCGAACGATTCGATCATCCGCTCGACATGCGGATCCTCGCAGACCTCGCCCTCGAGCATCAGTCGTGCGGCGATCTTGGGATAGCGCCCGGCGAACTCCCTGGACAGCCTGCGCAGGTAGGTCAGTTCGTTCTCGTAGTAGGGCAGCAGCTCGTCGAGCATGGCGGGTGCGCGCGATCTCCGCCGCAGGCGGACTGGACCCCCAGGCTAGGAGCGCCGTGCCTTGCGGGCCATTCGCCGAACGGGCTATGCCCTACGGATGCGCCGTGGCGGCGCCCGACGGGTCGCCTTGAGGCCGTTCACGGCCGTTCACGGCCGTTCGCCGTCGGCCGCGCTGCGCGCCAGCTGTCCTTTCGTGCGTTCGTGGCGGGCGCGCAGGCGCTCGATGCGGGCGCGCTTGGCCGCCGCATCGACCCAGCGCGCCGACTCCGCCTGTTGCCGCGCCAGCGCGTACTCGATTTCGGCGAACGGCAGCAGCGCCCGGTCGTCCGCGGCGACGAAGCCCGACAGTTCGTGGATCTTCAGCAGGTTGCGGCGCTGGCTTCCGGCCTGGGCTCCGCGGCCGTAGTCGAGCAGGAAGCGGCGGATGTCGGCCTTGACCTCGTCCGGAAGCTCGCGCGCGACGACCAGTGTCGCGTGCGGGATCGGATCGGAGCGCCACAGGACGTGGAGCTCGGCGAACTGACGCGGGAAGCGCACGGCGAAGCGCTCGAGGTCTGCGCTGTTGTTGCTGGCGACGTCGACTTCGCCGTTGGCGACCGCGAGTGCGTTGTTCTGGTGGTTGTCGATGTGCACGGCCTTGAAGTGCAGGTCGGAGTTGACCCCGCGGCGTGCGAACAGCTGCGCCTCCGGCACCAGGTAGCCGGACACCGACAGGGTCTCGCCGCGCGCATAGGTCCAGCGCCCAGGATTGGCGAAGACGTCGTGCGGGGTGCGGACCGGACCGCCGCGCCGCGAGACCAGCACCGCGCGGTATCCAGGCGAGCCGTCGGTGCGTTCGAGCTGGACGGCGACCTGCATGTCGTTCTTGAGCACGGCATCCAGCGCCAGCTTTCCGGACAGGAAGGCGACATCGACGCGGCGATCGGCCACCGCGCGATACATGCCCTCGTAGGTGCTGACCGAGACGCCCTCCACCGGGCGCTCCAGGGCCTTGGCCAGGTCGTCGAGCAGGGGTTGCCAATCCTGCCGCGATTCGGCCGGGCCGCCGGTAGGCAGGATGCCGAACCGCAGCGGCGGCGCGGCGTCGGTGTCCGCCGCGCGCGCCGGCACGAAGCAGCTGCCGCACAGCAGCACCAGCAGCGACGCCAGCGTGCGCGCCGCGCGGGGGAGGGCGTGAATGGGGGACTGCAGGGGCATCGCGATCGAGGGGAAGAGACGCGCGGGGTTCGGTTATAGCACCGAGCGTGCGCCCCGGGTCACCTCGGGCTCGCCGATCTGCGACGCAGGGGCGTGGGCCCGCACTCGCGGCGGCTCCCGCGGCAGGCGAGGGCAGGTGCCTGGGCATTCCCGAGTCCCGTAGCGCCGAGCGCGCCCGGCCGATCTTCCGGCTTCGCCCTCTTGCGGGCAGGACCAGCCGGGCCGGGCTCGACTCCACGGGATCGCGGGCAGCCGCAGCAGAAGATCCCGGAAAGGCCGCCGTGGCGGAAGATCCCGCAGACGCTCAGGATTCGACCAGGCGTCGGGAAGCGACGACGGCCTCGACGCGGTTGCGCACGTTCAGCGCGCGGAAGATCGCGGCCAGGTGGATCTTGACCGTGCCCTCGCTGATTCCGAGGTCGCGTGCGATCAGCTTGTTCGGCTTGCCTTGCGACAGCAGGCGCATGACGTCGATCTGGCGCTCGGTGAGAATCTGGCGCAGACCGTCCAGCGAAGGTTCCGGGGCCGCGGCGCGGAGGCTCGCCGACGGCGGCGGCGTCCAGCCTTGCGCCTGCACCCCCGCCAGCAGCATCGGCGGCACGTAGACGCCGCCCGACAGCACCAGCCGCACCGCCGAGAGCATGACGTCGGGGGAGTACGCCTTGGGGATGAAGCCCTGTACGCCGAGATCCAGCAGGGTGCGGATCAGCCCGGTGTCCTCCGATCCCGAGAGGACGATCACCGGCACGTTCGGGGCGGCGCGGCGGATCTCGGAGATGTGGTCGTGGCCGCGGGCGCCGGGCATGGCGATGTCGATGATCGCCAGGTCCGGCGCGCCGTCGGGCTGGCTGACGAGGGCGTCGAGCTCGCCGATGTCCATGGCCACGACGAACTCGACGTCCGGTCCCAGCTCGGACAGCTTGGTCTTGACGCCCTCGACGATCAGGCGGTGATCGTCGGCGATCAGGACTTTCATGTGGAACCTCTCGGCGAAGCGCATGGCGACGATAGTCCGCGTGCGTCGCCCGGGCAATAGCGCATGCTGCACGAACGGTCTAGCTCCAACGTGGTATGGCCGCCGCCGCGACGCTCGCGAAAGATGCGGTGTCCCTGGCTTTCCCGGTCGCGATGATGCCGCTGTTGTCCTGGTCACGATCCGCGCTGCTCGTGTGCGCCTGCGGCGTGGGCGCGCTCGCGCCCGTCGCGCCGGCGGCGGCGTTGCCGGCCGTGTGGACGGTCGGACAGCCGGAGACCGTGCCGCCGGTGCCGCAGTCCGCACCGGTCGTGCCCGCCGCCGAAGCGGCGCCCGCGACTGCCGACCCCCAGACGGGCGAGACGGCGGACCCGGGGACGGGAATCGCCGTGCCGGACCAGGACCGGACCGGGATGGATGCGTCGCCGCGCGGAATCCTGTTCCGTGTCGTTGCGCCCGTGGCGGAGGAGGCGACCGTGGCCGTCGGAGCCGACGTGCCGCACTCCCTCTCCGCGCCCGCGCCCAGCTATCTGTTCGGCACCATTCATTTCGGCAGCGACGAGGAGTTGGGCGTGTCCCAGGAGTCGCTCGCCGCATCCCTGTCGCCGGCGACCACGCTGGTCAACGAGACGGACCCGATGCCGCTGCCGGGTACGCTGCTCGATCGCTATCGCTGGCTGCCGCCGGAGCAGCCGCTTTCGACCTTGATCAGCGCCGACGGCTTCACGATGGCCCGCTCGCTGTTGCCGGAGGTCCCCGCCCCGGTATTGGAACGCATGAAGCCGTGGATGGTGCTGGCGCTGCTGGAGGCGCGCGGCGAACGGACGGGCGAGCACACCCTGGACTTGCGCCTGCAGCGCCTGGCCGAAGCGCGCGGCCTGCGGGTGGTGCACCTGGAAACGCCCGAGGACCAGTTGCGCGCGCTCGACTGCGTGCCCGTGGAGGCGCAGGCGCTGGTGCTGGACGAGCGATTGAAGGCGCCGTGGATCGTCCGCGAGATGTCCGAGCGTGCGCTGGGCCACTACCGCGAGCGGAATCTGGGCGCCTGGCTCGCCGACCTCGACCGGATGGTCGGCCTGGGCGAGCAGGGCAAGGCGATCGAGACGCGCGCGCGCCGATGCCTGATCGAGGAGCGCAACGCGCGCTGGCTGCCCGCGCTGCTGCCGCTGCTCGACGGTGGCGGCTGCTACCTCGCCGTCGGTGCGCTCCATCTCGTCGGCGAGCATGGACTGCTGGCTGCGCTGGTGCGCGCCGGCTATCGGGTGGAGGCCCAGGAACTATGACCGGCACGAAGCGGACATCGCGGCGTTGGCCACGATCCCTCCCACGCTTGCGAGCACGGGGAGCCGGTGCCGGGCGGGAAGCGGCCCGGTCCGCAGCGATCCCGGCCGGAGGTCGAGATGATCGGTGACAGGCAGGTCTTCTGGGGCCAGGGCGCCTTTCTCAGCCCCCAGCACCTGCAGGCGCAGGACGCCTGGCACCAGGCGCTGCGGCAGGGCGTGCAGCGCCGCGTCACGCCCTTTCCCTGGGGCTTCGAGGTGCTGCAGCTGCGCGAGGATGCGCTCGGCAGCGGCATGGTCGATATCGAGAAGCTGGTGCTGTTCACCCGCGACGGCGAGCGCCTGTGCGGCGGCTCGGATCTGCCCGCAGGCAACACCCGGGTGCAGCAGCGCGCGCTGCAGGACCTGGCGCCGCGCGACAACGCGCCGATCGCGTTGTGGCTGGTGCTCAATCGCGAGCGCACCGTGCACGGCCTCGGCGCCTCGGGCCGGTTGAGCGAGCGGCACCTGCTGGCCAGCGACAGCCTGGAGGACCCGTTCGATCCGCAGGCCCCGGCGGCCGATGTCGATTTCCTGCTGTACCAGCCGATGATCGTCACCTCGCTGGACGAGAACGCGGAGGCGCTGGTGCGTTCGTGCGAGGCCTACAAGTTCGCCGAGATCGTGCCGGCCGGTCCGGGCAAGTTCAAGTCGTCCGGCGACTACGTCCCACCGCTGCTGGCGCTGCAGGCCTCGCCCAACCTGGCGCGCTGGACGCGCGGCCTGCGCGATCTGCTGGTCTCCCGCGGGCAGGACTTCGCCGCGACCAAGCGCCAGCGCGGCATCCGCGCAGCGTCCACCAGCGCGCAGGAGGCGATGCGCGTGGTGATGATGCAGACGTTCGCGCGCCACATCCCCGTCGTGCAAGAACACGTGCGCATGGGCACCGTGCCCGCCTATGCGCTGTACCAGCAGCTGCGTGCGCTGGTCGCCGAATTCTCGGTGTTCTCCGAGGACATCGGCTACTTCGGCGGCCTCGCTTCGGATCCGAGCGGCACCGAGCTGCCCGACTACGACCACGACGACCTGCGCCGCTGCTTCCGCGTCGCCTTCGATCGCGCCGAGGTGCTGATCAAGGCGCTGACCGTCGGCGCCGAGGTCGGCGTCGCACTGGCCTACGACGGCCGCTTCTACAAGGCGGACCTGCCGGCCAGCCTCTTCGAATCGGACAAGACCCGCTTCTACCTCGCCTTCGAATCGGAGCTGCGCGGCCAGGACCTGTTCGCCCGCCTGTCGCGCACCGGCAAGATCGCCTCGCAGGACGAGATGCCGCGGTTGCTGTCGGCTGCGCTGTTCGGACTGAAGATCGACCTGCTGCCGGTGCCGCCCGAGGAGCTGCCGCAGAAGACGCCGAACACGACCTACTTCCTGGTCGACACCGCGCATCCGTTCTGGCAGATGATCAAGAACGCGCGCAACATCTCGGTGTTCTGCGACCTGCCGCCGGATGCCACGGTGATCAAGCTGTATCCGGTCGGCGCTGGGGAGTAGGCGGGCGGGCATGACACGGCTCCTGCACCACTTCTCGCCGGTCTTCTCGTTCGGCCTGGCTCTGGACGAGAAGGTCTCGGAGAACGCGGCCGGCGAGCCGCCGGAAAGCGTGCTGACGACCGCGCGCGATCTGATCGATCGCGCCAAGGCCGCCGCGCAGGCCGACGGCAAGCGCGCCGAACACGTGGAGGATGCGGCCTTCGCGGTGGTGGCGTGGATCGACGAGATCATGGCGCGCAACCCCGCCTATCTGACCGGCAACGCCATACCGTTGCAGGTCGCGCTGTACAACACCAACAACGCCGGCAACGAGTTCTTCTCGCATCTGTCGGCGCTGAAGGCCGAACACGACGAGGTGCGCGAGGTCTACTACCACGCGCTGCTGTTCGGGTTCGTCGGCCAGTACTACTACGAGACCGGCGACGGCGGCGAGCTGGGCAAGCTCAAGGAGCTGCACGCGCGGCAGCTGCCGGTCGCGCCGGCGCCGATCCACACCCTGCGCGAGGAGCGCGTCACCCCGCAGCCCTATGCCGGCGAGGCGCCCGCCGGTCCGCGCTATCCCAAGCAGTGGGACCGGCTGCTGCTGAAGGCCGGGGTCACCGCCGCGCTGCTGATCCCCCTGGCCTACCTCGCCTATCTGCTCGTCGCCGCGCCGGCGGAAACCGGGCCGAGCGTGCAGGCGCTGGTGGACAGGCAGCTGGCCGGATTTCCCTGCTCGGACCTGGTCGCCACGGTCGGCGAAAAGGGGGCGACCCGGGTCGAGGGTTTCGTCTCGCGGGCGGACGACATCGCCGCGGTCCGGCAGCAGGTGTCGGCAGTCGATGGCGTTGCCTCGCCGCAGTTCGACGTGCAGCTGCGCATCTGGCCGCACTGCGAGGTGGTGCAGATGCTCAAGCCGTTCCGCGCGCGCAACCAGGATCTGCGCTACGGGCTGTCGGTGGCCCCGACCAGCGGCCACTCCGACCGCTTCCTCGAGAACGAGCGGGTGATCGTCCAGCTGACGCAGGCGGCCTACGAAGGTTACCTGTACGTGGACTACTACACGGTCGGCGGCGATGTCGCGCATATCTATCCCAACCCGCACGAACCCGGCAGCGGGCGCCTGATCCGCGCCGGCGAGGGGTTCAGCGTCGGCGCCACCGACCAGCGCTTCTGGACCGTGGGGCCGCCTTTCGGACAGGAGCTGATCACCGTGATCGCCTCGCCCACGCCGCTGTTCCAGGGCGATCCCCCGGACGAGGTCGAATCGGCCAAGGACTACCTGCCGCGGCTCAGGCAGCTGATCGAGGCCAATCGCGACAACCCGCAGCTGGCCGCCGAGTTCCTGTTCATGCAGACGGAGCCGGCGCCATGAGACTGCCGAACCCGCTCCATCCGCTGCGGATGCTGTTCTCGTGGCTGGGCAGCCTGTTGTCGCAGGCACGCGGCCTGTACCGGCCGGTACAGGAGGGCGCGAAGAAGCCATGGCTGCGGCGCATCGTGGTCGGGTTGCTGGCGCTGGCGCTGCTGGTCGCGCTGGTGCTCGCCGCGGTCGTCATCGTGCCGTCGCTGCCGGCGCGGTTCTGGCAGCTGCTGGGCCTGTGCGCGGTGGCGCTGGCGGTGCTGTGGTGGTTCATCGCCGGGCAGCGCCGCTTCACCCTGCAGGGCCGCACCCGCAAACGCATCGGCGACCTCGGTCCGGGCAACCCGGAGGACGAGCGCGAGCCGCTGGCGCGCATGGCGCAGGCGATCGCCGAGGCCAAGCGCACCATCGTGCGCTCGCCGGAGATGGAGAAGGGCCGCGATCCGCTGTACCGGGTGCCGTGGATGCTGTTCCTGGGCGACGCCGAGGCGGACGTGGAGGGGGTGCTGCGCGCGGGCGCCGAAGTGTCGCCGTTTCCGCCGCCGAGCGGGGACGGCACCGAAGTCTGGCGCTGGTGGTTCTTCAAGTCGCTGATCGCCGTGCAGATGCATCCGCGGGTGGTCTGCGACGCCGCGGCGCGGCTGGAGCGCGGCCTGTGGTACCAGGCGCTGATGCAGCTCGCCGCCGAGCGCGAGAAGCTGCCGCTCAACGGGATCGTGCTGACGGTCTCGGTGCAGACCCTGCTCGGCCCGGCCGACGCCCTGAAGACCACAGCCACGCGGCTGCGGCGCCTGGTCGACGAGGCGATGGAACACCTCCAGGTGCGGATGCCGGTCTATATCGCGGTGGCCGGCCTGGAGCGGCTGCGCGGCTACCAGACCGTGCGGGCCACGCTGCCGGCCGAAGCGTTCGCCCAGGCGCTCGGCCACCGGCTGCCCGAGAACGAGGCGGTCAGCTCGGCCACCAGCGGACGCCTCGACCCGATCCTGGCGCCCATTCTCGACCGCCTGCACGCCCTGCGGATGACGGCGCTGCGCGCGCAGTCGACGGCGAAGACGCGCCGCGACGTGTTCGAATTCGTCGAAGCGCTGCGCGGCTGCGCCTCGGGCCTGTCGCTGTTCGTCACGCTGTTGCTGGAGGACAATACCTTCCAGCGCACGCCGCCCTGGCGCGGGCTGTACTTCGCGGGCGGCGCCGACGCGGCCCATCCCGGCGGCGCCTTCGTCGCCGACCTGTTCATCCGCTTCCTGCCGGCCGACCAGCCGCTGGCGGCGCCGAGCCTGCGCGGCAGCGCCGGGCGGCTGGCGGTGGCGGGCCTGGGGGTCGCGGCGCTGCTGGGCTTCAGCGGCTATCTCGCCTACGGATTGTCGGCGGCGCGTCAGGACGATACCCAGCTGCTGGCCAGCACGCGCAGCGCCTGCAGCGACGTCGAAGGGCGCCTGGGCAGCGCCCGCATCGAGTGGGTGGCGAGCTGCGGACGCACCATCGAACAGCTGGAATCGGCCGCCGCCGGTACCCTGCTCGGGTTCGGCATTCGCCGCGCGGACCGCGACATCGTGGCGCTGAAGCAGCGCGTCACCGAGGACTTCTCCAACCTCATCCTGGCGCCCTACGACCAGATGCTGGCCGAGGACATGGATCGCGGCCGGGCCGGTCTCGAGCACGCGCTGGCGATCGCCCAGCGGCTGCGACTGCTCGACGCCTGCCGCGGCGCCAGCGAATCCTGCCTGGAGGAGGAGTTGCCGAACAATGTCGCATTCGATGCGCGCTCGCGGCTGTTCTCGCCGTTCGTCGCGCCGGACAACGACACCCGTCGCGACCGCGACAACGCCGCCGCCCTGTTCGGCGCCTATCTGGGCTATCTGCGCTGGCAAAAAAAAAAGGTCCTGAACGGCGAGCGCGAGCGGCTGCAGGCGCAGCTGCGGCGGCTCATGGAAGCACAGACGTTGGACACCGCGCAGGTGCGCGCCTGGGCCGACGCGCGCGAGGCGGGGCTGTCGCTGGGCGACTTCTGGCTGCCGGACGATCGGGTGGTCGGCGTGGAGGCCGACAGCCTGCCCACGGTCTCGCGTGCGTTCACCTACGACACCTGGAGCGGGGTGATCGCGCCGTTTCTCGAGACCGCCCGCGACGAGGCGGACGTCCAGGACGAGCGCGTGGAAGACTTCCGCGACGCCTATTTCCGCGAGTACTTCGACGAATGGGCCCGCCTGCAGGCGCGCTTCGGCGAGGGCGTCGCGCTGTGGCGGGGGCACGAGGCGGAACTGGTGGCGCGCGCGGCCGGTGCCGACAACCCCTATGCGGTGTACTTTCGCGCCGCCGGAGAGCATTTGTACGCGCTGCCGCTCGAGCGCCCGCTCGGCCTGCGCTGGCGCGAGACCTGGATGCGGATGAAGTCGGGCTGGCTGTCGTCGTGGCGCCCGCTCGGCCGCTTCGTCGGAGACAGCTTCAGGTTCGGCGGCGTTTCGATCGCGCCGCCGGTGTGGCTGACCGCGCTGCGCGACACCGAGATCGGCGTGCTGGCGCCGCAGGCGCCGCTGTTCGCGCGCGGATACCTGCGCCTGCAGGCCGACGGCGGGGCCCAGGAAACGTATCGCATCGCCGCGGACCTGTACGCCAGCCGCGGCGTCCCCGACAGGCCGCCCGCCAGCGAATACGCCGAACTTCTCGCGGCGGTGGACAAGCCCTCCGAGGCCTACGCCGAGGACTTCGGCGCCGAGGATCTCGCCGCCTGGTCGGTCGCGCA
The DNA here is from genome assembly GCF_013425525.1 of Luteimonas salinisoli. GTDB lineage: Bacteria > Pseudomonadota > Gammaproteobacteria > Xanthomonadales > Xanthomonadaceae > Luteimonas > Luteimonas salinisoli. The sequence goes on along the minus strand of NZ_JACCKA010000094.1, from coordinate 121,007 downwards.
GGGACCGGCGCGCCTGCTGCTGCAGCTGACGGTGCGTCGCGCCGGCGAGTACGTGCAGCAGCGCTGGCGCGAGACGGTGGTCGAGCCGCTGGCGGCGTTGCCGCCGGAGCAGCAGGCATCGACGCTGCAGGGCCCGCAGGGCAGGCTCGAAGCCTTCGTCGACGACTGGCTGAAGCCCTTCATCACCGACGCCGAGCGCGCGCCGGTCGCCGTGGGCGGCGTCGCGATGCCGTTGTCCGCCGACTACCGCGCGCTGCTTGCCGGCGGCCGCGCCGCGCCCGCCAGCGACGCGCCGTTTCCGGCCGGCGTCTTCACTCTGGAGGCGCCCTCGCATCTGGGCACGCTGCTGGAGGGTCCGCAGGGCACCACGTTCGAGGTGATCTGTGCCGGAGAGAGTTTCAGCATCACCAGCAAGGGCGAGTCGCTGGCCGATGCGCAGGCCCAGGTGCGCTGGTCCCCCAGCGCCTGCGCCGAGGCCCGGATCCGCATCGGCCTGCCGCCTGCCGCCGCCGACCGGCTTGTGGGGCAGGTGGATGCGGAACCGGAACCGGATCCGGAAGCGCCGGCGCCGGAGGACGCTGCGGCGGCAGGCCGGGCACCGGTCGTCGCGGACGCAGCGGCAGCGAGCGAAGCCGGTTTCCGACTGACCCTGCTGTATCGCGGCGCCGACGGCTTCGCGCGCCTGTTCGAGGAGTTCGCGCCCGGCGCGCACGTGTTCAGCATCAGCGACTTCCGCGACTCCTACAGCCCCTCGCAGTGGGAGCAGCTGCATCCGCGCCTGCAGGCGGCCGGCTTCCGGCAGGCCCGGGTGCACCTGCGCATCGAGCCCAGCGAGGAGATGCAACGCTTCCTGGCGTCGCGGGGTGCCGCGCCGCTGGCGCTGCCGGAAACCATTCTCGATTGATCCACCGCGGTCGGACCGCATCGATCCGATCCGACCCACCGGAGTCACGCCATGGCCATCGACGTCAACGCACTGCTCGCCCCGATCAGCGACGATTCCCCGTGCGGGGAGGATGCGAGCTTCTCGGACCTGTTCGACCGCATTCGGGAGGCGCGGCGCGCCGACGACGCCATGCTCTCGCAAGGCGAGTGGCAAACCGAACTCAAGGTCGCCGACTGGCGGCTCGCCCTGGAGCTGTCGACCCAGGTGCTGACGGGCGTCAGCAAGGACCTGCAGGCCGCAGGCTGGTTGGCCGAGGCGCTGGTCGCCCGCCATGGCCTGGACGGCGCACGCGACGGGTTCGCGGTGGTCGCCGGCCTGATCGAGCGGTACTGGGACGGTCTGCATCCCAACGCCGAAGGCGAGGACCTGGAGGAGCGTGCGGGCAGGCTGGCCTGGCTCAACGGCAACGTCGCCGGCGCGCTGCGCGGGATGCCGCTCAACACCGATAGCGCCGCGCCCGTCACCCTGATCGACTGGCAGACCTCGCGCGAGGTCGACAACCTGGCGCGGCAGAATGCGGAGGCCTACCAGGCCGCGCTGGACGAAGGCAAGATGACCGGCGAAGCCTTCGATGCCTGCCTGCAGGCGGTCGCCGACGACGAGCTGCGCGGGCGCGTGGTCGCGGCGGCGGCGGCGCAGACCGCGTTCGTGCACCTGAAGGCCGTGGCGGACGCGCGGTTCGGACGGGCGTCGCCGAGCCTGGCGGAGATCGAGGAGACGCTCAAGCGGATCCAGCAAGTGCTGCAGCGCGCAGCCAAGTCCAGGGGCCTGCTGGATCCCGCGATGGCCGACGGGGAGCCCGAAGCCGCGGAGACGGGCGCCGGCGAGGCGGCTGCCAGCGGCGGCGTGGCGGCGCTCGAGCTGGGCGGCGGCGGCAAGGCGTCGAAGCAGGCGGCGCTGCGCGCGCTCCGCGAGATCGCCGACTACTTCAGGCGCACCGAGCCGCACAGCCCTGTGGCGTCGCTGCTGGAGCAGGCGGTGTACTGGGCGGACATGCCGCTCGAGGACTTCCTCGCCGAAGTCGTGCGCGACGAAAGCGTGCTGGCGGCGATCCGGGCGCGCGTCGGGCTGGCCAGGTAGCGCGAGCGGGGAACGGACGAAGAGGAGTGGGGAGCGGGAGGTTGGCGGCCGGCGGCGCCGGTCGAACGGCATATGCCTTCGATTGGCCGTCCGGCGGATTTCCGCGCCGGCGCCGCTTTCCTAGACTTACGCGTACGCCGATCGCCGTCCCGTGCGCCGCGATCGTCCTCATCACGATCCACCGCATCCAAAGCGAGAAGACGTCATGGCCAGGAAGGAAAGCACCCAGCACAAGCTCGACCGCGTCCGCGCCCCGCGCGTGCAGCTCACCTACGACGTCGAGGTGGGAGACGCCATCGAGAAGAAGGAGTTGCCCTTCGTCGCCGGCGTGCTCGGCGACTTCACCGGCAAGAGCGACGAGCCGCTGCCGAAGCTGAAGGAGCGCAAGTTCGTCAACATCGACAAGGACAACTTCGACGACGTGCTCAAGGGCATGAAGCCGCGGGTGGCCGGGCAGGTGGACAACAGGCTCGCCAACGACGGTTCCAAGCTCGCCGTCGACATCACCTTCGGCAGCTTGGCCGACTTCGAGCCGGAACGGGTGGTCAACCAGGTCGAGCCGCTGCGCAAGCTGCTCGAAGCCCGCCAGAAGCTCGCCGACCTGCGCAACAAGGCCGCCGGCAACGACAAGTTCGAGGACCTGCTCAACGAAGTCCTGCAGAACACCGACAAGATCACCCAGCTCAGCAAGGAAGTCGGCCCGAAGCCGGAATAGTCCGTGGCGGTCCGCCCTGGGCCGCCGACCCGTCCGCGAAGCAAGCGAGTCCATCATGGCCAATACCGAGACCCAGGCGGCGCCTGCCGCCGCTGCCGACGCCGCCGAGGGCGGACTGCTCGAGCAGATCCTCTCCCAAACCAAGATCGCCAAGACGGATTCGGAGCGCACGCGCGCCCGCGACCTGATCGCCGAACTGGTGAACCAGGTCACCGAGGGCGCCATGATCGTGTCCAAGGATGCGATCACCGCGCTGGACGCGCGTATCGCGGAGCTCGACCGGCTGCTGTCCGACCAGCTCTCCGCGATCATGCACCTGCCGGACTTCCAGCGCATGGAAGGCAGCTGGCGCGGCCTGAAGTACATGGTGGACAACAGCGAAACCAGCACCACGCTCAAGATCAAGGTATTCAACTGCACCAAGAAGGAGCTGGTCCGGGACTTCAAGAACGCCTCCGACTTCGACCAGTCGACGCTGTTCAAGAAGGTCTACGAGGAAGAGTACGGTACCTTCGGCGGTGCGCCGTTCGCTACGCTGATCGGCGACTACGAGTTCGGCCGTCACCCGGAGGACATGTACCTGGTCGAGGAGATCTCGCACGTCGCCGCCGCGGCGCACGCGCCGTTTCTCTCCGCCGCATCGCCGGAGCTGCTGGGCTTCGAGAGCTTCACCGAGCTGTCCGGCCCGCGCGACCTGGCCAAGATCTTCGATACCGTCGAGTACGCCAAGTGGAAGAGCTTCCGCGCCTCGGAGGACTCGCGCTACGTGGGCCTGACGATGCCGCACGTGCTCGGGCGCCTGCCCTACGGGCCGGAAACCGCGCCGGTGGAGGCGTTCAACTACACCGAGACGGTCACCGGAAAGGAGCACGAGCGCTACTTGTGGATGAACGCCGCCTATGCGCTCGGCAGCAAGATCACCGACGCCTTCGCGAAGTACGGCTGGACCGCCGCGATCCGCGGGGTGGAGGGCGGCGGGCTGGTCGAAGGGCTGCCGACGCATACCTTCGGCACCGACGACGGCGAGGTCGCGCTCAAGTGCCCGACCGAGATCGCCATCACCGACCGCCGCGAGAAGGAGCTGGCCGATCTCGGGCTGGTCCCGCTGGTGCACTGCAAGAACACCGACTATGCGGCGTTCTTCTCCACCCAGTCGGTGCAGAGGCCGAAGGAGTACAACACCGACGCCGCCAACGCGAACGCGAGGTTGTCGGCGCAGCTGCAGTACATCTTCGCCGTGAGCCGCGTCGCGCACTACCTCAAGGCGATGATGCGCGACAAGCTCGGCAGCTTCGCCTCCAGGTCCGGCGTGGAGCTGTTCCTCGGCAACTGGATTTCCCAGTACGTGCTGCTCGACGACAACGCCTCCCAGGAGGCCAAGGCGCAGCGTCCGCTGCGCGAAGCGCGCATCGAGGTGGCCGAGATACCGGGCAAGCCGGGCGCATACAAGTCCGTTGCGTTCCTGCGTCCCCACTATCAGCTGGACGAGCTGAGCGTTTCCCTGCGGCTGGTCGCCGAGCTGCCCAAGTCGGCGCGTTGAGTCGCCCATGCGAATCCCTCGCAGAAGCCCGCGCGTCGCCGCACGGGCCATGAAATCCTAAGGAGACACGACCGTGGCATCCGATTACTTGCTGGAAATCGACGGAATCAAGGGCGAATCCCTCGACGAGAAGTTCAAGGACAGCGTCGAGATCGACAGCTGGGGCTTCACCACGACCAACATGGGCGGCACCGGCCGTGGCGGCGGAGGCGGCACCGGCAAGGCGGAGGTCTCGGACCTGCAGTTCAACAAGCAGGCCGACAAGTCCACGCCGCTGCTGATGAAGGCTTCGTTCGCCGGCGACCACATCAAGAAGGCGGTGCTCCACTGCCGCAAGGCCGGCGGCAAGGGCGGCCAGGTCGAGTACATGACCATCACCATTGAGGATTTCATGGTGAGCAGCTATCAGACCGGCGGCGGCGGTGGCGCCAGCTCGATCCCGATGGACTCGTTCACGCTGAACTTCACCAGGATCAAGTACGAGTACAAGCCGCAGAAGGAGGATGGCGGCCTGGAGGGTGCGATCTCCGCGGCCTACGACCGTGCGCTCAACAAGGCGAGCTGACGCGGCTCCGCTACGGGTGAACTCGCCACAGGGCCGGTGCGCGCCTGCCCTCGGGTCGGACGGAGGATCGATGCATGCTTCTGGCGCCTGCAACCGCCCTGAATCGCGTCCTGGTCTGGGAAGACTTCAAGCGCCGGAAGATGGCCGCTCCTTCCGCGGGACAGATCGCGATAGCCGCCCAGACCGCCGTCGGCTGGACGGTGGCACCGGCCGACCTGAAAGTCAGGGCGGTCAAGGGCAGCAAGCCGGTGGTGTACAAGCTGGTCCAGGAGCCGACTACGACCGTGCGGCTCGATGGACAGAAGATGTGGGTGGCGAGCTTCGTCTTCGACGACTGGCCGGAGTCGAAGCGCGAGGCGTTGCTCGATCACGAACAGATCCACTACCTGATCGGCGCACTGTCCGCACGGGACTACGCCAGGGATTTCGCCGCGATCGCAGCCAACGCGTACGACTCGTCCGAGGACGGCATCGAGGACATCAAGCAGGCGATGGAGCGCAACAGCCAGGCCAGGGCCCAGGCGCTGCAGGACGCCTACGACGACCAGACCAAGCACGATCCCACCGGGTTCAAGGCCGAACAGGCCAAGTGGAAGACCGCGGTCGTCGGCGCGCGCACCACCGGCCTGCGGCTGCGCGACAGTCTCAGGGCGGCCAGCCTGATCCCATGAGCGGCCGCGGCACTACGGAGAAGACGGATGGCGCTGAAATCCACGACCCTGGCCGGATCGGCCCGGCTCGAGCAGGCCGCGGCGGGCGGCCCGTCGGTGAAGAAGGGGCCGCCGCACGACGTCGCGGACGCGGTCGGGCGCATCCAGCGCGCCCTTGTCCAGTTGGGCTACCCGATGCCGAAGTCCTTCCCCGGGTACCCTGCGGGCGAGCCCGATGGCATTTTCGGGGCGGAGACCCATGCGACGGTGCTCGCCTTCCAGAAGCAGGCGTTCGCGAAGGAATACAGCCAGTGGGACGGACGCGTCGGGAGGAACACGCTGGCGCGAATGGACGAACGGCTGTCGAGCGCCGGCCCGGAGGAGCGAACCATCAGGCAGCCGATGGCGGTGACGACGACGTCGCGCTGCGCAACGCTGACGGTTCCGGGGGGCGGGCTGCCGGGGCTTCGCCGCGGTCGCTCCTGATGGAGCCGTGACATGCGGGGCCTGATCGATCGCCTGACCGACGAGCCGATTCCGGAGGATGCCGGTCGGTCGATCTCGATCAGCGAACTGCGCCAGTTCGTCTCCCGCGACCTGGAAAGCCTGCTCAATACCCGGTCCGAGGGCGCGCGCACCATCCCGGAGGCGTTCGAGGAGTGCCGCAAGTCCTCGCTCACCTACGGGATCCTGGATTTTTCCTCCTTCAGCCTGCTCAGCCCGCACGATCGCGACCGCACCCGGCGCTCGCTGGAACAAACCATCGCGTTGCACGAATCCAGGCTGTCGAGGGTGCGGGTGACGCTGGAGCCGCCGCGGCAGCTGGAGCGTGCGCTGTGCTTCCGGGTCGATGCCATGATGGAACTGGGGCCGGATCGCGAGAAGGTGCAGTTCGACGCGGTTCTGCAGCTCAGCACGCAGGTGTACCAGGTCAGTTGACCGTCGGCGTTCCGTCGTCCGTCCTCTGGCTGGCCAGCACCGCGGCGATCATCGCCTCCCGTAGCCGCTCCGGCGCAACCGGCTTGTGCAGCACCGGAACGCGCGCCTCGTTCGCTTCATGCAGGCGTTCGCCCTTGGTCTCGCCGGTGATCAGCAGGCGCGCGAACGGCGGGGATGCCCCCTCGGGCACGCCGTAGTGCGCTTCCAGCCTGCGCAGCGCCTCCAGGCCGGTGCGACCGCGGGCGAGCTTCAGGTCCGACAGCACGATGTCCGGCGGGCCCCAGCCGCGCACTGCGGCCAGCGCCTGTTCGGCGTCCTCGGCCGCGCGCATGTCGCAGTCCCAGCTGTGCATCAACACGCGCATGCCCTCCAGGATCGTCGGCTCGTCGTCGATCACCAGCACGCGCAATCCGCTCGCGTCCAGCGGCGCATCGCGCTGCGCGTCGGCCGCGCGCGTGTGCGCCTCCGCGTGCGCGCGCGGGACGGTTACGCCGAACATGCTGCCGAGCTGCAGTCGCGAGTGCAGTTCCAGCTCGCTGCCGAGCAGGTGGGCGAGGCGGTGCGCCGTCGCCAGGCCGAGCCCCATGCCGTGTTCCCGGGGCCCGCGCTCCGATCGCGCGGATTCGACCTGGAAGAATTCCTCGAACACGCGCGCCTGGTGCTCGGGCGCGATGCCCGGGCCGGTGTCCCAGACTTCGATGCGGACGTGCCCGGTGCCGGCGGCGCGTACCCCGACCAGCACGCCGCCCCGTTCGGTGTAGCGCAAAGCGTTGCTCACCAGGTTGTTGACGATGCGCGCCAGCATGGTGCGGTCGGTGTGCACCCAGGCATCGGTCTTGCGCAGCACCAGGCGCAGTTCGCGCTTCTCGGCGATCATGCGGAACGTGCGGTTCACGTCTTCGAGCAGCGGATCCAGCGGGAAGTCGCTCGGCGAGGGCTGCATCGTGCCGCTTTCCAGGCGCGAGAGGTCCAGCAGCTCCGAGAACAGGCCGTCGAGCGTGGCCACGCATTCCTGGATGTGGCTGGCGCGGGCGAGGCGCCCCGGATCGGTCTCGCCGGCCTTCAGTGCCGAAGAGAACAGCGTCAACGCGTAGAGCGGCTGGCGCAGATCGTGGCTGGCCGCCGCGAGGAAGCGTGCGCGCGCGTGGCTGGCCGCCTCCAGCTTGGCGTTCTTGCGCGCCAGTTCGTCGGTGGCGGCGGCGATGCGCGCCTCCAGTTCGTCCCACGCTTCGGTCAGCGCCACCGAGGCGGCGTTGAAGCCCCGTTGCAGATGGCCGATCTCGCCGCCGCGGGTCACCGGCACGCTGACCCCGCGCGCGCCGCGGCCCAGGCGGTCCACGGCATCGGCCAGCGCCAGCACCGGCGCGCTCACGCGCCTGGCGGCGCGCCAGCCGGCCACGCCTGCCGCGGTCAGGCACGCGACCAGAAGCAGCGCGGTGGCCCGCGTCTGCCGGCGCCGGATGTCGTCCATGCGGCCGAGCCCGAACCGGATCCGCACCCGTCCGGGCGACGCCGCTCCCGGCGTTGCCGCCGCCACCGGGCTCGTGACTTCGACGAAGCGCGGCTGCGACCGTTCGGCGGGGCCGGACGCCTCGGCCAGGATCTCGCCGTCGCGGGACAGGAATTGCACGCGGACCAGGTCCTCGTTGTCCGCGAGCGGCTCGGCGATCTGCGCCAGAGCCGCGCGATCGTCGTTCGTCATGGCGGCGGCGGCCGCGGCGGCGAGGTTGCCGGCCGCCGCGTCTGCGGCGGCCGAGACGACGTGCTCGATCTCGCGATGATGGTTGTGGTTCAGCAGCACCGCCAGCAGCACCGCGATCAGGGAGGCCGGCAGGATCGCAAGCAGGCTCAGCCTGGCGACGAGCGACAGTTCGCGCGCACGCCGCGGCGCCGGAGCAGGCTGGACGTCGATGCTCATGGGGTGGAGCGCTTCCCGGCCGCAATTGAAGGCATTCTAGACGCGGATGAACGCGGACGAGGCGCTTGAAGCCCGTGCCTCCGGGTTGAACGGCCAGTCGGTCTTCGGCAGGTCATGCGGCGACTGGACCGCCCCCCCTGTTCGAACGCGCAGCGCTGCGGTTCCGCTCGGCGGCGGACGGTGCGCAGGTCGGGATGTCCTGTCGGGATGTCCTCTTGCGATGCCATCGTCCGTTCCAGGTGGAAGGGGGGTCCTCTTCGAGTGGCCGGCCGGGCAATGGAATGAAATTCGCGAGAACCCCAGCATGATGCGAGACCTGCTTGGATATGCCATCGGGCGAGTGCGGCGCGCATTCGACCACGGCCCGGCTGCCGGTGCGGCCCTGGCGCCGCCGCCGAACCCATGCGACGGCGCGGACGGCGGACGAGCGAACCGGATCCGCCTGTCCCAGCCGGTCCGGCAGAGCAGCCAGGCGACCATGAATGCGGTCTCGTCGGGTGAACGGCTGCGGGCGCGCCTGTTCGCCGACGTCGACGATGCCTATGCCGTGCTCGACGGTTGCCGCACGCCGGATCTGCCGCGGCGGCTGCGCCTGGCCGGCGCCGAGTACTGGTGCCTGCTGTCGGAAGGCCTCGATCCGGTGCTGACCGAATGCGCGCCCTACCTCGTGCACGTGCACCGCGACGCTGCGCAGGCCGCCGAGGTGCTGCGAACCTGCTGGGACCGGCACGGCGGCATTGCGCTGTGCCCGCCGTCCGGCGGCGACGGACGGGCGCTGCGCGAGCATCTGCGTGCCTGGTTGCGCATCCCCGGTCCCGGCGGGGCCAGCCGGTCGTTCCGCTTCTACGACCCGTGCGTGCTCCTGGCGATGCTGCCGGCAATGGTCCCGGAACGGCGCAACGCCTTCCTGGCTCCGTTGGGAAGGCTGTACGTCGAAGGCTCCGCACCCGGCAGCCTGGTGGAATTCCGCCGTGGCGGGTGCGCGCAGGGGCGCCTGCTTCGCGCGCCGGCATCCGGCGCTTCGAAAGCGAGCGCACGCGCATCCGACGTGGCGCAGGCGGCAAACCTGGCCTGACGGCATGGTCCGACGCAGCCGGCGGGGGCGTCCCGGGGCGGGGCGCGCCTCCCCGGATGCCGCCTAGGCGCCTTCCCCGGCGCTACGCCGAAAGCCCTATCTCGTCTCGCGGATAGGCGCTGCCGGCGATGGTTCCTAGACTCGCGACGTTCGTCACGGCTGCACGGCTGCGACGACGTCCCCCCGTCGCCATGGAGTCCAGGCATGCCAGACGCGCACCCGCTTCGAGACCGGTGCCGCGGCGCGACCTTCGCGCCGTTCGCGTCCATCCTTGCCCCGGTGCTCGCGGTCGCGCTGTCGCTGCTGGCGGTCGCGCCGGCGGCGCAGGCGCAGACCGCCGCGCCGGCCGTCGCCGACGGGGTTCACCCGGACCTGCGCGCCGTGATGGGTGCCGTCGCCCGCATGGAGGATGCCGATACCGCGTTGTCGCTGGCCGCGGACGGCGCCGCCCTGTACGAAGCCGACGAGATCAAGCTGGACGGATACGCGTACTGCAGCCAGGCCGTGGCGCTCGCCGAACGCGGCGAGTTCCGCCGCAGCGTGCAGGCCGCCAGCAAGGCGCTGCACGTCGCCCTGCAGACCGGCAACGAGGACCTGCTGGCCAAGGCCTATCGCGACCTGGCCATCGCCTTCGACTACGCCGGCCAGCTCGATCGCGCGGAGGGCTTCGCCAATCTCGCCCTCGGCAAGCGTGCCGACGACCCGCGCCAGGTGCAGGGGCCGGCGCACAAGGTCCTGGGCGACGTGCATGCGCGGCGGGGGCGCTATCCGGAGGCGATCGCCGCCTACGAGACCGCGCTGGCGAGCAGCTCCGACCGCTACCGGCCGCTGGTGCAGGCGTCGCTGGTGAACGCGCTGATCCTCGCCGGCGACGTGGCGCGGGCACGCAGCGAGTTCGAGGCGATCGCTTTGCCCGAGGGCGAGGTGCAGCGCGCCGAACTCGATCGCACCCGCGGCAGGCTGCTGCTGGCCGAGAACAATCCGGCCGAGGCGCTGGCGCTGTTCCAGGGCCTGGTCGGCAAGCAGGTCGCGGACGACGAGGGCTTCTACACGCTGTGGGCGCTGGACGGCGTGTCCAAGAGCGAACAGGCGCTCGGGCGGCCGCAGGCGGCGGCGCAGGCGCTGGAGCGCGCACTCGCCGCGTTCGACCGGGTGCGCGCGCGTTTTCGCAGCGAGGAGTTCCGGATGGGCCTGTTCTCCGACCTGCAGACGGTGTTCGACCGCGCGATCCGCCTGCATTCGGAAACCGGCAACGCCGAGCGCGCTTTCGACATCAGCGAGCGCAGCCGCGCCCGTGCGCTGCTCGATGCGGTCGCCGACCGCGGCCGGACCCCCGGGGACGCCACCGCCGCGGCGATCGAGGTCGCGGCGCTGCGGCGGCAGTTGCGCGCGGACGAGCGGGTGGTCGCCTATCACTCGCTGGAGGACCTGCTGCTGGCCTGGGTGATTTCGCCGGAAGGCATCAGCGAGCACCGGATCGCGCTGCCGCGCGCCGACCTGGAGCGCCTGGTCGACGCCTACCGCGACGCGATCATCGGCCTGCGACCGGCGGCGGTGGGCGCCGGAGACGGCATCGCGGCGCTGCTGGTAACGCCCCTCGGCCTGCAGGAAGGGCAGCGCCTGATCGTGGTCCCGCACGGGCCGCTGCACTACCTGCCGTTCCAGGCGCTGCGCGTAGAGGGGCGCTACCTGATCGAGCGGCACCCGATCACGACCGCGCCCTCGGTCAGCATCGCCGCGCGCCTGGTCGCCGACGCACCGCGCACGGCGCCGCGGCTGCTCGCGTTCGGCAATCCGCTCGTGAGCCCGACGGTGGCCGATCCGCTGCCCGGATCGGAGCGCGAGGTCGAGAACCTTGCGGCGATGTTCCCCGGTTCTCGGGCCTACTACCATGCCGACGCGACCAAGACGCGCTTCGTCGCCGATGCGCCGGGGGCGCGCATCGTCCACGTCGCCGCGCATGCCCGCGCCGACATCACCGACCCCCTGCATTCGCAGATCCTGCTCGCCGACGAGAACGGCAGGCAGAACTTCCTGGAGGCGCGCGAGGTGCTCGACCTGGACCTGGACGGCGTCTCGCTGGTGACGCTGTCGGCGTGCGAGTCCGGCCTCGGCCGCGTCGCCGACGGCGACGAGGTGCTGGGCTTCACCCGTTCGTTCCTGTCGGCCGGCGCCTCGGCGCTGGTCGCCTCGCTGTGGCCGGTGCCCGATCGCGACACCGAGCGGCTGATGACGACCCTGTACCGCGACCTGCGCGGCGGCGCCGACCTGCAGCGGGCGATGCAGGCCGGGCAGCTCGCCGTGCTGGGCGAGCCCGAAAGCGCGCACCCGTTCTACTGGGCTTCGTTCAACTTGATCGGCAACTGGCGCCTGACGGTGGAGCGGTGAGATGACACGGATGCGTCCCCCGATGCCGCTGCGGCGCACGCGCCTGCTGGCCTGTGCCGTGCTGGTCGCCCTCGGTTCGGATCTGCGGGCCGAAACCGACGCGACGCTGCAGGCGCCCCAACAGGCGCTCCCCGAGCCGGAGATGCAGGCTGCGGCGCAGGCGGGCTTCCGGCTCGCGGCGGTGGAGTTCGTCGGCAACAGCCTGGTTCCCGACAGCGAGCTGCAGGCGCTGGCGGCCGACTGGATCGGCCGGGAAGTGACCCTGACGGACCTGGAGGAGATCGCCCGACGTGTCACCGGGCTGTACCGCGAGCGCGGCTACTTCCTGGCGCAGGCGGTGGTGCCGGTGCAGGAGGTGCAGGCCGGACGCGTCAGCATCAGCGTGGTCGAGGGCGTACTCGGCAGCGTCGACGTTCAGGTGGCCGAGGATGCGCCGATCTCCGCCGAGCGAGTGCACAGGACGCTGGCGCCGCTGCAGCCGGGCCAGGCGCTCAGCGGCCCGCGCTACGAACGGGTGATGCTGCTGCTGTCCGATCTGCCGGGGATCCGCCCGCAGTCCGCGATCCAGGCGGGCGCCGCGGGCGGCAGTACCGACCTGACCGTGCGCGTGGCCAGGGGCGACCGGCTGGCGGTCGCGCTCGAGGCCGACAATCACGGCACGCCCGAGTCCGGGCGGATCCGCGTCGGCGGCACCCTGCGCTGGGCCAGCCCCGGCGGGCGCGGCGACAACCTGGACTTGCGCTTGCTCGTCGCCGAAGGCACCCACACCGCGTTCGGGCGCCTGGCCTACGAGACGCCGGTCGGCCACGCCGGCCTGCGCATCGGCGCCGGCATCGCGCGCGTGCAGTACGAGCTGGGCGGCGATTTCAGGGCGCTGGAGGCCACCGGCACCGCCGACATCGTCGACGTCTCGGCGACCTTTCCCCTGGTCCGCCAGCGCGCCAGCAACCTGTTCCTGCGCGGCGCGCTCGACCACAAGGACCTCACCGACGAATTCGAGGCGGTCGGCTTCGAGTCCAGCAAGCGGGTACGCGGCGCCAGCCTGGGCTGGTCGCTCGAGCGTCGCGACCGCCTGCTCGGGGGCGGCTACAGCAGCGTCAACGGCACGCTCTATCGCGGCGACCTGGACATCCGCGACCCGCTCAGCGAGTTCCTCGACCAGTCGCCGTTCGGACGCGGGACCGAGGGCCGCTTCACCAAGCTCGTCGTGCAGGCCACGCGGCTGCAGTACCTCGCCCCGAAATTGAGCCTGTTCCTCGGCGCAGGCGTGCAGCGCACGAGCCGGAATCTCGACCCCTCGGAACAGCTCTCACTGGGCGGTCCGCGCGCCGTCCGCGCCTATTCGACCAACGAGGCGCTGGTGGACGAGGGCTACATCGCCAATCTGGAGCTGCGCTACGCGGCCACCGATCGGCTGACGCCCTACCTGTTCTACGACGCCGCGCACGGCGCCTTCGACCACGACCGCAACCCCCTGGATCCCGGCCGCAACGGCGTCACCCTGCGCGGCTACGGCCTCGGCCTGAGCTGGGCCAGGCCGGGCGACTACGGCCTCAACGCCACCCTGGCCTGGCGCGATGCCGACCAGGCGCTCTCCGATCCGCGCGACCCGCGGTTGTATCTGCAGTTCCAGAAAAGCTTCTGAGCGGAGATCCCCATGCGCCCGTACGTCCGACCCGAAACGCGCCGCCGCAGCCGCGGACGGCTGGCCCGCCATCCGCTGCCCCTCGCCCTCGCCATCGCGCTGGCGACGCCGCTCGCCCATGCGCAAGTGGGGCCCAATACGCTGCCCACCGATCCCAGCGGCCTGTCCGGCATCGCTCCCGGCGACATCCAGACCGCCGGCAACACGATGACCATCGCCCAGCCGGGGGCCGGCGCCATCATCAACTGGGAGAGTTTCTCGATCGGCAGCAATGCGACGGTGGACTTCAACCACGCCGTGGCCGGCGGCGTGACGCTCAACCGGGTGATCGGCAACGTCGACGGGATCGCGCAGTCGGAAATCATGGGGGCGCTCAACGCCGACAACGGGCGGGTCTTCATCGTCAATCCCAGCGGCGTCCTGTTCGGCGCCGGAGCGCAGGTCAGCGTCGGTGGACTGGTCGCGTCGGCATTGAGCATCACCGATGCGGATTTCAATGCCGGCGTCGGAAGCGGCAGCTTCGTGTTCAACGCCACCAGCCCCGACGGCGGCAGCGTGGAGAATGCCGGTACGCTGATCGCGGGCGCGCGGGGCACGATCGCGCTGCTGGGCGGGCTGGTGGAAAACTTCGGCACGATCGACGCGCCGCTCGGCACCGCGGCCATGGCGTCGGCGCAGCAGGTCACGCTGGACTTCTTCGGCGACGGGCTGACCCAGGTCGTCGTCGGCGCCAACGGGGTCGACGACGGCGGGATCCGCAACACGGCCGGGGCGACGATCTCCGCCGACGGCGGAAGCGTCCAGCTGCGCACCCAGACCGAGGATGGCCTGCCCGGCGGTTTCGGCGGCTTCATCAGCAATACCGGCCTCATCCGGGCGCGCACCCTCGCCAACCGCGACGGGCGGATCGTGCTGGACGCCGGCGCCGGCAACGTCCTGATCGGCTTCGACGATGGCGTGATGGGCGCCACGCTCGACGCCAGCGGGATGCAGGCCGGTGCGAGGGGTGGAACCATCGAGATCCATGGCGATCTCATCGGCATCTTCGGCGCCCCTCCGGCGGCCGGGGCGTGCCAGCCGGGCGGCGACTGCACGCTCATCGACGTCTCCGGCGATGCGGGCGGCGGCGCGATCCTGGTCGAAAGCGTCCACCAAACCTTCATCGGTTCAGACGGCGCCGCGGGGGCGCCGGACCAGGGGATCGAGATCCGTGCCGACGCCTCGTCGAGCGGCACCGGCGGCACCATCGTGCTGACGAACGCAGGCGTCGAACGCGACGGCGTGGCCGGCGGTACCCAGATCGTCGGTGGCGTGCTGGTGTCCTCGACGGGCGTGCAGGCGGAGGCCGGCGGCGGCGAGATCCGGATCGTCAACGACGGCGGCGGGATCGCGATCGTCGACGGCGTCGATGGCGGGTTTTTCGGCGCCGCGGGGTTCGTCGCCCACGGCGGCCGTGGCGGCGGCAGCATCGAACTGGACGCGGGCGACGCGCTGCTCGTCGCCGAAGGCACCACGTTCGGCGCAGACGCCACCAGTTCCGGCAGCGGCGGGCTGGTCCGCACGGTGGCCGCGGACCTGCTCGATCTGCGCGGCATCGAGGTTTCCGCCGGCGGTCCGATCGGCGCGGGGTCCTGGGAAATCCAGTCCGGGCGCGGGCTCGCCGTCATCGACGGGCTGAACGGGTTCGGGCCTCCCGGCGGGGTCAGCCTGGTCTCCGACGACTCGATCGGCGGCGCACTCGGCGCCGGCACCGACGTCGCCATCACCGTGCCGGCACCGGCGGTGGGGACGGCGCAGATCAACATCGCCCCCGGGGTGGCCATCTCCAACACCGGCGCCCTGCCGGTCGCGCTGTCGTTGACCGCCGCCGGTGGACAGGTGCTCGCCGGCGTCGGATTCGATGGCACGCCCGGCGCCTGGAGCATTACCAGCAGCGCCGGGCCGCTCGACCTGAGCATCGATGCGCTGTCGAGCATCGGCCTGTACCAGGGAACGATAGGGACCAACGGCGGCGCGATCGACCTGCTCAGCCGCGACAGCTCCACCTACGGTGTCGAGATCGCAGCCACCACCCTCGGCAGCGGCGGCGGCGACGTGAGCGCCACCAGCCTGGTCAGCCAGGACACCGGCGTGGCCCTCGACGGCGCCACCATCGACACCGGCGGCGGCGCGCTGGCGCTGCGCGCCCTGAACAGCGGTGGCACCGGCGTGTCGCTGACCGGTGGCGGCGTGCTGGCCAGCGGCACGGGCGCCATCGAGATCGTCGGCATCGGCGGCAGCGGCGCTGGCGTGGGCACTGGCGGCAGCGGCGTCTTCGTCTCCGGATACGGCATCCAGAGCGCAGGCGGCACGATCGTCCTGAGCGGACGGGGTGCGGGCATCGGCATCGACGGCGGCGGCAATCCGCTCCCCAACCCGGGGCTGCTCCTGGGAGCCGGCGCGGCGCTCGCCAGCGCCGGCGGCGACATCGTGCTCAACGGCTCGTCGGTGGGATCGGGTGCGGGCGTGCAGGTCGCCCCCGGGGCAAGCGTCGATGCCGGCGACGGTAGCATCGTCCTGCGCGCGGGCAACGACGGCGCCGCCGCCGCGCTGCTGGTCGGCGGCAGCGTCGCCACGAACGGGGTGATCGATCTGCGCGCTGGCGAAGTGGGCGCGACGGGTGCGGTGAGCGACCGCAATGCGACCGCGCTGCAGATCGGCGGCGGTGCGGGCGCGTTCGTGTCGATGGCATCCCTGGCCAACATCGCAGCGCCGGACCTGGTGATCGGCCACGCCGGACATGCCGGCGCGATCTCCATCGCCGAGCCGCTGACGCGCGCCGGCAACCTGACCCTGCAGAACACCGGCGGCGCCGGCGGCATCGCGCTGAATGCGGCGGTGAGCCTGGGCAGCGGGACGCTCGCCCTGGTCAGCGGCGGCGACATCGCGCAGACGGCGGCGGCCGGCATCACCGCGCAGAGCCTGCTGGTGCGCTCGACCGGCGGCAGCGTCGGCCTGACCGCGGCGCAGAACGACGTGTCGGGCGACACGCTGGCCGGAGGCGCGGCGGGCGGCTTCGGCTACGCCGACGTCGATGCGCTGGCCATCGGCAGCGTGACGGCATGGGGCTTCGACGCGGCCGGGTCGGCCGCCACCGGACTCGCCGAATCCGGCGTCGACGCCGGCGCGGCACTGTTCGTCCGCAACCATGCCGGCGACCTCACGCTGGGTGCGGATGTCGGCGGCAACGTCGTCGATCTGGTGACCGCCGGGCGGTTGCAGAACATCGCCGACGCGACGATCACGGCCGGCGACCGCTGGCGCGTATGGGCGGACACCTGGGTCGGCGAACAGCGCGGCGGGTTGGCCGGTTCCGGGCCGCTGCCGAATCTCTACGGTTGCAGTTTCGGCGGCCCCTGCGGGGTTGCCGTCCCCGTCGCCGGCAACCACTTCATCTACCGGCAGCAGCCGACGGCGACGATTTCCGTCGGCGATGCCACGCGCGAATACGGGCTGGACAATCCCGTCTTCGCGTTCGGAGTCTCCGGGCTGGTCCTGGGCGACCAGGCGGGCGTTGCGATCGCCGGAGCGCCGGCCACTTCCGCCACCATCCTCAGCGACGTCGGCACGTACGCGATCGGCGGCAGCTTCAGCTCGCCGGCCGGCTACGCGATCCAGGTCGACCCGGGCGTGCTCGCGATCACGCCGGCGCCGCTGACCTACGTGGCCGACCCGTTCACGCGCTTCTTCGGCCAGCCCAACGGCGTGCTCACCGGTACAGTGACCGGCTTCCGCAACGGCGATACCCTGGCGGACGCCACCACCGGCGCACTGATGTTCGTGACCGGCGCCGGACCCGGATCGCCTCCCGGGCTGTACGCGATCGCGGGCACCGGACTGGACGCGCGCAACTACCGCTTCGTACAGGACCCGGCCAATCTCTCCGCGCTACGCGTCGTCTTCATGCCGGCGATGTCGACCGCAGTCGACCTGATCCGGCTGCCGACGGACAGCTACGTCTACGACCGCAACATCGGCATGCTGGCGATGTGCCCGGTGACCGGTCCGCTGGACGGCACGCGCCTGGCCCAGGAGGGCGATCTGCTCTCGCGGGAGTGGTCGCGGGTGCGTTCCCGACCCAACCTGACCAGCTGCATCTCGAGCGAGCGCAAGAACAGCTGCGGCGACTTCTGAGCCGCAGCCGCGCGACGAGGACGACCGGCGCTACGCCGGACCGTGCGAACTTCTGCTGGAGGCAACGCGGTGCCCGCCGGAGCCATGAGGACGATCCGGCACGGGATCTCGCGCTGTTCGGCCGTCGGGATTCGCAGGAGCGGGACCGCGACTCATCCGTGATGCCACTGCGGCTGCTGCGCCGCCGCGGGCGGGCGGCGCCCTCAGTCCTCTACGCAGAGATCCGGGTCGGCGATGACGCAGTCGGGTAGCGATGCGCGCGAACGCAGCGAGCGCAGCGTCTGGCCGCCGGCGCCCTCCGCGGCGGAGATGGCCTGCGTCTTCGGCAGCAGCAGCCACATCTGCGTGACCTGGTTGGTCGCCAGCGCCAGCCGCCCGGCACTGTCGCCGAAACCCCAGAACAGGTCGCCGCGGACGCTGCCGCGGATGGCGCCGCCGGTGTCCTGGGCGAACATCAGCCGCCGCATCGGGCCGCCGCCGGCCGGGTCCGTGGTGGAGATGAAGACCGGCGAGCCGAGCGGGGTGGAACGCGGATCCACGGCCAGCGAGCGCGTGGCGGTCAGGGGCACGCCCAATGCGCCCACCGGCCCCTGCGGGCCGTCGCCGCCGCCGCGGAAGAACACGTAGCTCGGATCCGGAATGTTCGTCAGCGCGGTCGGGCCGGCGCCGGCGCTACCAGAGGGCGCCTGTGCGGCGGACGATGGCGATACGGGCGTCGCGGCGGCGGTGGACCCTTCCGGCGATGGGGCCGGGACCGGAGCAGGGCGCGATGCCGGCGCCGGCGCGGCCCCCCCGCCCGTCAGCGCAGCGATGATCGCAGCGACTTCCGCATCGTTGCCCGAGCTTGCGGCTGCGGCCTTGGGACGCGCCGACGGCGCCGTGCCGGGGCGCGCGGCCGACGACGGGCGAGGGGGCGAAGACGGTGCCGATGCCGGCGGCGGGGTGCTGCCGCCCCGGCCTTGGAACAGCGCGATCAGCCGCGACACTTCATCGTTGACGGAGGCCGGCACCGCCGGATCGGATCGCGCACCGCCGCTGCCGGCGCTCAGGCCGCGGGTCTTGATCGCGCGCAGCACCAGGCTGGCGTCGCTGCCGCGGGTGATGTTGGGCAGGAACGGGTGGCCGTTCTGCTCGGCATAGGAGACGCGGATCAGGCTGCCGTCGTCGAGACGGATCTTGCCCGAGCCCTGCACCTGCATCGAGTACAGCCGGTCCGACGCGCTCACCCAGGCCAGCACCGGCGCATCGAGCGCACGGAGTTCGATGTCCTGGCGCGACCAGTACGGTCGGACGTGGTCGCCGTCGATGCGCACCCGCAGCCGCTTGTCGCGGATGCCGGGAGAGGCATCGTCGAGCGCCAGCACGTACTCGCGCGCACCGGCGGCGCCAGCGGAGGCAGGGAGCAGGCGATTGCCTTGCACGCGCAGCCACTGCCGGGCGCCTCCGGCGTGCGCGGCGGCGTCGAACAGCAACAGGTCCGCGGGAAGGCCGTAGACCGGGTAGCGGAAGTCGCCGTCGCGGTGGCGCCTGCCCTCCAGCAGCGGCTCGAAATAGCCGGTGAGCAGGCCGTCGGCCTGGCGTGCCGGCGAGAGGATGCGATAGGCGTGGAAGTGACGCTGAAAAAAACCGCGCAGTGCGGCGTCGCTGGTGGCGTCCACGGCCTCGAATTCGGCGCACACCGCGCCCCAGCCCTGCTTGCGGCGCAGCGCCGCGCAGCTCTGGCGCATGCCGTCGGCGCTTTCGTGCAGGGCGTCCTGGTTCCAGCCGGGCAGGTCGCCGAAGCCGATCGGCTCGAAGACCGCGTGGCGGGTGGCGAATGGGCGGCCCAGGTCGGAACCGCCGTCCTGGGCCGCCGCCGGCGCGGCCAGCAGCGGCCACATGGCGGCGATCAGGGCGATGCGGAGACGGGCGGTACGCCCGGCGGCGGTCGCAACGGAGACGGAAGCGGGATTGTCCATTGGGGGCCTCGCGTAGCGGTCCGGACGGCCCGCGGGCATGCGCCCGCGCAGGCGCATTGCGGATCAGCCGCTGGCCTGCACCTCGACCCGGCGGTTCTCGGCGGCGTTGGGGTCGGCGCTGTTGAGCAGCTGGCTCTTGCCGCGCCCGCTGGTCTGCAGGCGATCCCCGGGCACGCCGCTGTCGATCAGGTAGCGCCTGACCGATGCGGCGCGGCGCTCCGACAGGCGCTGGTTGTACTCCGCCGAGCCCACGCCGTCGGTATGGCCGACGATGGTGAAGCGGCGGGTGGCCAGTTCCGGCGATTTCATCGCCAGCGCCAGATTGTTCACCGTCGCCTCCGACCCGGGCGAGATGGCGTCGGAGTTGAAGCCGAAATGGATCTGCATCGAAATCGACGCGGTCGCCGGCGGCTCCGCCGCGCTGGTCGCGGAGACGGCGGCGCCGGGCCGCAATGCGCGCGTCCCCGGCGCCGGCGCGTCCTGGGCGCCGGCGGCGCCGAGGTCCTTGATGATGTCGTCCACCGACGGCTGCTTCTCGCCGTAGTGGGTCTGCGCCGCGGCGGTGGCCGACAGCGCCAGGAGCGCGGTCGCCAATACGACGCGCACGGATACGGGCTTGCGGTTCATTTCCGGTCTCCGGTCTCTGTGGCCGGGCCCGCGCCGGGCCGGGCTTCTCACGGCAAGAGTGTGGCTGCAGCCCGCCGGGATTTCGATACGACGCACGCTCTATGCCGATCAGCAGGTCCACGGGTGGGCGGTGACTCAGGGCCTGCGCGTGCCCGCGCTTCCCGGGACCGGAGCGGCGTGCTCCGGCGCGGGGGCGGCGTGCCCGTGTCCGGACCGCGCATCGCCCGCCCGGGCCGCCTTCGGAGCATCGGGCAGCCGCGACTGGGTCCTGCGCCCCTGTCGAGCCTCGGACTCCAGCAACGCCAGCGACAGCGCCGTGGCGTCGTCGGGTCGCGTCGCGGCCGTTGCGCCCGCACGCGGAAAATCGACCGTCACCGTGTTGCCGTACTCCCGCGCCGAGCGCGCCCGGATCTCGAGACCCAGTACGTCGACGATGCCGGCGCCGACGGCCAGCTCCAGGCCGGCATCGCGGTCGTCGCCCTCCTGCGCGCGCTGCAGCAGCGCTTCCAGCGGCGAAGCGACGCCGGCAAGCTCGAGGGCGACGCCGTCGTCGCGGACCTGGACGTGGACGCGCCCCGACGCGGGCCGCGCCGCGACGAGCACGCGATGCCGCGCGTGTCGGACGGCATGTCCGACCAGTGCGCGCAGCAGCATGCACGCCAGTGCGGGATCGCTGTGCACCTGCAATCGGCCCGCACGCCAGTGCACGTCGATACCGTGGTCGCGCGCCACGCGCACTGCCAGGGGGCGCAGCCGGTCGAAGGCCTCGCCGACCGGCAGCGCGGCCCGCGCGATCGGGGCCTCGTGGCGCAGCAGGCGCGAGATCTGCTCCACTTCATCGATCACGCCGGCGATCTCCCGTACGCTCGCTTCGAGGCCGCGCAGGGCCTGGCGCTGCGCCGGCAAGGCGTCGCGGTCGAGGCTGCCGGCGAACAGGCTGAGGGCGTGCAGGGGTTGCCGCATGCGGCTGCCGGCCAGCATCAGCATGTCGGATTGGCGTGGCGATCCGGCACCCGCCTGCGGCAGCGACGCCGCATCGGTGTCGCCGGGCGGCGTGCCGGAAGGACCGGAACGGCCTCCCCGCGGGCGGCGCGACGCGTCGTAGAGTCCGCACAACAGCAGCAGCGCCAGCGCCGCGATCACGCCTTGCACCCAGATGCGGCGGTGCTCCCGTGCACGCGCGATCGCATCGCCGCCCGGCGCCGGCAGCGCTGCTCGCGTCTCCGCCTGCGCGCGCGCGCTGGCCGGCAGCGGCGTACCCGGCTCGTCGCCGGGTGCGCCAGCCGCGATCGCCGTGGCCGCGGCGGTCGCGAGGTCGCGGCCGCCGTCGTCGCGCTCCAGGATGGACGAGCGCTCGGCGCTGAGCAGCAGCGCCGCCAGCGCGAGGCCGCCGGCGATCGCCCACAGGCGTGCGCGCGATGCGTCCTGCAGCCAGCGGCGCAGGTTCAGACGCGTGCGCGGGGGCATGCAAGACGCGGCGTCCCTGCGCGGTCCATCGAGGATTGGAGAAGCGGCATCGGACCTCCGGCGGCTCTGCAGTGCGGGCCTTTTTGACGTTATGAATGCATCTGTACGCCAAGCGCGCAGGCGCTTCGATAGCCCGTGCGCGCTAGGCGCAAGGGGGGATGCCGCGGAGGCCGGCAGCTATGGCGAATTGCCTATCGCCAGCGCGGGCATTGCGGCGGAGAATCCGGGGCGTTCCCCTCGTGAGGGCGGCCTCGGGCCGCCGGCGACGTTCGGCAAGGAGACGGAGATGCTGCCTGCGGCAAGACTCACCGACATGCACGTCTGCCCGATGTGGTCGGGCGTGGTGCCCCACGTCGGCGGCCCGATCCTGCCTCCTTGTGCGCCGACGGTGCTGATCGGCGGTCTCCCTGCGGCGCGGGTGGGCGATCCGGCGACCTGTGCCGGAGGACCGGACGTGATCGCCACCGGCTCCGCCACGGTGCTGATCGGCGGCATGCCGGCTGCCCGGGTCACCGACCTCACCGCCCACGGCGGCGTGATCGTCGCCGGATGCCCCACCGTCCTGATCGGCGGCCCGGCGCCACCCGCGCCGCCGCCGCCGCCACCGCCGCCCGACGATCTCAGCCCCGAAGAGGTCGCGTTCATGCAGGCGGGGAACTCGCCGGAGGACCTGGAGAAGTTTCGCGCGGACAATGCGCAGAGCGGGTGAGGGCTGGCGTTGAACGGATGCCCATCGGCGGTTCTGTCCGGGTTGTCAGTCGAATTGAGAGTAGAGATCGTCTGGGTCCAGGTCTTGAAACCGGCGATGCCCGAGCTCGGACTCGGTCAGAACGCGCGGAGCGCCGTCGGGTTCCGCGGTGCGGCGATCTAGGTAGGTCGCGGAGAAGCGCACGAGCACATAGCCGTCGCCGGAAGGGGCGAAGGTCATGACCTCCTCGATGAAGAACCAGCCGGAGCAGAGCTGGTTGCGCAGAACGAAGCCCTCGCTCGCTGCTTCGGCAGCGCGGAAGCCGTCGGCGAGGCAGGCGCCGCCAGGATCCGGGCGGCGGATGACGCGAGCGTTTTCCGCAAGCTTCGCGCCGTCGGGGCCGCGCAGGACGGCAACGCCGTCCGCCACTTCCAGCACCTCTCCCGAGGCAAGCGCCACACGCTGGTTCGAATGACCGGGTGTGGCGGCCTGGGCGTCCGTTGGCTCGCTCGAGATGGAGCGGACCGGCTTTTCCGCTTCTGCTTGCGTCGGCGAGTCCGGGCCGCGGCCACAAGCTGCGGCCAGAAGCATCATGGCCGTGAGAGCGAGGCGTCCGTTCATGGTGCGGCTACTCTGGGGCAGTCGGCGACATGGAAAGCCGGTTCGGCCGTGTTGCGGAAGTTCTGGCGCCGCTCTGCGTGATTGCCGTGGGCGTTGATGATCGTACTGACGCCGTTGATGTCAGCGTCCGCGGTGCCCCCATCTGCGGCGTTGTTGATGTTGTTGCGCGACCAGAAGGCCATGGCGGTGAGCATGCCCCCGCGGATGGTGATCGCGGCATCCGGGTTGGCCACGATGTCGATGCCGGAGCCCGGCGAGACGCCATCGATCTCGTTCTGGATGGCCTGGTAGTTGGCTCGGCCCGTGAGCTGGATGTAGCCGCGCCCCCGGAAGGCCCAGCCGTCGCCGCTGGCGGCGTTGCCGTTGCCGATACGATTGGCATAGGCGTTGTTGGCGATGGCTTCCTGGTCGGCGGGATGGGCCGCCGTACGGCCGTGCGCCTGGGCGTCGGCGGGATGGGCGGCGTAGTAGCCGAAAATGGCGACCAGCCGATCGGGCGTGTAGTTCAGGTTCTCGCGCCTGGGGTTGCCGCCGGCACCGACTTCGGTGACCACCTGTGCGAAGAAGTGGGCCCGGCGCAGGCAGTCGTCGATCCCGAAGTCTTCATAGAACTCGTTGAACGCATCGGTGATTTCGTTGACCCGCGCCTGGGGCGCGGTGGAGAAGATTTCGGCGATGCGGGCGCGCGCCACCACGTAGTTGCAATCCACATCGAACTCGATGATCTTCTTGCAACCCGCCGCGTCGGTCGCCCGGATGCGGACGTTCTGGTTCCGTTCGAGGTCGGGAGCCGTATAGGCAGTCTCTGCACCCGACTCGGCACTCAAGGCTCCGCCGCCTTCGAGAATCTCCCAGTTCACATCGCCCAGGGCCCCGGTGGCCCTGAGCGCGACGACTTCCTCGACCCCCAGGCGCGTGCGGGCGCGGTCGTTGGCTACATCCGATGCCGCCGCCGACGCGGCGGGGGAGACGGTTTGCTCCGTCTCCGAGGTGATCGAGAGTGCGCAGACCGTCACGGCGGCCTGCGCCTTCACGGGACTTCCCCCCTGGGCGCACCGCGCCTCGATCACGGCGTCGCCGGCAGCGGCGCTGGCGATCTCGCCAGAAAGGCTGAATGCGGCCCAGGATCCGTCGTCGGGCAGAGAGACACTGACCGTCTCCTGCGTCGCGCCGGGAAACCGAACCCGCCCATCGGGGTTCGAGAGGACCGCCTGGGCGCCGGTCGCCTGCGAGGTGGCGCGTATGCGACACGGAACCTCCGGACGCGCCTGGTCGGAATGAAGGGGGATATGGTCGTCGCTCGTTTCCGGCGTGTCGTTGATCTCGATTTCCATGGATGGGCATTGCAGCGGACACGGCGCGGTGCAGCCGGGCGGGAAATTCCCGGTTGGGCTCCGACTCGGGGGGAGAGTCCTGCTGTTCCAGCACATACCGTCACTCGTACTCTTGCGTGATTGCGGGGTATCAGGGTTTCCGGACGGCCACCCTTCTGGAATCTATCCGGCCACGGATACTCGATTGAACATCGGCCGCATCGGCATAGCTCGTGTACGAAACGCGAAATAGATAGTCGCCGGGATCCTCGAACGGAAATGCGCCGAGAATCCTGAAAGCGACGGCCGATCCTGGCGCAAGGTTCAGCGTTCTGGACGCTGCTGCATTCTGTCCGGCCGTCTCGGTCGACTCGATCCCGTCGATCGCGACAGCCAAGAGGTCGTCCTGGCGAAGCGCGGAGACATCCCTGTCCGGCCATGCCTGAATCTCGATTCGGCCATCGCTTTCCGTTTCTGCGACGACGGGGTTGTTGAAGGAGATGGGTTCCGTGCCGCTGTTCCTGAGCGAGAGAGCGAGCGTGAATCGACCTCCGGCATCGACATCGCTGGGGCCGAGGTCGAGCTGCAGGACCTTCTGCGGCGATGACTTGGCCAGTTTCACGACCCTGTCGAGCGCGTCGATCAGCGTTTGCATTCCGGCGCTCACGGGGAGCCGAAGAGCGACGAGCTTCTCGATCACGCCTTCCGTCGTGGTAATTCGGATTCTTCGGTGGTCCTCGCCGGAATGGACCTCTCCCCAATGATCAACGAGCGTTTTCGGATTGGCTGCCTCGAAGGTGGCAAACAGGGCCTCGATCTGGGCGGCGGTGAGTCTGGCTTCGTATCTGCCGATCTCCGGCCTTTCCGGATCGGATGCGTTGCTGTGCGATGAATAGCGCGCACGTCCGTCAGCGTTGACGACAAGCACCTGCGGCATGCCGGGGAGGTCGCTGGAAACGTATTCGATCTGCTCGTACGTCATGACGGGGTTTCCGTTGCAGGCGAAGATGCCAGAGGCTGCGATCAAGAGGAGGAACCTGGTAGCGAGCCGCATGCCTATTCTCCAGGCGGGATCGTTTCGTATGCGTCGCCGTCGGCTTTGCTGTTGAGATACGCCAGTGCATAGCGGTAGTGACGGTTCAGCAGGGTCGTGTTGCCCGGGGTCGACATGAGATTGGGGGTGGTGGCGTTGGCGGGTTGTGCCGGCGGCGAGGTTGGGTCGGTAGCGCCGCTGGAATACTCGTCATGCTGCCCGAGGACATGGCCCGTTTCATGTGCATAGGTGGTGGCGGGAGTCATCGCCGGGTCGCCCCATTGTCCGCCGTCGCCATTCATGCTGCTGCGGTGAGCTGGGTCGCCCGGTGCCGTCGCGAAGACCTGGACCGCCAGATGCTCTCCGGAGGTCACGAAATTAACGTCTAGACGGAAGTCGACCTTGCAGCAATCGAATGAGCAGTCGCAGGTGTTTCCGCGGCCGCACGCTGCGCGATGAAACTTCTTGCCGGAGAATCCGTTGTTCCATACGCCCTCGATCAGATTCTTTGCGGCGGTCTGTTTCGTCGCGTCGAAAGGATCGCCATGCGTGCGAAGCTTCAGGGAAAAGTGGACCCGGTTGCGCTCCAGGCGCACATCGTGCTTTTCGTGGGATGGGGCGAAGCCTCCGCCGGAAGGATGGGTTACGTTCTTGAGCTCCCATGACGTGGTAGGACGCTGACGGAATTTCAGGGCGTTGGATGATTCGCAAGCGATCCCCGCTGCGGTTACGCGGAACCGGATTTCGTCGGTGCGCCAGTTGGCCGTTTGCGCTTTGGCCATCCATACGGCTTCCACGCGACCCCCTGCGAGGGGGGCGGTGATCGTGTCTATCACGCTGCCATTGGACGGGTGCAGGATCTCGATGGTCGCAGAGTCGCCGGCGCATTCGCCGGAGTATTCGGCCCGTAGTCTGGCTTCATCGCCGCAATAGACCTCGGTGTCGAGCCAGCTGGTAGTGCCGCATCGGCATTGGAGTGGACAAGGCGTGGTACTGCCCGGCGGGCAGTTTGCGGCTCCGCTTTGACTTGGCGCCGGTGTCGGGCTGTTCCAGCACATGACTCAAACGCCCGCTTCGTGCGGCGTCTCCCACCAGCGACGCAGCACGCCGATCGCCTTGATGTAGAGCTTGTCGACGCGCCTTTTCTGGGTGTTGATTCTCTTGTCGTTGAGGGTCGTCGATGCCCAGGGCATCAGGGGGTCGTCGACGAATCCGGGACCGAGCACGAACGCCAGCGTGATGAACAGGGTCAGGCCGCGCTCGCCGGTGATGTCGTAGCGGGCGGCGTCGCCGATGCCGTTGGCGACGAGGGAGGTTACGTTGTCCTCGCCGACGTAGTCGAACTTGGCGGGGAAGACTTTCTTCAGCCGGGCTTTCAGCTGGCCGGCGAAGACGGGCAGGGCGCTCGTGGGTATCGGCGTGTCGGGCGCGGTGCGCAGCTGCTGCAAGTCGGCAACGAATCTGGCGGTGATGGGCTCGCCCCGGGCATCGCGGTAGTCCGGCACCAGGTGACGGATGTACTCGTGTGCGCGGTCGTAGAGACGGTCGCCGCGCGCGATCTGATCCCCGGAGCTCCTGTCGTTGAGGATCTCGGCGGCCCAGGGCATCAGGGGATTGGTGTCGAAGCGTCCGCCAAGCAGGCACATGAACTCGATGTAGGTGCGCACGCAGCATTCCGCGGTCAGTTCATAGTGCCTGGCCTTGTCCCAGCCGAACTGGATGACGCGGCGCATCTGCTCCTCGCCGAGCAGTTTGCAGTGTCCGGGAAAGTACTCCTGAAGGTGGGCGAGCGTGCGGTTTTCGAAGGCGCGGATCGCGGCCTTCTCGATCGCTTCCATTTGTGGTTTCCGCATGGTGAGCATCGCAGTATTCCTTCGCCATCCGCTCATGCGGGGGAGATCGGGAACGCCTCGCGCCGGAGCGTGCCCGCGTCGTTGGAGAAGCGCAGCAGGACGTGGTTGTCCGGTGCCTCGTCCTCGCCGAGATAGCTCTGGACCGGCCCGAAGAATTCCGCGAGCTGGGCCTGGTCGCAGGTCGGCAGAAAGATCCGCAGCACGCGCGGGTCGTAGTAGCGGAAGTACATCGGTTTCAGGTCGGGGTCGTAGACCATCAGGAACTTGCGCAGGTGACGCCGCAGATCGCGGAAGGCGGCGGGCGAGCGCAGGAAGATGCCCCAGCTGTCGCCCCAGCCCTTCCGCATCAGCGTGTCGGTGAAGGGCAGGTCCCGCTCGAGCTTCACCAGATAGGGTGCGGCTTGTGCCAGGTCGGGCGCGAGTTCGCCGGTGTAGAGGCATTCGAATTCGCATCGCGACTCGAGGATGGCGGCATGGATCCCGTCGTTGCGGGCACCGTCCAGCACGGCGTACAGCGGACCATCGTTGCCCTGGGCGGCGGCCCAAAGCGCGTCGATCATCGTTCCCTGGCGAATGTCGGTCATCGGCGTCGGCTCAGGCCTGCTCGGCTTCGCGCGCCTTCCTGGCGGCTTCGCACTTTTCGCAGAAGGGAACGCCGCTCTTGGCGGCTTCCGTGAGCGTCGCCGCCTGAGGGCCAAGGGCAGTTTGTCTCGAGCCGGCGGCAGCGAATTCCGTGACTTCGCCCGGCTTGGCCTTGTCGGCTTCGGCGGGCGCCTTGGGGGCGGTGGGCGCGCATCCGGCGCCGCTGCCGGCGCTGCCGCCGGCGTTGAGCATGACCATCGTCCCCTGGATGAACACGCCAGCTGGATTCAGGTTGATGAAGTTGCTGCCGACCTTCAGAGTCAGGCTCGCCCCGGATTCCAGAACGAGATTGACGCCGGCCTTGAGATGGATCTCCATCCCGGCGTCGAGCGCGTGCTTGACGCCGACCTTCTGCTGGAGGTCGACGCCTGCGTTCAGCGAGACGGTTCCTTCCACCTTCTCGTTGCGGTCGCCCTTGACGGCGAGGTGCTTGTCGCCCCCGACCTCTTCCAGCTGATCGCCCTCGACGATCAGGTGGCGGTCTTTTCCGATCCACTCCAGCGAATCGTTCTCTACGCGGTTGTCCTGGTTGCGCTCGGCATGGACGAAGAGCTGCTCGCTGCCCTTCCTGTCCTCGAAACGCAGCTCGTTGAACCCGCCTCCGCCCTTGCAGGAATAGGTCTTGAACGTGGACTTGGTGGCCTCGGCCGGCAACTCGTACGGCGGCATGTTCTCGCCGTTGTACAGGCATCCGACCACGATCGGCTGGTCCGGGTCGCCTTCCAGGAAGTCGACCAGGACCTCCATGCCAATGCGCGGGACGAACATCGTGCCCCATTGCCTGCCGGCCCACATCTGCGCCACGCGCAGCCAGCACGAGCTCTTGTCGTCGGCCCCTTGGGCACGATCCCAGCGGAACTTGACCTTGACGCGGCCGTACCTGTCGGTGTGGATCTCCTCGCCGGCCGGGCCGACCACGACGGCGGTCTGCGGCCCATGCGCGCGCGCGCGGGGCGTGGCGAGCGGCGAGCGGTACTGCACGGCGTGCGGGATGCAGGAGAAGCTGTTCTGGTAGCCGCTCGGGCGGCCCATGCCGAGGTTGTTGGTGCCGTTGTGCCGCACCGAGGTGAGCAGGTACTCGGTGTTGAACGTGTCGTCCACGTGGTCGATCAGGACGAACCTGTGGCCCGCGCTGAGGATGCGCACGCGGCTCTCGCCGTCCAGCGTCTCGTGGCCGGCTTCCTCCGCCTCCATCATCACCCGCGCGAGCGCCTCGCCGCGCCCGCGCTCCACGTAGCCGCCCGGATGCACGAAGCGTTCGTGATTGGCGATCTCGGGCAGCTGCACGATCGTATCGACGGTCACCTCGAGCTCGGTGCCCGGGCCGGGACGCTCGAAATCGTAGTCGCGCAGGACGAAGCGGCCGGTGTGGGTCTGCTCGCGCCGCATCAGCCGGGTGATGCTGTCGTAGTCTTCGGCCCGCGCCTCGTCGTGGAAGGGCAGCTCGGCCGGGTCCAGCTGCGGATTGTGGTCGCGATTGTCGGTGAGGATCAGCTGCTCGGCTGCCGGCTCGTGGCGGAAGAAGTAGTAGATGCCGGCGCGCTCCAGCAGGCGGGAGACGAAGTCGTAGTTGGTCTCCCGGTACTGCACGCAGTAGGTCAGGGGCGGGTGCTCGCCGGAGAGCTGCAGCTCGTAGTCGCTGAAGCCGAAGTCGGCGAAGATCGCCTCGACGATCTCGGGGATCGAGCTTTCCTGGAAGATGCGCGAGTCCTCGTGCTGCAGCAGCTGCCACAGCCAGGGCACCAGGTCGCATTCGTAGCCGAACAGCTCGCCCTCCGCGCCTTCGGCCGCGCGCATCCTGCCGGTGCGGACGAAGCGGGAGACGATGCCGGTCCAGAACCGGTCGCCGTCCCAGGTCTCCACCCGCAGCGTCGCCCGCTTGCCGATCAGTTCGTCGGGCCGGACGTCGGCGCGGTCCGAGACCAGCTTGAACTTGAATGCATAGGGCCTGGACAGCGACTCGCCGCCTTCCATCTCGTGAATCAGCAGCGCGTCCTCGCCGAGCGGCGTGTCGAGGACGAACATGCGGTGTCCGGTGGAAAGCGGCATCTCGATGATCGGGGCGGTGCGCGGCGCGAGTCGCGTCGCCGGATATCGTGCGCGGGACGTGTCCGGGTTCCCATCGTCGAGATGGCCTAGTCCATACGGGCTAGGGTTGCCGGAAGCGCAAAGCTTGAACCGCGTCGCTATTCATGCGTCCGCGCGGCCGCCGCGCCGCGCTAGCCTGTCGCGGGGGATCCGCCGACAAGGAGAAGACGTCATGACAACCCGCATCCGCAGGACCCTGCTCGCGCTCGCCGTCACCGCCGCCGTGCTGTTCGTGGCCGGGACCGCGTTGGCGCGCTACCCGATCCTCGGCCAGGAATGGGCCGAATGGACCAAGTACGATAGCAACGGCAACGCCATCGGCGGCGGCCGCATCGAGTGCGATGGCTATATCGCGACCTGGGGCGACGCCGGGCCGCCGCGCGCCATGGTCATCTATCCTTGCCACTGAAGTGGCGCACCGGGGCGGCCGCAGGCCGCCCCTTTCGTTTTCGCCGGCAACCCGACAGGAGGACGTCCGCGTGCCGCACCAACCAGCCAGCCGGCCCGGCCGCGAAGGCCGGGAGCGGGTGATCCTGCTCCACGGCCTGTGGATGCCGGGCGCGGCGATGCTCTGGTTCGCGCGGCGCCTGAGCGAGCTTGGCTACGCGCCCGCGATCTTCGGCTACCGCAGCATCGTCGGCCGCCCGGAGGCCGCCGCCGCCCGCCTGGCCGCGTGCCTGCGCGCCGGGCCGCCGGCGCATCTGGTCGGGCACAGCCTTGGCGGGATGCTGGCGCTGGATGCGCTGGCCACCATTCCCGGCCTGCCGGTGCGGCGGGTGGTGTGCCTGGGGGCGCCGGTCTGCGGCAGCGGCGCGGCCTCGGCGCTGTCGCGCCGTGCGTTGACCGCGCTCTACATGGGCCGCAGCGGCGCGATCCTGCGCCGCGGCTGCGCGACGTGGCCGGCGCAGGTCGAGGTCGGGATGATCGCCGGCCGGGTGCCGCGCGGGCTCGGCGCGCTGCTGGCGCGGTTCGACGGTCCCCACGACGGCACGGTGGCGGTGGCCGAGACCCGGCTCCCGGCCCTGGCCGACCACGTCGTCGTCGACGCCAGCCACAGCGGCCTGCTGTTCTCGCGCCCGGCTGTCGGGCAGACCGCGGCCTTCCTGCGCGAGGGCCGGTTCCGGGCCTAGGCCCGCCTCGCGCGGTGCTGCCCGCGCTCAGCTGCCGATGCCGTGCTCGCGCAGCAGGCCGGAGATGTCGAAGCGCCAGAGATTGCGCGAGCCGTTCAGAGGATCCTCGAGGCTGCGCTGCAGTCCGGCCAGGTCGCGGCGGGGCGTGGGATACGTCGCGGGTGCGGGGCGCATGCTGGTGACGAAGATCTCGCCGAAATCGCGCCCGATGGCCGGCGCATTCTCGAGATAGCGGGTGTTGATCTCGGGTCCGAGATGGATCGGGGCTCCCCAGCCGCCGTCGTCGTCGCGAAAGACGATATAGATGTCCGCCGAGCCGAGCGAATCGCCTTCGTTGCCGGCGAACAACAGGAAGCGTTCGCGGGGGTCGATCGCCGGATCCATGTGGTTGCCCTCGAGCCCGACACCGATCTCGAGCCGCTGCGGCGCGCCGTATCCGTCGCCGGTCCACGGCGCCATGTAGATCTGGTAGGCCCGGCCGGCGTCCTCGCGGTGCGCGGAGAAGTACAGATTGCCGTTGGCGGCGACCGAGGGATTGAAGACCATCGGCACCCGGTTGAGCTCGGCGTCGATCCGCACCGGTTCCCCCCAGCCGGCGTCGTTCCTGTCGACGTACCAGATGTTGGCGCCGGGAAACGTCTGGCCGTTCATGGTCGCGGTCAGGCTGGCGCCCCCGTCGGTGGCCGGGCGGTTGGAGACGAAGAACAGGCGTTTCCCGTCCGGGGACACGTGCGGCTCGGAATCCTTCCACATGCCGGAGAACGGGGCCACGCGGACCTCGCCGTAGCCGTCCCGCAGCCGCCTGGCGGAGAGGATGGTGGTCTGGCTGGAGGCGAAGTCCCCGCGCGTGAAGTAGACCGTATCGCCTTCCGGCGTGAATGCCGCCGAGGTCTCGTTGAACGGGCCGGAGACGACGCCCGGGGCGAACAGCTCGCCGGCGAAGCCCTTGCCGGCGGCCAGCAGCAGGCAGCAGGCGAGGATGGCGCGCGGCAGGCGCGGCCCTGTGGGACGAAAAGAAATAGCGGTCATCGGCTTCGCTCCGGGCGGCATCGCCCACGGATAAGAGGTGGGAACGGCCGAGAATGGCGGTCGGCGGGCATGGCAACCAGTGTCGAAAGTAGCGGCGCCGCGCCGGCAGGGCCCGGGCGCCGGGCCGGAACGCCTATAATCTGCGCCGGTTCCCGGCTAGACGATTCGCGCATGGCAGGTCATTCCAAGTGGGCCAACATCCAGCACCGCAAGAACGCCCAGGACGCCAAGCGGGGCAAGGTCTTCACCAAGCTGATCCGCGAGATCTCGGTGGCTGCGCGCAGCGGCGGCGGTGACCCGGCGGGCAATCCGCGCCTGCGCACGGCGATCGACAAGGCGCTCGGCGCCAACATGACCAAGGACGTGGTCGAGCGCGCGATCAAGAAGGCCACCGGGGAGCTGGAGGGCGTGAGCTACGAGGAGATCCGCTACGAGGGCTATGCCCCGGGCGGGGTGGCGGTGCTCGTCGACTGCCTCACCGACAACAAGGTGCGCACCGTCGCCGACGTGCGCCACGCCTTCAGCAAGTTCGGCGGCAACCTCGGCACCGACGGGTCGGTGGCCTTCATGTTCCGCAAGCTCGGGGTGCTGAGCTTCGCCCCCGGCGCCGACGAGGAGCGGGTGACCGAGGCCGCGATCGAGGCGGGCGCCGACGACGTGGTGGTCTATCCGGAGGACGGCGCGATCGACGTGCTCACCATACCGGACGCGTTCGAGATGGTGCGCGACGCGATGGCCGCCGCCGGGTTGGGCGCCGACCGGGCCGAGGTGACCTGGCGCGCCGACAACGATGTGTCGGTGGAGGGCGAGACCGCGCAGCAGGTGGCCAGGCTGCTGGACTGGCTGGAGGACCTGGACGACGTGCAGGACGTGTACTCGAACGCCGAGCTCGGCGAGGATGCGTATGCGTGAGGGTAGGGAATCGGGAATCGGGAATCGGGAATCGCAGAAGCGGGAGCCCGCGTCCGATGCCGGGTTCGCCGAACCGACCCACGGGTGTCCGTCACCACCGCTGGTCGACGCCGCGTGATGCACGCCCCCCCACCCGGAACTTTCCAATCGCGGCAGTCCCCGGACGTTTGCTCCGGCGCTTCGGTGCGGATCATGGGCATCGACCCGGGCTCGCAGCGTACCGGCGTGGGGATCATCGACGTCGATGCCGGCGGCCGCGCCACGCATGTCTTCCATGCGCCGGTGCAGCTGCTGGCGGCGAAGGACTTCCCGGGGCGGCTGCGGCTGCTGCTCGACGGCCTGGGCGAGCTGCTCGACCGCTACCGGCCGGACGAGGTCTCCATCGAGCAGGTGTTCATGGCGAAGAATCCCGATTCCGCGCTCAAGCTCGGCCACGCCCGCGGCGCGGCGATCTGCGCGGTGGTGATGCGCGACCTGCCGGTGCACGAGTACGCCGCCAAGGAGATCAAGCTGGCGGTGGTCGGCCGCGGCGGCGCCGACAAGGCGCAGATCCAGCACATGGTCGGGATCCTGCTGAACCTGCAGGGCAAACTGCAGGCCGACGCCGCCGACGCGCTGGCCGCCGCGATCACCCATGCGCACGTGCGCGCCAGCGCCGGACGACTGGGCGTGAGCGCGCGCGAAGCCTGGGGGCGCAAGTGACGGGAATCGGGAATCGGGAGTCGGGAATGGCAAATGCAGAAGGCCGAGCGGCCAGGACAGCCGTGCATCGAGGTGCGGGGAACGCGAACCGCTTTTCCGATTCCCCATTCCCGACTCCCCATTCCCGGACCCGGAGGGTCCACCCATGATCGGACGTCTGCGCGGCACCCTGATCCACAAGCAGCCGCCCTGGCTGGTCGTCGACGTGCACGGCGTCGGCTACGAGCTCGAGGCGCCGATGAGCACCTTCTACGACCTGCCGCAGCCCGGCAGCGAGGTGTCGCTGTACACCCACTACGCGCAGAAGGAGGATTCGGTGTCGCTGTACGGCTTCCTGCACGAATCCGAGCGGCGCCTTTTCCGCGACGTCCAGCGGGTCAGCGGGATCGGCGCGAAGATCGCGCTGGCGGTGCTGTCCGGCGTATCGGTGGACGAGTTCGCGCGGCTGGTGCAGGCCGGCGACGTGACCGCGCTGACGCGGGTGCCGGGGATCGGCAAGAAGACCGCCGAACGCATGGTGGTGGAACTGCGCGACCGCGCCGCCGACCTGGCCGGCGCCGGCGGCGCGATGTCCACCGGGACAATCGCCTCCGATCCGCTGTCGGAGGCGACGATCGCCCTGCAGCAGCTCGGCTACAAGCCAGCCGAGGCGCAGAAAATGGCCAAATCCGCGGCCGCGGACGGCGACAGCGCTGAAATCATCATCCGAAAAGCGTTAAAGTCCGCGCTTCGCTGACAGCCCCCACCTGTCGCCACGGCCGCAATGTCCAGTTCCAGTAGCAGTTCCGTGCGCAATCAGCCGCACGGCCACGGCAGTATCGGGTTGTTCGGTCTGGCCGTCGGCGCGATCGGCGTCGTCTTCGGCGACATCGGCACCAGCCCGCTGTACACCATCCGCGAGGCGTTCGCGCCGCACTACGGCCTGGTCGCCGACCACGACACCGTGCTCGGCGTGCTGTCGATGATCTTCTGGTCGCTGATGCTGGTGGTGACCACCAAGTACGTCACCATCATCCTGCGCGCCGACAACGACGGCGAGGGCGGGATCATGGCGCTGATGGCCCTGGCCCAGCGCTCGCTGCCGAAAGGGGGCAGATCGGCCTATCTGGTGGGCATCTTCGGCATCTTCGGCGCCTCGCTGTTCTTCGGCGACGGGGTGATCACCCCGGCGATCTCGGTGCTCTCGGCGGTCGAAGGCCTCGAGGTGATCGCGCCGCAGCTGCACGATTGGATCGTGCCGGTCTCGCTGCTGGTGCTGGTCAGCTTGTTCGCCACCCAGCGCTACGGCACCGCAGTGGTCGGGCGCGTGTTCGGGCCGGTCACAGCGATCTGGTTCCTGACGATCGCGGTGCTGGGCGTTGTCAACATCCTGCACGAGCCCGAGGTGCTGCGGGCGGTCAATCCCTGGTGGGCGGCGCAGTTCTTCGCCAATCACACCTGGGGCGGCATCTTCATCCTCGGCGCGGTGATCCTGGCGGTCACCGGCGGCGAGGCCATCTATACCGACATGGGCCACTTCGGCGCCAAGCCGATCCGCTACGCCTGGTATTTTTTCGTGCTGCCTTCGCTGATGTTGAGCTATCTCGGCCAGGGGGCGCTGGTGCTCGAGGATCCGGCGGCGATCCGTAATCCGTTCTATCTCGGTGTGCCGGACTGGGGCCGCATCCCGATGCTGGTATTGGCCACGGCGGCGACGGTGATCGCCTCGCAGGCGGTGATCACCGGCGGCTTCTCGGTGGCGCGGCAGGCGATGCAGCTGGGCTACATCCCGCGCATGAAGATCCTGCATACCTCGCGGGAGACCATCGGGCAGATCTACATCCCCGCGATCAACTGGTCGATGATGGTGGTGGTGATCGCGCTGGTGCTCGGTTTCCGCAGCTCCTCGGCGCTGGCTACGGCCTACGGCGTGTCGGTATCGATGACGATGCTGATCGACACCGTGCTGCTGGCGATCGTCGCGCGCGCGCTGTGGCCGCGCTGGCGTCGCTGGGTGCTGCCGATGTGCGCGTTGTTCCTGGTGGTCGATGTCGCCTTCGTCACGGCCAATGTCGCCAAGGTGCTGCAGGGCGGCTGGTTCCCGGTGGTGCTTGGCATCACCCTGTTCACCCTGTTGCGCACCTGGCGCCGCGGGCGCCAGGTCCTGCGCGAGGAAATGCAGAAAGAGGGCATCCGCCTGGATACCTTCCTGCCGGGGCTGATGCTCGCGCCGCCCACCCGCGTTCCGGGAACGGCGATCTTCCTGACCGCGGACAAGGGCGTGGTGCCGCACGCGCTGATGCACAATCTCAAGCACAACAAGGTGCTGCACGAGCGCAACGTGTTCCTCACCGTCGAGACGCTGAGCGTGCCCTACTCGCACAAGCGGCTCAAGATCGAGGAAATCGGCGACGGGTTCCACCGGGTGCTGATCCGCTTCGGATTCATGGAGACTCCGGACGTGCCGCTCGCGCTGATGGGCAGCGGCGACATCGAGGGCGCGATCTGTTTCGATCCGATGGACACCACCTATTTCACCAGCCGCGAGACCGTGATCGCGGCCGCCCGCCGCGGCATGCCGGTCTGGCGCGAGCGGCTGTTCGCGCTGATGCACCGCAATGCGGCGCCGGCCTCGGGGTTCTTCCGTATCCCCGGCAACCGGCTGGTGGAGCTGGGGACCCAGGTGGAGATCTGAGGCGCCGTGATCTTCAAACCAACGCCGCGAATTTCTCCACCAGCGGCGTGGCCCCGGACACGATCAGGATGTCGCCGTCCTCCACGATGGTGTCGGCGCGGGCATAGGTGAAGTCGTTGCGGCCCCGCTTGAGGCCGACGATGGTGATGCCGTGGCGCGTGCGCAACGCCGATTCGCTCAGGGTCTTGTCCACGGCCTCCCGCGGGGCCAGCGTCTTGGCGATCGCGAAACCGTCGTCGAACTCGATGAAGTCGATCATCCGGCCGGTCACCAGGTGCGCGACCCTTTCGCCCATGGCCGCTTCCGGGTAGACGACATGGTGGGCGCCGGTCCGTTCGAGGATGCGCCCGTGCTTGGTGCTGGTGGCCTTGGCCCAGATGTCGGCCACGCCCAGTTCCTCGAGCGCCAGCACGGTCAGCACGCTGGCCTCGATATCGCTGCCGATGCCCACCACCGCGCGGCCGAAATCGCGCAGTCCGAGCTGCCGCAGCGCCTCGGTGCTGGTGCTGTCGGCCTGGACCACATGGGTCAGGCGGTCGGACCAGCGCTGCACGATGTCCGGGTTCTCGTCGATGCCGAGCACTTCGTGCCCCAGATGCAGCAGCGACGACGCCACGGCGCCGCCGAAGCGCCCGAGGCCGATGACGGCGACGCTGCCGGTGTGGTCGCCGGAGTGCGGTGTCCTAGCCAACGATCGGGCGCTCCTCGGGATAGCGAAAGACCTGCTGGTGCCGTCGCAGCGCCAGCGCCGTGACCAGGGTCACCGACCCGACGCGGCCGACGAACATCAGCGCGATCAGGATACCCTGACCCGCCGGCGGCAGCTCGCCGGTCACGCCGGTCGACAGGCCGACGGTGGCCGAGGCCGAAATCGCCTCGAAGATCGCGTCGTGCACCTCGAGATCGGTCACGCTCAGCAGCGCCAGGGTGCCGAACGCCAGCACCGTCAGCGCCATCAGCACCACCGCCAGGGCCAGGCGCAGCGCCTGGTGCGGGATCCGCCGCCTCGCTACCACGGTGTCCCCGCTGCCGCGCACCTCGGCCCATACCGCGTAGCCCAGCAGCATGAAGGTCGTGATCTTGATGCCGCCTGCCGTGCCCGCGCTGCCGCCACCGATGAACATCAGCGCCCAGTTGACGGCCTGCGTCTCCAGGTGCATCGAACCCACGTCCATCGTGTTGAACCCCGCCGTCCGCGCGGCCACCGAGTGGAACATGGCGCCGAGGGTGCGCGATCCGGTGTCCAACGCGCCCAGGGTCGCGGGGTTGTTCCATTCGTAGGCGCCGATCAGCAGCGCGCCGCCGCCGATCAGGATGGCGCTGCCGAGCAGGGTGAGGCGCGTATGCACCGACCATTGGCGGAAGGCGGTCGGTCTGCGCCGCAGTTCGTTGAGGACCGGGAACCCGAGCCCGCCCAGCAGAACCGCGAGGGTGATGGGCACGACTATCAAGGCATCGGACGCCCAACCGCTCAGGCTGTCGCTGCGGGTGGAGAAGCCGGCATTGTTGAACGCCGACACGGCGTGGAAGAACCCCTCCCAGAGCGCCGTGCCCCACGGCTGGCCGTAGGCGAAGTGCAGGCGCAAGGCCAGCGCGGCCGTGGCCAGCGCCTCGACCGTCACCGTCACCAGGATCACCATGCGCAGCACCTCGCCGACGTCGCCCAGCTGCAGGCTGCGGGTCTCGGCCTGTGCCGCCAGTCGGGTCTGCAGGCCGAGCCGCCCGGCCACCAGCAGGCCGAGCAGGGTGGCGCCGGTCATGATGCCGAAGCCGCCGGCCTGGAACAGTCCCAGGATCACCCACTGGCCGAACAGCGACCAGTACAAGGGCGTGTCCTCGACGATCAACCCGGTCACGCAGACCGCGGACGTCGAAGTGAACAACGCGGTGAGCAGCGGCGCCGAGCCCGCTCCGGCGCGCGCGGCCGGCAGCATCAGCAGCACGGTGCCGAGCGCGATCAGGCCCAGGAAACCGAGCGGGATCAGCCTGGCGGGATGATGGATGCCGTGACGCAAGGCGCGACTCCGGCGCGGCGCGGCCGCGAGGGCGCGCATTGTGCCATGGGCGGGCGTGCTGCCCGCGCGGGCGGCTCGCCGCTGCGCTGGAGGGCCGCGCCGACTAGGACGAGTCCCGCCGCGGGTTCGACCCCGCGATCTACCGGCCCAGGCATTGGTCGAGATTGCGGACCGCACCATCTCATCGCCGTGCACGCCACCCTGCACCGGCAGGCGCGATCATGGAGCGCCCGTCCCGTCGGTCCGGCCATGATTCCCTGTTCGATCCTCGACCTCGCGCCCGTCACCGAGGGCAGCGACATCGCCACCGCCTTCGCCAATTCGCTGGACCTGGCGCGCCACGCCGAGCGGCTGGGCTATCGCCGCTACTGGCTGGCCGAGCACCACAACATGCCCGGCATCGCCAGCGCCGCGACCGC
The DNA here is from genome assembly GCF_013425525.1 of Luteimonas salinisoli. Lineage (GTDB taxonomy): Bacteria > Pseudomonadota > Gammaproteobacteria > Xanthomonadales > Xanthomonadaceae > Luteimonas > Luteimonas salinisoli. Next base: position 82,202 of record NZ_JACCKA010000094.1, on the reverse strand, counting down.
GGTGCTGATCGGTCACATCGCCGGCGGCACCTCGACCATCCGCGTGGGTGCCGGCGGCATCATGCTGCCCAACCATGCCCCGTTGCAGGTGGCCGAGCAGTTCGGAACCCTGGCGTCGCTGTACCCCGGCCGCATCGATCTCGGCCTGGGCCGCGCGCCCGGCACCGACCAGCCCACCGCGCGGGCGCTGCGGCGCTATTTCGACAGCGCCGACGCGTTCCCGCAGGACGTCGCCGAGCTGCTGCGCTTCTTCGCGCCGGCGCAGCCCGGGCAGCCGGTGCGTGCGGTGCCCGGCGCCGGGATCGAGGTGCCGGTATGGCTGCTCGGGTCGAGCCTCTTCAGCGCCCGGCTGGCCGCGGCCATGGGTCTGCCGTTCGCCTTCGCCTCGCATTTCGCCCCGGGAGCGCTCGACGAGGCGCTGGCGGTGTACCGGCGCGAGTTCCGACCTTCGCCGCACCTGCAGCGGCCGCTGGCGATGCTCGGCCTCAACGTGGTGGCCGCCGACAGCGAGGCCGTGGCGCGGCGGCTGTTCACCACCCAGCAGCAGAGCTTCGTGCGCCTGCGCCGCGGCCGGCCGGGGCTGATCCCGCCGCCGATCGACGATATCGAGGCGTTCTGGTCGCCCGCTGAGAAGGCGATGGTGGAGCAGGCGCTGGCCTGCGCGGTCGTCGGCGACCCCCGCCAGGTGGAGGAGGGAGTGCGGGCCTTCGTCGCGCGCCACCGGCCCGACGAGTTGATCCTGACCGCCAACATCTTCGAGCATGGCGCGCGCCTGCACAGCTTCGCCCTGGCGGCCGCGGCCTGCGGCCTCGCGCCGGCCGCGTAGGGCGCTCGCCGGAAGCTCTCGACGGCGGGCGATCGTCGGTCGCGGCCCCCCTCGCTTCTGCATCCGGTTCTTCCCCCTGCGGGAGCGACGGGCGGTCGCGACGCCGCCAACGCGACCCCCCAGGCCCCGGCCCCGCGTCGCTGGAAGGAGTCGCGACTCCCGCCAGCTCCCCACCTTCTGGCCTTGGCTTCTGTGAGAGCGACGGCGGTCGCGACGCCGCGAACCGTGGCAGCGAGCGCATGCCCGTTAACCGCAGGCCCAACCCTGCGGCGGCCACGCTCGCCGCGCTCCCCGGCCCGTGCGACCATACCGGGATGACCGAAGAGCGCATCATCGCCGCCGCGCCGACCCGCGAAGACGAGGCCGTCGAAGCCTCGATCCGGCCGAAGCGGCTCGACGAGTACCTCGGTCAGCAGCCGGTTCGAGACCAGCTCTCGATCTACATCGAGGCGGCGAAGCAGCGCGGCGAGTCGCTCGACCACGTGCTGATCTTCGGCCCGCCGGGGCTGGGCAAGACCACCCTCAGCCACGTCATCGCCAACGAGCTGGGGGTGAACCTGCGGGTGACCTCGGGCCCGGTGATCGAGAAGGCCGGGGACCTGGCCGCGCTGCTGACCAACCTGCAGCCGCACGACGTGCTCTTCATCGACGAGATCCATCGCCTCTCGCCGGTGGTCGAGGAGGTGCTGTACCCGGCGATGGAGGACTTCCAGATCGACATCATGATCGGCGAGGGCCCGGCGGCGCGCTCGATCAAGCTAGACCTGCCGCCGTTCACCCTGATCGGCGCCACCACCCGCGCCGGGCTGCTGACCGCGCCGCTGCGCGACCGCTTCGGCATCGTCCAGCGGCTGGAGTTCTACAGCGCTGCCGAGCTGACCCGGATCGTGCGGCGTTCCGCGCGGATCCTCGGCATCGACTGCGCCGCCGAAGGCGCCACCGAGATCGCGCAGCGCTCGCGCGGCACCCCGCGCATCGCCAACCGCCTGCTGCGGCGGGTGCGCGACTACGCCCAGGTGCGCGCCGGCGGCCGCATCGACTGCGAGGTGGCGCATGCGGCGATGCAGATGCTCAAGGTCGATCCGGAGGGCTTCGACGACCTCGACCGCCGCCTGCTCAATCTGATCATCGAGAACTTCGACGGCGGCCCGGTCGGGGTGGATTCGCTGGCCGCGGCGCTCAGCGAGGAGCGCGGCACGCTGGAGGACGTGATCGAGCCCTACCTGATCCAGCAGGGCTTTCTGGTCCGCACCGCGCGCGGCCGCATGGCCTCGCAGAAGGCCTACCGGCACCTTGGGCTGCCGCCGAAGCGGGAATCGGGAATCGGGAATGGGGAATCGGAGCAGCTGTTTTGACCGGCCCTTCCGGCGCACGGCGGCGTTGTAGTCTCGGCCACGTACAGGAGCGTCGCTCTTGATCTCCGATTCCCGATTCCCGATTCCCCATTCCCAGCCGTTCAGTTGGCCGACACGTGTCTATTGGGAGGATACCGACGCCGGAGGCGTGGTGTACCACGCGCAGTACCTGGCCTTCCTCGAGCGCGCGCGAACCGAATGGCTGCGGGCGCTGGGGCACGGCCAGGAACTTTTGCGCGGGTCCCACGATCTGGTGTTCGCGGTGCGGGCGATGCGGATCGATTTCCGCAAGCCGGCGCGGCTGGACGACGCACTGCAGGTCTCGGTGGCGCTGCGGGAGTGCCGACGCGCCAGCCTGGTGATCGACCAGGCGATCGAGCGCGACGGCGAGCGGCTGCTCGACGCCGAGGTTCGGGTGGCCGCGCTGGACGCCGGCCGGTTCCGTCCGCGCGCGATCCCGGCGGCGCTGTACCGGGAACTGCAGCCGCTGCAGGTCCGGCCGGCCTGAACGAGGATGTCCAGGCCGGAGATTCCATTGGCGCCCGCTCCGCCGCGGCGGGGCGGGGCGCTTCGTTGGCGGGCGGTGCACGGCACCGGCCGCGATTGTCGAATTCCTGACCCAGGAGCGGATGCATGACCCCACTTTCGATGTTGCTGCAGGCCACGCAGGTCGAGCCCCTGCCCGAGGAGGCCACGGCCAGCGCCACCGAGCTGGCCGCCGAGACCGGCGCCGCGGCGGCGGCCCCCGTCGGCACCGAGCTCGACATGCTGCAGCTGGTGCTGCACGCGTCGATCCCGGTGCAGCTGGTGATGCTGCTGCTGCTGTTCGCCTCGATCGCCTCGTGGGTGATCATCTTCCGCAAGAAGCGCATGCTCGACCGCGCCGCCCGCGAGGCCGATCGCTTCGAGGAGCGGTTCTGGTCCGGCGCCGACATGAGCAAGCTCTACGCCGCGGCGACCGAGCGCAACCGCGAGATCGACGGCCTGGAGGCCATCTTCGAATCCGGCTTCCGCGAGTACTCGCGCCCGCGCGGCCGCCGCAATCCCGACAGCCGCGCCCAGCTCGAGGGTGCGCAGCGCGGCATGCGCGTGGCCACCGCGCGCGAGCTGGACGGCCTGGAGCACAACCTCGAGTTCCTCGCCAACGTGGGCTCGATCGCGCCCTATGTCGGCCTGCTCGGCACGGTCTGGGGAATCATGATCTCGTTCCACGGGCTGGCCAACGTGCGCGAGGCCACCATCGCCACCGTCGCGCCGGGCATCTCAGAGGCGCTGATCGCCACCGCCATGGGCCTGTTCGCGGCGATCCCCGCGGTCTGGGCGTACAACCGCTACGCCACCAAGGTCGAGCGGATCGCCGGTCGCTACGACGCGTTCGCCGAGGAGTTCTCGTCGATCCTGGAGCGCCAGACCCACGGCGACGAGTGACCCCGCTGCACCGCCCCGCGCGTTGACCGCGACAAGTGCCGACAGGCCCTAGCTCCCGAGGATTGCCATGACCGCCGCCGTCCTGCGCCGCCGCAAGCGCCGCAAGCTCAAGAACGAGATCAACGTCGTGCCGTACATCGACGTGATGCTGGTGCTGCTGATCATCTTCATGGTCACCACCCCGCTGCTCAACCTCGGCACCGACGTCAACCTGCCCGACTCGAACGCGCGTTCGGTGGCCACGCCCAAGGACCCGGTGGTGGTCAGCGTGTACCCGGACGGTGCGCTGGCGCTGATGGTCGAGCAGCAGAACCAGTCGGTGACCAGCGAGGACCTGCTGGCGCGGCTGCGCGCGATCCACGCCCAGAACCCGGAGGCCACGGTGCTGGTGCGCGGCGACGGCGCCGCCAGCTACCAGCGGATCATGGACGCGATCAGCATCATCAACGAGGCCGGGGTGACCAGGGTCAGCCTGCTCAGCCGGCCGCTCGAGGCGGGTGGCTGATGCGGCAACGCCCCGCCGATACGGTCAGCGCGGTGCTGCTCGCGCTGGGGCTGCACGCGGTGCTGCTGCTGTTGCTGGTGTTCGGGTTGAACTGGACCCGCACCAATGCGCAGCCGGCCTTCGGCTCCCCGGTCAGCGCCGAACTGTTCGACCCCGACGCGTTGTCGGCGGCGCAGCGGCGCGCGCTGGAGGCGCCGCCCGAACCGCTGCCCGAGCCGCCCGAGCCCGTCCCCGAGCCGCTGCCCGAACCCGAGCCGGTGGAGGAGGAAACCGTGCCGCGATTGCAGCCGTTGCCCGCGCCGGTGCCAGAGGACGCGATGGTCGAGCCGCAGCCGCAGGCGCAGGAGCGCGTGCCCGAGCCGGACACCGTGGAGCAGGACGCGGCGCGCCGCGAGGCCGAATCGGAACTTGCCGCCGAGCGCGAGCAGGAGGAGCGGCGGCGCCAGGAACAGATCGACCTGACCGAGCGCCAGCGCCAGGAGGAAGCCGAGCAGAAGCGCCGCCTTGCCCGCCAGCAGGAGCTGGAGAAGCTGCGCGCCGAGCGCGAGCAGATCCGCCGCGAGGCCGCGCTGGCCGAGCAGAAGCTCAAGCAGATCGCCGGCGCCCGCGCCCGCCAGGCCTCGGACGAGGCCGCCGCCGATGCCGCGCCGCCGCCGGGCCGACCCGATGGCGACAGCGACCTGGCGGCGCGCTACGCCGCCGCGCTGCAGGAAGTGATCGCGCGCAACTGGGTCCGCCCCGACAACGTCCGGCTGGGCGAGCGCTGCCGGCTCTATATCACCCAGCTGCCGGGCGGCCAGGTGATGAGTGTGGAGTTCGATCCGTCCTGTCCCTACGACGCGCAGGGCCGGCGCTCGGTGGAAGCCGCGGTGCGCAAGGCCGAGCCGCTGCCGTACCGCGGCTTCGAGCCGGTGTTTGCGCGCCGGCTCAACCTCAATTTCACGGCCCAGGACCGATAAGTACGCCTCCATTCATCTTCGCGCGCCCCGCAGCCGCCAAGCTGGCGCCCAATCCGCTTCCCCAATCCGGTGACCCGATGAAACGATTCGCTCGCATCCTGCTCGCCCTGGTCGCGCTGACGTTGCCGCTGTTCGCCTCCGCCCAGCAGCAGGGCCTGGAGATCGACATCGTCGGCGGTCACGCCTCGGCGCTGCCAATCGCGGTGGTGCCGATGCCGTACCAAGGCTCGGCCGGGGCCCCGGACACCGACGTGGCGGCGGTGATCCGCGCCGACCTCGACCGTTCCGGCCAGTTCCGCACCCTGCCCGAGCGCGACGTCGTCGAGCGCCCCACCCGCGGCAGCGAGGTGCAGTTCCCGACCTGGCGGGTGCTGCGCCAGGACTTCCTGGTGGTCGGGCGGGTGCTCGACGCCGGCGATGGCGCCTACCGGGTCGAGTACGAGCTGTTCGACGTGGCCAAGCAGGAGCGGCTGATCGGCATGGCGATGACCGGCCGCGCCAGCGCGATGCGCGATGTCGCGCACCAGATGGCCGACGCGATCTACGAGAAGATCCTCGGCGTGCGCGGCGCGTTCTGGACCCGGATCGCCTACGTGACCCAGACCGGGGTCGGGCAGGGCGCCCGCTACGCCCTGATCGTCGCCGACTCGGACGGCCATAATCCACAGACCGTGGTCCGCTCCAACGAGCCGCTGCTGTCGCCGTCGTGGTCGCCGGAGGGTAGCCGGCTGGCGTACGTCAGTTTCGAGCGCGGCAATTCCTCGATCTACATCCAGGACCTGACCACCGGCGGCCGCGAGCTGGTCTCGAGCTTCCGCGGCATCAACAGCGGCCCGGCGTTCTCCCCGGACGGCCGCCGCCTGGCGCTGACCCTGTCGCGCAGCGGGAACCCCGAGATCTACGTGATGGACCTGGGCAGCAAGGCGCTGACCCGGCTCACCGAGCATTTCGGCATCGATACCGCGCCCGAATGGAGCCCGGACGGCGCCAGCGTCTATTTCACCTCCGACCGCGGCGGCCGGCCGCAGATCTACCAGGTACCGGCCGGGGGCGGCGGGGCCACCCGGGTCAGTTTCCAGGGCAACTACAACTCCGACCCCAGCGTCTCGTTCGACGGCCAGAAGATCGCCGTGGCGCAGGGTTCAGGGAACGTGTACCGTATCGCGGTGCTGGATCGCAGCCTCGGTTCGCCGCGGTGGTCCACGCTGTCGCCGGGCTCACTCGACGAATCGCCGAGTTTCGCGCCCAACGCCAGCATGATCCTGTACGCGGCGCGCGAGGGACGGCGAGGGGTGCTGTACGCCGTTTCCGCGGACGGCCGGGTGCGCCAGCGTCTCGTGCTCGCCGATGGCGACGTGCGGGAGGCGGCCTGGGGGCCCTACCGGGAACAGCGCTGACACCGTCTGCACATACTATCCATCAACCTGAACCACCTTTCCATCTACTAGGGATCGACGAGATGAACACCACCACCCGAGTCCTGATCGCCGCCGCGCTCTGCGTTGCCGTCGTCGGCTGTTCCAAGCGCGTCAAGGAAGAACCCGTGCAGCCCGGCACCCCCGGCACCGTGACCCAGCCGCAGCAGCCGGGCGCCGGCGCCTATGGCCCGGAGGACCTCGATTCCGACGCCTGCCTGCGCCAGCGAGTGGTCTACTTCGACCTTGACCAGGACGCGCTGCGTCCGGAGTTCCAGTCGATCATGGGCTGCCATGCCAAGTATCTGCGCGATCGTCCGTCGTCCCGCATCACCCTGGAAGGCAATGCCGACGAGCGCGGCAGCCGCGAGTACAACCTCGGCCTGGGCGAGCGTCGCGGCAATGCGGTGTCGTCGGCGCTGCAGGCCAACGGCGGCGGTGCGGCGCAGCTGACCGTGGTCAGCTACGGCGAGGAGCGCCCGACCTGCACCGAGTCGGGCGAGGATTGCTGGGCGCGCAACCGTCGCGTCGAGATCGTCTATACCGCACGCTGATCCGCGCATGCGTCGCTACATCGCTTCAATCGTGGTTGCGGCGGCCCTGGTGGCCGCCGCACCCGTTTCCGCCCAGCGCGCCAGCCTGGCCGACCGCGTCGCCGCGCTCGAACAGCAGGCCGCCGGCAACCGCGGCAACGTCGATCTGCTCAACCAGCTCGAACAGCTGCGGCGGGAAGTCACCGCGCTCCGTTCGCAGGTGGAAGAGCTGCAGCAGCAGAACGAGCAGCTGAAGAACGCCAGCCGCGACCAGTACCTGGACATCGACGGCCGCCTCAACCGCCTAGAGGGCGGTGCCGGCGCCCTGCCGGCCGCGCCTGCCGTGGAGGGGGATGCCGGTGCGGCGCTGCCATCGCCGCCGCCCCGGGATACCGCACCCTCGATCCACGGCGACCCGGGGCTGCTGGCGCAGACCGCCGACGAGCGCGGCGCCTACGAGACCGCGTTCGATGCGCTGCGCTCGGGGCAGTACGCCGAGGCCGCGGAGCTGTTCCAGCAGTTCCTGCGGCGTCATCCGTCCGGTTCCTACGCGCCGAACGCGCTGTACTGGCTGGGCGAGAGCTACTACGTCACCCAGAACTACGAACTGGCCCAGCAGCAGTTCCAGGCGCTGATCGACCGGTACCCAACCCACGACAAGGCGCCTGGCGCCCTGCTCAAGGTCGGCCTGTCGCAATACGGCCAGCAGCAGCTGGACGCTGCGGAAGCCACCCTGTCCACGGTGGTCGAGCGGTTCCCCGGCAGCGACGCCGCCCGCACCGCCGACGACCGCCTGCGCGCGATCCAGCTCGGCCGCCTGCGCTGACCCGCGCCCCGTAGAGCCGAGCTTGCTCGGCTGTACTTTCACCGAAGCCCCCGTAGAGCCGAGCTTGCTCGGCTGCGCCTTCACCGTAGCCCCGAAGAGCCGATCTCGCCGCCCCGCCTCTTGCCGATTCGGCCGTGAGATCGGGTTGGTGTGCGGAATCCCGGGACCAGGCATCCGGAAACGCATCCGCGGGGCGGCCCGGGGGATACGTGACAAGTCGCTCCCCGATACTCGCTTGGCTGTCACGCATCCCCCGGGCCGCCCGCCTGGTGGCGACGCGGCGACCGGGCCGGGGTAGCCCGGCCTGCCGAGTCCCGGTCGGCTGGTGCGCCGGCGGAGCAGCGGAGCGAGCTCCGCTCTACAATAACGGGATGAATGCCGTCGCTTCCGATGCTGCCGACGCCGCGGCGGCCGACCGGCTGCGGATCACCGAGATCTTCCTGTCGCTCCAGGGCGAGGCCCGCGACGCGGGCTGGCCGACGGTGTTCGTGCGCCTGACCGGCTGCCCGCTGCGCTGCGTGTATTGCGACACCGCCTACGCTTTCCACGGCGGACAGTGGCGGGAGATCGACACGATCCTCGCCGAGGTCGCCCGCCACGGCGTGCGCCACGTCTGCGTCACCGGCGGCGAGCCGTTGGCGCAGAAGCGCTGCCACGCCCTGCTGCGGCGGCTGTGCGATGCCGGCTACGCGGTCTCCCTGGAGACCTCCGGCGCGATCGATATCGGCGCGGTCGACCCGCGGGTGTCGCGGGTGCTCGACATCAAGACCCCGGCCTCTGGCGAGGCGCATCGCAACCTCTGGCAGAACTTGCCGCTGCTGACCGCGCACGACCAGGTCAAGTTCGTGCTCTGCGGGCGCGCCGACTACGACTGGGCGGTCGGGGTCGTGCGCGAACACGGCCTGGCGGCGCGCTGCGACGTGCTGTTCTCGCCCAGCAAGTCCGAAATGGACGCGCGCGAGCTGGCCGACTGGATCGTGGCCGACCGCCTGCCGGTGCGTTTCCAGATGCAGCTGCACAAGCTGTTGTGGAACGACGAGCCCGGGAGATGAGATGAAGAACGCCGTCGTGCTGCTTTCCGGGGGCATGGATTCGGCCGTCGTGCTGGCCATCGCCCGAGAGCTGGGGTTCGCGGTGCATGCGCTCAGCGTCGCCTACGGCCAGCGCCACACGTCGGAACTGGCCGCTGCGGCGCGCGTGGCCACGGCGCTCGGTGCGGCCGCGCACAAGACGGTGCAGGTGGACCTGCGCAGCGTCGGCGGCTCGGCGCTCACCGCCGACATCGAGGTGCCGGAGCCGGGCGGGGCCGGGATCCCGGCGACCTACGTGCCGGCGCGCAATACCATCATGCTGTCCGTGGCGCTGGGCTGGGCCGAGGTGCTGGGCGCGGCGGACATCTTCTGTGGGGTCAACGCAGTCGATTATTCGGGCTACCCGGACTGCCGCCCGGAATTCGTCGAGGCATTCGAGCGGCTGGCCAATCTGGCCACCAAGGCGGGGGTCGAGGGCGCCGGGATCCGGATCCATGCACCGCTGATGCGACTGGGGAAGGACGCCATCGTGCGCGAGGGCATCCGGCTCGGGGTGGACTTTTCCGCCACCGTGTCCTGCTATCGCGCGGACGACGACGGCCGCGCGTGCGGCCATTGCGACGCCTGCGGGCTACGTGCCGGGGGCTTCGCCGCCGCCGGCGTCCCCGATCCGACCCGCTACGCCTGATCAGAAACGCCGCTCGGACCGCCTGCATCCGCGCCGGTGCCGCGACTTCCGCCGTGCCCACAAAGGGCAGCCGGCGGATCGAGGTGCGCCTCCCCCGGTTGGGAGCAAACAAAAAAGGGGCGCCCGCGGGCGCCCCCGATTTCTGCGATTGCTCGGTGGAGTTCAGTGACCCGAGGAGTGGTCGATCGTCTCGCTGGTGTTGAAGATCGTCGGGTCCGCCTCGCCGTTGACGTGGAGGAAGCCGGCCAGTCCCTTCTCGGCCCGCGACAGCGCGTGGTCGACCAGGATGTACTTGCCGGGATAGTCGACCTTGAACTCCACCACCGTCGCGCCGCCCGGCGCCACCAGCGTGGTCTGCACGTCGGTCAGCGGCGGACTGGTCAGCGATGCCTGGTCGAAGACCCGGTCGAACACTTCCCCGATCACATGGAAGCTGGAGATCAGGTTGGGCCCGCCGACGCCGAAGTACATGCGCACGGTGTCGCCGACGTCGGCCTCCATCTTGTAGGTCTTGGTCAGCGCGTCCATCGAGCCGTTGAACATCAGGTGTTCCGGGCGCTCGTCCAGCAGCTTGTCGACCGAGAACTCCTGCAGCCCGCGCGACCCGTGCTTCTGCGCGGTGTAGAGCTCGCCCTGCATGATGTAGAACTCCTTGTCGACCGCCGGCAGGCCGCCTTCCGGCTCGACCAGGATCATCCCGTACATGCCGTTGGAGATGTGGTGGGCGATCATCGGCGTGGCGCAGTGGTACACGTACAGGCCGGGGTTGAGCGCCTTGAAGGTGAAGCTCTTGGTCTGCCCCGGGGCCACCTGGGTCACGGCAGCGCCGCCGCCCGGGCCGGTCACGGCGTGGAAGTCGACCGAGTGGATGTTGACGCTGTCTTCGGCGTTCTTCAGGTTGATGGTGACGGTGTCGCCGGTGCGGATGCGCAGGAGCGGCCCGGGCACGGTGTCGTTGAAGGTCCAGTAGCGGTAGGTGCTGCCGTCCGACAGCTTGCCCTCGACCTCGGTGGTGACCAGATCGTAGGTGAGGGTCTGCGGGCCGCGGTTGCCCACTGGCGTTGCCACCTCGGACGGGTTCTTGGCGATGTCGACCGCGGTGCTGACGACTTCCTCGACGTCGCCGACGGTCAGCTTGCCGAACATGCCCGCGGCGCGGTGGCCGGGGATGGTGCAGACGTATTCGAAGGTGCCCGCCTTGGTGGCGCGGAATACGATCGTGGTGGCCGAGCCCTGGCCGACGATCTGGTCGGACTGCGCGCCGAACTCCGGTACCGCGATGTCATGCATGGCACCGTCGCCGTTGGTCACGGTGATGGCCACCACCGCGCCTTCGGGCACCTTGAGTTCGGGGTTCACCACGTCCTTGATCGCGCCGGCATTGCCGACGAAGACCAGCTGGCCGTTGGAGATCTCGGTACGCATGCTGAAGGTGACGTCGGCCACCGGGGTGACGTCGGCGGCGGCGTCGCGCGCGGCGATCGCCTGCGGCGTGAAGCCGGCGGCGGCGGCCAGGGCGAAGAGCAGGATCAGGTCTTTCATCTCGAAGCTTCCTTTTGGGGTTCGTCGGTTCTTGGCGTCATGGTCGACGTCCGGCCCGCCCGCGGCCATGACCTGCGTCAAGCCCGGCGCTGCGCCGGAACGGGCACAGGGTCGGCGGCTTGATTCAGGTCAGGGCGCTGGCGCCGCGGCCGGAGCAGACTCGTTTCACGATGAGCCGCCGCCCCTTCCACCGCTGGATGAGCCACCTGGCGCTGGGCGCCGCGCTGTCGCTGTCGCTGCTCCCCGCAGCCGGCCGGATGTTCGGCGCCGACGGCGCCCATGCCGCGCACGAGGCGGACGCCGGCGCCCGGAACGATCATCGCGGCCATGACGCCAAAGAGGGTCGGGAGCGGGCTCCCAGCCCGACCAGTTCCGCGGCCGCCGACTGCGGCTACTGCCCGCTGCTCGCCGCGGCGGTGACGCCGTCCCGGCGGCTGCCGGCAGTGGCGCGGCTGCCGGCAGCCGCGGCACGGTTCGGAGACCGCGCCGATCCGCGCCCGCTCCGCCGCCATCCTGCGGGACTGGGATCGCGCGGCCCGCCGAACGCCTGAGCACTCGAGTCAATGCCCGCGTGCGCGGCGCAGGCCGCGCGCCATCCGAATGCTCCGGAGACCCCCATGTCGACTTCCAGAAGTCCGGCAACGCCCCAGGCTTGCCTGACGGCCGCGATCCTCGCGGCGCTGTTCTACCCCGCCGCGCTCGCCGCGGACGCGCTTCCCCACGACCCCATGGACCCGATCGACCTCGACGCCGTGGTGGTCACGGCGATGCTGCCGGTCTCGCCTCTCACCTTCGAGACCGACCCCCGGCTCCCGCGCCAGCCGGTGCCGGCCAGCGACGGCGCCGACTACCTCAAGACCATCCCCGGCTTCTCGGTAGTGCGCAACGGCGGCACCAATGGCGATCCGGTGCTGCGCGGCATGTTCGGCTCGCGCCTCAACCTGCTCACCAACGACGGCGCCATGCCCGGCGCCTGCCCCTCGCGGATGGACAATGCGATGTCCTACATCGCGCCCGAGACCTACGACCGGCTGGTGGTGGTGAAGGGCCCGCAGACGGTGCTCTGGGGCCCGGGCGCCTCGGCCGGCACGGTGCGCTTCGAGCGCGACCGCGAGGCCTTCGAGGAGCCGACGCTGAAGCTGGAAGGCAGCCTGCTTGGCGGCTCCTTCGGCCGCAACGACCAGGTGGCCGATGTCACCTGGGGGGCCAGGCCCGGCTATGCGCGCGTCAGCGCCAACCGCTCCGATTCCGGCGACTACCGCGACGGCGACGGCGTGCGTGTGGGATCGGCCTGGAGCAAATGGAACGCCGACCTCGCCCTCGGCTGGACCCCGGATCCGGACACGCTGCTCGAGCTGTCCGCCGGTTTCGGCGACGGTGAGGCGCGCTACGCCACCCGTGGCATGGACGGCTCGCAGTTCGAGCGCGACAACCTCGGCCTGCGCTTCGAGAAGCGCAATCCCGGCGGGCGCCTGGCCGAAGTCGAGGCCAGCCTCTTCTACAACCGCGCCGACCACGTGATGGACAACTACACCTTGCGCACGCCCAATCCGGACGGCGCCATGGCGATGCCGATGGCGTCCAACGTCGAGCGCCGTACCAGCGGCGGGCGCGTCGCCGCGACCTGGCGGACGGACGCCTGGGACCTGGTAGCCGGCATCGACGCCCAGGACGGGCGCCACAGGCGCCGCAGCGCCGCGGGCCGCGACGCCTATCTCGCCCAGCCCTGGCGCACCGATGCGCGCTTCTCCGGCGCGGGCGCCTTCGCCGAGGCGACCTGGTACCGGGGCGAGCGCAGCCGCCTGGTGGCGGGCGCGCGCGTCGACCGCTCCGAAGCCACCGACGAGCGCGCCACCGTCGGCGCGATGGGCATGGTCCGCCCCAATCCCACCGCCGGGCTGACCCGCGGGGAGACCCTGCCGGCCGGATTCGTCCGTTTCGAGCGCGATGCCGCGGATCGTCCGCTGACCTGGTTCGCGGGCCTGGGCCATACCACGCGCATGCCCGACTACTGGGAGCTGTTCTCGCCGCAGATGGGGCCGATGGGCGCGGCCAACGCCTTCGCCGGCCTCGAGACCGAGAAGACCACCCAGCTCGATGCCGGCCTGCAGTACCGCGGGCGGCGCATCGACGCCTGGGTGTCCGCCTACGCCGGCCGGGTCGACGACTTCATCCAGTTCCGCTACGTCGCCGGCGGGATGGCCGGCGGCAGCTCCATCGCCGACAACGTCGATGCGAAGATCCGCGGCGCCGAACTCGGCGCCGAGTTCCGCCCGCGCGAGCACTGGAAGCTCGGCGGCAGCCTGGCCCATGCGCGCGGCGAGGACCGCGACAGCGGCCGCCCGCTGCCGCAGATGCCGCCGCTGGAGGCGCGGCTGACCGCGGCCTGGGACGACGGCACCTGGTCGGCCGGCGTGCTGGTGCGGGCGGTGGCCGGCCAGGATCGCGTCGCGCCCGGCTACGGCAACGCGGTCGGCCAGGACAGCGGTACCAGTCCCGGCTTCGCGACCCTCGCGCTCAACGCCGGCTACCGCTTCGGCAGCACGGCGCGGATCGGCGCAGGGATCGACAACGTGTTCGACCGCGCCTACAGCGAGCACCTCAACCTCGCCGGCAATGCCGACTTCGGCTATCCGGCCGACGCGGTGCGGATCAACGAGCCCGGGCGCACCCTCTGGGTGAAGCTCAACCTCGACTACTGAAACGCCGCGGCGGACAACGCGCGGCCCGGCCGGGATGGCGGAACGGCCGTTCCCGGCGCGGGTTGATCCAGGTCAGGGTGGCGTGCGCACCTGCGTGGTCTGCTGTGCCGGTCGCGATCAGAGGACAGACGGATGAACGATCTCGGTTTCGAGTTCGACGCGGGGGCGATGCCGCCGGCGTCCGGGCCCGCCGAATGGACCAGCGCCGCCGGCATCGACGGCAGCCTGGCGGCGCACCAACGCGAACCGGAAGCGAACGCCGAAGACGGCGGCCAGGGCTGGCGCTCGGCGGACCCGCGGCCACTACGGCCGTGGTGGGCGCCGGGCAGCGCATCGGGCGCCTGCACCCCCTGAACCCACCGCCGCACGCACGCCGCCGACTCCGTGGCACCGTGTGGGGCCGGGCGTCCGGTCGCATCGCAGCGGGCCTTCCCCGAGCGTCTCCGGACGCCCGGGGCGCGATAGGAACGCAGCCACCACGCCGCGACACCTACGCATGCGTATGGGGCGACGAAGGTCGCAATCCACACGCTCGTCGCGCGGACACGGCAGAATTGGTGGTTTCCACTACGCGAATCCACATGACCCGAGCGACTTCCTACGACTACGACCAGCTGCTGGCCTGCGGCCGCGGCGAGCTCTTCGGCCCCGACAGCGCGCGACTGCCACTGCCGCCGATGCTGATGTTCGACCGCATCACCTCGATTTCCGCCGAGGGCGGCAGCTACGGCAAGGGACTGGTCTGCGCCGAGTTGGACATCCGCCCGGATCTCTGGTTCTTCGAGTGCCACTTCGAGGGCGATCCTGTGATGCCCGGGTGCCTGGGCATGGACGCGATGTGGCAGCTGTGCGGCTTCTATCTGCCATGGCTGGGCGCCAAGGGCCGCGGCCGCGCCTTGGGGGTGGGCCAGGTGAAGTTCTCCGGCCAGGTGCTGCCACAGGCGAAACTCGTGTCCTACGAGCTGCACATCCGCCGGGTGATGCGCGGGCGGCTGGACCTGGTGATCGCCGACGGCCGCACCCTGGTCGACGGCCGCGAAATCTACACCGCGTCCGACCTGCGGGTCGGCCTGTTCTCCTCGACGGAGGGATTCTGAGATGCGTCGTGTCGTCGTCACCGGACTGGGTGTGGTGTCCTGCCTCGGCAATGACCGCGCCAGCGTCGCCGCCTCGCTGCGCGAGGGGAGGGCGGGTATCGTGGCTGTGCCCGAATACGCGGAACTCGGCCTGCGCAGCCAGGTGGCCGGGGTGCCGGACATCGACCTGGCGGCGCTGATCGACCGCAAGCTCAAGCGCTTCATGGGCGACGCGGCGGCCTATGCCTACGTCGCCATGCGCGATGCAATCGCCGAGGCGGGCCTCGACGAGGCGCAGCTGCACGACGAGCGCACCGGGTTGATCGCTGGTTCTGGCGGCGGATCGCCGCAGTGGCAGATCGAGACCGCCGACCTGCTGCGCGACCGCGGGGTCCGCAAGGTCGGCCCCTACATGGTGCCGCGTTCGATGGGCTCCACGGTCTCGGCGACGCTCTCCACCGCGTTCGGCATCCGCGGGGTCAGCTATTCGATCTCCGCCGCGTGCGCCACTTCGGCGCACTGCATCGGCGCGGGCGCGGACATGATCCGCCACGGCGTGCAGGACGTGGTGCTGGCCGGCGGCGGCGAGGAGCTGCATTGGGCGATGACCGCGCAGTTCGACGCGATGGGCGCGCTGTCGACCCGCCACAACGACACGCCCGCGAGCGCGTCGCGGCCCTACGACGTCGACCGCGACGGTTTCGTCATCGCCGGCGGCGGCGGCATGCTGGTGCTGGAGGAGTACGAGCACGCGAAGGCGCGCGGCGCCAACATCATCGCCGAGCTGGTCGGCTACGGCGTGACTTCCGACGGTGTCGACATGGTCGCGCCTTCGGGCGAGGGGGCAGTGCGCTGCATGCGCATGGCCATGGCCGGCGATGGCCGCCGCGAGGTCGGCCGGATCGACTACCTCAACACCCACGGCACCTCGACCCCGGTGGGCGACGTGATCGAGCTGCAGGCGGTGCGCGAGGCGTTCGGCGACGCGGTTCCGCCGCTGTCCTCGACCAAGGCGCTCAGCGGCCACTCGCTGGGCGCCGCCAGCGTGCACGAGGCGATCTACTGTCTGCTGATGTTGCAGGAAGGCTTCATCGCCGGCTCGGCCAACATCGCCAACCTCGATCCGAAGGCGGCCGATTTCCCGATCGTGCGCGAAAGCCGCGAGGCCAGGCTCGATACCGTGATGTCGAACAGCTTCGGCTTCGGCGGGACCAACGCCAGCCTGGTGTTCTCGCGCGTCTGACCGCGGCCGGCGCCTGCCACGGACCTGACCCAGGTCAACGACCGCGGCGGGCGCCACTGCCATCCTGCAGCCCCATCACCCAGCTCTGCAGGTCCGCCATGAACGCTCGCTCCGCACTATCCCTCGAAATCCATCCGTTCGATGCCCGCGGCATCGGCCGCCGCTTCCGGCACGCCGCGATCTTCGGCGCGATCGACGCCCTGCAGCCCGGCGAGGGCATGCGCTTCGTCAACGACCACGATCCGCTGCCCCTGCTGGAGCAGCTGCGCGCGCGCTACGGCGGCAGCCTCTCGATCGAGTACGTACAGCGCCAGGCCGGAGAGATCGTCATCGATTTCGCCGTGGTTCGGGCGCCCGTGCACGGCGAGGCCGGTGAATGCTGCGGCGGGTGCAGTTGAACTGAATCGCAGACGCTCCCGCCAGGCCGCCCCCGCTCTGGATCCAGGTCGCCGGCCCGCCCGGGCGCGGGATCCATCCCCCACCGGAGACCGATGCCATGAAGTCCAGAACCGTGCTCGTCGCGCTACCGCTCCTGCTCTGCGCCGGCCTGGCCCACGCGGCGCCGGAACCGCCGGCGGGGGCGCATGCCGACCATCAGGCCCATCACGCCGCTGCGGTGCCGGTCGATGCCGACCATGTGCGCTGGACGCCCGACGCGCCGCTGATGGCGGGCATGCGGCGCGCGCATGGCGCACTCGAACGCCTCGATCGCGCGCAATCGCCCGACCGGGAGCAGGTCCTGCGCATGGCCGGTGCGGTGGACGATGCGGTGGCCGACATGTTCGCCAATTGCGAACTGCCCACCGAGCCGGACGTCGCCCTGCACGGGCTGCTCGCGCGGTTAATGGCGGGCGCCGCGGCGCTGCGCGAAGACCCGGCCGACCGCGAAGCGCTGGCGCCGATGCATGCGGCGCTCGAGGACTATCCGCGCCTGTTCGACGATCCGGGGTTTCCGGGTCCCGCGTCGCATCACCCGGCGCACTGAGCCGTTCGGAGCCGGCGCGGGCGCAGGAGCTCCCCGCCGCTCAGGCGCCGCCTCGGGGCGGATGCCAGCGGCCGCTGGCGATCGTGGCGTGCAGGGCAGCGGCGGCCGGCGCCGGATCGAGGCCATTGCGTCGCAGCCAGTCCGGATCCAGCAGGGTGCCGTCGTAGCGCTCGCCGTGATCGCAGAGCAGGCTGACGATGCTGCCGCGTTCGCCGCGCTCGCGCATGCGCGTGGCCAACAGCAGGCAGGCGACCAGGTTGGTGCCGGAGGAGCCCCCATAGCGCCGGCCGAGATGCTGCTCGAGGACCGACATCGCCGCGATCGAGGCCGCATCGGCGACCTCGATCACCTCATCGACGATCTCGAACAGGAATCCCGGCTCGACCCGCGGCCGGCCGATGCCTTCGATCACCGTGGGGCGGCTGCACACCGCGTCGCGATCGCGGCCGCGCCAGCCGTGCACGAAGGCGCTGCCGTCGGGTTCCGCCGCGCACAGCCGGGTGCGCAGACCGCGATAGCGCAGGTAGCGGCCGATGGTGGCCGAGGTGCCGCCGGTGCCCACCCCGCAGACGATCCATGCCGGTTCCGGGTGCGGCTCGCCGGCGAGCTGGCCGAGGATCGATTCGGCGATGTTGTTGTTGCCGCGCCAGTCGGTGGCGCGCTCGGCCAGCGCGAACTGGTCGAGGTGGCAGGCGCCGGCCGCGGCGTGCCGGGCGGCACGCTCGTGGACCTGCGCCGGGTCCGGCACCAGATCGCAGCGCCCGCCCAGCGCCTCGACGTCGGCGATCTTGCGCGGCGCCGTGCAGGCCGGCATCACCGCGGTGAACTGCAGCCCCAGCAGGCGCGCGAACCAGGCCTCGGAGATCGCGGTGCTGCCCGACGACGCATCCACCACCGGCTGCCCGTCGCGCAACCGGCCGTTGCACAGCGCATACAGGTACAGCGAGCGCGCTAGTCGGTGCTTGAGGCTGCCGGTGGGATGGGCGGCCTCGTCCTTGAAGTAGAAGTCGATGCCCGGGAATCCGCGGAATTCCAGTTTCAACAGATGGGTGTCGGCCGAGCGCGCCGCCTCCTGGCGCAGCCGCCCCAGCGCCTGGGCGGTCCAGTCGCGTTCGTCGATGCTCGCGACCGGAGTACCGGGCGCGTTCACTGCGGCGTCAGCAGGCTGCGGATCCGCCTGCCCAGGTGCTGGAGATACAGGTCGATGTAGCTGATGCCGTTGGTGTGGTCGATCAGGTACGGATTCATCAGCGTATGGCGCAGGATCACCAGTCGATCGTCGTCATGGCCGCCGTCGGGATCGAGCGTTGCCGGATCGATGCCGATCGAGGCGAGGATACGATGCATCTCCGGCCCGCCTACGGCCTCCGGCCGCAGCGTGGTCATCGAACCGAAGAACTCCCGCAGCTGCAGCGGCTGGCGCGGGTCGCAGCGCAGTTCGTCGTGGATCCGGCGCACGAAGGCGTTGGCCGCAGTCAGCCCGGTATTGCCCGCCGGGTTGATCGCCAGGCACACGAGGTTGCTGTCCGGCGCGAACGGTACCGTCACGCGTGCCACGCCCTCCAGTTCCGATGCCAGCAGCTCCGCGCGGGCGTGGAACGCCTCCGCGGCGAGCACCGTCTGCCGCGGCAGGCGGCCGAAATGGGCGTGGTCGAGCGGCAGCACCTTGTGCGTGACGTAGACCGCGGCCGCGGCGGCGCCCGACTTCGAGCCCTCGGGAACGAACTGGCCGAGCTGGCGGTAGCGGGTCATGTAGTCGGATGCGCCGGTGTCCTGGAACACGTAGTCGGCGGTTTCGGCCAGCAGCGCCACCGCCCGGTGGTCGCGGCAGACGAAGGCGCCGGCGCCGTAGGGCAGGTAGCCGAGCTTGTGCGGATCGACGGTCACCGAATCGGTGTGGCCGAGGGCGGCGAATGCCGCGTGCACCTCGGGCAGCGGGAAACTGGCGTAATCGGCGCGGACCTCGCCGATATCGCGCAGGCTGCCGTCTTCGTTGCGGAACAGCGTGGCCAGGTAGCCGCCCCAGGCGCCGTCGACGTGCACGCTGAAGCCGAGCCCGGATGTCAGCGCGCGCGCGCGCGCCGCCACCACCGCGTCGACCGGATCGACCGTGCCGTACTCGGTGGTGCCGAGCACCGCCACCGCCATCAGCACCGGCTGGCGTTCGCGCTGGCAGCGCTGCAGGGTCCGCTCCAGGGCCTCGGCATCCAGGCGCATGCCGCGCTCGGGCAGCAGCTCCAGCTGGTCGCGGCCCAGGCCGAGCAGCTTCAGGCCCTTGCTCCACGAATAGTGCGCGGTGATCGGCGCCAGCACCTTCGGTACCCGCAGCCCGGGGTGGCGGGCGAAGAACCCGACCATGCCCAGTGATTCGATCCGCTGCGCCTGCACCGCGTCGCGCCAGCGCCGCCGTTCGCGCGGCGGCTGCGCGGCCAGCCAGGCCAGCCACTGCTCGAGCAGCTCCGTGGACGCCTGCGGGCCGGTATTGAACGCGGCCCAGTCGTCGGCCGGCAGCACGAGATCGGGCACCGCGGCGGCGCGCAGCGCCACCGGAAAGGCCTTCAGCGCCAGCGCCAGGCGCAGTGCCTGGTAGTTGGCGACGGTGCCGCCGGAGGTCAGGTGGCCGAAGGCGCAGTCCGGCAGCAGCGGATCGTGGGGGTAGCCCAGCATGCGTGCCAGCTGCAGCCCGACCCGGATCTCCAGATCGATGGTGACCGGCGCCGCGTCCTCGCTGACGTTGTTCGGGTTGTAGGGCAGGGTGAGGATCTGCGCGGCCAGGCCGGGCAGCAGCAGGTCCGAGGCCATGTGGCCGATATAGCGCGGGCTGTGGAACGGCACCGAGCGCTTCAGCGCCGCCGAGAGCTGGTGCAGCTCGCCGCGCAAGCGGGCCTCGAAGGCCTGGTAGTCGGGGTGCTGGGCGGCGCGGGTCGAGATTGCCGGTGGATCCTCGGGGTGGAAATTGCGGCGCCAGTAGACGTGATCGCGCAGGAATTCGGTCACCAGCTTCTCGAGCATGGTGTCGTTCTCGCCGTACGGGCCGAGGAACAGCGCGTCGAGCAGGGCACGGTCGGGGTCGCGCGGCGGGGCGGCGGAGGCCAGCGGCGCCAGGTCAGGCGAAATGGACATGCAGGAATCCCAGCGGGTGGTGCGCGCGGGCGATGCTGTAGATCATCGCGAAGGTCGCCAGGGCGGCCACGTAGAAGCCGGCTCGCGCGCCGCGCGAGCGCCCGCGCTTGAGCGTCAGCACACCGAGCACCACGTACACCACGATCAGGGTGACCTTCACCGCCAGCCAGCCATTGGCGTACAGCGCGCCCGGCAGGATGGTGAGCAGCATCAGCGCCGCGGTGAGCAGCGCGGTATCCACGCTCCAGCTGGTCCAGCGCACCGCCAGCCAGTGCGGCCAGCGCATGCCGGCCAGCGCCGCCGCGCCGCGCAGCGCGAACAGCGCGCCGCTGGCGAGCGCCAGGCCGATGTGGGCGTGCTTGATCTGCGGGTAGAACTCGATCATCGGTTCCTGTCCTTGCGGGTCCGTCAGCCGGGGCGGCCGTCGATGCGGGGGCTGAGGTAGATACGGCCGATGCGCGCCACCCACGGCGCGAATGCCAGCAGCCAGCCTACCGCTGCGGCGACCTGCCAGGCCATGGGGTCGGGGGCGACTTCCGCCACCACGCGCAGTACCGCGACCAGCTGGATGGCGAAGAACGCGAACCACGCCGCCGCGTACATCGTCAATGGCCGCCCGGAATGGCCCTGGGTGACCCGGGTGACCATCGCCACCAGCACGCTGCCGAAGAATCCGATGAACAGCGCGTGCGCCGGGCCGCGGCCGAGCCAGTACACGCCGGTCAGCGCGTAGGCGACGCTCTGGCCGGCATACAGCGCGAAGGTGATCGGCAACCAGGCCAGACCGATGAACAGCACCGCGAGGATGCCCGGCTTGTCGCCGCGCGGCCACCAGCGCAGCAGCATCGCCGCCGACAGCGCCAGCAGCGGCAGGTCCACCAGCCACAGCCAGCCATAGGCGTGCGCCAGTTCCAGCGCCAGGTGCGCAAGCGCCAGCGGCCAGAACAGCGCCAGCAGCCACATCGGCCGCCATGGCTGGTAGTCGCGGGCCACGCGGCTGGCAAAGAACGGGAACATGCGGTGGGCCACGGTGACGTAGACCGGCAGCAGCAGGCCGAACGTGCCGAGCTTGATGCTGGCGAAGGCCCACAGCGGCGAGGCGCCGAGCACGAACGCGGTCCACGCCAGTACCCCGGCCATGCCGAGCGCCAGCGCCGCGAAGCAGGATCGCGCATGCCAGGTGACGCCCTGCTCGCGCCAGAGCAGCGGCGCGAGGGTCGCCAGCCCCGCGGCCCAGCCGGCGATGGTCATCAACAGGCCGACCACGATCCCGGCCTCCCAGCCCACCGCACCGAGCAGGGTGGCGAGCTGGCCACCCATCAGCCCGAGACCGACCGGGGCATAGCGCCAGCGTTCGAAATCCGGCTGACCGGTCCATTTCGGGAAGGTGGTGAGGAGGAAGCCGAAGATGAAGCTCGGCAGCACCTGGTACTGCATCACGAACGCGTGCAGCCAGCCCGCATACGGCTCCGGCTGCGGCATCGACAGGGCCGGCCAGCGCGACGCCGCCAGCCAGGCGGTCCACCAGGCCATCGCCAGCAGCAGGTTGCCGGCGCCGATGAAGAACATCAGCCGGTGCGGCGCCGCGCCGAGCAGGCGCGGCGAGACCCGGGTCGGGGGAACGGAAGGAGGTGGTGATTCCATGGCGTCAGGATCGCGTGCGGCCTGGCCGGTTGCATTGATCCAGGTCACGCTGCCGACCGCGGCGGGCGCGGAGAGGAACGCGGACGGGGCGGCCGGTGGCCGCCCCGTCGCCGGGCATCAGCCGCTGCGGACCTCCGAGCGTTCCGCATCGGGCTGTTCCAGCTTCGGCCTGATCCACAGCCGGATCACGAAGTAGACCAGCGCCACCGCGCCGACGCTGAAGATCGTGTCGCCCGGTACCCGCATCCACACCAGGAAGTCGACGATCGGCTTCTGCATGAAGTCCGCAGAACGCGCGTACCAGTAGCCGTGCTCGATCGCCGCCAGCAGCTGCATCGTGCCCAGCGGCAGCAGGGTCAGCACCGCCATCAGCGCCAGGCCGATGTTGAGGCCCCAGAAGCTCAGCCGTAGCGCCTTCTCGTTCCACACCTGGTTGGGACGCAGCCCGCGCATGCAGAACAGCACCAGGGCGATGCCGAGCATGCCGTAGACGCCGAACAGTGCGGTGTGCCCGTGCAGCGGTGTGAGGTTGAGCCCCTGCATGTAGTACAGCGACAGCGGCGGATTGATCAGGAAGCCGAACAGCCCGGCGCCCACCAGGTTCCAGAACGACACCGACAGGAAGAAGTAGATCGGCCAGCGGTAGCGCTGCATCCACGGGGTCGCCTTGCCCAGGCGCCAGGTGTGGTAGGCCTCGAAGCCGATGTAGGCCAGTGGCACCACTTCCAGCGCGCTGAAGCTGGCCCCGAGCGCGATCACCGCGGTCGGGCTGCCGACGAAGTAGAGATGGTGCAGGGTGCCGAGCACGCCGCCGGTCATGAACACGATGGTGGCGAACAGCACCGCCACCGCCGCCGTGGAGGCGCGCAAAAGGCCCAGCTTGGTGAAGATCAGCGCCATCACCGCGGTGGCGAACACCTCGAAGAAGCCCTCGACCCACAGGTGCACCAGCCACCAGCGCCAGTACTCGACGATGGAGATGTGGGTGTGCTCCTTCCACATCAGGCCGGCGGCGAAGAACACCCCGATCGCGACCGTGGACAGGAACAGCAGGCCGACGATGGCCTTGGTATCGGTCTTCGGGCCCGTGAGCACGGGCCACAGCGAGCGTCCCACAAGGGTCAGCCACAGCAGCAGGCCGATGAACAGGAACCACTGCCAGAAGCGGCCGATGTCGGCGTACTCCCAGCCCTGGTGGCCGAACCAGAAGTTGTTGTCCAGTCCCAGCTTCTGCATCACCGCCAGCCATTGGCCGGCGAACGCGCCCACCACGATCACCAGCAGGCAGACGAACAGGAAGTTCACTCCCAGGCGCTGGAAGCGCGGCTCGTGCCCGGAGATCGCCGGGGCGATGTAGAGCCCGGTCCCCAGCCAGGCCACCGCGATCCACAGCACCGCCAGCTGGGTGTGCCAGGTGCGGGTGATCGAGTACGGCAGGACCTCGGCCAGGGCGAAGCCGTAGGCCTCCTGACCCTCGATCTGGTAGTGCGCGGTCATCGCGCCGAAGAGGATCTGCACCAGGAACAGCGCCAGCACCACCCAGAAGTACTTGGCGGTGGCGCGCATCGACGGGGTGACCTTGAGCGCCGCCAGCGGATCCTTGTCGGGGATGCGGTGGCCGTCGTCCTGGCCGTGGGTGACGGCGTGGTGCCAGCCGAGGATGGCGATGCCGGCGATCAGGAACATCACGCTGAAGGCCGACCACACCCAGGTGCTCGGCGGCGGGGTGTTGCCCACCAGCGGCTCGCCGGGCCAGTTGTTGGTGTAGGTGACCTTGCGGTTCTCGAACGCGGGGCGCTCGGGCGCCAAGGTGTCGTCGGCGCCCAGGTGGCGCTCAGTGGTGGCGGCCCAGGCGG
This sequence comes from Luteimonas salinisoli, assembly GCF_013425525.1. Lineage (GTDB taxonomy): Bacteria > Pseudomonadota > Gammaproteobacteria > Xanthomonadales > Xanthomonadaceae > Luteimonas > Luteimonas salinisoli. The sequence continues at coordinate 58,465 of NZ_JACCKA010000094.1, read as the reverse complement.
TCCACCAGAAGAACGAGGCCAGCGCGCGGCGATGCTCGGCATCGGGCACGGTGTCGTTCTTCATCGCGTAGGCTTCGCGCAGTTCGGCGGTTTCCGGTGCGTTGCCGAACAGGCTGATGTAGTGGTCGGCGACGTCGGAGATCGCGGCGACCCGGTCGGCGCTCAGGGTGATCGTCCCGGCGTCCACGTCGTAGGTGTTCCGCCGCATCATCCGCTGCAGCCGGCCCTGCAGCGCCGACTGGTCGTCGGCCGGCAGCTCGGCGAATGCGCTGCCGTGTTCGGCCCGCGCCCAGCGGTCGAGGATGGTCACCGCCTCGCGGTGCAGCCAGTCGGCGCTCCAGTCCGGCGCGACGTAGGCGCCATGGCCCCAGATCGAGCCCAACTGCATGCCGCCGATCGACTGCCAGACCTGGCGGCCGCGCTCGAGGTCGGCGCGAGTGTAGACCACGCCGCCGTCCTCGGACAGCACCCGTTCCGGCATCGGCGGTGCGTTGCGGTTGATCTCGGTGCCCGACCACAGCAGCACCGAGAACGAGGCGATCAGCAGGATCGCCAGTCCTATCCACAGCTTGCGGGTGTCCCCCATGTCGCGCTCTCCCTGATTGAATCAGCGAATGCTCGTGATGCGGCGTCCCGGCGGCGATGATCCAGGTCAAGCGATGGGTAGATTCCCCGGCGGAGCCCGCGGCGCGGCGCCCCCTGACGCCACGTCCGACCATTACATCCGCGATGTGAAGACCGCGGCCACGGCCGCGCGATCGCTCAGTCGCGCAGCAGCGGCTCGGCCAGGGCGTCGAGCTGGGCGCGGTCGAGCAGTTCCACCTCGCGCCGATCGACCAGCAGCAGCCGGTCCTGCTGGAACCGGCGCAGCACCCGGCTCACGGTTTCCGGGGCCAGGCGCAGGTAGTTGGCGATGTCGGTGCGCGCCATGGTCAGCTGGAAGCGGTTGGGCGAGAACCCGCGCGCGGCGAGCCGCCGCGACAGCCCCACCAGGAACGCCGCCATGCGCTGGTCGGCGGTCCAGTCGCCGGCCAGCAGCGCGGCACGGCCGATGTCGCGGCTGAGCAGGCGGAACAGGTGCTTCTGCAGCCCAGGCAGCTGGGTCGCCAGCACCGAGATCTTCGGGAACGAGAACCGGCACAGCATCACCGTATCCAGCGCCACCGCGTTGCACGGGTAGCGGTCGCCGTGGATGCCGTCCAGGCCGATCACCTCGCCGGGAAAATAGAACCCGAGCACGTGCTCGTGGCCGTCGCGGTCGACGGTGTAGGTCTTGACCGTGCCCGAGCGCACCGCGGCGATCGCCTCGAACGCGTCGCCCTCGCGAAACACGTGGTCGCCGGCGCGCAGCGGGCCGACGTGCTCGACCAGCATGTGCAGGTCGAGCAGGTCGGCCTTGTCCATGCCCTCGGCCATGCACGCCTGCGAGAACGCGCAGGTGGAACAGAAATGCAGCGAGTCGCCATCGTCGGCGAGGGTGCGCGCGTCCTGGCGCGGAAACGCGGTCCCGCTCACGCGCCGGTCCCCGGCGGGCTCAGATGGCGCGCGAGAACCGCGGAGTGGCGTCGGTGGCCAGTGCGGCCGGCTGGTGTAGGTATCGATCGAAGCACATCGCAATGTTACGCAGTAGCAGCCGTCCTTGCGAGGTGGCGTGGATCCGGCCAGCCGTGAGCCGCACCAGGCCATCGGCCACCAGCGGCTGCAGGCGCTCCAGCTCGGCGGCGAAATAGCTGTCGAAATCGATGGCGTAGCGCCGCTCCAGCGCCCCGACCGGGATCTCCCCCTGGCACATCAGCGCCTGGATCAGGTCTGCGCGCAGCTGGTCGTCCTCGGTCAGGCGCATCCCGCGGAACACCGGCAGCCGGCCCTCGTCCAGTGCGCGCTGCCAACTCGGCAGGTCGCGCGGGTTCTGGCTGAAGCTGTCGCCGATGTGGCTGATCGCGCTCACCCCCAGCCCCACCAGGTCGGTGTCGGCGTGGGTGGTGTAGCCCATGAAATTGCGGTGCAGGCCGCCGCGGGCCTGGGCGGTGGCCAGATCGTCGTCGGGCAGGGCGAAGTGGTCCATGCCGATGTAGACGTAACCGGCGCCGGTGAGCTTGTCGATCGCCAGCTGCAGCAGCGCCAGGCGGGTGGCGGCATCCGGCAGCTCGGAGGCATCGATCTGCTTCTGCGGCCGGAACAGCTCCGGCAGGTGCGCATAGCCGTACACCGCGAGCCGGTCGGGGCGCGCCTTCACCACCGTGTCCAGGGTCCGCCCGAAGCCTTCCAGGGTCTGCCGCGGCAGACCGTAGATGAGATCGACGTTGACCGAGCGGAAGCCGTGGTTGCGGCAGGCGGCGATGATCGCCAGGGTCTGCTCCACCGACTGGATCCGGTTGACCGCCGCCTGCACGGCCGGGTCGAAGTCCTGCACGCCGAGGCTGGCGCGGTTGAAGCCGGATGCCGCCAGCTCGCCGACGTCGGCAGGGGAGACGAAACGCGGGTCCAGCTCGATCGAGATGTCGCGCTCGGGGCTGGTCGAGAACAGGAACTGGCGGCGCAGGGTGTCCAGCACCTCGGCCAACTGCGCCGGCGAGAGGAAATTGGGCGTGCCGCCGCCGAAATGCACCTGGATCGCCTCGCGGTCGCGGTCGAACAGCGCCGCCATCGCCGCGATCTCGCGGTACAGCCGCACCAGGTAGTGCTCGCCGCGGGCCAGGTCGCGGGTGATGATGCGGTTGCAGCCGCAGTAGAAGCACGGGCTCATGCAGAACGGCACGTGCAGGTACAGCGACAGCCGTCGCGGGATCGGGTCGCCGTTGCTGGCCAGCACCGCCTCGCGCAGCTGCGCTTCGCCGAAGCCGGCGCCGAACTGCGGCGCGGTCGGATAGGAGGTGTAGCGCGGGCCGGGTCGGTCGTAGCGCTGCAGCAGGGCGGTATCGAGGGCGGGCGGATTGTGCATGCGGCCAGACTAGGGCCGCCGCGGGGCGGTGCGCCTTGACCAGAATCAATCGCCGCGCAGATGCGCGCACGGAACGCTCTTGCGCAACGGCCGTCGCGGGTCCAGCCCCAGGCCGTAGCGCAGGCTGGCGGCGATGCGCTCGGCACGGTCGCAGATGCGCGCGGCGGCGACGGGCGGCAGCACCTCGCACGCGGTTTCGCGCCACAGCGCCAGCCAGTGCGCGAAATGCTGGTCGACGATCGGGTGGGGGCGGTGCGCGGCCATCGGATTGCCGCGGTAGGCGCCGGTGCCCAGCATCACCGAACTCCAGAACGCCACCAGGGTGGCCTTGTGCGCATCCCAGTCGGACACGGCCGGAGCGAACACCGGCCCGAGCAGCGGATCGCGGCGCACCTTGTCGTAGAAGCGGTCGACCAGCCGAGTGATCTCGTCGCGGCCGGGGAGGGCGTGCTCGGTCATGCCGTGCAGGGATCCGGAAATCAAAAACGGCAGGCGGGCCGGACGCGCCGGTTCGCCTGCCGAAAGGCCGGGTGGACACCCGGCCCCGGGGAGGATGGCAGGGGGCGGACTACTGGCCCAGGCTCAGCGTGCCGCGCATGATCGCCGCGTGGCCGGGGAAGGTGCAGACGAAGGTGTAGTCTTCGCCGGCCTTGAGCTTGCCCACCGGGATCTTGACCGTGGTGGTCTGCCCGCCGCCGATCAGCGAACTGGCCGCGATCACCCGGGCGTCGCCCGGCTTGACGTAGCCATTGTCGGCGCCGGCCGCCATCCCGTCGGCATTGATGCCGTTGATATCGCTGGTCTTGCCGACCACGAAGTTGTGGCCCATCGCCACCACCGGCAGCTGGCCGGTGTGCTTCAGGGTGACCTCGAACTCCTTGCAGGACGCCGGGATGGCCAGCGCCCTGGTCGAGAACTGCATGGCATCGTTGCTTTCGACGGTGGCGCTGCAGCCGGCGGCCTGCGCCGGGGCGGAGACGAGCAGGCCGGACAGGCCGACGGCGCAGAGCAGGCCGGCGGCGGAAAGTTGACGGATCATCGGGCGACTCCAGTTGCGTGTGATTGTTCGATGGGCGCAGTGTGGCCCAGCTGCGGTCGGGGCGAATTGATCCAGATCAGGCGCGCGCCGGATGGCCGCCGCGCGGCGCAACGCGGTTCAGGAAATTCGCGGCGCGCAGCCCAGCGCCTGCAGCGGGCCGTGCAGCGCCGGGATCTGCATCAGCCACGGCGCCGCCAGGGTGAGCAGGCCCGCCGCCAGCACCAACAGGCCGGCCGCGGTGCGCCAGCGCGGCTGCTGCAGCCAGCGCCCCAGGCGTGCGCCGGACCAGGTGAGCGGCACCATCACCGGCAGCGTGCCGAGGCCGAATGCGGCCATGGTCAGCGCGCCGTTGCGCGCGTCGGCCTGCAGCCAGGCCGCGAGCAGCAGCGTGGTGCTCAGACCGCAGGGCAGCCATCCCCACAGCACCCCCAGGCCGATGCGTTTCGCGCTGGTGTCCGCCGGCAGCAGGCGCCGCTGCAGCGGTCGCAGCCGGCTCCAGGCGCCGGCTGCGGGGCGCGAAAGAAAGCCGAGGCGGCCGCGGCGATCCAGCAGCCGTGCCGCCACCACCACCAGCACCAGGCCGACCGCGGCGCGCAGCCCCCAGGCCAGCCAGTCCAGTTGCGCGGCTCGCACGATGCCGTGGCCGACGCCCCCGGCAATCGCACCGGCCAGCACGTAGCCGCCGACGCGGCCGAGGTTGGGCTCGAGCGCCGCGCGCCAGCCGCCGCCCGGGGCCATCGCCGAGAAGCCGGTGGCGATGCCGCCGCACATGGCGGCGCAGTGCGCGCCGCCCATCAGCCCGGCCAGCAGCGCCGCGCCCAGGGTGAGCCAGTCAATCGGCATCGTCGTGCCGCTGCGCGCGATCCGCCTCGGGCCCGCGGTCTTCGGGCGGCAGTGGCGCGTCGTCGTCGCCGAGAATATCGATCGCGGGCGTGTCCAGATCGTCGAACTGGCCGCGGCGCACCGCCCAGACGAACGCACCCACCGCCACCAGCACCAGCATCAGGCTCAGCGGGATCAGCAGCAACAGGATGGTCATGCGCGGGCTCCAGCCGGTGCGCGCGCCAGCCGCAGCGCATTGCCGACCACCAGCAGTGAAGACAGCGCCATGCCCAGCGCCGCCACCCAGGGGGTGACCAGGCCCGCGGCGGCCAGCGGGACCGCGACGACGTTGTAGCCGGCCGCCCACGCCAGGTTCTGACGAATCACCCGACCAGTGCGGCGCGCCACCACCACCGCTTGCGGCACCCGCGCCAGCGATCGGCCGGTCAGCACCAGGTCGGCGCTCTGCTGCGCCAGCGGAGCGCCCTCGGCGATCGCCAGCGAGATGTCGGCACCGGCCAGCACCGGCGCATCGTTGAGGCCGTCGCCGACCATCGCCACCACCCGCCCGCGGCGTTGCAGGTCGCGCGCATAGGCCAGCTTGTCTTCAGGGCTCTGCCGCGACTGCACCCGGCCGATGCCGAGCGCGCCGGCGAACGCCGCGACCGGGTCCGCCGCATCGCCGCTCGACAGGTGCACCACCAGGCCCAGGCCGCGCAGCTGCGCCACCGCCGCGGCGGCGTCGTCGCGGGGCGCCTCGCCGGTGCGGAAGCGCGCGACGGCGCGACTGCCGTCGCCCAGCCACAGCTCGCCATCCGGTCCGTCGTCCGCGGCGCTGCCCGCGGCGAAGCCGGCGCGGCCGAGGCGCCAACGGATGCCGTCGACCCACCCCTCGATGCCATGGCCGGCGACCGCCAGCACGGCGTTGGCGTGGCGGTGCTGGGGCAGCGCCGCGAACGCCTGCGCCAGCGGATGGCCGCTGTCGCGCTCGAGGGCTGCGGCGATCCCGAGCACTTCCTCGCGGTCCAGTTCCGCCAGCGCTTCCACCGAGGTCAGCACCGGCCTGCCGTCGCTGAGGGTGCCGGTCTTGTCGAAGATCAGGTCGGTGGCCGCGGCCAGCCGCTCCAGCGCGCGTTCGCCCAGTGCCAGCACGCCGAGCCGCGCCAGGGCGCCATTGGCGGTGGCCAGGGCGGCAGGCACCGCCAGCGTGAGCGCACAGGGGCAGCTGATCACCAGCAGCGCCAAGGTGACTTCGAGCGCGCGCGCCGGGTCGTAGAGGCGCCACCCCAGGTAGACCAGCAGCGCCGTGATCAGCAGTGCGAGCACGAAATGGTGAGCGATGCGTTCGCCGGCCAACGCCAGCGGCGGGCGCTGGGCCTGTGCCGCCTCGACCAGCCGGGTCAGCTGCGACAGCCGGGTCCCGCTGCCGGTCTCGACGATGCGCAGCCGCGCCGGGCGTTCGCGGCAGAGGGTGCCGGCGTACACCTGGTCGCCCGGCTGGCGCACGACCGGCGTCCACTCGCCGGTCAGCAGCGCCTCCTCGAAGCTCGCGCCGTCCAGCAGCACGCCGTCGGCGGGGACCACGCCGCCCACCGCCACGCGTGCGACGTCGCCCGGCGCCAGCGACGCCAGCGCGACCGTTTCGCGGGTGCCGTCGGCCAGTTCGCGCACCGCGAACGCCGGACGCGCCCGCGCCAGCGCATCGACCTGGGCGCTTGCGCGCGCCCGCGCGCGCTGTTCCAGCAGGCGCGCCACCAGCAGCAGAAACACGAACATCACCGCCGCGTCGTACCAGACGTGGGCGCCGCCGCGCACCGTTTCCACCACGCTGGCGCCCCAGGCCAGCAGGGTGGAGCCGGCGATCAGCACGTCCATGCCCAGGCGCCGCTGCGAAATCTCGCGCCAGGCCCCGGCGATGAACGGCCAGCCTGCATAGAACACCACCGGCGTGGACACCAGGAAGGTGACCCAGCGGAAGAAGTCGCGGGTCGCCAGCGGCATGCTGGCGGAGAAGTCGAGGTACAGCGCCTCGGCCAGCATCATCGCCTGCATCGCCCCGAGCCCGGCCACGCCGATGCGCAGCAGGTCGCGGTTGCGCTGGCGGCGGCGCTCGCGTTCGCGCGCCTCGCCGGTGGCCAGGTAGGGACGATAGCCGAGGGCCGCGAGCCGCCGCAGCGGCGCCGACAGCGCGGTGCGCGCCGGATCCCAGGTGATGCGGATGCGGCCGGTGACGGCGTTGGCGCCGGCGTCGAGCACCCCCGCCTCGCGCGCCAGCGCGCGGTCGATCAGCCAGGCGCAGGCGGCGCAGCGCATGCCGTCGGTGAGCAGGGTGATCTCGCGGCCGCCGGGCACGTCGCGGGCGTGCGCGGCCTGCACCTCGTCGCGGTCCCACAGCGAGAAGTCGGCGTCGGGGTCGATGCGGTCGGCCGGCGCGGTGCGCAGACGGTAGTAGTCGCCGAGCCGGGCCTCGCCGATCCACTGCGCGGCGGCGGCGCAGCCCTCGCAACAGAACTGCCGGCGGCGCCCGTCCAGCATGCACTCGGCCGGATCCGCCGGCAGCGCCTGGCCGCAATGGTGGCAGCCGGCAGCCGCCGCCGGCCCGGAGGCCGCCGGCGCCGCGGAGCTGCGTGGCAGGGCGATGCTCATCGTCCGGCGGCGTCGTCCTGCAGCGCCGGGTGCAGGTGCGCGGCCAGTTCGCCGCGGGCCAGCCGTCCCTGCAGGCGCCAGCGGCCGTCGGCGGCGGCCAGGCGCAGGTTCCAGTCGTGGCCGGTGTCGATCGCCGCCTCGGCGCGCCAGCCGGTCTCGGTGGGCTGGAGCAGCAGTTCGCGATCTTCGTCGGCGCGTGCCGGGTGCGCCAGGGTCAGCCGCAGCGTCTCGTCGCGCATGAAGCGGCCGCTGACCGGCAGCACTTCCACCAGGTCCCGTTCGGCGTCTATGCGCATCACCGCGCTGAGCTTCTCGCGCTGGGCCACGGCGTCGGGGGCGAGATCGGCCACCTGGACCTGCGCGGTGCGGCGCACCTGGTCCGGAATCGCGTCCGAGCCGCCGCTGCGGCTGGCGACGATCACCAGGCCGACGCCGGCGACGATGGCGATTCCCGGCAGCACGAACACCAGCCACATCACGGGATTGCGCCAGGGGGAAGGGTGCTCGGTCATTGCATCGGTCCGAAGAAGCTGCTGTCCACGGCCTCGAGCGTATCGCCCTCCACCGCCTCGACGATGAACCGCACCTCGTGGCGCCCTGCGGTGCCTGCCGGCGCAGCGACGGTGAGCGGCAGCGAGAGGACCTGCTGCGGCTGCAGCCGCACCGGAGCATCGGGCGCCGTCAGGCGCATGCCGGGGACGCCGGTTTCCAGGGAAACGCGGTAGCTGGCAGCGTCGTTGCTCTTGTTCACCAGTTTCAGGGTGTAGCCGTTCTCGATGCCGGTGGCGGCCTCCCGATAGAGCGCGTTGCGGTCGCGCAGCACCTCGGCGATCAACGGGCTGCGGTTGCCCACCCCCCAGGCCCAGGCCGCCATCACCGCCAGCAGGATCGCGCCGTATACCAGCACCCGCGGCCGCAGCACCCGGGTCGGCTTGCCGTCGATCGCGTTCTGGGTGGAGTAGCGGATCAGCCCGCGCGGGTAGCCCATGCGGTCCATGACCTCGTCGCAGGCATCGATGCAGGCGCCGCAGGCGATGCACTCGTACTGCAGGCCGTTGCGGATGTCGATGCCGGTCGGGCAGACCTGCACGCAGATGGTGCAGTCGATGCAGTCGCCGAGCTGCTCGGGCGCGAATTTCGGCAGCGGCTCCGCCTGTCCTGGGTCGAAGGTGATGGTGCCGTGCGCCTGGGCGCGGTTGTCGGCCGCGGTCGGGTGCTGCGCGGCGCGGAACACGTAGTCGTAGGCGGTGACCTTGTCGAGCAGGCCGCGGGCGCGTTCCTGCACGCCCTTGAGCAGGCCGCGCTTGCGCGGGCCGCGCGGCTCGCCGCGCATCGGGTCGTAGGCGATCAGCAGGGTGTTGCGGTCGAACATCGCGCTCTGGAAGCGCGCGTACGGGCACATGTACTTGCAGACCTGCTCGCGCAGGAAGCCGGCGTTGCCCCAGGTGGCCAGGGCGTAGAACAACACCCAGAACGTTTCCCACCCGCCCCAGGCGAACGGCACCATGCGCGCGCCCAGCTCGGTGATCGGGGTGAAGAAGCCGACGAAGGTGAAGCCGGTCCACAGCGCGAACACCAGCCACAGCAGGTGCTTGCCGCCCTTGCGCAGCAGCTTCTCGGTCGACCACGGCGCCGCGTCCAGCTTCATCCGCCGGTTGCGGTCGCCCTCGGTCCAGCGCTCCATCCACAGGAACACCTCGGTCCAGACCGTCTGCGGGCAGGCATAGCCGCACCACAGCCGGCCGGCCAGCGCGGTGAAGAAGAACAGCGCCAGCGCCGCCATGATCAGCAGCAGCGCCAGGAACAGGAAATCCTGCGGCCAGAAGGTCAGCCCGAACACGTGGAACTGCCGTGCCGGCAGGTCGAACAGCACCGCCTGGCGCCCGTCCCAGCGTAGCCACGGGAATGCGTAGAACATGCCCAGCAGCCAGACCACCGCGATCTTGCGCAGCCGGTCGAAGCGACCCGAGACCTCGCGCGGGTAGATCTTGCCCTCGCTGACGTAGAGGCTGCCGCCGCCCTCGTCGACGACCTCCAGTGGGATCCTTCCGGCCATCGTCAGCGTTCCGGCGGCAGCGCGCGGTTGAACCGGCTGGCGGGCCGCAGCAGCCACCAGGTGAACAGGCTCGACGAGGCGGTGGCGACCCAGAACGTGAAGAAGCCCAGCGTGTACCCCAGCCCGCGGGTCATCGGCAGCGACGGAAAGGTCATGTCGCGCAGCAGCAGCGGATCGACGAAGGCGAAGAACACCATCGTCGCCACGCCCGCGGCGAAGAAGCTCGGCCACAGGATCGCGCCGAGCTTCTGCGCCAGCGGGCGCGGCGGGTGGTCGTAGGCGCCCTGCGCCTCGCTCATTGCGAGTTATCCGCGGTCGCGTTCGCGGGCGGGTTGGACAGCGACCAGACCCAGGCCGCCACCAGCCGCGCGCGGGTCTCGCCCAGCAGCTCGCGGTGCGCCGGCATGATGCCGTGGCGGCCGTGCGCGATGCTGGCGAACAGCGCCTCGCTGGTGCCGCCGTAGAGCCATTGACCGTCGGTGAGGTCCGGCGCGCCCAGCGCCTGATTGCCGGTGCCGTCGGGACCGTGGCAGGCCACGCACAGCCCTTCGTACAGGGTCTTGCCGCGCGCGGCGAAATAATCGCCGCCGGCGGCGGGCTGCGACAGCGAGCGGGTGTAGGCGACGATCGCGGTCATGGCCTGCTCGCCGCCCATGCCGGTCAGTACCTTCTCCCATGGCGGCATCACGCCCTCGCGGCCGTCCAGCACGGTGGCCAGGATCTGCTCGGGCTCGCCGCCCCAGTTCCAGACCTGGTCGGTGAGGTCGGGATAGCCGGTGGCGCCGCGCGCGGTCGAGCCGTGGCAGGTGGCGCAGGTGTTGGCGAAGATCGAGCGGCCCAGGCGCATCGCATCGGGGTCGCGGGCCAGCGCCGGCAGCGGCTGGTTCGCATAGACCGCGAAGGTCTCCTCCAGGCGCGCGTCCTGGGTGGCCTTCTCGCGGTCGTGCTCGAGCTGCGAGCTCCAGCGGCCGTAGCCGGCGAACGCGCCCAGTCCCGGGTACCAGAGCAGATAGCCGATGCTGAAGACGATGGTGATGTAGAACAGGTTGATCCACCACCGCGGCAGCGGCTTGTTGTATTCGGTGATGTCGCCGTCCCAGATGTGGCTGGTCTCGGTCGGCGCGGGATCGCCGGGGCGGCGGCGCGCGGTCCACCACAGCAGCCAGACGCAACCGGCGATGTTGATCGCGACCAGGACGATCACGTACCACGACCATGCGGTGCTCATCGGCGGTCCTCCCCTTCGTCCAGGGGCAGGCGTGCGGCCTCGTCGAAGTCGCGCTTGCGGCGCGGGCTCCAGGCCCAGATCCAGCCGCCCACGAACAGCAGCAGCAGGATCGTCGTCACGATTCCGGACACCATGTCATTGCCCCCTCGGTGCGTGGCGGCCGAGGCCCTGCAGATAGGCGACCACGGCGTCGAGTTCGGTCTTGTCCGCCACTTCCGCGGCGGCCCCGGCGATCTGCTCGTCGGTGTAGGGATCGCCCAGCGTCTGCAGCGCGCGCATCCGCCGGGTCACGGTGTCGCCGTCGAGCCGCGCCGCGGCCAGCCACGGGTAGCTGGGCATGTTGGATTCGGGCACCACGTCGCGCGGGTCGATCAGGTGCACGCGGTGCCAATCGTCGGGATAGCGGCCGCCGACGCGCGCCAGGTCCGGACCGGTGCGCTTGGAGCCCCACTGGAACGGGCGGTCGTAGACCGACTCGCCGGCCAGCGAGTAGTGGCCGTACCGCTCGGTCTCGAAGCGCAGCGTGCGGACCATCTGCGAATGGCAGTTGTAGCAGCCCTCGCGCACGTAGACGTCGCGCCCGGCCAGCTGCAGCGGCGGGTAGGGCTCGACCCCGGGCAGGGGTTCGATCGCCTCGGCCTGGTACATCAGCGGCACGATCTCGGCCAGGCCGCCGAAGGACACGGCCACGGCGATCAGCACCGCCATCAGGCCGACGTTCTTCTCGATCTTCTCGTGCGGGTTGTTGCTCATGCGGCGCTCCCTGGCATCTCGCGTACGTCGCTGGGGTCGGGCGGCAGCACCGGCTGCGGCGCCGGGTTGCGCGCCATGGCGAAGGTCTTCCAGGTGTTGAGCGCCATCAGCAGCATGCCGCCCACCACCACCACGCCGCCGAGCAGGCGCACCAGGTAGTAGGGGTAGGTGGCGTTGAGCGCCTCGACGAAGCTGTAGGTCAGGGTGCCGTCGTCGTTGGTGGCGCGCCACATCAGGCCCTGCATCACCCCGGCGATCCACATCGCGGCGATGTACAGCACCACGCCGAGGGTGTGGATCCAGAAGTGCACGTCGATCCACTTGGTCGAGTACATCCCCTGCAGGCCGAGCAGCCGCGGCAGCAGCGAGTAGATCGCGCCGATCGAGATCATCGCCACCCAGCCGAGCGCGCCGGCGTGGACGTGGCCGACGGTCCAGTCGGTGTAGTGGGACAGCGAGTTGACCGTCTTGATCGACATCATCGGTCCCTCGAAGGTGGCGATCATGTAGAAGCTGATCGCGACGATGAGGAACTTCAGGATCGGGTCGGTGCGGAGCTTATGCCACACCCCCGACAGGGTCATGATGCCGTTGATCGCGCCGCCCCAGCTGGGCGCCAGCAGGATCAGCGAGAACACCATGCCCACCGACTGCGCCCAGTCCGGCAGCGCGGTGTACTGCAGGTGATGCGGGCCGGCCCACATGTACACCGCTATCAGCGCCCAGAAGTGCACGATCGAGAGGCGGTAGGAATAGATCGGCCGGCCGGCCTGCTTGGGCACGTAGTAGTACATCATCCCCAGGAAGCCGGCGGTCAGGAAGAAGCCCACCGCGTTGTGGCCGTACCACCACTGCACCATCGCGTCGACCGCACCGGTGTAGACCTGGTAGGACTTGAACATGCCCACCGGCAGCGCCAGGTTGTTGACCACGTGCAGCAGCGCGATGGTGATGATGTAGGCGGCGTAGAACCAGTTGGCCACGTAGATGTGCTTCACCCGGCGCCGGGCGATGGTGCCGAAGAACAGCCAGGCGTAGGCCAGCCAAACCACCGTGATCAGCAGGTCGATCGGCCACTCCAGTTCCGCGTATTCCTTGCTCTGGGTGATGCCCAGCGGCAGGCTGACGGCGGCGGCGACGATCACCAGCTGCCAGCCCCAGAACACGAACGCCGCCAGCTTGTCGGAGATCAGCCGCACGTGGCAGGTGCGCTGCACCACGTGCAGGCTGGTGGCGAACAGCGCGCTGCCGCCGAAGGCGAAGATCACCGCGTTGGTGTGCAGCGGCCGCAGCCGCCCATAGCTCAGCCAGGAAATCCCCTCGAACAGGGTCGGCCAGTAGAGCTGGGCGGCGATCACCACGCCCACCAGCATGCCGACGATGCCCCAGACCACCGTGGCGACGGCGAACTGGATCACCACCTTGTCGTTGTAGGTGCCGCCGGGGGCCGGGGCGGTGCGGACATCCGCGGGTTCGACCGGCGATACGAGGTTGGGCTGATGGGCCATGGGGCTGGGTTCTCCGGATCCTGTGGGCATTGTGGCGTCCGTCCGCTAGCGGCGACTTGATTACGATCAAGTTCCCGGGAGCGGGGCCGTGGCAGCGCCGCCGCTCCTGCAGGCGGCATGCCGCTCCGGCCGGGGCGCGCGGCGGTGCCCGCGTCGCGCCCGCGGCCCATCTTCGCGCAGGCCGTGGGGCTCGGCGAAGGCCGGCAACCGTGGCACAATGTTCCGCTCGCCGCGCACGTCACCCCGGCGAGGGGTGCAGGCCTGCCGGGTCGTTAGCTCAGTCGGTAGAGCATCGGACTTTTAATCCGCTGGTCGTTGGTTCGAATCCAACACGACCCACCACACCGCCGGCCGCCGAGGTGCTCGCCGGCGCGCACTCCGGAGACGACCGGGGATGCGGACCGATGACTCGTTGTTGCTGGTTCAACCAGCAGGCAGCGGCCGGCGCGCCGCGCGCGCCGCCTCGCGTTCGTTCAGTCCGGTCGCGACGGCCTGCGCCTGTTCGGAATTGGCGAAGGCCAGCGGCCAGTTCGAGCGCGGCAGATACTCGGCGCCGGCTTCGTCCCTGAGGACGTAGCCGATGCCCGGTTGCAGGTGGACGATCCAGGTCATGCCAAGTCCCGAGGCAGCGGGCGCACCCGCGCCCCGATACCCTCGACATGCAAGGGCCGCGCCAATCGCACCGGCCGTGGTGACGGCAGCGTCCGGTGCGGACGCGGCGACGGTGGTCCGCATGTGCCGGCCAGCGGCACCCGGGCCGGCAGCGCGTCCGGGGGCGGGCCGGGGGATCCGTGCCAAGTCGCTCCCCGATACTCGCTTGGTTGTCACGCATCCCCCGGCCCGCTGGAGACGGCGCGGCGATCGGGCCGGAAAGCGTGGGTCTGGCCAGGTGCAGCCGTGTGGGCTCCTGCTTTTCTGGAAGCGCCGGCGAATGTCGCTCCATCGGGTGGGGGTGGCGTCGCAACAAAGCGAGTATCGGGGAGCGACTTGCGGCGCCACCCCCACCCGATGGCCCCAGGTGCTTTCGGACCGCTCGTTCGAGCAACTGTGGACGCCGGTCGGTCGGGGCTGCCGGGAATGCGTCGGGGGGCGGGCCGGGGGATACGTGACAAGTCGCTCCCCGATACTCGCTTGGTTGTCACGCATCCCCCGGCCCGCCTGGAGACGGCGCGGCGATCGGGCCGGAAAGCGTGGGTCGCGGGCAAGGCCCGCCGCGTCGGCTCCTGCTTTTCTGGAAGCGCCGGCGAATGTCGCTCCATCGGGTGGGGGTGGCGTCGCAACAAAGCGAGTATCGGGGAGCGACTTGCGGCGCCACCCCCGCCCGATGGCCCCGGGTGCCTTCGGACCGCTCGTTCGAGCAACTGCGGACGCCGGTCGGTCGGGACTGCCGGAAATGCGTCCGGGGGCGGGCCGGGGGATCCGTGCCAAGTCGCTCCCCGATACTCGCTTGGTTGTCACGCATCCCCCGGCCCGATGGCACCGCACGCCTTCGGTCCATCGATCACCAGGCGGGACTGGTGCGAGCGGTTTTCGGGGCAGGGACCCGCTGGCCTACGCGTCGGGGCGAGCCTTGCCTCGGGCCCCGGCGTCGTGCGGGCGCTGTGTCGCCAGCATCGCGGCGATGCGGGCGTGGGCGCGGGCCAGGTCGTCGGGATGGGCCTGCGCCAGGATCCGGCCGGCAAGGGCTTCGAACTGGGGCGCGAACTGCGCGGGATGGCGCAGCTTTTCCAGCCACGTCGGCAGCATCCGCTCCAGGGCGTCGAGTTCGGCGTCGAGCTGCTCGCGCGGGATCACTGCCGCGGCCTGGGCCAGTGCAGTTCGGCGCGATGCTCGGCGCCGTCGTCGAGCAGCGCGATCCAGGTCGACGGCTGCTCGGCGCCGTCGAGCAGGAGACGCGCGGTCGCGGCGGCATGGCCGGCGGCCGGGGCATCGACGCAGACGACCTCGATCCGGTACAGGCTGCGACCGAAGCGGTAGCTCAGGCGATATCCGCGCCAGCCGGCGGGAACGCATGGCGCCAGTCGCAGCGCGTCGCCGCGACGCTCGAGACCGAGTAACGATTCGGTCAGCAGCCGGTACATCCAGCCGGCCGAGCCGGTGTACCAGGTCCAGCCGCCGCGGCCGACGTGCGGCGCCACGCCGTAGACGTCGGCCGCCATCACGTACGGTTCCACCTTGTAGCGTTCCACCGCCTCGGCGTCGCGGGCGTGGCCCACCGGGTTGATCATCCGCGCCAGCTCCCAGGCGCGCTCGCCGTCGCCCAGCCGGGCGAAGGCCATCGCCGCCCAGACCGCGGCGTGGGTGTACTGGCCGCCGTTCTCGCGCACGCCGGGGACGTAGCCGCGGATGTAGCCGGGGTCCTGGACGATGCGGTCGAACGGCGGGTCGAGCAGCTGCACCAGCCCGGCCTCGCGGCGCACCAGGTGGCGATCCAGCGCGTCCATCGCCTGACGCGCCCGCGCCGGATCGGCGACTCCGGAGAGCACCGCCCAGCTCTGCGAGATCGAATCGATGCGGCATTCCTCGTTCTGCGCCGATCCCAGCGGAGTGCCGTCGTCGAACCAGGCGCGCCGGTACCAGTCGCCGTCCCAGGCGTGGGCGTCGAGGTTGCGCGCGAGCTCCCCGCGCGCGGCCGCGCATTCCTTCGCGAACGCGTCGTCGCCGCGCGCGTGCGCCACCGCGGCGAAGCGCTGCAGCGCGGTCGCCAGGAAGAACCCCAGCCAGACGCTCTCGCCACGGCCGGCGTCGCCGACGCGGTTCATGCCGTCGTTCCAGTCGCCGGTGCCGATCAGCGGCAGGCCGCGCTCCCCGCGCAGCCGCATGCCGCGGCGCAGTGCGCGCACGCAATGCGTGTACAGCGGCTCGCGCAGCCGCGACGGCACCGGCAGGTCGTAGTACGACTCCTCGTCGGGGCTCACCAGCCGGCCCTCGATGTAGGGGGCGTGCTCGTCCAGCACCCCGGTGTCGCCGGTCGCTTCCAGGTAGCGACACACCGCCAGCGGCAGCCACAGGTAGTCGTCGGAACAGCGCGTGCGCACGCCGCGATCGCCGGGCGGGTGCCACCAGTGCAGCACGTCGCCCTGGGGGAACTGGTGCGCGGCGCTGGCCAGCAGGTGCGCGCGGGTGGTCTCCGGCGCCACGTGCACGGTGGCCATGGTGTCCTGCAGCTGGTCGCGGAAGCCGAACGCGCCGCCCGACTGGTAGTAGCCGCTGCGCGCCAGGTGCCGGCAGCCGAGGGTCTGGTACAGCAGCCAGCCGTTGGCCAGCACGTCCAGTTCCGGCTCGGGCGTCTCCACCTGCACCGTGCCCAGGATGCGCTCCCAGTGCCTGCGGACCTCGGCCAGCGCCTCGTGCGCCACGCGGGCGCCCCTGCTGCGCAGCGCCAGCCGGGACGCGTCGTCGGCATCGTCCCCCGCACCGAGCCGGAAGATCGTCTCCGACGCCTGGCCGGGGGCCAGCGTCACCGGCACCTGAAGCGCCGCGCAGGGATCGAGCGCAGCGCCGAGCCGACCGGACAGGCTGGCGTTGCGCAGCGCCGCCGGGGCGGCGAGGCTGCCGTTGCGGCCGATGAACTCGGTGCGGTCGGCGGTGAAGGCGCGCTTGCCGGTCCCGGTATCGGCATCGAGGAAGGCCACGCGCCCGCCGGATTCGGGACTGTAGGGGTTGCGCGCGGTCAGCGCGCCGCTGGCCTCGTCCACGGCGCTGACGATGTGCAGCAGCGAGTTGCGGCGCAGGTCGCCGAGCACCCACTCGACGTAGGCGGTCGCCGACAGCCGCCGCTCGCGCCCCGACAGATTGCGCAGCCTGAGTACCGAGAACTTGATCGCGTCGCGCGGGGCCACGTAGACCCACAGCTCGCTGGCGATGCCGTCCTCGACGTGGGAATACACGCTGTAGCCGAAGCCGTGGCGGGTGCGGTATTCGCCGCCGCCGCGGCAGGGCAGCGGCTGCGGCGACCAGACCAGCCCGCTCTCCTCGTCGCGCAGGTACAGCGCCTCGCCGCCGGTATCGGCCACCGGGTCGTTGTGCCAGGGGGTCAGGCGGAATCCGTGCGCGTTGCCGGCCCAGGTGTAGCCCGCGGCGCTCTCGCTGAGCACGGTGCCGAAGCGATCGTTGGCCAGTACGTTGCACCACGGCGCCGGCGTGGCGGCACCGGCGGGCAGCGCGATCAGGTATTCGCGCCCGTCGGCGGAGAACGCGCCGGTGCCGTTGTCGAGCATCACCGCGTCGGCGGCGGGGTCGAACGGCCAGGGATCGTCGTCGTCCGTCGCCACCAGCGACGGCCACGGCGGCATCGGCGCCTGCGGCGATGGCGCGGACGCAGCGGCCACGGCGGCCCGCGCGCTCCGGGCGGTCTCGGCGACCGTCCCGGCGGGGTGCAGCAGCGGTGGCGCGCGTTGCGGAGGGATGCTGCGCCCGACCTGCGCCTCCAGGGTGCCGTGCTCGTCGCCGACGATCACCCGCGCCGCGGCCTGCAGCAGGATGCGGTCCTCCTGCTGGATCTGCTGCGCCATGCGCACGAACACGCCGCCCGGCCGGTCCAGCATCCCTCCCTCGGGCCCGGTGGAGACCAGGCCGAGAATCCGCTCCTGCAGCTCCTGGCGGTAGCCGGCGTTGTCCTCGTTCCAGATCACCAGATCGACGTTGAGGCCCTTCAACCGCCAGTACGCGTGCGCCTGCACCATCTGCCGCACCAGCGCGATGTTGGCCGAGTCGGCGATGCGCACCAGCACGATCGGCAGGTCGCCGGAAATCGAGTGTCCCCACAGGCCGGACTGGCCGCGGCGATTCTGCAGCAGCACCGCGCTGTCGGCGCGCAGCAGCGGGTGGGCGTAGACGATCAGGCCGGCCAGCCGCTCGTACAGCTGCGCGTCCGCCTGCGAGGCGTTGATCTGGCGGCGCACCACCTGGCTGTGGGTCCAGGCCAGGTCGAAGACCCGGTCGGCCAGGCGCCGGTCGCGGTACTTGTCGATCAGCGCGGTGCAGCCGTCGCGCTCGCCGGCGACGCCGGTGACCAGGTCGACGATCGCGGTCTGTCCGGGCGCCAGCTCGATCCGGCAGCGGATCGCGACGATGGGATCGAGCACCGAGCCCACCGTGCCGGACAGTTCCTCGAGCGAGGCCAGCGCCGCCGGCGCGCGCACGGTGTTGCCGCGGCCGATGAAGCGCGCGCGGTCGGTCTCGTAGGAGATCGCGGCGATGTCGGCATCGTGCACCGCCGCCAGGTGGAACATCCAAGGCGTGGCGTCGGCGTGCGAGCGCGGGCGCCGCGTGGCCAGCAACGCCTGCTTGCCGGCCAGCAGCTCGGTCTGGACGAACAGGTTGCCGAAGGCCGGGTGCGCCTCGTCGGCCGCCGCCGGCGCCAGCACCACCTCGGCGTAGGTGGTGATCTCGATGGTCCGCGCGCGTCGCGAGCGGTTGGACACGCGCAGGCGGCGCAGCTCGATGTCGTCCTCGGCCGAGATCGCGATCTCCATGTGGGTGTCGAAACCCAGCCTGCGGCCGCGATACTCGGCCTTGGCGTCGGAGAAGATCGCCTCGTAGTGCTTGACCGGCACGCAGGTCGGCTGGTGCGCGGCCGACCAGAAGCCGCCGCTGCCGACGTCGCGCAGGTAGCAGAAGCTGCCCCAGTGGTCGCGGGTGGCGTCCTCGCGCCACCGCGTCACCGCCATGTCGCGCAGCCGGATGCCGCCGCCGCCGGCGGCGGTGAACAGGCCGTGGAAGCGGCCGTTGGAGAGCATCTGCACCGCCGGCCGCGAGGTATCCGGGTTGCGGAACACGCGCAGGCGGGTCTCGGACGTCTCCACCACCACGCGCGCGCCGGCCTCGGCCTCGTGGGGATGGAACACGCCGGTATGGGGCACGCGCTCCTGCAGCAGCAGCAGGGTCGCCTGGAACTGCGGATCGGCGGCGAAGCGCTTCTGCATCGGCCGCCCGCGCAGCAGGTAGGCCATCGAGAGCAGGCCCATGCCCTGGTGATGCGCCATGAACGAGCGCACCACCGCGTGGTCCTGGCCGCGCGGCACCCGCGCCGGTGTGTAGTCGATCGCCTCGTACAGGCCGAACTCGCCGCCGAAGCCCAGGCCGGCCAGGCGCTGCAGGTTCTGGCTGGCCTCTTCCGGCGCCACCATCAACGCCATCATGCTGGCGTAGGGCGCGATCACCAGGTCCTGGGCCAGTCCGCGCTTGAGCCCCAGCCCGGGGACGCCGAACGCGCGGTACTGGTAGTTCATCCGCGCATCGACCGTGTTGTAGCCGCATTCGGAGATCCCCCACGGCACGCCGCGCTGGCGCCCGTAGCCGATCTGCGCTTCGACCGCATGCCGGCTGGTCTGCGCCAGCAGGGTGTCGGGATAGCTCGGCATCACCAGCTGCGGCATCAGGTACTCGAACATCGAGCCGCTCCAGGACAGCAGCGCGGCGCGGCCGTCGACCTCGGTCAGCAGGCGCCCGAGCGCGAACCAGGTGTCCTTGGGCAGCTGGCCCTGGGCGATTGCGACGAAGCTGCCCAGCCGGGCCTCGGAGGCGAGCAGGTCGTAGTAGCCGTTGTCGAGCCGGCGCTCCTCGACGTCGTAGCCGATCGCCAGCAGGTGGCGGCTGCGGTCGTAGAGGAAGCCGTACTCCATCAGCGCGTACTGGCCGACGCGGTGCGCGAGGGCTTCCAGCTCCAGGATCCGGTCGCCGGCGCGCACCCGCGCCAGCGGGTCGCTGCTGCGGTCGCGCAGCTGGCGCAGGGTGGGAATGCCCCCCGCGGCGGCGTCGCCGGCCATCCATGGCCACGGCGCGAATGCGTCCAGCGCCGCACAGGCGGCGCGGCAAGCGCGCAGCAGCGCCTGCGGCCAGTCCGGGACGAGCGCACCTTCCTCCGCGCCCTCGTCGGCCGGGTGCGGCCACGCCGCCGCGATCGCTTCGGCCTGCAGGCCCAGGCCGACCAGAGCGCTGGAGGCTGCGGCGGCGTCGGCCGGCGGCGACGCGCGCAACGCGGCGAGCTGCGCCTGGAACGCATCGAGCAGGGCGTCCAGGCCGTCCGTGCCGTCGCCGGCCACCGGCCGCTCCTGCTCGCGCAGCACACCGAGGGTGTCGGCCAGCCCGTCGAACGTCGCCGGCGCGAGCAGCGGCGCGTCGAGCAGCCCCAGCAGGCCCTGGCGCAGGGTCAGCAGGTGTCCGGCCAGGTTGCCGCTGTCCACGGTGGAGATGTAGCGCGGCGGCAGCGGCTGCAGGGTCCGGGTGTCGTACCAGTTGTAGAAATGGCCGCGATGGCGGGCCAGGGCGTCCAGCGTGCCCAGGGTGAGGCGGGTGCGCTCCATCACCGCCTCCGCCTGCAGGTAGCCGAAGTCCCAGGCCGCGAGGTTCGCCAGCATCGACAGGCCGATGTTGGTCGGCGAGGTGCGGTGGGCGATCGCCGCCACCGGGTGCTCCTGGACGTTGTCCGGCGGCAGCCAGTGGTCCTCGGCACGCACGTGGACCTCGAAGAAGGCCCAGGTGCGCCGCGCCAGCCGGCCCAGGAAATCCAGCTGCGAAGCGGAGAGCCGCGCGCGCCGCGGCGGCGGCGTGCGGCCCAGCCAGGTCATCAGCAGCGGCGCGGCCGCCCACCAGGCCAGCAGCGGCGCGGCGACCCACAGCGCGCCCGGGTTGAGCCGTATCAGCAGCAGCGTCACCACCGCCGCGAACGCGGGTGCGACCCACATGCTGCGCAGCTCACCAAGGGCGTCGCGATCGAGATTGCGTTCGACCTCGCTCGACGGGCTCCACTGCAGCAGGCGCCGGCGGCTGAGCGTCATCCGCCACAGGCTGCGTGCCGCCGCATCGAGGCTGAACCAGGCCTCGTAGGGAAGGCAGGCGAGATTGACCAGTGCGGCCTGCAGCTGGCGGGCGGCGGCGCGGCCCACCTGCAGCAGGTGCGGTTCCAGCGCCATGTCCGGCGGCCGCGCCAGCACGTTGCGCGCCGCCGGGATCAGCACCGGCAGCAGCCACAGGCCCAGCAGCCAGGCGGTCCACGCCAGCGGCGCCGGCAGCAGCGCCCAGCCGGTCACCAGCAGCGCGGTCGCCGCCGCCGGTACCAGGCTGCGGCGCAGGTTGTCCAGCAGCTTGCCGCGCGACAGCCAGGACAGGGGATTGCGCTCGAAGCCGCCGCTGGCGCGCGGCACCCACGGCAACAGCCAGGGCAGCAGCTGCCAGTCGCCGCGGATCCAGCGGTGACGGCGCTTCACGTCGGCGGCATAGCGCGCCGGCGGATCCTCGAACAGCTGCACGTCGCTGACCAGCCCGGCGCGGGCGTAGCAGCCCTCCAGCAGGTCGTGGCTGAGGATGCTGTTGTCGGGAAAGCGGTCCGCGAGCGCGTACTCGAACGCGTCGACGTCATAGATCCCCTTGCCGACGAACGAGCCCTCGCCGAACAGGTCCTGGTAGACGTCGGACACCGTGCGCGTGTACGGATCGATGCCGGGTTCGCTGCCGAACAGGCGCGCATAGCGGGTGCTGCGCCCCGGTCCCATGCTGCTGCCGATGGCGGGCTGCAGGATCCCGTAGCCGCGCGTGACCCGGCGCCGCCGCTCGTCGAAGCGCGGGCGGTTGAGCGGATGCGCCATGGTCGCGGCGAACTCGCGCGCGGCATCGCGCGGCAGGCGGGTGTCGGTGTCCAGGGTGATCACGTAGCGGACGTTGCCGAGCATCGCCAGGTTGCCGGCGGTGCGCATGAAGTCCTGCTCGGGCGCCGCGCCGCGCAGCAGCCGGTTGAGCGCCGCCAGCTTGCCGCGCTTGCGTTCCGGGCCGATCCAGCTGCGTTCGCCCGCGTTCCAGCGCCGCGCGCGGTGCAGCAGGAAGAACCGGCCGCCGTGTTCGGGCGCGTAGCGCGCGTTGAGCCGGTCGATCTGGCGCACCGCGTGGTCGAGCACCGCCTGCTCCTCCGGGACCAGCTCGTGGTCGGCATCCAGGAAGTCGGTCAGCAGGGCGAAGTGCAGGTAGGGGTCGCGGTTGGCGAGGAAGCGCACCTCCAGCCCCTCGATCAGGCTGTCGACCGCCGCCGCGGTGCCGATCATGCTCGGCACCGCCACCAGGGTGCGCGTGGCGCGCGGCATGCCGCGCGAGAAATCCATTCGCGGCAGCGGGCGCGGCGGCACCAGCACCGTCGCCAGCCAGTTGGTCAGGGCGATGCCGAGCTCGCTGAACACCACGATCGCCAGCGCCGCCAGCAGCCACGGCAGCGCGCCGCCGGGCAGCGCGCCGTCGAACGCCGACAGCAGCCCCGAGGCGAAGAACGCCACCGCCGCGGCGATCGGCAGCAGGTAGGCCGGCAGCGGGATGGTCGCAGGCGGCGCCCGCACGGCGCGCGCGCCTTCCATCGCCGAGACCGCCGCGCACGCCAGCGCGTGGCCGTCCCCCACCAGGTAGTGGCCGACGTGGGCGCGGGTGTCGCGGGCCCGGGCGTGTTCCCGCGCCAGGTCCAGGATGGCGCGCGCCACGGCGATCTCGTCGATGCCGCTGCGGCGCGCGATCCGCTCCAGGGCATGCCGGTAGCTGTCGCGGGTGGCGAAGTCCATCAGCGCGTAGGTGCCGTGCGGGTCCTCGCGCAGGGTCCGCTCCACCACGCTCAGGTTCTCGACGAACTCGCGCCAGTCGATGGTCGCGAGCAGGCGCAGGCTGGCGATGCTGTTGCTCACCGAGACCTGGTCGGCCGCCTGCTGCTGGGTCTCGGCCTGGACCAGCGCTTCGACGGTCCGGCCGCTGTGCTCGACCCACTGCTCGATCCAGTTCATCGGCATCGCCAGAGCGACGCTGCGCCCCTGCACGCCGCGCGCGAGTTCGGCCACGAAGGCGCCGGTCACCGCGCGCTGCGAACGCGCGAGGTCGGCGACCACCAGCACCACGTCGGTCGGCCGGTGGGCGGCGGTCTCGTTGAGCAGGCGCGCCCAATCGGCGGCCTCGCGGCGCTCGGTACCGTCGTGCATCACCCGCGCCGCCATGCGTCGCAGGTTCTCGATCACCGCCAGGCGCAGCATGATCGGGATCGCCCACAGTTCGCCGATGGTCAGCGGCGCCAGCGACTGGTACGCGGCGACGAAGCGGGTCATGGCCTCGGCGTCGATGCGCCCGTCGCCGTGCGCCACCGCTTCCATCGCCAGGTGGTACACCCGCGGCACGCCCGGGCCCGAGCCGTGCGCCAGGACCGGCAGTTCGCGGCTGTAGTTGCGCGGCAGGTGGCGGCGCGCGGTGCGGACCTGCTCCTCGATCAGATAGAAGTTGTCGAGCAGCCACTCGCCCGCCGGGGTGATGCGCACCTCGTCCTGCACCATCCGCGCGAGCAGGGCGTTGGCCCGGTCGAGCAGGTCGTGGTTCTCGCGCAGTCGCGGCAGCAGCTGGTCGGGGGCCGGGTGCGCCAGCAGCACGTGGCCGCGCGCCAGGGCGCGGCCGTGGGCCTCCATCTGCTCGGCGCTGAACAGCGGCGAACGCAGCGGCTGCTCGGCCGCTGCCGGCCTGGCCGACGCGCTGCGCCCGAGGCGCCACAGGCGCCGCCGCAGGCGCAGCCAGTGGCCGAGCAGGTGCCGGGCATTGGACATCGCGAAGACGGGGCACTCGGGAGGGGGTGCCCCAGCATGCCACCGGCCGGGGTGGTGCGCCGTGACGCGGCCGCTGCGGCGCGGTCGCGATCGCCTGGGCGGGCGCCGTTGAATCCGCCGCCGACCGGGCGCATATTGGTCCCGACCCCGTTCACGGCCCCGGGCGGCATCGGCGCCGTTGCGCTGCCCGCCCGCCTCCCGTTCCTCCCCCGATGCCCCTCGACGCCTTCCATCCCGCCGTCGCGCAGTGGTTCCGCCGCGCGTTTCCTGCGCCCACGCCGGCGCAGGCGCAGGCGTGGCCGGCGATCGCCGCCGGACGCCATACGCTGGTGGCCGCGCCCACCGGCTCCGGCAAGACCCTCACCGCGTTCATGGCGGCGATCGACGGCCTGATCCGCGAGGGCCTGGCGGCCGGACCGGAGGGACTGCCCGACGCCACCACGGTGGTCTACGTCTCGCCGCTCAAGGCGCTGTCCAACGACATCCACGTCAACCTGGAGGCGCCGCTGGCCGGCATCCGCGCCGAGCTGGCGCGGATGGGCCTGCCGGACGTGGAGATCCGCACCGCGGTGCGCACCGGCGACACGCCGCAGTCGGAGCGCGCCGGGATGCGGCGGCGGCCGCCGCACATCCTGGTGACCACCCCGGAATCGCTGTACGTGCTGCTGGGCTCTGAGTCCGGCCGCGAGATGCTGGGCTCGGTGCGCACGGCGATCGTCGACGAGATCCACGCCGTCGCCGACGACAAGCGCGGCAGCCACCTGGCGCTGTCGCTGGAGCGGCTGCAGGCGCTGTGCGCACGGCCGCTGGTGCGGGTGGGGCTGTCGGCGACGCAGAAGCCGATCGACGAGGTCGCACGGTTCCTCGTCGGCACGGGCGATTTGTCGCCGGCGGCGTCCGCCGCCGGACGCGATGGCGAGACCGTCCCGCAGGCGGCCGACTGCGCCATCGTCGACATCGGCTACGACCGCCGGCGCGATCTCGCGCTGGAGCTGCCGCCCACGCCGCTGTCGGCGGTGATGTCCACCGACCAGTGGGAGCAGGTGTACCGGCGCATCGCCGCGCTCGCCGGCGGGCACCGCACCACCCTGGTGTTCGTGAATACCCGGCGCATGGCCGAGCGCGCCGCGCGCCATCTGGGCGAACTGCTCGGGCGCGAGCACGTCGCCGCGCACCACGGCAGCATGGCGCGCGAACACCGCCTGGACGCCGAGCAGCGCCTCAAGCGCGGCGAACTGAAGCTGCTGGTGGCGACGGCGTCGCTGGAGCTCGGCATCGACATCGGCGACGTCGATCTGGTCTGCCAGCTCGGTTCGCCGCGCTCGATCGCCGCGTTCCTGCAGCGCGCCGGGCGTTCCGGACATTCGGTCGGTGGAGTGCCGAAGGCGCGCCTGTTCCCGGCCACCCGCGACGAGCTGGTCGAATGTGCGGCGCTGCTGGACTGCGTGCGCCGCGGCGAGCTCGATGCGCTGCGCATTCCGCCGGCGCCGCTGGACGTGCTGGCGCAGCAGATCGTCGCCGAGACCGCCTGCCGCGACTGGGACGAGGACGCCCTGTTCGGGATGCTCCGGCGCGCGTGGCCTTACGCGCGGCTGGCGCGCGCCGACTACGACGCGGTGGTGCGGATGCTGGCCGACGGCTACAGCAGCCGCCGCGGCCCGCGCGCCGGCTACCTGCACCGCGACGCGGTCAACCGCCGCCTGCGCGGGCGCAAGGGTGCGCGCATGACCGCGGTGATGTCCGGCGGCACCATTCCCGATACCGGCGACTACGCGGTGGTGCTGGAACCGGAGGCGACCGCCATCGGCACCGTCAACGAGGACTTCGCGGTCGAGAGCATGGCCGGCGACATCTTCCAGCTCGGCAACGCCAGCTACCGGATCCTGCGCGTCGAGCCGGGACGGGTGCGGGTGGAGGATGCGCAGGGGCTGCCGCCGAGCATCCCGTTCTGGCTCGGCGAGGCGCCGGGGCGCAGCGACGAACTCTCGGCGGGCGTGGCGCGCCTGCGCGCCGAAGTGGAGTCCCGCCTAACGGCGCAGGCACCGGAGCCCCCCGTAGAGCCGAGCTTGCTCGGCTGCGCGGTCCCCGGAGCCCCCGCACCGGACCAGGCGACGCGCCGCGGCACGGAGCGGGCGGTGGCATGGCTGCACGGCGAGTTGGGCCTCGACGAAGAGGCCGCGCGCCAGCTCGCCGTTTATCTGGCCAGCGCGTACACCGCGCTCGGCGCCCTGCCGACGCAGTCGCGGATCGTGCTGGAACGCTTCTTCGACGAGTCCGGCGGCACCCAGCTGGTGATCCATACGCCCTACGGCAGCCGCCTCAATCGCGCCTGGGGACTGGCGCTGCGCAAGCGCTTCTGCCGCAAGTTCAACTTCGAGCTGCAGGCCGCCGCCACCGAGGACGCGATCGTCCTGTCGCTGTCGACCAGCCACAGTTTTCCGCTGATCGAGGTCGCGCACTACCTGCATTCGGCTTCGGCCCGCGACGTGCTGGTGCAGGCGCTGCTGGATGCGCCGCTGTTCGGGGTGCGCTGGCGCTGGAACGCCACCACCGCGCTGGCGCTGCCGCGCTTTTCGGGCGGGCGCAAGGTGGCGCCGCAGCTGCAGCGGATGCGCTCGGAGGACCTGCTGGCCACGGTGTTCCCCGACCAGGTGGCGTGCCTGGAGAACATCGTCGGCGAGCGGGAGATCCCCGATCATCCGCTGGTGGCGCAGACCCTGCGCGACTGCCTCGACGAGGCGATGGACACCACCGGCTGGCTGCGGCTGCTGCGGCGGATGGAGGCCGGCGAGGCGGAGGTGCTGGCGTGCGACCTGACCGCGCCGTCGCCGCTGGCCGCCGAGGCGATCAACGCGCGGCCCTACGCCTTCCTCGACGACGCGCCGCTGGAGGAGCGGCGCACCCAGGCGGTGCAGTCGCGCCGCCATGCCGACCCCGAGGCCGCCGACGACCTGGGCCGTCTCGATGCCGACGCCATCGCCGAGGTCCGCATCCAGGCGTGGCCGGAGGTGCGCAGCGCCGACGAGATGCACGATGCGCTGATGGGCCTGGGGTTCGTGACCGCAGAGGAGGCGCGGCGCGATCCGTCCTGGCAGGCGCAGTTGGAGGCGCTGGCCGCAGACCGGCGCACCGCCCTCGTTGCGGTGTCGCAGGACGGCGCAGTGGCCCGTCCCCCCGGGGCCGGTGTCGCGCCAGTTCCCGCCGAGCGGGCCGGCGACGCCGCCGCTGCGCCGCTGGCCTGCTGGGTCGCGGCCGAGCGCCTGCCGCAGCTGCAGGCGCTGCATCCGCGGGCGCCGCTGCAGCCGGAGATCGCCGCGCCCGACGAATACGCGCGCATCGCCTGGACTCCCGAGGACGCGACGACCGAGCTGCTGCGTTCGCGCCTGTCCGGGCTGGGCCCCACCCCGGCGGTCGAGCTGGCGCGCAGCCTCCGGCTGTCCCCGGCGCAGGCCGAGGCCGCGCTGTTGCGTCTGCAGCACGACGGCTACGCGATGCAGGGCAGGTTCACGCCGGGCAGCGAGGCGACCGAGTGGTGCGAGCGCCACCTGCTGGCGCGCATCCATCGCTACACGCTCGGCCGCCTGCGCCGCGAGATCGAGCCGGTACCGGTGCGCGATTTCCTGCGCTTCCTGTTCGACTGGCAGCGCGTCTCCGGCGGAGCGCGCGCGACCGGCGCCGAGGCGCTCGCCGGGGTGCTGTCGCAGCTGGAGGGCTTCGAGGCGCCGGCCGCCGCCTGGGAAGCCGAACTGCTGCCGGCGCGCGTGGCCGGGTACTCGCTGTCCTGGCTGGACGAGCAGTGCACCGCCGGCCGCACCCTGTGGACGCGACTGCGGGCGCACGAGGCCGAGCCGGGCGCGGGGCGCGGTTCGGGATCCGTACGGGCGACGCCGGTGGTGCTGCTGCCGCGACGCAGCGCGGCGCACTGGACGCGGTTGGCGCCGCCGGTGGTCGATGCCGGGGCGCTGTCCTCGCGGGCCCAGCGCGTCGCCGGGCATCTCGCCGCGCATGGCGCCTCGTTCTTCGACGAGATCGCCGACGCCACCGGCCTGCTGCGCACCGAACTCGAGGACGCGCTCGCCGAGCTGGTGGCGCGCGGGCATGCGCACTGCGACAGCTTCGCCGGCCTGCGCGCGCTGCTGGTGCCGGCGTCGAAGCGGTCGCCGGCCCGCGGCCGCCGCCGCCGCCCCGCGCTGTCGGGCATCGCCGACGCCGGGCGCTGGGCCCCGGTGCGCCGCCCTTCCGCGGATGCGGGCAACTCCGGTACCGAGGCGCTGGAGCACGTCGCCCGCGTGCTGCTGCGCCGCTACGGCGTGGTGTGCTGGCGCGTGCTGGAGCGCGAGGCGGCCTGGCTGCCGCCCTGGCGCGAGCTGTCGCGGGTCTACCGGCGGCTGGAGGCGCGCGGCGAGATCCGCGGCGGCCGCTTCATCGCCGGCCTGTCCGGCGAGCAGTTCGCGCTGCCGGAAGCGGTGGGCCTGTTGCGCAGCGTGCGCCGGCGGCCCGACAGCGGCGCCCTGGTGTGCGTCGCCGCCTGCGATCCGCTCAACCTCACCGGCACGCTGCTGCCCGGCGCGAAGGTGCCGCGGCTGCCCGGCGCGCGGGTGCTGTACCGCGATGGCGTGCCGGTGGCCGCGCTGGTGGCCGGCGAGTTGCAGCTGTTGCAAGAGCTCGGCGACGCCGAACTGCCGTCGATCCGCAGACTGCTGCTGCGCGAGCCGGCGGAAAGGCCCGTCGTCGCCGCCTGACGCGCACCCCCGTAGAGCCGAGCTTGCTCGGCTGCGCGGGCTCCGGAGCCGGGAGCAGCGGAGCAAGCTCCGCTCTACGACGGCGGGCGGGACCGCTCAGGGGCGCGGACGAGGCGGGCCGGACCGGCGGCGGCCGGGTCGCGCATGCTCCGATCCTGCAGAATGGTCCGACCGCGCAGGCTGGAGGCTCACGTTGGGACTGGACATTCTGCTGATCGGGCTGGCGCTGCTGGGCGATCCTGCGCCGCCTGCCGCCACCGAGCTCCAGTACCGGATCGTCCCGAGGTACTACACCGCCGACGACGGGCTTCCCCAGTCGGGGGTGAACGCGATCGTGCAGAGCGCCGACGGCTACCTGTGGATCGGCACGTTCGGCGGCCTCGTGCGCTTCGACGGCTCGCGTTTCGAGACCTTTCGCGCCGACACCGGCCTCCGCGGCGCCGAGGCGCCGGAAGGCGACCGGGCCGGCCCGGGCAGCGACCGCATCCTCGCCCTGCACGAGGACGACGCCGGACGGTTATGGATCGGCACCCAGGACGCCGGACTGAGCGTTTTCGAGGACGGCACGTTCCGGCAACTGCCGGCCTGCGGCGACACCTGCCAGATCGGCGCCATCGTGCAGGATCGCCGCGGCACCATCTGGCTGGCGAGCAACGAGGGGATCTTCAGCGTCGATCCGGCCGATGGTCGCGCCGGGCAGGTGCCCGGTTCGGCGCGCTCGGGCCATCACCACATCGCCATCGATCCGGTCGGGCGGATCTTCGTCGGGGGCTACGGCGGCCTGCACCTGCTCGAGGCCGATCGGCTGCGGGCGATCCCGCTGCCGGACGGGCACGGCCGGGTGCACCTGCTGAAAAGCGAGGCCGGCACGCTGCTGATCGGGACCGAGCGCGCGCTGTACCGATTCGATCCCGAAAACGGCCGGTGGCTGTCTCTCGGCGTGGAACTCCCGGCGTACGCCACCCGCGACGGGGATGGCCGCTGGTGGGTGGCCACGCGCGCGGCGCAGGTGATGCGCGAGGACGCTGGCGGTGCATGGCACGCCGTTCCCGAACTCGACGGGCTCGGCATCAGCAGCATGTCCGTCGACGACGAGGGCAACCTCTGGATCGGCGGCGCCAGTCGCGGCCTGCTGCGGTTGCGCACGCCCCTGTTCGGCCTGTTCGCCGAAGCCCAGCTCGGAACGCCCAAGGCGGGGCGGGCGGTGGTCGGCGACGGCGGCGCAGGGCTGTGGTTCGGGCTGTCCTGCGACGGGCTGCGGCACTGGCGCGAAGACGGCAGCATCGTGGTGGTGGAGTTCCAGGAAGCGATGGAGAACGACTGCGTCGCCAGCCTGCTGCTGGATCGCGAGGGCACGGCGTGGGTCGGCAACGCCGGAGGGCGCCTGGGGCGTCTCGTCGACGGCAGCGTGGAGCACGTCGCCGCGTTCGCGCCGCATGCATCCGTCGGCGTCTGGCAGGAGACCGACGGCAGCTATCTGGTCGGCTCCGGAAGGTCGACCTACCGGCTGGTGCTGGATGCCGCGGGCAGGGAGGCAGGGCGCCATCGTATCGAGGCGCTGGAGGGGATGAGCATCAACCAGGTGGTCGCCTCGGCGCGCGGCGGCCGCTGGTTCATCGGCGATCGGGGCGTCCTGCGGCTGGTGGGCGACCGCGTGGTCGAGCAGTGGACGCCCGCCGAAGGGCTCTCCTCGCGCTTCGCCCGCGCGCTTCACGAGGACGTCGGGGCCGGGGTGCTCTGGGTGGGGACCTACGGCGGCGGGCTCAACCGGATCGCCGGCGGCCAGGTACGGCACTACGGCCAGGACAACGGCCTGTTCGACGATACCGTTTCGTGCATCCTGTCCGACGACAGCGGCCGCCTGTGGCTGGGCGGCAATCGCGGCGTCACCCTGTTGCCGTCGCCGCGCCAGGCGGGGGACGAGATCGCCTCGGTCGGCTACGCCGCGAGCGACGGGCTGGTGCCCGCCGAGATCAATGGCGGCGTCGCCGCCGCCTGTCATCGCGACACGCGCGGGCGATTGTGGTTCGCGCTCGTGGAGGGGTTCGCGGCGGTCGATCCTGCAGCCGTCGGCCCGGTGGAGCCGCCGTCCCTGCGGCCGCACATCGAGCACGTGGCGGTGGCCGGACGGCCGCGCAAGTCCGACGGCTCGACGCTCGTGCTGGATCCGTTCGCGCGCAATCTGGAAATCCGCTACACCGCCATCAACCTGAGCCAGCCGCTGAACACCCGCTTCCGCTTCCGCCTGTCCGGATTCGACGAGGACTGGGTGGAGGCGGGAAGCAACCGCAGCATCCTGTATCCGTCCGTCCCGTGGGGCGAGCACCTGTTCGAGGTCCAGGCGAGCGTGCTGGGCGGGCCGTGGTCGCCCGCTGCGGCAACGCTGCGGATCCGCCATCCGCAGCCGTGGTACCAGCGGCCCTGGATCTGGATGCTCGCCACCGCGCTCGGGCTGGTGGTGCTGGTCGGCAGCACGCGCGCGGAGCGCGAAGACCCCGAGCCCTCGCCCTCGCGGCTGCGGGCGCGGGGCAGGGGCCCGCGCTAGGCGAGGGCGCCGTGCTCGGGTGCAGGATCGGCGGCGGGGTCGCGCCCGCCAAGTGCGCCGGCCAGCCGCTCGGGCGAAAACGGCGGCGCCAGCGCCACGATGCCCGGGGTATCGGGCATCCGGGAATCGCGATCGAGGAGCAGCACCTGCGCCGCCCCGGGGACCACCGCGCCGATCTGGCGCAGGAGCATCAGCCCGTCGCCGTCGGGAAGACGCCCGCTGGCGACGACGAGATCGAAGGACGCCGACCGGAGCACCCGTGAAATGGCGTCGTCGGCGCTCTCGACAGCGACCACCTCGCAGCCTTGCGCGGCGAGCGCGCGGCCGAGCGATCGCGACAGCGCGATGTCGGCCGTCACCAGCAGCGTCCGCCGCCGCGGTGCGCGGTCGATGCCGGCCGCGGACGCCAGCGGCAGCCGGACTTCGAGGCGGGTGCCTTCGCCGGGCGCGCTTTCCAGTTCGATGCCGCCCCCGGCGTCGGTCACGAACCTGTGCACGATGCTCATGCCGATGCCGGTTCCGCTGTCCCGCGGCTTGGTGGTGAAGAACGGTTCGAACACCCGGCTCGCCACCTCGGGCGCCATGCCGATGCCGGTGTCGGCGACGCGGATCACCGCGTCTGCGCCGCACGCATGGACCGACAGCTCGAACCGGCCGCCGTCCGGCATGGCGTCGCAGGCGTTGCTGGCGATGTTGAGCAGCGCCAGTTCCAGTTCCTCGCGATCGAGCTCGACCGGCAGCCGGCCGGATGCCGCCTCCAGGCGCACCTCGACGTTGCGCGGGAACATCGGCACCAGCAACGGGCGCATGTCCTCGATCGCCTCGGCCAGATCGAAACGCGAGATCTCGCCGACCTGGGTGCGGCCGAAGCTGAGCAGACGCCGGGTGAGCATCGCGCCCCGCCGCGCCGCCTTGCGGATGCCGTCGAAGCCGGCCCCGCCGCCCGCGGTGCTCGTGCCGGCGTGACCGAGGATGACGCTGAGAATGTTGTTGAAATCGTGCGCCACCCCGGCCGAGAGGCGGCCGATCGCCTCCATCCGCTGGGTATGCAGCAGACGGGCGTAGGCGCGCTCCTTCTCCGCGATCTCGTGCTCCAGTTCCGCGCAGGCCTCGTCGAGCGCCTCGCTGCGGCGGATCGCCTTCTGCGAGATCGCGATCAGGCGGTCGAGGATCACCGCCAGCACCAGCACGTTGAGCGCGGCGAGCAGCAGGTCCGCGGTCACCCACGCTGCCGGAGCAGGGCCGGCGCCCCGGCCGGCATCGGCCATCGCCCCGAGCACGAGGGCGCCGGCGTAGCCCAGCGCGGTCCACCAGACCGCGCGCCTGCCCAGCAGCAGTCCGGCGAACAGCAGCGGCATCAGGTGGGTCATCTGCAGGCCGGTTTGCGCCTGCAGACCATAGGCCTGGTAGCTCAGGCCCACCAGCAGCATGCTTCCGGCCACCGTGATGCCGGCAGCAGGACGGTAGTGGCCACGCTGCAGCAGGAGGAAACAGGTCCACGCGCAGGCGCCGATCGCGGCCGCGGCGCTGAACTCGCCGGTCACCGGCGCGGCGGCGGACACGATCGCCATCGCCGTGGCCGCGCTGCCCACGACCACCAGGATGGTGCGCAGCATCAGGCCGTTGCGGCGGTCGTGCGAACGGCCGGCTGCGCCGCGTGCGGGCACGGTGGCGCGGCGGGCGCCGGCGGCGGGCGGGGCCGGTGCCGGCAGGAGCTTGCCGCCGAGCCGGGAGAGCCATGCCGCGGCGTCCGGCCGCTCAGGGGTCGAAGGCATAGCCGATCCCGCGGATGGCCACCAGCGGCAGGTTGGCGCCGGTGGCGCGCTGCACCTTGCGGCGCAGCCGGTGCACCAGCATCTCCAGCCGCGAGGCGGCGAACCCCGGCACCTCCGCCGCCAGCGCGGAGACCAGGTCGTCGCGCTTCACCTGCGCCCCGCGCGCGCCCAGGAAGGCGCCCATGAGGATCCGCTCGGCAGCGGAAAGCGCCACCGCGACGCCCTCCGGCGCCAGCAGACGCCAGCCGCCGTCGACCAGCCGCCATCGCTGGGGGGCGGCCACGTCCGCCGTTGCGGTGCCGGTCCGGCGCAGGATGCTGCGAATCCACGCAAGCAGCACTTCGGGTTCGATCGGCTTGCAGAGGTAGGCGTCGGCGCCGTTGCCGAGGCCGCGGACGCGGTCGGCATCGGTATCCATGCCGCTGAGCACCACCACAGCTGCGCGCGTCAACGTGCGCAGGTGCTGGATCGAGACGAAGCCGTCCTCGTCGGGCAGGCCCATGTCCAGCAGGACCAGGTCGTAGGGCCGCGCCGCCAGGTTGCGGTACATCTCCAGCGCCGAGCCGACGGCCGTGCAGGAATAGCCAGCCCCGGCGATCGCCGGCAGCAGCACCTCCCGGCGCAGCGACTCGTTGTCCTCGACGACGAGGATCCGGTGCCAGTGGCGCTGTTCGCGCGCGGGCTGCCCGGTGCGTAGCGATTCAAGGCCCGGATTCATGCCTGCACGCACCGCGACCCGCGGCCGGTCCGCGCCCGCGCGCCTGGCGTGCGGATTGCTTCGATCCATGTCTGCTTCGTCACGTCTGTTCCCCCTGCCTGCAGCGGTCGCTCCAGGACAATCCGGCGCCTGTCGTCCCCCAAGGGGCCGCGCATCGTCTGCGCGTCCGCGCCGGAACGACCCCCCGAGCCGGCGAAAAACCGCTCCCGCTCGATTGCATTTTATATCCGAATCCGGCGTCGCGTGCCCGATCGTGCGGCTGCCGAATCCTGAATCGGGCCCCGTCGCCGCGCTGCGCCGCCCTTTCTCCCGGGTGGCGCTCGAGGCACCGGCATCCCCGCGGAAGAGCGAAATGAAATGCAATCGAGGGAAAACATCTTTCCCTTGTAGCCGGTGCCGCATCGCCACTAGATTCCGCCGCCAGCAGCAACCGGAGCGGGACCAGGCGTCCCGGCCATGGCTTGCGCATCCCGGCGCCGGAGGCGGTGCCGGGATGCGGAGGCGATAGCGCGCACCGGCCTGCCTCATGGTGTCAATCAGGGGAAGATGCGTGGCCGTCACGTCCAAGCCCAAGGCAGCATCGCACTGCCGCAAGAACATTCTGTCGCTGTTGCTGGTCCTCTCGGTGTTGGCCGGCGCGTTCTCCGGCATGGCCGCGCTGGCGCAGTCTGCGGTCGTCAACACCGCGACGATCGCCCCGCCGGCCGGCACGGTCGACCCGGATCCCGATAACGACAGCGACGACGCGGTCCTTTCGGTCACGCCGCTGGCGGTCGAGTACGACTTCTGCCCGGCCGGCCAGGACGCCATCTTCAGCATCGTCAACGGCGTGGAGATCTGGCGCTACGACGCCGGCGCCGGCGCCGACGCCGCCGTTCCGGAGCTCGAGGCAACGGTATCGGGCGACCTCAACGGCCTGATGGTCGACCCGGTCCGCAACCGGCTGCTGTTCATTTCGCGCAGCGGCGGCAATACGATCCTCTGGGCCTACGACGCCGACAACGGCGGCTGGTACCAGGCCACCGCACCGTTCGTATCGCCCGATTTCCCGCGCGCCGGCATGACCCCGGGCGGCGTCGGCTACCTGATCGCCGGCAACAACGCCACGCCCGAGGTCTGGGAGGTCACCGCCGATCCGGCACCCGGCAGCTTCGGCTATTCGGTGGCCAACATCGGCAACCTGAGCTACGACCAGGGCCCCAGCAACACCAGTTCCGGCGACATCGCCTTCGACGCCAACGGCGTCGCCTGGCTGTCGGCCGGGGTCGATCTCTACAAGGTGGACCTGGGCGGCGGCAGCCTGGTCGCGCAGCGCCAGGTGCGGCCGTTGCTCAACGGCGCGCCCGCCGGCATCAACTGGGCCGGCGTGGCGTTCGCCGCCGACGGCACGCTCTACGTCGCCGACAACACCGCCAGCAGCGCCTACTACGCCTACGATCCGGCCACCGGCGTGCTGACGCAGGCCGCGCCGACGGGCGCGGGCGGGTCGCGCGACCTCGCCTCCTGCGCCTTCCCGGCGCTGGCCGAGGCGGAACTCTCGGTCGCCAAGACCCTGTCCGAGGTCAACGGCGCCCCCCACGCGCCGGGGACGCCGGTCCAGGCCGGTGACACGCTCGCCTACGCCATCACCGTCGCCAACACCGGCGGCACCGTCGGCACCCTGTTCGAGGGCGACGTGGTGGAAACCCTGCCCGCCGGCACCTCGTTCGTGGCCGCCGGCAGCGACTTCACCTGCGCGGGCAGCAGCTGTCCCAACTCGAACGCGTTCAACATCGCCGCCGGCGCCAGCGTGACGCTCGATTTCATCGTCCAGGTCGACGATCCGACGCCTGCCGGCGTGGAAAGCATCGACAACGCGGTGACCGTCGCCGGCGTGGACTGCAGCGCGCCCGGCAACGATTGCGAGGAAACTACGCCGGTTGGTTCGGCGGTGTCGGTGGCCAAGAGCGCCGATCCGGCGACGGGCAGTTTGGTCGCCGCCGGCGACACCATCACCTATACCCTGACCGCCACGATCCTCGGCGGCGCGACCACCGCGCCGCTCGAGCTCACCGATACCCTCGGCGCCGGGCTGAGCTTCGGCGCGGTGACCGACGCCGGCGACTTCGCCTGTACCGGCGCTCTGCAGTGCTCCCTGCCGACGGGCACGGTCCAGGGCACGTACACAGTGACCTATACGGCGACGGTCGATGCCGACGCCGCTGGCACCGTGGGCAACAGCGTCGCCATCACCGGCGATGGCGGCGACCCGGATCCCGAGTGCACCACGTGCAGCACCACCCACGGCCTCGGGCTGCCGGTCATTTCCACCGTCAAGAGCTCCGATCCGGCCGACGGCAGCCAGGTGCAGGCGGGCCAAGTGCTCACCTACACCTTGACCACCACGGTCGCCACCTCGGCGACGACCGAGCCGTATCTGCTGACCGACACGCTGGGCGCCGGACTCACCCTGGTGGAAGTGACCGATGCCGGGGCTTACACCTGCAGCGACGCGCTGGTGTGTACGCTGCCAGCCGGCACCGTGCCGGGTACCTACGCGGTCACCTACACCGCTACGGTCGATGCGGACGCCAGCGGCGCGGTCGCGAACAGCGTGGTCGGCGAGGGCGGCGGCGACCCGGACCCGGAGTGCACCGACTGCAGCACCGAGCACGACATCGCGCTGCCCGGGATCGCGACAGCCAAGGCCGCCAATCCGGCGGACGGCGTCGAGGTCAACGCCGGCGACGTGCTCACTTACACCCTCACCACCACGGTGGCGATGTCCGCTACCACCGCACCGTACGTGCTGACCGATACCCTCGGCGATGGGCTCACCCTACTGCCGGACTCCATCGAGGCGGGTGAGGGTGGCAGCTGCGAGGCGACCGGCGACGGCCTGGTCTGCACCCTGGCGGCAGGCGCCCTGCCGGGCGACCACGTGTTCACCTACCAGGCGCGCGTCGACGCCGACGCGGTGGGCGCGGTCGGCAACAGCGTGACCGGCGCCGGCGGCGGCGACCCGGATCCGGAATGCGCCGATTGCAGCACCGAGCATCCGCTGGCCGAGCCGGTGGTCACCGTGGCCAAGAGCTCCGATCCGGGCGACGGCGCCGAGGTCTCGGTGGGCGACACGATCGTCTACACCCTGTCGGTGACGATCGAGAACGCGGCCATCACCACGCCGGTGCTGTTGACCGACACCCCGGGTGCCGGGCTGGCCGTGGGCGAGTTGCCCGCCGGCTGCACCGGCGGCAGCGGCGGGATCGTGTGCACCCTGGCCGCCGGCGCGGTGCCGGGCGTGTACGCCTTCAGCTATCCCGCGACGGTGGATGCCAGCGCCGCGGGCGAGGTGACCAACGCGGTGGTCAGCGAGTACGGCGGCGCCATCGAGGCGGTCTGCCAGCCCTGCGGCACCAGTCACCGCGTGCTCGACGACACCGAGCTGCGCATCGTCAAGACCGCCGGCGTGCGCACCGCGCGCATCGGCGACCTGGTCCGCTACACCCTGACGGTGGAGAACGTGGGCGTCGTGAACCTGGTGGGCGGCACCGTGGTCGACACGCCGCCGCAGGGCTTCGGCTACGTCGAAGGCTCGATGGCGGTGCAGGACGGCGACGACGCCTTCGAGTTGGGGGCGGGCCGCCATCCGTTGAGCATCGGCGGACTGGACATCCCGGTGGGCGAGACCGCGACCGTGGTCTACCTGCTGCGGGTCGGCGCCGGCGTGCGCCACGGCACCCAGGTCAACGAGGCGCTGGCGCAGGACGGTTCGGGCAATCCGATCTCCAACGTGGCCACCGCGCAGGTGACGATCGAAGGCGATCCGCTGCTCGACGACAGTCTGGTGTTCGGCACCGTGTTCGACGACCGCGACGGCGACGGCTGGCAGGACAGCGCCGCCCTGAGCGGGCTGCGGGCGCAGGGCGGGTTCGCGCCGGGTGCGTACGTCGCCGGCTCGACCACGCTCGACCGCGGCAACGGCGCCGAGCCGATGGCCGACGCCAGCGCGCCGCTGCTGCACGGCATCGAGGTGGGCGCCATCGCGGCGCGGCAGTCGCAGGCCGATCCGGTCGAAGCTCGCCAGGTGGTGATCCGTCAACGCCTGCGCGAGGCGGCGTTCACCGACGACTTCGTGCTGACCAGCGACCAGGGCGTGACCGTGCGCATGGACGCCGCCGGCCGCACCACGGTCGAGCGGGACGGCGAATCGGCCAGGGGCCTCAACGCCGCCGAACCGACGGTGGAGCGGCGCATCGCCCAGGGCGAGGGCGGGATGGTGGTCGACTACGTGATCGGCAATGCCGGCGTCGACGAACGCGGCATCCCCGGGGTGCGCATCGCCTCGGTGGAAGGGCTGCTGGTCGAGACCGACCAGTACGGGCGGTACCACCTGGTGGACGTGCAGGGCGGCGAGCGCGGCTACCGCAATTTCATCCTCAAGGTGGATCCGTCGACGCTGCCGCCGGGCACGCCGTTCACCACCGACAACCCGCTGCTGCGGCGGATCACCCCCGGGGTGCCGGTGCGGTTCGACTTCGGGGTGCAGTTGCCCGTCGAAGCGATCCCCGGCGGCAGCGACTCCGCCGAGCTGACCCTGGGCGAGGTGATCTTCGCCCCGGGCAGCGCCGAGGTGAGGAGCGAGTACCTGCCCGCGATCGCGGAGATGGCCGCGCAGGTCGACGCCCACGGCGGCGGCGAGGTGACGATCACCGCCGACGGCGACAGCCAGGCGCTGGCCTTCGACCGCGCAGGCGCGGTGCGCGACCTGCTGCTGGCGCAGGTCGCGCCGGAACACCGCGAGGCGCTGACGGTGGAGGTGCGCACCGAAATCCACGACGCGCTGGTGGCGGGGGTGAACCAGAGCGGCGCGCTGCTCGGCACGGTGCTGTTCGACACCGACCGCGCCGCGATCCGGCCGGAGTTCGGACCGCTGCTCGACCGCGTCGCCGCGCGGCTGGAGCAGCTGGGCGGCGGCGTGGTGGCGCTGGTCGGGCATACCGACGTGCGCGGCAGCCATGCCTACAACGCCGAGCTGGGCCTGAGGCGGGCGCGGGCGGTGTACGAGGCCCTGGCGGAACGATTGAGTCCAGAGCTGCGCGCACGGGTGCGCGTGGAATCCAGCAACGATCCGACAGCCCCTGTCGGTCCGGAACGCAAGTGAGAGGGGGCCGGATCATGAAGATGAAGCTGCTCGATACCGCGCTGATCGGCATCCTGGCGGGCATGGCGTCGACGGCGCTGGCGCAGGACGCACAGGCGCCAGCGGCCACCACCGCGCAGA
Organism: Luteimonas salinisoli; assembly: GCF_013425525.1. Classification (GTDB taxonomy): domain Bacteria; phylum Pseudomonadota; class Gammaproteobacteria; order Xanthomonadales; family Xanthomonadaceae; genus Luteimonas; species Luteimonas salinisoli. Next base: position 19,873 of record NZ_JACCKA010000094.1, on the reverse strand, counting down.
CGGCCGACGACGCCGGCGCGGACGCCGAGGCCTGGCTGCGGCAACCGGCGCCGGGCGACGGCTCCAGCGCCGCGCAGACCGCACTGGACTGCTCCGCCGAAGGCTGCGTCTCCGACGAAGGCCTGGTGTTCAAGCTGCGCACGCGCAGCTACGACCGGCCGTCGACCGACGGCACCACGCCGCAGTCCTCCTCGGAGGCCTTGCAGCCGGACCGGCGCGTGACGGTCGGCCTGGAGCAGCCGGGCCGCGCCGTGGCGCAGGGCCGGTTCTCGATCGACCTGCCCGGCGGCGGGGTGATCTGGGCCACCGAGGATCCCACTCTGGGCCAGCCCGAGCTGTCGGTCTCGGCGCCGGGCATGGTGCCGTTCGACGGCACCGCGATCACCCGCCCGGTGCGCTTCTTCGTGCGCGGCAACTACAGCGGCTTCATCGAAAAGATGGAGCTGGCGGTGTTCCGCGCCAGCGACGGCGACCTGGTCCGGCCGCTGGCCAGGGTGCCGATCGCGGTCGCGCCGGTGGCGCAGGTGGAGTGGGACGGCGCGCTGCCGGCGGAGATGCCTTTCCGCGACGGCGACGAGCTGGTCTACGTGCTGCGCGCCTTCGACGCCGCCGGCAACATCGACGAGACCCAGCCGCGGCGGCTGCAGCTGGTGCGCCCGGACGAGGCCGAGCGCGGCCGCCAGCGGCTGCGCGAAGGCACCGAGCGCGCGCTCGGCACCGCGCTGAGCGAGGAGCAGGCCGAGACCCAGCGGCTGGTCGACGACGTGTTCGGCCAGAGCGCGCTGCGCTACCAGAACATCCCGATCTACGGCTCGCGGGTGCGCGTGCAGGGCCGCAACCTGCCGGCCGGCTACGCGCTGCTGATCAACGGCGACAGCTATCCGGTGGACCTGGAGCGCAAGTTCGTCGCCGAGTACCTGATGCCGGTGGGACAGCACCGCTTCGACATCGCCCTGCAGGGCCAGGAAGGCGCCACCCCGGTGCGGCACGCGCTGGACGTGGACGTGAGCGGGCGCTACTTCTTCGGCGTCGCCCTGGCCGACCTGACCGTGTACGAGAACAGCGCCAGCGGCCCTGGCCGCGACCTGGCGCGGGCCGGGCGCGACGACGACATCCTCAGCGACGGGCGGCTGGCGTTCTACGGCAAGGCCAAGTTCAAGGGCAAGTACCTGGTCACCGCCCAGGCCGACACCCGCGACCGGCCGCTTGAGGACCTGTTCGATGGCTTCACCCAGGCCGACCCGCAGGACGTGTTCCGGCGCCTGGACCCGGACCTGTACTACCCGACCTACGGCGACGACTCGACCACGTATCGGGACGTCGACACCATGGGCCGCTTCTACCTGCGCGCCGACTGGGACAAGAACGAGGCGCTGTGGGGGAACTTCCACACCGGCATCACCGGCACCGAGTACGGACAGTACGTGCGCTCGCTGTACGGCGCCGCGCTGAACTGGCGCTCGCGCGTCGCCAATCCCTGGGGCGACCCGGGTACCGAACTGCGCGTGTTCGGCTCCGAGGCTCAGACCGCGCCCGGGCACAGCGAATTCACCGGCACCGGCGGCAGCCTGTACTACCTGCGCCACACCGACGTGCTGCCGGGATCGGACCGGGTGGTGCTGGAGGTACGCGACCGTGCCACCGGCCGCGTCGAGCAGCGGATCGAGCTGCTGCGCGGTGCCGACTACGAGATCGATGAGCTTCAGGGCCGAGTCCTGCTGACCCGTGCGCTCGCGCAGATCACCCGCCAGAACGTGTCGTCGATCACCCGCGACACGCCGCTGGACGGTTTCGAGCAGCGCCTGATCGTCGACTACGAATGGGTACCCTCGAGCTTCGACGCCGACGAGATCGCCATGGGCGTGCGCGGCAAGCACTGGTTCGGCGATCACGTCGGGGTGGGGCTGACCTACGTCGACGAGAATCGCGCCGGCGAGGATTACACCTTGATGGCGGCCGACCTGACGCTTCAGGCGGGCAAGGGCACCTACCTGAAGCTGGAGCACGGCCGCACCGAGGCCACCAGCGCACCAGTGTTCTTTTCCGACAACGGCGGCCTGTCGTTCACCCAGCTCAACCCGCAGGGCCCGCGCGAGGGCGACGCCAGCGCAGTCGAGGCGCGGGCCAACTTCCAGGAACTGGGCTGGACCGAGCAGGAGTGGAGCGCGGCGGCGTGGTGGCGGCAGGTGGACGCCGGCTACTCGATCTCGCGCTTCGACACCGGGCTGGAGACCGAGGAGCACGGCGCCGAGCTGCTGGGCCGCTTCACCCCGAACCTGGGCATGCACGCGCGCTACAGCAAGGCCGAGCGCGGCGGCGAGTCGCTGACCCAGATGCAGGTCACCGGTGAATGGCGGATCGGCGCCGACGCGGCCCTGGCCGCCGAGGTCCGCCGCACCGAGGAAGAGCGCAGCACGGGGGAGGCTGCCGGCACCCTGGGCGCATTGCGCTACACCCACCGCTTCGGCACCGCGCTGGACGTGTTCGGCACCGCCCAGGTGACCCTGGACGACGACAGCGGCCGCTACGCCGACAACGATGCCTACAGCCTGGGCGCGCGCTACAACTTCGCCAACCTGTCGAACATCGGCGCGGAAGTGACCACCGGCGACCGCGGCGATGCGGCCACGGTCAACGGCGAGTACCGCCTGAATCCGCAGCACAGCTTCTACGGCGGCTACACCTACTCCACCGACAGCACCGAGTACCACTCGCTGTTCAACCCCAACCGCCAGAACGGCTGGACCTTCGGCCAGCGCTGGCGGCTGTCCAACCAGGTGAACCTGTTCAATGAGAGCCAGTTCCTCAAGACCCGCAACGAGTCCGGGCTGGCGCACACCTACGGCATGGACTTCTACCCGGGCGTGGGTTGGAATCTCGGCTTCACCGTCTCGGACGGCGAGCTGACCACCGCCGGCGGCGGCCAGGTCGACCGCCAGGCGGTGAGCCTGAGCGGCGGGCGTACCTCGTCGGATACCGACTGGCAGAGCAAGCTGGAATGGCGGCGCGACGACGGCGCCGAGCGGCGTACCCAGTGGGTGAGCACCAACCGGTTCGCCCACAAGCTCAACGAGAGCTGGCGGATCGCGGCGCGGTTCAACTACGCCGACACCGACGACGAGCTGGATCCGGCCGCCGGCGCGAAGTTCATCGAGGGCAACTTCGGCTTCGCCTACCGGCCATGGGACGGCAGCCGCTGGGGCCTGTTCGGACGCTACACCTACCTGTACGACCTGGCCACGCTGGGGCAGGCGGGCGGCGCGCAGTACGACCAGAAGAGCCAGGTGCTGGCGTTCGAGGGCGTGTACCGGGTCGATCACCACTGGGAACTGGCGGCCAAGTTGGCCCGGCGCGAGGGCGAGGTGCGCTTCGGCCGCGGCACCGGCGACTGGTTCGATTCGGCGACAACCTTCGCCGCCGGCCAGGTCCGCTACGAGCTGCGCGAGAAGTGGCATGCGCTGGCCGAATACCGCTGGCTGGACGTCAAGGACGGCGGCACGAGGCAGGGCTTCCTGGTGGGCGTGGACCGCGATCTGAACCGCAACTTCCGCATCGGCGCCGGCTACAACTTCACCGACTTCAGCGACGACCTGACCGACTTCGACTACGACCACAAGGGCTGGTTCGTCAACTTCGTGGGGAGCTATTGATCATGTCCACTTCCGCTCCTAGGGCCGCAACGGCGGCGCTGTGCGCGATCCTGCTCATGCTGGCCGCGTCCGCGGCGCAGGCGCAGGTCGTCCGCAGCTTCACCCCGCGCGCCAGTTTCAACCAGCCCGGCAACGCGGCGATGATCGGCAACGCGCTGATGACCTGCACCGACGGCGCGAACCAGTGCGCACAGGCCCGGCTGGGCACGGCGACCGGCACCACGGGTGCCAACCATCCCAACAACAACAACGCCCACCAGATGGTGTTCGTCGACGTGGATCCGGCGGCCGGGCTAGGCAACAGCTCCAGCGCCGACCTGAACCTGCCGGCGGGGGCGACGGTTCTGTTCGCCGGCCTCTACTGGGGCGCTCGCGCGGACGGGGCTGCCGCCGGCCGCAACGCGCTGCAGTTCCGTCCGGCGGGCGCGATCGGCTACCAGACCATCACCGCGGCTCAGCTCGACACCAATACCATCGGCGGTACCGCGGCCAACCGTGCCTACTTCGCGTCCGCGGACGTGACCGCGCTGGTCCAGGCCGCGGGCAACGGCACCTACACAGCCGGGGGCATCGTCGGCACCACCGGCACCGACCGCTATGCCGGTTGGAGCCTGATCGTGCTGTATCGCGATACCAACGAGCCGTTCCGGCGGCTGATGGTGTACGACGGCGCTGCCAACGTGACCGATGGCGCGCCGGTCGACATCTCGGTCTCGGGCCTGTTGACGCCGCTGACCGGCTCGTTCGACACCTTCCTCGGCGCCCTGACATGGGAAGGCGACCTGAGCATCCTCGGCGACCAGTTCGTGATGAACGGCACCCAGCTCAACGACGGCCTCAACCCGGCGACCAACTTCTGGAACAGCACCGTCAGCCGGCTGGGCAGTCACCTCAGCGCCAAGACCCCGGACTACGTCAACCAGCTCGGGATGGACATCGATTACGTCGACGCCAGCAACATCCTCGCCAACGGCGCCACCTCGGCCACGTTCCAGTTCACGTCCAGCGGCGACGTCTACTATCCGCACGCGCTGGTGTTCGCGGTCGACCTGTTCGTCCCGGACCTGATCACTTCGTTCACCAAGCAGGTGGTGGACCTCAACGGCGGCGAACTCGTGCCCGGCGACGAACTGGAATACACGGTGTCGTTCGTCAACGAGGGCGAGGACGGTGCGCTGGACGTGATCGTCACCGATCCCATCCCGGCCAACACCAGCTACGTGCCGGGCAGCCTGGAGATCCTCGGCAATGCGCCCGGCGCGCCGACGGGCGCGATGACCGACGCGGCCGGCGACGACCTGGCCGAGTTCCTGGCCGGCCCGGATCGCGTGGTCTTCCGCCTGGGCAACGGCGCCGACGCCAGCAGCGGCGGCCAGATCCTGCCCGACGAGGCGGCGTCGTTCCGGTTCCGCGTGGTCGTCGACGACGACAACGCGCTGGCGGAGACGGACATCGTCAACACCGCGAGGATCGACTACGTGTCGCAGACCCTCGACGAGCCGTTCGACGGCGAGAGCAGCGCGACGATCACGGTGGCGCCGATCGCCGATCTGTCGATCGTCAAGAGCAGCTCGGACGATGCGGTGACCTCGGGGGACGAGGTCGTCTACCAGATCGTGGTCGCCAACAACGGCCCCAGCGCCGCGGACGGTGCGGTGGTGACCGACCCCGGCGTCCCGGACAGCCTGGAATGCACCGCACTCGTCTGCTCGGCCGACGGTGGTGCGGCCTGCCCGGCGGGCCCCACGCCGGCGCAGCTGGCTGCAGGGCTGGTGATCCCGACCCTGCCCAATGGAGGCACGGTGACGCTGGCGCTGACCTGCACGGTGACGGCCAGCGGCGTGCCGTAAGCGGAATTCGGTTCGCTCCGGCTCTCGAGCCCGTCCGCTCGGGTGACAGCGAAGGCTTCGCCGTGGTCGTGGCAAGGGTGAAGCCGCGTGCAGGGCCAGGCAGGTCCCCGTAGAGCGGAGCTTGCTCCGCTGCTCCCGGCTCCGGAGCCGGCGCAGCCGAGCAAGCTCGGCTCTACCGGTGGGCTCCGGAGGCCCTGCAGCCGAGCAAGCTCGGCTCTACAGGGGGCTTCGGAGCCTGTGTGGCCGAGCAAGCTCGGCTCTACGGGGAGTGAGGGGTCTGGTGCACGGCGGGAGCGGGTTCAACCCGAGCCAGCCACGGCTTCCAGCACCAGCCCGCCGTAGCGGGCCAGCTTGCCTGCGCCGATACCGCCGATGCCGGCGAGTTCGTCCTCGCTTCCGGGCCGGCGCGCGGCGATCTCGCGCAGGGTGCTGTCGTGGAAGATCACGTAGGCGGGGACGTTCTGCTCGCGCGCCAGCCGCGCGCGCAGCTCGCGCAGCGCCTCGAACAGCGGCAGGTCGGCGGGCGCGAGGTCGGCCGCCGGCGTGACACCGCGCGTCGCGCGAGTGCGCTCGCGCTCGCGGCGTGCGGCGATCCGTCGCAGCAGCACCCCTTGTTCGCCCTTGAGCACGGCGCGGCTGTCGCTGGTCAGGCGCAGCCCGCCGTAGCCCTCGGCATCCACCTCGAGCAGCCCGTGGGCGACCAGCTGGCGGAAGACGCTGCGCCAGGCGCGCGCGTCCAGGTCGGCGCCGATGCCGTGGGTGCTGAGGCGGTCGTGGCCGAACTGGCGCACCTTCTCGCTGTCGCTGCCGCGCAGGATGTCGATCACGTGCGCGGCGCCGAAGCGCTGGCCGCTGCGGTAGACGCAGCTCAGTGCTTTCTGCGCGGCCTCGGTGGCGTCCCAGGCCTCCGGCGGCTGCAGGCAGTTGTCGCAGTTGCCGCAGCCTCCGCCGGTGGCGCCCTCGGGCGCCGCCGCCACGTAGTCCTCGCCGAAGTTGGCCAGCAGCACCTGGCGCCGGCAGCGCATCGATTCGCAGTAGCCGACCAGGGCGTCCAGCTTGCGGTGCTCCAGGCGCTTGCGCTCGTCGCCGGACTCCGACTGCTCGATCATCTGCCGCAGCAGCACCAGGTCGCCGAGGCCGTAGCACATCCACGCGTCGGCGGGCTCGCCGTCGCGTCCGGCGCGGCCGGTCTCCTGGTAGTAGCCCTCGATCGACTTGGGCAGGTCGACATGGGCGACGAAGCGCACGTCGGGCTTGTCGATGCCCATGCCGAAGGCGATCGTCGCCACCACCACCACGCCCTCGGCGCGCAGGAAGCGGCGCTGGTTGTCGGCGCGCCGCCCGGCGTCCATGCCGGCGTGGTAGGGCACCGCGTCGATGCCGTGGCCGGCGAGGAACTCCGCCATTTCCTCCACCTTGCGCCGCGACAGGCAGTAGACGATGCCCGCCTCGCCGCCGTGCGCCTGCAGGAAGTCGAGCAGCTGGCGCTTGGCGTTGTCCTTCTCCACCACCGTGTAGCGGATGTTGGGCCGGTCGAACGAGCTGACGAAGCGGCGCGCCTCCTCCAGCTGCAGGCGTTCGGCGATCTCGCGCTGGGTGGGCGGATCGGCGGTGGCGGTCAGGGCGATGCGCGGCACCTGCGGCCAGCGCTCGTGGAGGATGGTGAGTTCGCGGTACTCGCGGCGGAAGTCGTGTCCCCACTGCGAGACGCAGTGGGCCTCGTCGATGGCGAACAGCGCCAGCGGCGCGCGGTCGAGCAGCGACAGGAAGCGGGGGGTGAGCAGGCGCTCGGGCGCCACGTACAGCAGGTCGAGCTCGCCGGCCAGCAGCTGGCGCTCGATCGCCTGGGCCGTCTCGGCATCGAGGGTGGAGTTGAGGAACGCCGCGCGCGCGCCGAGCTGGCGCAGCGCCTCCACCTGGTCCTGCATCAATGCGATCAGCGGCGAGACCACGATCGCCGCGCCCTCGCGCAGCAGTGCCGGCAGCTGGTAGCACAGCGACTTGCCGCCGCCGGTCGGCATCAGCACCAGGGCGTCGTTGCCGGCGGCGACGTGTTCGACGATGGCGGCCTGCTCGCCGCGGAAGGCGGCATGGCCGAAGACGCGCTGCAATGCGTCCAGTGCGGGGGTCTGCATGGGCACAGGATACCGGAGCGTCCGCCGGCGCCGCAGCGGAAAGGATCCCGGTGCCGGTCGGGGATCGGCGCGCCTGGCGGTAGGGAAATGCCGCGGCGCCCGGCGGACGCGCGTAGAGCCGAGCTTGCTCGGCTGCTCCGGGCTCCGGAGCCTGCGTAGCCGAGCAAGCTCGGCTCTACGGGGGCTCCGGAGCCTGTGTAGCCGAGCAAGCTCGGCTCTACGGGGGCTCCGGAGCCTGTGTAGCCGAGCAAGCTCGGCTCTACGGGGGGCTTCGGAGGCTGGGCAGCCGAGCGAGCTCGGCTCTACTGGAGCAGGGAGCGCAGCATCCAGGCGTACTTCTCGTGGGTCTGCAGGCGCTGGATCAGCAGGTCCTCGGTGGGCTCGTCGTCGGCGTCGTCGGCGACGTCGAGCGCCTTGCGCGCGGTGCGGCAGACCGCCTCGTTTCCGACCACCAGCTGGCGCACCATCTCACGCCATTCCGGCGCCTTTTCCAGGCCGGGCTCTTCCTTGATCGAGGACAGGTCGATGAACTCGGCATAGGAGCCGGGGGCGTTGTAGCCCAGGGCGCGGATGCGCTCGGCGATATCGTCCAGGGCGTTCCACTGCTCGGTGTACTGCTCCTCGAACATCGTATGCAGGGCGTTGAACATCGGCCCGGTGACGTTCCAGTGGAAGTTGTGGGTCTTCAGGTACAGGGTGTAGGCATCGGCCAGGAAGGTGGACAGGTGCTGGGCGATGCGCTTGCGATCCTTGTCGCCGATTCCGATATCGATCGCCGGCGCGCCGGACTGCGGGCCGGGCGAGGCCACGGCAGGCGTCGTGCCGACGCCGCGGGCGTTCTTCTTCGGCGGCTTCTTGGGTCCGGCGGTCTTGGTCTTTGCCATCATCGGGGCTCCGGTGGGGATGGATTTGCCGCCACAATACGGCGGTCCGCGTTCTCGATATGTGACTTTCCGGAGGTTTTGCAAGCGAAGTGGAGAATCCCAGCGCCAAGGCGGTGACCGCCGCGTTGAAGCGCGCCCGCGGCGCGATCGGCGACGCCCTGTCGCGCGACCGCGGGCGGCTGCACGGCCTGTGGTCGCGGTGGCGTTCGGCGCCCGCCAGCGGCGAGGCGCGGGCGCGCTTCGAGCAGGCGCTGCAGGCATCCATCGCCGCGCGGGCCGCACGCGCGGCGGCGCTGCCCGTGGCGCAGGTCGAGGCCTCGTTGCCGATCGCCGGCGAGGCCGCGCGGATCGTCGAGCTGATCAGGGACCATCCGGTGGTGGTGATCGCCGGCGAGACCGGTTCCGGCAAGACCACCCAGTTGCCGAAGCTGTGCCTGCAGGCCGGCCGCGGCGCCGCGGGCACGATCGGCTGCACCCAGCCGCGACGGATCGCCGCCCGTGCGGTCGCGCGGCGGGTGGCCGACGAACTGGGCGTGCCCCTGGGCGGCGCGGTCGGCTACCAGGTGCGCTTCAGCGACCGCACCGTGGAGCGCACCGCGATCAAGTTCATGACCGACGGCATCCTGCTGGCCGAGATCGCCTCGGACCGCTGGCTGTCGGCCTACGATACCGTCATCGTCGACGAGGCCCACGAGCGCAGCCTCAACATCGACTTCCTGCTGGGGTACCTGAAGCGGCTGCTGGAGAAGCGCCGCGACCTGAAGGTGATCGTGACCTCGGCGACGATCGACACCGAGCGCTTTTCGAAGCACTTCGGCGATGCGCCGGTGGTGAACGTGGAGGGTCGCGGCCATCCGGTGGAGGTGCGCTACCGCCCGCCGGGGGGAGAAAGGGGGTCGGAGTCGCTTTCTCCCGGAGAT
>NZ_JACCKA010000094.1:0-10424 GCF_013425525.1 Luteimonas salinisoli | reverse complement strand
GACGGCGGTGGAGAAAGCGACTCCGACCCCCTTTCTCTTCCGGCCGGCATCGTCGCCGCCTGCGACGAGATCGCGCGCGAGCGCGGCGGTGGCGATACCCTGGTGTTCCTGCCAGGCGAGCGCGAGATCCGCGACGCGCACCGCGCGCTCGAGGGCCGCAAGTACCGCCATACCGAGGTGCTGCCGCTGTACGCGCGGCTGTCGGCGCGCGACCAGGACCGGGTGTTCAATCCCGGCCCGCAGCGGCGCATCGTCCTGGCCACCAATGTCGCCGAGACCTCGCTCACGGTGCCGCGCATCCACTACGTGGTCGATCCGGGCGTGGCGCGGGTCAAGCGTTACAGCCCGCGGCAGAAGCTCGACCGCCTGCACGTGGAGCCGGTCTCGCAGGCCAGCGCCGAACAGCGCAAGGGCCGCTGCGGCCGCATCGCGCCCGGCGTCTGTTACCGGATCTATTCCGAAGCGGACTACCAGTCGCGTGCGCCGTACACCGACCCCGAGATCCGCCGCGCGGCGCTGGCCGGGGTGATCCTGCGGATGCTGTCGCTCGGACTGGGCGACATCGAACGGTTCCCGTTCGTGGAACCGCCGGATCCGCGCGCGGTGGCCGACGGCTGGCAGCAGTTGGCCGAACTGGGCGCCGTCGACGGGGAGCGCCGGCTCACCGCCACCGGGCGCAGCATGGCCAGGCTGGCGGTCGACGTGAAGCTGGCGCGGATGCTGGTGGCCGCCCGGCAACACGGCTGCCTGCGCGAGATGCTGGCGATCGCCTCCTTCCTCGGCATCCAGGACCCCCGCGAACGTCCCGCCGACCAGCGCGCCGCAGCCGACAACGCGCACGCGCTGTTCGCCGACCCGAAGTCGGAGTTCGTCGGCATCCTCAGACTCCGGGACGCCTACCGGGAAGCGCACGAGGATTCCACCCAGTCGCAACTGCGACGCTGGTGCGACAGGCATTTCCTCGGTTTCCTGCGCATGCGCGAGTGGCGCGAGCTGCACCGCCAGCTCAAGCTGCAGTGCGAGGAGCTGGGCTGGCCGGTCGGTCCTGTCGACGAACCCCTGGACAAGGCGATCGCCGCTCCCCGGCCGGAGACGGCCGGGCCCGAGAACCCGCGTGCCGGATCCGCACGCCAGGGGCGCCGGCGCGCACCTGCGGAAGCGCGCGGAGCGGCGAATGCGTACGCAACGCTGCACCGCGCGCTGATCGCCGGCCTGCCCACCCAGGTCGGCCAGCGCGGCGACCGCAACCTCTACGAGGGACCGCGCGGGCGCAGATTCCAGCTGTTCCCGGGCTCGACGCTGGCGCGCAAGCCGCCGCCTTGGGTGCTCGCGGCCACGCTGCTCGACACCGAGCGGGTGTGGTCGTTGACCAACGCCGCGATCGAGCCGGACTGGGCCATCGCCGAACTCGAACATCTGCTGGCGCGGCGCCACCACGACCCGCGATGGTCGCGCTCGCAGGGGCGGGTGCTCGGCAGCGAGCAGCTCAGCCTGTTCGGGCTGGTGCTGGCGCCGAAGAAGCCGATCGACTACGGGCGGCTGTACCCGCGCGAGGCCCGTGAACTTTTCCTGCGCGACGGGCTGGTGGCCGGAGAGATCAACCTGCGCAGCCCGTTCCTGGCGCGCAACCTCGCCACCCTGGAGCGCGCGCGCGAGGAGGAGGCCAAGCAGCGGCGGGTCGGCCTGGTGGTCGACGAGGAGTGGATGGCGCAGTGGTACGACGCCCGCATCCCCGCGCAGATCGTCGATGCGCGCTCGCTCGATGCCTGGGCCGGCAAGGCGCAGGAGCCGGAGCGGCGCGCGCTGGAATGGAGCGGCGAGGATCTGCTGGTCGGCGACGAGAGCGATGCGGCGCGGTTCCCGCCGACGATCGCGCTGGGCGAGGCACGGCTGGCAGTGCGCTACCGCTTCGAGCCGGGCGCGCCGGACGACGGGATGACCGTGAGCGTGCCGCTGCACCTGCTCAACGCGCTGGATCCGGCGCGCCTGAGCTGGCTGGCGCCGGGCTTCTACGAGGACAAGGCGGCGGCGCTGATCCGCGCGCTGCCCAAGGCGCTGCGCCGCAACTTCGTGCCGGCGCCGGATTTCGCCCGTGCCTTCGCCCAGGCGCATCCGCAGCCGGAGGCCGAGGCCTTCTCCGGCGCGCTCGCGCGCTTCCTGCAGCGGCTCACCGGGGTCGCCGTGACGGCGGTGGACTTCGACGGAGCGGCGCTGGACCCGCACCTGCGCATCAACCTGCGCCTGCTCGCGCCCGACGGCCGCCAGGTGCTGGCGGAGACGCGCGACCTCGACGCGCTGCGCGCCGAGTTCGGCGAGCGCGCCGCCCGCGCCTTCGCGGCGCGGGCGGCCGAGGGCATGGCGCGCGAGGGCATCAGGGAGTTTCCGGCCGAGCCGGTGCCGCGCTCGGTGCCCGGAGTCGGCGGCGTGGCGGCGTATCCGGCGCTGGCCGACGAGGGCGACAGCGTCGGCCTGGCGGTCCATGCCGACCCCGCGCGGGCCGATTCGCTGCACCCCGGCGGCGTGCTGCGGCTGCTGCGGATCGCGCTGGAGATCAGGCTGCGGCAGGCGCGCAAGCAGTTGCCGGTGGCCCCGAAGACGGCACTCCTCTACGCCGCGATCGAGGCCGCCGCTCCGCGCGCGCCGGAGCCGCGCGGTGGGGACCTGCTGCGCGAGGACCTGGTCGAGGGCGCCTTCCTGGCACTGGCCGCCGACGGTCTCGTCGGGATCCGCGATGCCGCGGCCTTCGCCGCGCGCCGCGACGCGATCGCGCGCACGCTGTTCGCCGAATCCACGCGCCGCCTGCGGCTGGCCGAGAGCATCCTCGAGCGCATCGCGGAGATCCGCGCCCGCCTCGACTCGGGCCTGATGGGCTGGGCGCGCGCCAACCTCGACGACATGCAGGCGCACCTGGCAGCGCTGGCGCCGCCGGGCTTCCTGCGCGACGTCCCGGAGGCGCTGCTGGCCGAATATCCCCGCTATCTGCAGGCGCTGGCGCTGCGCGCCGAACGGGCGCTGCGCGACCCGCTGCGCGACCAGCAGCGGATGCTGGAGCTGGCGCCCTTCGTCGAGGCGCTGCGGCAGGCCGAGGTCGAGGGCGAAGCGGGCGATCCTGGCTGGCGCGGATTCGCACGCGACCTGGAAGAGCTGCGGGTCTCGCTGTACGCCCAGGAGCTGGGCGCCCGTGGCGGCGTGTCGCCGAAAAAGCTGGCGCGCCGCCTGGATGCGTTGCGGGCCGGGTGACCCCGTCCCCGCCGACCGGAACCGCGATCCCGGTCGACGCGATGCCGCGGGTCCGGCGCACTACTCGATACGGCGCACCTTGGCCCGGGTGTTGTAGCCGTCGATCCGCAGCCACCAGACGCCCAGCGAGCCGGGGCGGATCGTGACCTTCGGGTCGGTCGCGCGTACGCCGGCCAGGGTCGCGGCTTCGGTCTGCTCCCAGACCTGGCCGTTGTCGAGGGTGTAGCGCCGGCCCTTGGCGAAGCCGTTGAACTCGCCGACCAGGTGGCCCTCGATCGGCTCGTTCGTACCGAAGTCGAAGAAGCCGCGATGCTTGCGCACCACTTCCTGGCGGCCTTCCTCGCGCGCCTGCTCGACCGCCGCCGCCGCGTCGTCGCCGGCCCGGCGCTGCAGCCAGGCGTCGAGCGCCGCCAGTTCCTCCGGCGCCAGCTTGTCGAGGCCGGCGGCGCTGAACTCCTGCGGCGTCATCCGCTCGCGGATCGATTGCTGGGCCACGGCCTGGGCGGCGCAGGCCAGCAGCAGGATGGCGGTCAGGAGGCGGAAGGCACGCATCGGTCTGTTCCTGGTAGGCGGACATCATTAGTGTAGTCCGTCCATACCCGCTCCGTGACCGTCGTGGCGTCCGCCGACCGTACCCCGCTGGACACCCTGCTCGCGCTGCCGGCCGCGGCGGCGCTGACCCCGGCGCTGCGCGCGCTGCTGGCGGAAGCGGCGGCGACGGCGGGCGCCGCTACCGGGCCGGACGAGCCCCTGCCGCTGCTGGCCGATGCGCTGCGCGCGCTGGCGCTGCTGCACGCCGACGGCGAGGTGGTGGCCGCCGCGATCCTGCACGCGTCGCCGGCCTGGGCAACCGCCATCGAGGGCACGCTGGCGCGCCATCATCCGGGCGTGGCGACGCTGGTCGACGGCCAGCGCGCCGCGCAGCAGGTCTGGGCGCTGCATGCCGAGCGCGACGGCCAGGGCAATCAGGAGGGGCTGCGCCGCCTGCTGCTGGCGATCGTGCGCGACCTGCGGGTGGTGCCGATCCTGCTGGCGCGGCAGCTGGCCTGGATGCGCGCCGCGACCGGCGCGCCGGACGACGAGCGCCGCGCGCTGGCGCGCCTGGCCCGCGACATCCATGCGCCGCTGGCCAACCGCCTGGGCATCTGGCAGCTGAAGTGGGAACTCGAGGACCTCGCGTTCCGCTACCTGGAGCCGGACACCTACCGGCGCATCGCCGGCCTGCTCGACGACAAGCGCACCGGCCGCGAACGCTACATCGACGCGGTCAGGCGCAGCCTGGAGCAGGCGCTGGCCGAACAGGGCGTGCGCGGCGAGGTCGCCGGCCGTCCCAAGCACCTGTACAGCATCTGGAAGAAGATGCAGCGCAAAGGGGTGCCGTTCGGCGAGCTCTACGATCTGCGCGCGGTCCGGGTGCTGGTGCCCGATGTTCCCGCGTGCTACGCCGCGCTGGGCGTGGTGCATGCGCTGTGGACGCCGGTGCCGAGCGAGTTCGACGACTACATCGCCCGGCCCAAGCGCAACGACTACCGCTCGCTGCACACCGCCGTGATCGGGCCGGAGGGCAAGACCCTGGAGGTGCAGATCCGCACCTTCGACATGCACGAGCAGGCCGAGCTGGGCGTGGCCGCGCACTGGCGCTACAAGGAGGGCGGCAGCGGCGACGCGTCGCTGGAGCGCAAGATCGAGTGGATGCGGCGCCTGCTGGAGGCGCACCAGGAGGGTGGCGACGAGACCTCGCTGGCCGGCGCGCTGGACACCGAGCTGCTCGAGGACCGCATCTACACCCTGACCCCGCGCGGCGAGGTCATCGACCTGCCGCGCGACGCCACGCCGCTGGATTTCGCCTACCACGTGCACACCATGGTCGGGCACCGCTGCCGCGGCGCCAAGGTCAACGGGCGCATCGTGCCGCTCGACCACAGGCTGCGCAGCGGCGATCGCGTCGAGATCCTCACCGGCAAGACCGCCGAGCCGCGGCGCGACTGGCTGATGGCGGCCAACGGCTACCTGGCCAGCGGCCGCTCGCGCGACAAGGTGCGCGCCTGGTTCCACAAGCTCGACCGCGACCGCAACCTGCGCGACGGCCACGAGCTGCTGGATCGCGAGCTCAAGCGCCTGGGCCTGCAGCACGCCGATCCGGCGCCGGCGTTGCGCAAGTTCAACGTCGCGGGTCTCGACGATCTGTACGTGCTGGTGGCGCTGGGCGACGTCGGCCCGCACCAGGTGACGCGGGCGCTGCTCGAACACGAGCAGCCGCAATCGCCTGCGGTCGCCGCGCCGCGGGCGCCGCGGCGACCGCCGAAGCCGAGTTCGGCGTTCAGCGTGGTTGGCGTCGACAATCTGCTGGTGCAGATCGCGCGCTGCTGCCGGCCGCTGCCGGGCGAGGCGATCGCCGGATATCTCACCCGCTCGCGCGGCGTGAGCGTGCACCGCGCCGACTGTCAGGCGCTGCAGCGGCTGGGCGCCCGCCAGCCGCAGCGGCTGCTGCCGGTGGAATGGGGCCGCAGCGGCGGGGCGCACGATGCCGACGTCGCCGTCGAGGGCGTGGACCGCAAGCACCTGCTCAAGGACCTGACCAATCTGATCGCCCAGGAGGACGCGCACGTGCTCGGCATCAGCAGCGAGGGCGGCCGCGGCCTCGGCCGGACGCGCCTGCGCCTGCAGCTGCGGGTCCGGGATTTCGGCCAGCTGTCGCGGCTGCTGGGCAGGATCGAGGGCATCGCCGGCGTGGAGCGCGCCTATCGCGAATAGCTGCCGGCCGCGGCTGCGGACGCGCGGCGCGGATGCGGCCGTCTGCGCGACGGCTGCCACTGCCGGCAGCCGATGGCGGATCGGGCCGGTATCGGTGCGGCTTGCGGCCGGTGGAGGGAAACCCGGGCCGGTCCAGGTGCGGCGATGCGCGCCGCCGCCGGCGCTCGCGGTCCCCGCGGGCGCGCAGCGTCGACCGGCTTCTCTTATGCTGCGCGCGTGAATCGTGATGGCGATCCCAATGCTCATGCGAGTGCCAGCGCCGCCGCGTCGCGGAGGCGGGCGGCAGCGCGTGCGTGGCCGGGCTGGCGGCGCCACTGGCGCTGGGCGGCGGCGATCGCCGGGGTCTTCCTGCTGCTGCTGATCGCGGTGCGCCAGCCGCTGGCCGACCTGCTGTGGC
Source organism: Luteimonas salinisoli (assembly GCF_013425525.1). GTDB lineage: Bacteria > Pseudomonadota > Gammaproteobacteria > Xanthomonadales > Xanthomonadaceae > Luteimonas > Luteimonas salinisoli. Next base: position 4,033 of record NZ_JACCKA010000094.1, on the reverse strand, counting down.
CGCAAACCCGTGCCGAGACGCTGCGCGAGGAGGCCGCATCCGCGCTGCAGCGCGGCCACCTGAGCGCCGCCGACGGTAGCGGCGCGCGCGAGCTCTACGAGGCCGCGCTGGCGATGGAGCCGGACCGCGGCGAGGCGCGCGAGGGACTGATGCGGGTGGCGCTGGCGGCGCTGGAACGCGCGCGCCGGGCCACCGCGGAGAACCGCTTCGCGGACGCGCATGCGGCCCTGCGCCTGGCGCGCGAGCTGTCCGCGCCGCGCGAGGGGGCCGCCGCGGCAGCCGATGCGCTGCGCCGCCGCGAGGCGGCTCATGCGGGCCTGGATCAGCTCTGGGAACGCGCGCAGCGGGCGCACGAGGCGGGGCGGCTGCACGGCGGCGCCGATACGGCGTTGCCGCTGTACCGGCGCATCCTGCAGCTCGATCCGGGCAACGCCGACGTGCTGCGCGCCCGCGAGGACGCCATCGCCGAGCTGCTGCAGCAGGCGCGCGCCGGGCTGCGGCAGGGCGAGCTGGCCAGCGCGGCGGCGGCGGTGGCGCTGGCGCGCGAGTTCGATCCCGGCCACGTCGACCTGCCGGATACCGGGGCGCGGCTGGCCGAGGAGCGCGACGCGGCCCTGTCGGGCGCCGCCGCGGACCTGGAAGCCGGACAGCTGGAACGGGCCGAGCAGCGCTACCGCCAGTTGCTGGAGATCGATCCCGGCGCGGCGGACGCGCGCGCGGGTCTCGATCAGGTCGGCGTGGCGCTGGCGCAGCGCGCGGCGCGACTGGCCGCGGATTTCCGTTTCGCCGACGCCGACGCGGCGCTGGCGCGCGCATCCGCGCTGGCGCCCGACCACCCGGCGGTGCTGGAAGGGGCACGGCAGGTCGAGCGGGCCCGGCGCCTGAAGGCGCAGCTCGGGCCGAAGCTGTCGCCGCGCGAGCGCGCCGCGCGGGTGCGCGAACTGCTGGCGTCCGCCGCCGCAGCCGAGGAGCGCGGCGACCTGCTGACCCCGCCGGGCGAGAGCGCCTACGACCGGCTGCGCAGCGCGCGCGCGATCGCTCCCGACGATCCCGGCGTGCGACGCGCCGGCGAACGGCTGCTGCCGGTCGCGCGCGAGTGCTTCGAGCGCGAACTGCGCAGCAACAGCCTCGGCCGTGCCCGCACCTGCTTCGACGTCCGCGTCGCCCTGGCCGACGACGTCGGCGACCTGGCGCTGGCGCGGCGGCGCCTGGCGCAGCGCTGGCTGGCCATCGGCGACGAGCGCCTCGGTGCCGGCGAACTGGCGCCGGCCCGCGCCGCCGCGGCCGCGGCGCGCGACATCGATCCGGCGGTTCCTGGCCTGACGGAGTTCGTCCAGCGCCTCGACCGCGCCTCGGCCCGCGCCGAGTAGCCGAGCCCCCGGCCCTGCAGCGCGGTGCGCCCCTTGTAGGAGCGTGCCATGCGCGCGAAAGCCCGCGCACTCGCCGGCGCGCGGAATCACCGCGAACCCGGCCGGAGCCGCCCGCGGCCTTCGCGGCTATGGGCCGCTCCTACGGGAATCGGGTGGACACAAACCCCTGTAGGAGCGTGCCGTGCACGCGAAAGCCGGCACGGCTGGCAATCCCCGGATTCACCGCCAACCCGCGGAGACTGCCCCGGCCCCGCCGCCATCGTCCGCTTGCGGAGGAACGCCCCGCGCCGCTCAGCCCGCCCGCGTCGCCCCGGCGACCTCGCGTAGCAGGGAGTCCAGGCGTGCGGCGATCCGGCTCCAGCCGTACTCCTCCACGCCTTCGGGTCCCAGCGCCAGCCCCTCGTCCAGTCCGCGGCGCGCTTTCGCTGCCTCGAGCGCCGCCAGGCGGTGGCCGATCGCCGCATCGGTGTTGGCGCAGGCCCAGCCGCGCCGCAGCTCCCCCACCATCGCGGCGACCGGATCCGCGCCGTTGCCCAGGTGCAGGACGGGCCGCCCGGCGCCGAGGTATTCGTAGAACTTGCCCGGGATCTGGGTCATGTCGTCGTTGGCGATGTTGACCAGCACGTCGGCGCGGCGCTGCAGCGCCAGGATCGCCGTGTGCGGCAGGAAGCCGAGCAGGCGGATGCGTTCCGGCGCGGCCTTCGCAGCCGCCAGGATCGCCTCGGGCACGGTGACCGCGGCGATGCTCAGGCGCGTTTTCGGGTGGTGCGCGAGCGCGCCGAGCAGCGCATCGATTCGCCGGAAGCTGTAGAAGCTGCCGGTGTAGAGCAGTTCCAGCCGTGCGGGGTCGAAGATCGCGCCGTCGGCGACGGGCGCGGCGTCGACGGCGCGGTCGTCGTAGCCCTGCGGCAGCACCGCGATCGCAGCGGATCCGCCGTGGCGTTCGCGCAGCAGCGCGGCGGCGCCCGGGTTGGTCACGGTGACGAGGGCGGCCCGGTCGCACACCGCCCGCTCCAGGCTCCGCGCCCGGCGGCGCCAGCGTGGCGCGGTATAGCTGGCCAGCACCGGGTCGCCGAGGTCGGCCACCCAGGGCAGCGCCCGGCGCGCGGCCAACAGCCCGAGTTCCAGGGTGGTGGCGGGCTCGTGCGAACTGATCACCACGTCCGGCGCGACGGCCTCGAGCACGCGCCGCAGCTCGCGCCGGCCCCAGGGCCGCCATTCGCCGCGGATGTCGGGGAAGTGCACGTACTCGGCGATCTTCTGCACGACCTCGGAAACGCGCTGCTTCCAGTTGCGCGGCGGCCGGATCGGATAGGGCGTCGCGCCCGCGGCCCGCACCGCCTCGCGCTGCACGCCCTTGCGCACCACCGCCAGGATCCCGCGCACCGGCCCGGGAAAGCTGCGATGCACGTGCACGCCCGCAGGCAGCGCCGGCAGTCCGGGCGTCCGGCCGCCGAGGTCCGGTGCCAGTACGTGCACCTCGTGACCGAGCGCGGCCAGTTCCCGGCACAGGTAGGTCCAGCGCAGCGACTGCGGCGAAGGGCTGGGCGGGAACTCGTAGGCGATCAGGAGCAGCCGCATCAGCCTCGGGCCGGGGGGAAGGAGGCGGCGATGGTGGCCCGTGCGGCATCGAATGAGAAGTGGGTGCGGACGTTGGCGGTACCGGCGCGCGCCAGCCGCGACCACAGCGCCGCGTCCTCGTGCAGGCGCACCACCGCGTCGGCGAACGCCTCGGGTGCGTCGGCGACCAGCAGCTCGACGCCGTCGGCCGCGTGCATCCCCTCGGCGGCGCAGGCGGTGGCCACCACCGGCATGCCGGCGGCCATGCACAGGTTGATCTTGCCCTTGACGCCGGCGCCGAAGCGCAGCGGCGCCAGGCCCACGCGGCAGCGGGCGAGCAGCGGGGCGAGCTCGGGGACGTGGCCGTGCAGGTGCACGCCCGGACTCGGCGGCAGCCCCGCGACCGCCTCCGGCAGGCCGTCGCCGACCACCTGCAGCTCGCACCGCGGCAGGCGCGCGCGCACGCGGGGAAAGATCTCCGCCAGCAGCCAGCGCAGCGCATCGACGTTGGGCGGGTGGCGCGCGCCGCCGACGAACAGCAGCCCGTCGCGCTCGGCGAATCCGGCCGGCGACTCCTCGGCCCGATGCAGGTTGGGCAGCACCGCGACGCGCGCTTGCGGCAGCGCTTCGCGCAGCAGCGCCGCCTCCACCGGGCTGACCACCCAGGTCACGTCGGCCTCGGCCACCGCGCGCAGTTCGCGTCGACGGGTGATCGCCGCCAGCCGTCGCAGCCGGCCGTCGTCGCCCAGCTCGGCTTCGCGCCGTTCGCGCAGGTGGTGCAGGTCGACGGTGTCGAGCACGACGCGCACGCCGGGTGCGATCCGCCGCGCCAGCGGGACCAGGAACTCGGCAAGGTGGTAGCGGCTGACCACCAGCACGTCGAAGCCGCGCAGGTACCGGGCGAACCAGTCCGGATACCCGCCGGCGCCGGCGTGCACCACCACCCCCAACGCACGCAGCGCCTCGGCGTAGGCGCCGGCGTCGGCGCGGTCGTCGGGCAGGAATTCGACGCGGTCGCCGTCCTCGGCGAGCACCCGCATCAGGTTGAAGGCGCGCAGCGAGCCCGAGTCGCGGTCCGGACGCGGGGTGCTGACGTCGACCAG
>NZ_JACCKA010000093.1:68171-120685 GCF_013425525.1 Luteimonas salinisoli | reverse complement strand
GCACCGCCTGGTGTTGGGCATCGCCGTCGCCCTGGTCTGCGTGCCGCCGCTGCTGATCCTGGCGTTCCGCCAGCACGTGGTCCTCGAGGGCTTCACCGGCCAGGACCTGTCCGAGTCGCGCACCATGATCGCCGAGCTGCTGCGCGGCGAGCGCCTGGTGCCGCCACCGCCGCCGCCGCCGGCGGTCTTCACCACCGCCGAGGTGCGGCGGATCAAGCCCGAAATCGTGACCGCCGACCGCAAGTGGGACCGCCTGAGCCCCGACCTGCAGCAGCGGGTGCTGGCCATCTACCGGGTGATGCGCGAGCAGTACGGTATCGAGATGGTGCTGGTGGAGGGCTACCGCAGTCCCGAGCGCCAGGCGGAGCTGCTGCGCGGCGGCCGCGCCACCAACGCCGGGGCGTGGTCGAGCTGCCACCAGTACGGGCTGGCGCTGGACAGCGCGCCGATGCGCGAAGGCAAGCTGCAATGGGACATGGGCGACGCCTGGACCAGGCGCGCGTATTTCCTCTATGGCGAGCTGGCGGTGCAGGCCGGGCTGGTCTGGGGCGGCAACTGGCGCAGCATCAAGGACTACGTGCACGTGGAAATGGGCGATGAGTGCGTGCGGGCCAAGCGCGCCAGGCGCCAGCAGGAGGGGCAGGGCAGGTGATATCGGCGGCCCAGTCCTGCTATCTTCCCTCTCCGGCCCGGGAGGGGCCGGGGCCCCGAAACGGGGCGCCGAAGGATCGAGCGCAGTGCGCGCAGTTGGGGAGATGGACCATGTCGCATCCTTTCACCGTGTCCGGCGACCGCCGCGGTCGCGGCCGCTGCATCGCAGGCGGCCATGCGGTCGACGGCATCGTGGCCGAGAGGACCTTCCGCAGCGGCGCCCGTTGCGCGCCGGCGCCTGCACGGGCGCCGATGGCGGGGTGCTGACCGGGAAACGGGGGATTCCCGCGCAGGGAAGGCTCAGGGAGCGAGGATGAAGTTGTCGGGATTCTGGCGTACGGGTCTGGTCGTGGTGGCGGTCTTCGCGGCGGTCTGGCTGTGCGCGATCCTGTACTGGCGCGCCAGCGGCGCCACGCCCGGCGGTGGACAGATGCTGCTCTGGCTCGCGGCGGTGCCGCTGGGCCTGCTGGCCGGATTCTGGGCGGTCGGCCGCCTGCGCGCCGCGCGCCGCCGCGCGCCGGCCGCGGAGGCGCCGGCGGCGCCTGCCGAAGCCCTCGAGAGCGATGCCGAGCGCTTCCATCGGCCGCTGGACTGCCTTGCGGGCGCGGTGCGCCTGCCCTGCGGCGAGACCCCCGAAGCGGTGCTGGCCGCGCTGCCGGACGCGCCGCGGCCGGGGCTGCATCCGCGCCTGCGCGACCGCGACGGCATGCCGGTCTTCGCGGCCTTCGTCGCCGACCTGGACACCGATGCAGCGGCCGACGCGCTGCCGCAGGCGCTGCGGCCGGACCCGGAGCAGCTGCGCGCGCTGGCGCTGCTGGAGCCGGTGGCGCTGGAGCTGTTCGACGCGCTCGCGGCGCTGCTGCCGCCGCTGCCGGTCGCCGAGCAGCGGGTGATCGCGGGGCTGCGTCGCAGCGAACGGGAGGACGTGCGCGAGGCCGTGCAGGTGCGCGCGCTGCTGCCCGCGAGCTGGCCGGCGGCACTGCGCCAGGCCTGCGACGGGCGGCTGCGACAACTGGCGCTGGACGCCGGGCTGGACCCGCGGCGCGTCGGGTTCGAGGCGATGCCGATGCAGGGAGCGGCGGACGTCTGGCGGCTGTTGGACCGCCTCGGCACCGCCGAGCCGGACGGAGCGCCGTGGCAACTGCTGCTGGCCTGCGATTCGGCGGTCGGCGAGCGCAGCGTGGCCGCGCTGGCCGACGCCGGACGGCTGATGGACGGCCGCCGCCGGGAGGGCCTGGTGCCGGGCGAAGGCGCCGCCGGGGTGCTGCTTCGGCCGCCGGGGCCGGCGACTGCGCAGGTCTCCGAGGCCGCCGTCGCCCTGCATCGCGTGCGCCTGTGCGCGGTGGATCCCGACGCCAGCGCGCGCGTCGCGGCGCGCGCCAGCGCCGCGCTGCTGGAGCGCGCGCTGCGGGCCTCGTCGCTCGAGCCGGATGCGGTGGCGCTGCTGCTCAGCGACGCCGACCAGCGTGCCGGCTGCGCCGTCGAAGCCGGCTCCGCGGCCGCGGCCGCCTGTCCCGAACTCGACGTCGCCGTCCAGGCGCCGGCTCTCGGCGGGTCCTGCGGCCACCTCGGCCACGTCGCCCCGCTGGCACTGCTGGCGCTGGCGGCCGCGCAGGTCCGTTCGACCGGGCAGCCCGCGCTGGCGCTGGCCGTGACCGCCGGGCGCGAGCGCGCCGCGGTCGCGTTCGCGCCACCCGACGCGCCTTCCTCCGACCACGTGTCCTCCCCCGAGGTCTCCGGCCAGGCGCCGGACCTCGCCGCCTAACCGGATCCCGCCCGCAGATGTTCTACAGACTCAGGTACTACCTCACCGACTACCGCGTGCTGGCCGTGATCGGCATCGCCTCCGCCGCCGCGCTGATGTACTTCGGCGCCGACGGCCTGCGCCAGATCGGCGTCTGGGCGCTGCTGCTGCTGGTCGTGGCGCTGCTGGTCTGGGCGATGGTGTGGGGAGTGCGCCGGGTGCGCGCGCGGCGCGCCGCCAAGGGCCTGGACCAGATGGTCGAGGGCGAGGCGGAGCGCGCCGTCGCCAACGCGCAGCCCGCCACGCGTGCCGACACCGAGGCACTGCGCGAGCGCATGCTCGAGGCGGTCAAGGCGATCAAGTCGTCGCGGATCGGCGTGCTCAAGGGCAAGGCGGCGCTGTACGAGCTGCCCTGGTACGTGATCATCGGCAACCCCGCCGCCGGCAAGAGTTCGGCGATCCTCAATTCCGGGCTGAAGTTCCCGTTCGAGGACAACCGCAGCAACGTCATCCAGGGCATCGGCGGCACCCGCAACTGCGACTGGTACTTCACCACCGAGGGGATCGTGCTCGACACCGCCGGCCGCTACTCGGTGAGCGTCGAGGACCGGCTGGAGTGGCTGACGTTCCTCGACCTGCTGAAGAAGCACCGTCCCCGCGCGCCGATCAACGGCATCATCATCGCCGCCAGCATCGCGGAGCTGTCCGGCAGCAAGCCCGAGTTCGCGATCGAGCTGGCCAAGAACCTGCGCCAGCGGGTGCAGGAGATCACCGAGCGCCTCGAGGTGTTCGCGCCGGTCTACGTGGTGTTCACCAAGGCCGACCTGATCGCCGGATTCACCGAGTTCTTCCGCGGCCTGGACCCGTCCGAGCGCGAGAACGTGTGGGGCGCGACGCTGCCGTTCGATCCGCAGGCCGGCGGCGATGCGCTGGCCAGCTTCGACCGGCATTTCGACGAGCTCGCCGACGGTCTGAAGGAAATGAGCCTGGCGCAGATGGCGATGCAGCGCGGGCGGGAAGTGTCGCCCGGGCTGCTGGCGCTGCCGCTGGAGTTCGTCGGCATCAAGCCGGCGCTGCGGACCTTCGTGGCGACGCTGTTCGAGGACAATCCGTACCAGTTCAAGCCGGTGTTCCGCGGCTTCTACTTCACCAGCGCGCTGCAGGAAGGCAACTCGGTGCACTACGCCTCCGAGCGCATCGGCCGGGAGTTCTCGCTGCAGGGCGGGGCGCGCGCCGCTGGCTCCGAACCCTCCGGGCAGACCGCGCACTTCCTCAAGGACCTGTTCCGCAAGGTGGTGTTCGCCGACCGCCAGCTGGTGCAGCAGTATTCCAGCCCGCACCAGACCCGGTTGCGCTATGCGGTGTTCCTCGGTGCGGTGGCGGCGCTGGCGCTGGTGCTGGGGTTGTGGACCTGGTCCTACACCACCAACCGCCAGCTGGTCGCCAACGCCACCAAGGACCTGGAGCAGGCGGTCCGGGTGCAGAACGAGCGCGTCGACCTCAAATCCCGCATCGACGCGCTGCTGCTGCTGCAGGACCGACTCGAGCAGGTGTCGCGCTACCGCGAGCAGCGCAGCGTGGCCACCCGGCTCGGGCTCTACCAGGGCGACCGGATCGAGGCCAAGCTGCTGCAGGAGTACTTCGACGGCATGCGCCAGGTGATGCTGGCGCCGACCGGCGCGCGCATCGAGGCCTTCCTCGGTGAGGTGGTGGCGCAGGGAGACGCGCTCGCCGAGCCCACGCGGGGCGAGCAGGCGAAGGAGGAAAGCCTGTACCAGGAGGCCTCGCCCACCGATACCAACGATGCCTACAACGCGCTCAAGACCTACCTGATGCTCGGCAATCCCGAGCGCGTCGAGCGCGCCCACCTGGGCCACCAGCTCACCCGCTTCTGGCGCGGCTGGCTCGATGCCAACCGCGGCCAGATGTCGCGCGAGGACATGGCACGCGCGGCGGAGAAGCTGATGAGCTTCTATGTCGCCCGTGCCGACCATCCGGCCTGGCCGCGGGTCGACACCCGCGTCTCGCTGATTTCCGACGCCCGCGCCGCGCTGACCCAGGCCACCCGCGGCGAGCCGGCGATCAACCGCGTTTTCGCCCAGGTCAAGGCGCGCGCGGCCACCCGCTTCCCCACGATCACGGTCAACAGCCTGATCGGCGACGAGCGCAACAAGGATGCCATCGCCGGCAGCTACGCCATCTCCGGGGCGTTCTCGCGCAAGGCCTGGGAGGACTACGTCAAGGGTGCGATCGACGAGGCCGCCAACACCGAGCTGAGCACCACCGACTGGGTGCTCGACACCACCGAGCAGAGCGATCTTTCGCTGGCCGGCAGCCCCGAGCACATCTCGCGCGAGCTGGCGACGATGTACAAGCAGGAGTACGCGCAGGAGTGGCAGAAGTTCCTGCAGGGCGTGAGCGTGGCGCCGTTCGGCAGCTTCGATGCCGCCGTCACCCGCATGAACAGCATCGGCGACCCGCAGAATTCGCCGCTGCGCGCGCTGCTCGAGGCGGTCAACGAGCAGACCGTCTGGGACAACCCCGCCGCCGCGGCCGGCGGCATGGACGCGGCCAAGGGCGGCTTCGTCGCCTGGTTCCAGCGAGTGATCCTGCGGCGTACGCCGTCGTCGGTGTCCTCGCAGGTCGACCCGGAAACGGGCCGGCCGGCCACCGCGCCGATGGGCCCGATCGGCAAGGCCTTCGAAGGCTTCGCGCGGCTGGTGTCCAAGCGCGACGGCGCCGCACTGATCGACAGCTACTTCCAGACCCTGGGCAAGCTGCGCAGCCGGCTCAACGCGATCCGCACCGAGGGCGAGCCGGGCCCCGGCGCGCGCCGGCTGATGCAGGACACCCTGGGCAACGAGGGCTCGGAGCTCAATGCGGCGCTGGCGCTGGTCGACGAGCAGATGCTCACCGGCCTGGACGAGGGCCAGCGCGATGCGCTGCGGCCGCTGCTGCTGCGGCCGCTCACCGAGACCTTCGCCGCGCTGGTGCCGCCCACCGAGGCCGAGGTCAACCGGGTCTGGGCGGCGCAGGTCTACGAACCGTTCCGCGGCCGCATCGGCCGGCAGTTTCCGTTCGATCCCGGCGCGGACGTCGATGCCGCACCCAGCGACGTGGCGGCGATCTTCGGCGCCTCCGGCGCGATCGCGGCGTTCAACAAGGAAACCCTGGGCACCCTGGTGCTGCAGCGGGGCAACCTGCTCGAGGCGCGGCGCTGGGCCGGCCTCGGCATCACCCTGCAGCCGGCGCTGGTCAGTGGCTACGGCGACTGGGTGAGCGGCCAGCCGGGCGGGGCCGGCGCCGCGGACACCACGATCTTCGAGATCCAACCGCAGCCGGCGATCGGCGCGGTCGAGTTCACCCTCGAGATCGACGGCCAGGTCCTGCGCTATCGCAACACCCCGCCGGCCTGGCAGACCTTCCAATGGCCGAACCCGGGCGCGATCCCCGGGGTGAAGCTGTCGGCGGTGACCAGCGACGGACGCACCGTGGAGCTGGTCAACGCGCCGGGCGGCAACGGCCTGGCGCGGATGATGGAGCTGGCCTCGGCCGCGCATCGCGACGACAGCAGCACCCTGACCTGGGAAAAGGAGGGCGTGTCGGTGTCGGTGGTGATGCGCATCACCCGCCGTCCCGGTTCGGGCGGAGGCAACAGCGACTGGCAGCGCGGACTGCAGCTGCCGGCGACGGTCGCCGGGGCGACGGCGCGTTCCGCGGACGCGCAGGACACGGAGGAGGGCGCATGACGCAGACGGTCTCGGCGGCGGTCAGCTACTTCGGCAAGGTCCCCTCCCGCGGGGACTTCGTGCGCACCGCCGACAATCACCAGTTGATGGGCCTGCTGGACCGCTGGGCCGGCAGCAGCATCGAACTGCTCAGCCAGAATCCCGACTGGAAGCGCCTCTACGACCAGGCGCCGGACGTCCACTACGCCTTCATGGGCTCGCGTAGCCGGCTGGTGGTGTGCGGACACTTCCTGCCCAGCCGCGACGCCTCGCAGCGGCGCTTCCCGCTGCTCTCGGCGATCCGCCTGGAGGTGGGCAGCCCGCTCGGCTTCATCGGTCGCAGCCCGATGGCGCTCAGCCGGGTCTGGAACGGGTTGTCGCGGCAGGCGCGCAGCGCGGTCGACGCGGACGAGGCGGCCGCGGCGCTGCAGGAACTGGCCGAGAGCCGCTACGACCTGAGCATCGATCCGACGGCCTACGCGGCGCCGTTCGCCGATTTCATGGACCTGCAGACGATCGGCTCGCTCGAGCGGCTGCTGCGCGATTCCGGGCATGCCGACGTGGTGCTGCGGCGCACCCTGCCGGCGTTGGGGCTGCTGCTGCAGCCGGTGCTCACCGGCAGCGGCGTCACGATCGACAAGGGCCTGGAGCTGCCGCTGCCGCGCGATCCGCTGTACCGGCCGCTGGTGGGCGCGTTCTGGCTGGACATCGTCGCCGCTTTCGTCGCCCGCGGCGACTTCGAGCTGGCGGTGCTGGTGCGCGACGAGGACGCGCCGCGGATGATCGTCGGCTTCAACGGCGCCGACCAGCAGATCCTGCGCGCGGTGCTCGATCCCCAGGCCGCCGCCGAACACCTGATCCGGGTCGACGACGCCGAGTGGGTGGACGATCACCTGCCCGGCGATTACGCGCTCAACAAGCTGGCCAGCTACGTCGACCGCCACGACCTGTCGCTGAAGGCCGCGCGCGCGATCTTCGGCGAAACCTTCCTCGGAGCATGAACATGCAGCGTGTCGTCGCTTTCCTCGTCCTGGCGCTGTGCGCCGGCGCCCTGACCGCCCAGGACGCCGCGGCGCCGGTGATCGCCGAGGGCGTGGTGCCGGACCAGGCCACCAAGACGCAGATCCTGGAGAAGCTGCGCGAGGTCTACGGCAGCGAGCGGGTGGTCGACCGGGTGCAGGTGGAATCCATTCCGACGCCGCCCAACTGGGGCCGCTACGTCGCCGGCATGATCGGTCCGGGCCTGCAGCGCGTCTCGGCGGGCAAGCTGGAGGTCAACGGCCAGGCCGTGCGCATCAGCGGTGAGGTGGTGAACGAGGCGCAGCGTCAGCAGGTCGCCAGCGAGCTCAGCCTGGCCAGCAACAGCACCTACACCGTGACCAACAGTCTCGGCACCGGCGGTTCCGGGCAGGGGCTGCTGGACGCCACGCTGGGCGACCGCATCATCGAGTTCGAGAGCGGCAGCGCGCGGCTCACCGATCTGGGCCGCTACATCCTCGACGAGATGGCCGAGAAGCTGCAGGAGATCGGCGATGCCCGCGTGCAGATCGTCGGCCATACCGACGACGTCGGCCAGCGCCAGGCCAACCTGGCGCTCAGCCAGGCGCGTGCCGAAGCGGTGCGCAGCTACCTGGTAGAGCAGGGCATCCCGCGCGCCAACCTGAGCGTGCTCGGCAAGGGTCCGGACGAGCCGATCGCCGACAACGCCACCGACGACGGTCGCGCCCGCAACCGCCGCATCCAGTTCCGCGTGCTCTGAGCAAGGCATTCGGCCGCGCCCGGTGTCGCGGGCGGCCGGCTCTCTTGGGAGCGTGCCATGCACGCGAAAGCCGGCGCGGTCGGCAGCGCCCGGTATAGCCGCCATCCCCACCGGAATCTCCCGCGGCCTTCGCGGCCATGGGCCGCTCCTACGGGAATCTGGGCCGCCCCCGGAGTATGGGGCCCCGGCGCCGCCCCCGGTGATCCGAGGGGTCAGCCCCCGAACGACTCCTGGCTGCCGTCGACGTCCAACAACTCTTCCACCTGCGACAGGGCGTTATCGTCCTTGATCACCCGCTTCAGCCATACGTGCAGCGGCATCTCGCCCCAGCGCGCGGCCTTGTCGGCCAGATACGCCACCGGGCTGTGCGGCTCGGTGCGGCGGAAGAACTCCGCCACCTGGCGCAGTTGCGCCAGCGCCTGCCGGCGCGAGGCGATCGCCCCGCCCTGGCCGGTGGCCGCCTGCGTTTCCGCGCCGGCCGCGCCGCCTTCGGCATCGTCGGCCGGGCCGTCGCCGGCAGCGCCCGCGTCGCCGACCAGCACCCCGGCATCGCGCGCGAAGCGCAGCACGGTCTTCTGTAGGTGCTCCAGCTGGTCGCGCACCGGCGTGAAGCTGGGGCCGTCGGTGCCCAGCCGCGCGTCCACCGACAGCTGCAGCTCCTGCAGCGCCGCCACGCAGTCGGGCACGTCCCGCATCAGCTGCAGGTAGAACTCGTGCGGGGTGTCGCGACGCGCGGCCTCCATCAGCTCGAGGTCCGGCTGGCCCTCGCCGCCGGCTTCCCCGGCGCCGCTGCGGGCATGCGCCGCCTCGAAATCGCCCAGCCCGAAGCGCCCCTGCGGGCCCTGCGCGATCGGCAGCGTGCGCAGCCATTGCAGCGCGTTGGTGAGCAGCCAGGCGAGGTTGCCGATGCGCTCCTCGTAGTCGCCGTCCGCGGCCTGCGGGTGCACCTCGTCCCAGTAGCGGTCGCACAGCCCGGCCACCAGCCGGAAACCGATGGTCAGCCCGGGGAAGCCGTGCACCTGCGCATTGGCCTCGGCCAGCCACGCGCTCAGGCGAAGGTCCTTGGTGCGCCGCTGCAGCAGTTCGGCGCACATCTTCGAGGCCGCGGTCCAGTCGGCGTACTTGATGTCGGTGACCCATTCGCCCTGCTCGAGGGTCGGGTCGTCGGCGCGGCGGGCTTCCTGGATCGCGTCGAATTCGGGGGAGAACGACAGGTCCTCGCCGGTGGGCAGGTCCTCGGAGATCGGGGCCAGCAGGTCTTCCAGTTCCAGCATGGCGGTGCTCGGCAGGTGGATTGTGGAACCGATTCTACAGAGTCGCCGGACTTTCCCTATACTCGAGGGCCGCGGTTTTTGCTAAGTTGCGGAACAGGAAGTCGGCCACCGCCGGACCGTCGCGAGGGTGTCGCACGGAGCGGACGGGGCCTGGTCAAGCCACGGAGTCTGCGTGATGCACTCATTGGAAGACGTGCGCGATGCTCTGGCCTCGCTCATCCGCATCGACGATGCGACCCGCCTCTATCGCCTGGAACTGCCCGACGCGCCCGCCGACCTGCTGGTGGAACGCTGGCGCGGCCGCGAGGAACTCTCGCAGGGGTTCGAGTGGTGGGTGGACGCGCTCTCGCCCGATGCCGGCCTGCCGCTGGACGGCTGGCTCGGCCGGCCGGCGCGGCTGCTGACCCGGCTGGCCGACGGCGGCCAGGCCGTACGCACCGGCCTGGTGCGCGAGGCGGCCTGCATCGGCACCGACGGCGGCATGGCGCGCTACCGCCTGTGCCTGGTGCCGTGGACCTGGCTGCTCACCCAGGGCCGCCACAGCCGCGTGTTCCAGGAACGCAGCGTGGCCGAGATCGTGGAAACCGTGTTCGCCGGCTACGCGCCGCTGGCGGCCTGGCGGCTGGGCGACGACGTCGGCCCGTTCCTGGCCCAGGCGCGGCCGCGCAGCTATTGCGTGCAATACCGCGAGAGCGATTTCGATTTCATCGGCCGGCTGCTGGCCGAGGAAGGGCTGGGTTGGCGGCTGGAAGAGTCGGAGGACGACGCCTGCGGCCACCGCATGGTGATCTTCGCCGACAGCGCAGCGCAGCCGGAGGACGCCGGCTCCGAGCGGCACGGCGGGGTGCGCTTCCACCGCAGCGACGCCACCGAATCGCACGACAGCATCCTGGCCTTCGGCCGCCGCCGCGGCATCGGCGCCGGCCGCCTGACCCTGCTCAGCAGCGACTACCAAACCTGCCAGGCCGGAACCGCGCAGCTGCCGCTCGAGTCCGCCGGCGCGGCCGACGCGGCGCTGGAAGCCTACGACCCGTCCGGCGCGTATGCCTTCGCCGGCTCGGGCGAGGCCGAGCGCCTGGCCGGCCTGCTGGCGCAGGCGCGCGAGGCGCGGCAGCAGGCGTGGTTCGGGCAGGGCACGGCGCGCAGCTTCCGCGCCGGCACCTGGTTCCGCCTGACCCAGGCCCCGGCCCAGGGCGAAACGCCCCCGTCCGAAGTGCTGATCACCCGGATCCACCAAGCCGGCGTCAACAACCTGCCGCTGGATCTGCGCCAGGGCATCGGCACCCGGCTCGGCCCGGCGCCGGCCTGGCCCCGCGACGCCGACGACGCGGAGGGCGAGCGCGCCATCCTCGCCCGCGCCGACGCCGTGGGCTATGCCAACCGCTTCGAGGGCGTGGACCGCGAGCGCCCTTGGCGCCCGGTGCTTGCCGACGAGACCGGCGCCCGCCTCAACCCGCGCCCCACCGCACCCGGCTACCAGACCGCGATCGTGGTCGGCGCCGACGGCCAGCCCAGTCCGTCCGGCGCGCAGGAGCTCCACTGCGACCGGCTCGGCCGGATCCGCGTGCGCTTCCACTGGCAGCAGGGCCAGGGCGCCGGCGAGGCCGCCGACAGCTGCTGGCTGCGCGTGGCGCAGCGCTACGCCGGGCCGGGCGTGGGCAGCCAGTTCCTGCCGCGGATCGGGCAGGAGGTGCTGGTCGCGTTCCTGGAGGGCGATATCGATCGCCCGGTGGTGACCGGCGCGCTGTACAACGGCCAGGGCGAGGCAGGCGTGGCGCCGACGCCCGGTGGGCGCTCGGCGGACGCCGATGCCAGCGCCTATGCCCAGGCCTCCGACCATCGCCCCAGCGCCCAGGCCAACCTCGCCGGCGGCCACGCGCCGCCCTGGCACGGCATGGGCGCCGGCGACGATGCGCACCGCAACGCCGCCGCCCTGTGGGGCGTCAAATCCAAGGAATGGGGCGGCGAAGGCCACAGCCGCCTCGTGTTCGACGACAGCGACGGCCAGCTGCGCCTGCAGCTGGCGACCACCCAGGCCGCCAGCCAGCTCAACCTCGGCCACCTGATCAACCAGGCCGACAACTACCGCGGCAGCTTCCGCGGCGAAGGCTTCGAGCTGCGCACCGACGCCTGGGGCGCGGTGCGGGCCGAGGCCGGGCTGTGGCTGAGCGCCTACGACAAGCCGGGCGAGACCCCGGCCGGCGATGCCGTCGGCCCGGCCGCACTGCTCGGGCAACTGCGGGCGCTGGGCGAGACCTTCTCCAGCGCCGCCGCCACCCACCAGACCGTGCGCCTGGCCGGCCACGAGGGCGCCCACGCCGTCGCCGCCTCGCGCCTGGTCGACGACCAGGCGCCGCTGCAGGCCCTGCTGGCGAGCGCCAAGACCACCGTGCCCGGCGACGGGTTCGACGACGCGCGCGGTGCGGCCGTCGAGCGCAGCCCTGCCGCCGGCGCGGGCCGCATCCCGCACACCGGCGACGCCCTGCTGGGGCTGGCCGCGCCGGCCGGTATCGGCCTGGTGGCCGGCCAAGGCCTGACCTGGGCGGTCGGCGAGACCCTCACCCTGGCCAGCGGCCAGGCCAGCCACCTGGCGGTGGCCGGCAATCTGCGCCTGCACGCCGGCCAGGCCATCGGCATGCTCGCCGCCGCGGTGGAGGGCCAGCAGGAGGAAATCACGCTCAGCCTGGTGACCGGCGAAGGCGAGCTGGACTTCCAGGCCCAGAACGACCAGCTCAAGCTGCAGTCGAAGGACCAGCTGAAGCTGATCAGCGCCAACGCCGAAATCGAGATGGCCGCCGGCAAGACCATCCACCTGGCAACAGCAGGCGGGGCCAGCCTGACCATCGAGGACGGCAACATCGTCATCGCCTGCCCGGGCGAGATCCGGGTGCATGCGGGGAAGAAGAGCTTCGTGGGGCCGACGAGCCTGGATATGGAACTTGTACAGTTTCAGGAAGTCTGCCTCGACTGCATCGCCAAGGCCGCGCTGAGTGGCAACCCGGTGGTGCCACTATGAACCCCTTGCCTGAGGCGTGGACGCAGACGCTGGACGGTGCGAATGAGATTCATCGCTTCGTTCTGCTCGACGGCGCCATGCAGCACGAATTGGGGCAGGCATTGCGCAAAAGGCGCTATGCCGGCCACAGCTTCTTCGATCAGGAGTCCGAAGATGCGCAAGGGCTCGGCCCCTGGCTGCTGGATGCGGAACAGGCCCAGGTGGCGGGCATCGACGGCATCGCTCGCGGCGTCACCTGGTTGGCAGGCACGTGCGATTCCAGCGAAGCCTTCCGCCATTTGCAGCCTTGGATAGTCACACCGTTTCCGGACGGTGTGAAACGCGGGTATCTGAGGTTGGGCGACGGGCGCGTGTTGCGCGCCATACTGGAGATCTGGAACCCACGCCAGCGTGCGGCCTTCTGCTTACCATGGCGGCAAGTCTGCTGCGCCGACCGGGACGGCCATGGCTATATGCTGCCGTTGCCATCAGCCACCGAGGTGCCGCGGATCAACGTCTCACCCCTGAACGTCTCGCCCCTGTTGGACAAGCGCCAATATCAGGCGTTGCTCGACAGCAGCGCGCCGGACGTTTTGCTGCACGAACTGAAAGGTTACGTTGCGCCGCATACCTCCCTGTCCCAGCGAGAAGCGCAGCATGCGATGGCGACAAAGGTGATCGAGAAAGCCAAAGCAATGGGCTACGAAGATCCCACCGATCAGATCAGCCTGATCGGGTGGTGCCTTGAACGCGGAGCGTCGGTTGAGGAGCTATCCGAGCAGCGCGCGGTGCGAGACCGCCTGCGGGGCGACATGCTGTGGGACGTGCTGATGCCGTCTGAGCTTCGATCCCGCGAAGGTTCGCACGCTATTGATGCATCACCGGCGTGAGTTAGGAAAGCGGAAGGCGTGATGGGAATTTTTGCACTCCTAGCGATATCTTCTTTTGTTGTTGCTGAGCTTTTTATTAAGTTTGCATGGCCGAAAGGCTGGACGACGATGCCATCGCTAGCATGGAAATCCGCGTTGCGTGTTGTTGCTGTGTTTCCAGTAGTCCATTCGTCTGGCTATGTCCTTGCCATTGTGCCGTTCTGGACTTGGATTTTTTTCGATAGATCCATGAATGACGGCTATCTCGCCGCGACCCCTTATGCAGTGTTGGCAATGCTGGTCATTTTCGTCTGGTCGCGTTACTTGAAAAGGGCAAAAAACGGCGAGAAGGGCGGTGATAGAAATGGGCAAGAATAGCGCCAGTCTCTACCTGGGTATCAGAAGTGCACAGATTACAATTCTGTTGTTTCCGGTTTTGGCCGCTTGCGGAAATGGTAGCGCCTACACGGATCCGGCAACCGGGGAGCGCACGTTTGGCAGCAGCGTGACGCTGATGCGCCACAACCCCACCGATACCTTGGCGCGCAGCGGAATGGTGGAGAGTGCATGGGGCGGTCCAGCAGGAACGGGAGGCACTGCGGTCTGTTGCGTGTCGTTTCCGGTGCGCTGGCGCCAAGGTCTGCAGGCGAAGCTGTGTCGGGAGCGAAGTGAACCATTCGATCGCGAGAACCCGGTGCTTGGCGAGGAGGCTTGTGACAGGCATGAAAACGTGCTGTCAGTCCACCAATACGAGAAGTTGGGCAGAACTTGGCTACATATCAGCAGCGACAGTGAAGTGCTGGTCATTCCGAGCATGGTAGGTCCAGGTCATCCGGAGCACCACGGCCTGGATTTTCCAGCTAAGGATTACTTCAGTGAGCGGGAAGTGTCATGACAAAAGGGGTTCTGCTAGCCTGCGAGAGGGCAGATTCCGCGAAGCTGCCGGTCTCGGTGATTTTGTCCCTTCTGCCGATGTTGGTCGCCTGCGGCGCGGACCCGGATGCGCGGTTCGGGACCAGCGTGACGGCGATGGACCACGACCCAAGCGATACGCTCGTGCGAAGCGTGACGGTGGATGGTGCATGGGCCGGCCCAGCAGGGACGGGAGGAAGTACGGTCTGCTGCGTGTCGTTGCCGGTGCGCTGGCACGAAGGTCTGCAGGCAACGGTGCGGTGGGAGCGATGCGAGCCATACGGGGAGAACTGCCGGTGGCACGAGAAGGCGGTGCCGATCCATCCCTATACCGAAGTCGGCAGGGTGTGGCTGCATATCGTCAATGACGACGAAGTCGCGATTATTCCGAGCATGCTCGCTCCGGATCATCCGGACTATCCGGGGCCGGGGTATCCCGAGAAGGATTTCTTCAGGAAGAAGGACACGCCATGAGCAAGGTTGCCTATACGCCCGATAATGCTCCGTCCGCCCGGGCCGGGCGTCCAGTGCGTCCGAATCTCTGCGAGCCGGGCAGCACCTGCCGGTTGACACTTAGCTTCTCGATCTTCTTCGATGGCACCCGCAATCATCTGACAGAGGACGAACCTTCCGGGGCGCATAGCAACGTGGCTAGGCTGTTCAAGGCTTGCGAGGAACGGAACAATGAAGGCGTGTACCGCCTCTATGTTCAAGGCGTCGGCACGCCGTTTCCTGAAATCGGTGAGCCCAGGCCGCACAAGGACGGTGCCGCCAAAGGCACGATGGGGGCGGAGCGAATCCGCTACGCCTTTCTCTACATCGCCAATGAAGTTTCCCGGAAGGTATCCAGGCGCCTTCTTGTGCCCGATAGGCCACGCGACATCACCAACGCGGTCAAGAACGACGACCTGCTGCCGCGCTGGAAGCGCCAGCTGACCCACATGCTGACTGCGTCAGAGAACCCGAAGATCGACGGCATCGTATTCGATCTTTTCGGGTTCTCGCGCGGCGCGGCGGCCGCTCGTTCGTTCCTGAATCAGTTGCAGCGGCATTTCTGCGACGTGCGCGGATTTTATTGCGGTGTGCCCATGCGCGTGCGCTTCATGGGCTTGTTCGATACGGTAGCCTCGGTGGGCTATGCCGACTCTTTCCCGTTGCCGGTGGAAGGGCACCAGGGGTGGGGCGACGAGAGCCTTTTGACCATCCCGGACGATGTAGAGCAGTGCGTGCATTTCGTTGCAGCGCACGAGGCGCGGGCGTCGTTTCCGGTGGATCTCGCGCGCAGGCCACATGCCTACCAGAGCAACTGCCTGGAGGTCGTCTATCCGGGCATGCATTCGGATGTGGGCGGCGGCTATGGGCTGTATTCGCAAGGCAAGGGCACCTGGTTCCCAGATGGCAGGGTAGGGCAGACCCATGCCGACAAGCTGTCGCAGATCGCGCTGAACGACATGTACGAACGTGCGCTGGCGGCCAAGGTGCCGTTGCGCAGCCGAGAGGATGTGGACCGCGCCGGCCTGCAGGACGAGTTCGCGATTCGCCCCGAACTCAAGGCCGCCTTCGATGCATACATGGCGGCCGTGGCGCCCGACGGGAGCGGCCGGTCAGTGGAAGCGCAGGTGCTGGCGCACCGCAGGCCGTACCTGGGCTGGCGCAAGCAGATCCTGAACAGAGACGAGTTCGCAAGGCAACTTTTCGTGCGCCGCTCTGGTGGCCAGGATCGCAACGACCTGATCGAGGCCAACGACGAGATGATCCGGCAGCTGCAGGAGATCGCGAGCTTTCCGCAACGGCAGCGGGAGCACATGCGCCGGGGTGGGACTGGACCCGATCATCGTCCGCTACCGCCTCCGCTGGCGTACGAATTCCGCGAGGATTGGGAAGAGGCGCCGGCGCCCGCGCAGGGAGTGGCGGCATTCTTCGCCCAGTACGTACACGACTCGCGCGCGCACTTCCTGCTGACCGACCCGCAGGACGAGCGCGAGCACCGCGATATTCACGACCGCCTGGAAGCGACGGATCGCCGCTACCAGCAGGACCTAGAGCGGCATCGCCAAGACATGGCGTCGGGGCGTGCTCATCGAGGCAGCGATCACATGATCATGCAAAGGACCCAGGCTCCCCGCGATCCTCTGACTCCGCGCCAAAGGTCGATTCTCGACGTTTACCGCAGGGGAGAAAACCCGCTCTATACGGATGAGTATCCGGCATCCAGTACGGACGATGTGCTCGATGGGCGGGATCTGGTGCAGAGAATCGGTGGCCGTCGCGAACCAAGTTGGAGCTATCTGCACAAGCGGCAGATATTCGCCATTTCCCGGATGAAGTATTGAGCCGGGAGCTGGTGCATGGCACGTGATGGTGACGGCACAGTACCTGCAAATGAGCGCCCGTGGCGCTCGGTGCTGGTCGACGAGACCGGCGCGCGGCTCAACCCGCGGCCCACCGCGCCGGGCTACCAGACCGCGATCGCGGTCGACGCCGACGGCCAGCCGAGCCCGTCCGGCGTGCAGGAGCTCCACTGCGACCGGCTCGGCCGGATCCGGGTGCGCTTGCACTGGCAGCTACGGGTCCGTCCTGGCGCCGTGGGACGCTGATGCGCTTCGCGAGCACCTGGTGCGCGCGACCACTGGCATGGGTGCTGGCCACGGGCCTTGCGGGCTGTTGCGCGTACGGCAGTTCCGGAACCGGCACCCAAGAGGTCTGGGTCGCCTCGCCCGGCGTCACGGGCTTGGCCACACCGCAGGAGGCGCGGCGCGATTGCGTCCGCGCCTGCAATTGCCATGGACCTGCGATGGAAAGCTGCATGATCGAGCGCGGCTTTCACAAGGAGCGCCAGGCAATGGCCAGGAAATGTCGGTCGCCGTCCTTGTTTTAGGTGCCTGGCAACTTTGCGACGAGAGCAGATTGAATCCTGCACTGCGGGCGCGATCTTCGGAATGAGTAGAACAATCCGGCCGAAATCGATGTCCAACGCGACACTAGAGCCAACCAAGAAGCTTGCATGACTCTTGCATCCGATCGGAGCCGGGCGGAGGTAGTGGGTGCCATCTTGGCTTGCGGGCTGGCTGCAGCGGCTGTCTCCCTCCAGCTTGCGAGGCATAGCGATGCTATGGTCCCCATGGTGGATGACTCCCGGACAATCTGCATCGGGCGCTACTTGTTCGATCTTCCCTCGAACGCCAGAGTGAGCTTTGGAACAGCCTGGATCGCGGGGGTAGATATCAGGACCGTGGGCGCGCCGGAAGCGGCTGAGAACAGGTTTGCAGCTCGAGAGCAAGAGTTGCGCAGAGAGGTGGGCCAGGCGGGCGCACCGACATTGGTGTCCGTCGAGCCCATTGAGCACGATCAGTTGCGGGGCATTGTGTTCGGGTACGGCAAGAAGTCCATCCATTGGTACGAGAACGGCCAGAAGGTCACCGCAGGGGGGATGACGATGGAGGCGATTCTGCACTCGCGGGAGGCCGAGTACGTACTGAGGGGAGAGCTCGATGAAAAGTACCTTCACCATGTTTCCGACATTTCCCGCCGCCTCACTCCACGCGTCGCCGGGGAAGTTCCTGCGGGGCCAGGCTTCTGTATCGACCGCGGGTTGGTCGGGGAGCCGTCGCTCCCGGATGAGCGCGAGAGCGTCACCCTGTTCTTCGGGTTTCCGCAGCAGCCAGGGCTGGAAGGCAAGTTCGCCACCACGATGCCGGCGCAGGCTCCAGAGCCGCTGCTGAGCAGAATGGGCCGAAAGGAAGGCATCGCGTCCGCCGGCCGCGCACGCATCACGACCTTGCGTGAGGGCGAGAAGACCGTCAACGGAATCGCCGGCGAGGAAGTCCTGGAGAGCTATGCAGAGCGGGATGGCACACGCACGCACTTGTTCTCCTGGGAAGCGACGGTCGATCGAGCGCCCGGCAACGCGCCAACGCTCTCTCTGGAGCTCGAGTTCAACGGTGAGGGAACTGCCTCGTCGCTGAGCGAGCAGGATGCCTTGCTGCTATGGGACGCGATCCTCGAGAGCATTCAGCCGCGGCCTGGCGCGTACCAGTCCCGATGAGCCAGCGGGTTGCCGGGATCGGGCAGCCGCATGCGGTGCGGATACTTGTCGGATTGATGATGACGCTCGTTGCCGGCTGTGGCGGTTCACCAGGGTCAGCAGGCTTCGAGGGCGTGGACCTCGCGATGGGCTCGCTTGCTGGGCAAGCGCCCCGTACCCACTGCGTAGGCCGCTTCCTGGTTGATCTTCCCGAGAGCTTCCGGCCGAGCCATTCGATGGGCGGCGGCGCCGGCGAAGCGATCTTCTATTTCGGTAGGGACGCGGACTTTCATACCATGACCGTCACCAGCTTCGCCCAACGAGTGACCTCGGTACAGTTCGATGCGGTCGTGGCCGCGCGATCGGAAGAGCTGGCGCGTGGCACCAACTACGAGAGCAATACCTCGATGCTGTCGAGTCAGGAGGCATGGTCCCCGACCGAGACCCTCCTCAGCCATTACGCGAGTGTCGACGTCGCCGATGCCCAGGTGCGCGAACTGCACGTGCTCGTCGAGGATGCCCATGTGGCGATCACTACGACTGCATACGATGCTGCCCAGCTCCAGGATGCCGAGGCGCGGTTGCGCGACATGCTGGAGAGGGTGCGGAGGGTGGGCGACCCGGCGAGCGCGGGCCGCGGTCTCTGCCTGGGAGCCGTGGTGGTCGATGCGGACAGCGACTACGAGGAGCTTCAACTGGGCTTTCGCGCAGAGGGCCGCGCCCATTCCGACGTCCGATTCCAGATCAGCCTCGATACCTTCCGCCCGCCGGACGATGAGCCCACGCTCATCGCACGCGGCGAGGCCAACCTCGCCGGCCTCGGCGTCAAGCCCAAGACCCTGAAGAAGGGCGAATGCCAGCTGGCCGGCATGGAGGGCGAGCAGTGGCTGGGCAGGTTCGAGGAGGAGGGCAGGCCCCAGCACGGATTCTATGCCGAGACCAATGTTCGCTCGCCCTCCCCGCGCCAGCCCAAGCTCATGGTCGAAATGTTCACCGGCGGCGAGGACGCCAGCGGTGGGCCGGCAGCGTCGTCGCTCGGCGACGAGGAGGCGATTGCCTTGTGGGAGACCATCGTCGCATCACTGCGAGAGCGTCCTGGCGCGTAGGTTCGGTGCTTCCAGGGGTTGTCGGCGCCTCGATCACCCAGGGGTCACGAAATCGCGGCGTCGGCCCACCGCCGACCGAACCCCTCGGTCCACCAACACGGGATCAGACGGGAGAACACTACGCGCGGCGAAGCAGACCGAGTGGAAGCAATCGAGTATGCCGAGAGAGGCACCAGCGGGCAGGAAGTTGCTTGCCAAATCGAGATCAACTCTGCAAAAGCAGGGCCAGGGGGCGGATGGATGCCAAATTGCCCGCGTTCCGCATCCGCATCGCCAGACGCCGCGCCGCAGGTTCCTGGAGCGCGTCCCGAGCTACCTTCGGTGATTCCGGCGCGGAAGAACCTTCCAGACGAGAGTGAGGCGATGGATCGGTTATCGAGCGCTAGGGTATCGCCCGGCCGCGAGGCACGGGGGGCGCTGCAGGATGGCAATCCGGGCGGCGGCCGTCGTGCGGCCTTCGCGCTGCTGGTGGTCAGCTGCCTCGTTGCCGGTTCCACCTGCGCGCAGGAGCGCGTGGCCCCGGATGCGGTCGTCGGGACCGGAGCGCATGAGCTCCGGCCCTCGATCGAGGACCCGGTCACTCGGGAGCCCTGGGTGGACAAGCCCTACCGCCTGCTGGTCTACCAGGACGGGGAAGCGGTGCTGGACATCGAGGGCAACACAGATGCCGCCGGCCGGACGGCCATAGTGCGCATTGGGCAGCCCGCCGAGCAGGCCGATTTTTCGGCGCGCCCGCTGATCGGCACGGGCGCCTGGAAGGCGCAGAGCCGCATCTCGTATCCGGACGGAACGCCCGCGGCGCATCGCGGCTATCTGCTGGCCCCCGAGGATGGCGCTGCATTTCTCGGCGTCACCGACTCGCGCGGCGATACTGCGGAGGTCCGCAGAGATCGGGAGATGCAGGTCGAACTCCGGCTCATCGACCTGCAGCCGGGGTCGACGGCCTGGCACGAAACGGCGGCGATCCTCAACCGCAGCGTGCGGACCACCGATGCGGCGGAAACGCTGGCCGTCTATCGCGAACTCGTGCGCCTGCACGACGGGGGCGATGCGACCGCCGCGAGCAGCTTGTCGACGCGGTGGCTGCTCGAGCGAATGCTCCGAGCGGCGGTGAACGCCGAGGCGGGCGCCCTCGACGAGGTCGCCCTCGACTATGTCGCCCGCGATGCCCGCCGCGCCGCAGGGAACGCCGGGCGGGCGGAGGACGCCCGCGACCGGCTCGCCGCGATCCTCGCGCTGCTCGACATCGTCGGCTACGGCGACGGTGCTGGTCGACGGTTGCCCGAGGGATTCGTCGCGGGATGGGTCGAACGTGCCGCGGAACTGATGCCGCAGTTGCCGGAGGCAGGCGTCCGCCCGCTGGCGGGCGACATACTCGACCTGTGCGAGGGCTTGCTCGCCAGCGGCCGTACCGACGCGGCGATCAGGCTGTTCGACGCCGCCGGGCTTGCCCGGATCCGCCCCGACGACGTGCGCGATCGCGCCCGTGTCCACGCCTTTGGCGCGGTGGCCGCACAACATGGCGGCGACACCCGGCTCGGCCGTCGCCTGCTTTCGCTGGCGAACTACCTGATCGCCGTCGATCCGCCGGGGAACGCCGGAGACGAGGGGGCCGACCCGCTTTCCCTGTATCGAGCCCTGATGCCGGAGCTGCCGCAGGGAACGATGTGGCTCGACGAGGAGCAGATCGCGTCGGCGAGGCAGGTCTGCGTCGGGGCCGCCGACGACGGCTTCGCGTTCTTCCCGCTCGGAGACGAAGAGGTTCCGGACCTCGAGGACGCGGCGTGGCTCGGCACACTGCAGGCACTCGATGCGCTGCTGGCGCACGGTACGCTCGAACCCGGCGGGTACCGGGCCGAAGCGCGCGGGTGCGGTGGCGCCCCGGCCCCGAGGGAGGTCGCCCTGGCCCGCGACGACGTCGCCGGAGTCCAGGCTGCCGGCCTGTTCGTCGGGATGGGGGTCTATTTCGGCGACCTGGGCGCGCCCTCGGAGGTCGAACGGCGGAGCACGGCCGAACTCGGGCGCCTGCGCGCGCAGCTGATCGCCTACCTGCAGCATGCCGAACTGCAGGAGGGCAGATACGAGATCGTGAAGTCGATCCTGCCCGCGGATTTCAGCCTGAAACTGTTCCAGGGGGTGCCGTCCCGAGCGCTTGCCATGCCGTCGCCCGCGGCCGGCGCCTGCGCCTGCGCCGAGGAGGCGAACTTGGAGAGCCGAGGGATTGCCGCGCCGGAGCGGATGTGCCCGCCCCCGCCCCACGCATTCGCTTGCGGGGCAGGCGATCTCCGCGCGGGGGGCGGTGAGGAAGGGATGTATCGCAAGCATCTGGCGCGAAGCCGCTTCAGCGCCGTAGCATTGGCGTCGACAGCCCCCGGGACAGGGGGCTGGTGTGGCGGAGGCACTGAGCGTCCGCCTGTCGCGGTTCCCATCTTCCCGCACGGAGCAGACCCGGATGAACGAAACGGCCGTTTCCCGCAAACCTTCCCCCGCCTTCGTCGGCGCCTCCTGGGTGGCGCTCGGTCTGGGCATGACGGCCTACCTGGTCGGGCTCTGGAACGCCGACATGCAGCTCAACGAGAGGGGCTACTACTTCACCCTGCTGCTGTACGGGCTGTTCGCGGCGGTGTCGGTGCAGAAGAGCGTGCGCGACCGGATGGAAGGCATTCCGGTGACCAACATCTACTACGGCCTGTCCTGGTTCGCGGTCATTTCGGCCCTGCTGCTGCTGTTCGTGGGCCTCTGGAACGCCGGCCTCGCGCTGAGCGAGAAAGGCTTCTACGGCATGTCCTATGCGCTGAGCCTGTTCGCGGCGATCGCGGTGCAGAAGAACACCCGCGACAGCCTGGATGGCGAGCCCGAGGCGCGGCCGTCTGGGCGCTTCAGTGGCAACGAGAGGGACGAAAGCGCCTGACGCGTGCGGACGGATCCGCGCCGGACGCCGCAAGCGCTCAGAAGCTCACCGTCCGCTGCAGGCGCGTGCGCTCGGTCCACGGGCCGGCGGCCATGGTGTGCTGCGGCCGCGCGATCGCCTCCGCGCCGTCCGGCGGCGGCACGCCCGGGATATTGGAGCGCAGCAGGAGCTCGAGCCGCGCGGCGGTGGGAGCTACGAACTCCAGAACCGCGCCTTGCGCAGGCGGCGCGAACCAGGTGACCCGCACACCGTCGGATGCGATGTCGGCGGGAGCCGGCCGTCCATCGATCCGCAGCCCGGTGACCGGTACCCCCTCCGGGAACTCGATCACCGTCGCATAGGCGTTCGGCGGGCTGGCGATCCGCAGGCGCAGGCGCCGCGTTTCCCCTTCGACGATCTCGTCCATCAGCTCGGCTCCGGGTGCGTCAAGGTGTGTCGCGACGGCAGGGCGGATCAAGGGATCCGAGTCGCGCGCGAACAGCTCCGATGCCCAGTCGGGCACCTCGGTTCGCTGCGGCGCGTCGCCCAGATATTGCCGGGTCCACGCGTTGGGCTCGGGATCCAGCGAGGCCCAGAACGCCTCGCCGCGTGTCGCATCGGCGACGTATTCGAGCGTATCGGCCTGCCTGCGGTCGCGATGGAACCCGGTCGCCAGCAACGCCGCGGCCAGCACGCCGACGCCGGCCGCCAGCAGCAGGCCCGGCACGATGCGCCCCGTCGGGCGGGCCACGAAGTCCAGCTGCGGCGCGAGCAGGCCCAGCGTCAGCGCCAGCAGCACGAACGGAAGCGCCACTGCATCCAGGGTCATCGCCTCTTCCATGCCCACGACCATCGGTGTCATGAAGTACACGACCGGCAGCGCCCCCAGCACCAGCGCGATCGCCGCCACGGCGGGCCGCCGCACGGCGTGCAGACGAACCACCGCCAGCCCGGCCAGTGCGAACAGCAGCGGCCAGAGAAATACGTAGCCCGCGCCGGGCATCCATGCCGCAGTCGCCAGCGCAAGCAACAGCCAGACGAGCGCCGGACCCAGCACCATCTCCGTCGGCTGCGCGCGGCGCCGCAGCCACGCCAGCGACGCCAGATACACCGCGATGGCTGGAAGTGCCAGGGCAAGCAGGTAGCGATGGCCGTCGTAGGGGGCGCCGTGATGGAACCAGGCCAACTCGGGGACCCATCGACCGACCAAGGCCCATGCCGCGACCGCCAGCACCGGCAGGCCGATCAGCGCCGCGATGAAATGCAGCAGGCCGATGGCCGCACCGCGCGGGCGCCAATGGCCGCCGCGGTACAGATGCACCGCCAGCCAGGCCGCCAGCGCCAGCGCGGCGAGGGACAATGGCAGCGCCCAGGCCACCGGGTAGTGCGCGATGCCCACGAGCGGCAGGGCGAAATAGACCCGTTCGGGCGCGGCCAGCCGCGACAGGTCCATCCGGCCGAAGGCGCGGGTGAGCGCCAGCAGATACTCGCCATGATGCTGCAGCGTGCGCGGATCGGCCTGCTCGTAGTTGTCCAGGGCAGTGTGGTAGTGGGTGAATCCCCGCACGTTGGCGAAGTCCATGCCCAGGTAGCCCGCATCCCGGAACACGCTCAGATCGGTGTCGTTGGGCATGACCTTGAAGAGCTCGTTGGACACGGAGTCGGCCAGCGCGCCAGGAACCGAGCGCGCCAGGGTCCCGACCATGCCGCCGTTGGCGCCGACGGTGCGGAACATGTACACCGGACCGGCGTTTCCCCGCCCTTCGGCGTTGAGCACGATCCCGGTTTCCCGGGCCCAGGGGTGCTCATCCACGTATGCGCGCGCGCCCACGAGGCCGGGCTCCTCGGCGTCGGTGATCAGCACGATCACGTCGTTGCGCAGCGCCGGCCCGGCCTGCAGCGCACGCACCGTCTCCAGGATCGCCGCGACGCCGTTGCCCGCATCGTTGGCACCGGGCGAATGCGGCACCGAGTCGTAGTGCGCCGCCAGCACGACCGCCTGCCCGGACCCGGTTCCCGGTATACGCGCCACGATGTTGGATACCGCCGCGGCGTTGACGGTCCGCTCGGTCCCGCGCACCACCGTGGCCTGCTGGAGTTGCGGGTCCAGGCCCAGTCCGCGCAACGCTTCGACCACATGGCCGCGGGTGCGGGCATGGGCGGCGGAACCGAGAGGCCGGGGACTTTCGGCGATGATCCGCAGGTGCGCGCGCGCACGCTCGGCGGAGAACTCCGTGGACGGCGCCGTTGCCGCCACCGCCGCAGGCGGCTGCAGCGATGGCGACAGCCCGCTCCACCAGGTAGCGCAGGCGGCCAGTACGGCCAGCACCACCAGGGAGGCGGTCAGGGTCGGTTCGCTGGACCTGGCCTCCATCATCTTCCCACCTCGGCTCGATCACCCCGGTCTCGATGGTAGTGGAGGCGTGCGCCCGCCACAAAGTATCGCGTAGCACCCGGGGTGTTCAGGTCCACCAGTACCGGATCAAATGAAAGAACACCGGCGCGGCGAAGCAGACCGAGTCGATGCGGTCGAGCATGCCGCCGTGGCCCTCGATCATGTGCCCCCAGTCCTTGATGCCGCGGTCGCGCTTGATCGCGGACATCACCAGGCCGCCGAGGAAGCCCATCAGGTTGGCGACCAGGGCCAGCAGCGCCGCCTGCCAGGGGGTGAACGGGGTGATCCACCACAGCGCGGCGCCGAGCAGGCTGGCCGAGGCCACACCGCCGATGAAGCCCTCCACCGTCTTCGATGGCGACAGGCGCGGGGCGATCAGGCGTTTGCCGGCCAGCTTGCCCCAGACGTACTGCAGCACGTCGGAGGACTGCACCACGATCACCAGGAAGGCGATCAGCAGCAGATTGCGGCCCTCGTAGCCGGCGATCTGCAGGTTCATCAGCGCGGGTACGTGGGACACGCAGAACACGCTGATCATCAGCCCCCACTGCACCTTGGCGGTCCGCTCCAGATAGCGGTCGGTGTCGCCGCCGATCGTCGCCAGGATCGGCAGCAGCAGGAAGGCGTAGACCGGGATCAGCAGCGTGTACAGGCCGTACCAGTCGGCGTACACCAGCCAGTACTGGTAGGGCAGCACCAGGTAGAACGCCGCGAGCAGGGCGTAGTAGTCGCCGCGCCGGGTCGGGGTGAGGGTGATGAACTCGCGCAACGCGAACAGCGAGACCAGCGCGAACAGCACGATCATCCCGGTGCGCCCGCCGAGGAAGGCGATGCCCACTACCGCTGCCATCACCCACCAGGCGCGGATCCGCGCCACCAGGTTGTCGAGCACCGCGCTGGGGCCGTCCGCGCGCCAGCGCAGCGTTTCGGCGACCGCGGTGGCCAGCAGCAGCACCGCGCCGATCCCGGCGAACAGCAGCGTGGCATCGGACCAGCCCTGCACCAGCGCCTTCATGCCGGCTCTCCCGTGACCGCGGCGGTCGCGGTGCCGCCGTCCTCCGACAGCGCCAGCAGCGCCGCCCGCGCGCGGTCCAGGAATGCCGGCTTGTCCTCGCCGGCAGCCAGGCGCAGCGGCGCGCCGAAGCGTGCGGTGCACAACAGCGGCAGCGGCAGCAGCTTGCCCTTCGGCATCACCCGGCTCAGGTTGTCCAGCCACACCGGCACGAATTCCAGCTCCGGCCGCTGCCGGGCCAGGTGATAGATGCCGCTCTTGAACGGCAGCAGGCCCTCGCCGGTGTTGCGGGTGCCCTCGGGGAACAGGATCAGCGATGCGCCGCCATCGACCGCATCGCAGAGCTGCTGGATCGGGTCTTCCCCGTTTCGCTCGGACGCATTGCGCTCGATCAGCACGGCGTGGAACACGTTGCGGATCAGGTAGCGGCGGAACGGTCCGCGGTTCCAGTAGTCGGCCCCGGCCACCGGGCGCACCCCGCGCCGCAGCGCCGGCGGCAGCGCCGACCAGATCATCACGAAATCGCCGTGGCTGGCGTGGTTGCCGAAATAGACGCGCCGCTCCGCCGTAGGAATGCAGCCCTCCCACAGCGCGCGTGCGCCGGTGAGCGCGTGGATGGCGGCGCTGAAGCCGCGCGCGATCAGCCTATCGATCATGGGTGTCTCCCGTCATCGGGCGAGCGCCGCCAGCCATGCGCCCGCCATCAGCAGCAGCTGCGCCCCGGCCAGCAAGCCCTGCCGGCGCAGCCAGGTGCGCGCGCCGCGCCAGCGCGCGTCCCAGGAACGGCCGGCGCGATCGACGGGCTGCAGCCCCAACGACTGCAGGGAGGCATCGAGGATGCGCATGGCATCGGCCGGCGGCAGTGCGGCAACGGCCTGGAACAGGCCGGCGTCGAAGTCGGTGCGCATCGCGCAGTACAGCTGCAAGGCCGCCGCCAGCAGGCTTGCGATGAGCAGGGCCTGGACCGGGGCGCCAAGCGATATTCCCGCCACGGCACCAAGCACCAGCCACAGCCCTGCGAGGCCCGCCAGCCCCATCGACACGGCATGCAGCCGGCGGCCCTGGTGCAGCAGCAATCCCATCGCCTGCAGATCGAACGGGGCGCCGGTCACGATGCCGCCTCTGCTGCCAGGGCCGTCGCCGGCGCTGCCTGCGCCGCCAGCAGCGCACGGCGGTGGCCTTCGCGCAAGACCACCTCGGGGCGCGCGGCCCGCACCCGCGCGAACGCGGCATCCGCATCCTGCGCGCGGCCGCTGGCCAGCAGCCAGGCCGCCACCGCCAGCGCGCTGCGCGAATAGCCCAGCGCGCAGCAGACCAGCACCTGACCCCGCGGGCGTACGTCCGCAATGGCGGCGGCCGCCTCGCGCAGCGCGCTGGGCGAAGGCGCCACCAAGTCGAGCATCGGTACCACGCGATCGCCGGGCCGGGCGCCGCCGGGTAGCGACAGTTCCGCGCACACGTCGACCACCGTGAACCGATCGCGATCGGCGCGCCCGGGAGTGCGCCCGAGCCAGATCCCGTCCGCCACTTCCACCGGCGCCGGGCGCCGGTAGGTCCAGGCCCGAGAGTTGATCCATGCCGCCGCCAGGTACGGCGCGTACAGCCAGCGCGCCGCAGTGCTCAGCCTGCCGTCGTCGCGCTTCTGGAAGCCTGCGGCGCCGAACCAGGCGTAGTTGCCCGCCACCAGTGCGAGCGAGAACGCCGGCCACCACAGCCACAGCCAGCCGCCACCGGCCAGCGTTGCCACGGCGGCGCAGGCCGCGGCCGCCGCCGCGTACAGCACCGCCAGCCGCCAGCGCGCAGGATCGGCGGCCAGTCGCGCCCCTCGCCACGGCGCGACGATGCGCTCGGGCCACAGCCACACGCACAGCCACCCCGCGGCCAGCCCGGTGGGGATGTCGATGAAATGGTGCTGGAAAGTCGTCAGCACCGAGGCGCAGACCAGCACGAACCAGCCGTGCAGCAGCCAGCGCCAGGCGCCGTGCAGCGCTTTCACGTAGCGCGTCCACAGCACCACGGTGATGGCGATATGCAGCGACGGCGCCTGGTTGTACGGGCGGTCGAATCCTTCCAGCGCCGCGAACATGCCTCCGAACACGCCGTCGCTCGCCGGCCGCTCGAAGCTGAAGGCCAGCGGCCACAGCAGGAAACAGGACACCGCCAGCACCTGTACCGACAGCAGCCGCAGGCAGTGCGTGTCGAGCTCGCGGCGGTCGCGGCACAGGAACGGCGAGATCGCGTAGAACAGGTTGGTGGTCCAGTACGGCACGATGGTCCAGGCCAGGAACGGCATCGCCTGCTCCCAGCCGAAGACGATGCTGGGGACGTCTGCGCGCCGCGCCGCCATCGCGTTGGCGAAGCCGTAGCTGGCGTAGAAGAACGGCCCGAGCAGCGCCAGCCACGCGAGCGCACGCTTCCACGGCCGGCCGGGCGCCTGCGCCTCCACCCGGCGCTAGCCCTCGACCCGCTGCGCCAGCGACACGGTGAAGATGCCCCAACGGTCGATCCGCTGGGTCAGTTTGCGGAAGCCGGCCGCAGCCACCAGCTGGTCCATCTCCGCCTGGGTGCGGCGCCGCATCACCCAGGCCTGGCCGTCGCGGTGGCTGGTCAGGGCGCGGGCGATGAACTCCAGCTGCGGGTGCCAGGGCTGCCCGGTGTAGACCAGGTAGCCTCCGGCGGGCACGGCATCGGCCAGGCCGCCCAGCGAGGCCCGCAGCAGGGCGTTGTCGGGGAACAGCTCGTAGAGGCCGGAGACGATCGCCAGGGTGGGGCGCGGATCGAGGGTGGCCAGCGCGGCGCGGTCGAAGGCATCGCCCTGCTCGAAGGTGGCGATGTCCTCCGCGTCGAACGCGGCGATCAGGGCGCGGCCCTTCTCCACGTTCAACTCGCTGTAATCGCGCAGCAGGATGCGGTCGGCGCGGTCGCTGCCGCGGGCCAGCGCCTCGAGCGCGTAGCGGCCGTGGCCGGCGGCGATGTCGGTGGCGACCGCGGGCATGCCCGCCGCGCGCAGCCGCCGCAGCGCCTCGCCCAGCAGCTCGCGCAGGTGTTCGCGGCGCACGCGGATGCCGCGCCAGCCGATCGCGTCCAGGTAGTTGCGATCCACCATCCGTCCAAGCGGGCCTGCGCCGCGCGCGGTGTTCTCGTAGACGTAGTCGAGGGTGCTGCCGGAGTCGAAGCCGGTGTCCAGCCCGAGCCGGATGCCGCGCGAGAGCAGTCCGCCGAAGCGCAGCCCGGCGCGTACTCCGCCCCAGCGCAGGGCCCGCAGCGACCAGCGCTCCGGTGGCCAGGACAGTACTTGCGACTCGTCGAAGGTGGCGCCGTGGCGGTGGGCCTCGAGCAGCGAGGGCAGCCGCGCCGGTTCGGCGAAGCGCGCCTGCAGGAAGTCGCGGACCTTGTCGACCGCGACGGCGCGGTCGCGTTCGCCGAGCGTGTCGTGGAAGAAGCCGGGTAGCAGGTGCCGCTCCTTGACGTGCGCGCCCAGGCGCTCGAAGAAGCGATCCTGCGGGGCGCGATGCACCACGAAGTCGGAGCCGGACACCAGCAGCTGGGTCGGGACCATGATCGCATTGGCGTCGGCGACGACGCGCTCGGCGGTGGCATAGAGGTCCAGCAGCACCCGCGCCGAGATCGGCCGGGCGATCAGCGGATCGCTGCGGTAGCTGGCGATGCGCGCCGGGTCGTGGGTCAGGAACTGCGGCTTGACGTAGCTGTTGACGAAGAAGTTGCCGCGCAGCTTCTTCATCAGCGCCAGCCCGGGCCGCGCCAGCGGCACGTACAGCTTCACCTTGAAGGCCGGCGAGGCCAGCACCAGGGCACGCAGCGCCGGCGCGTAGTCGTGGACCCAGGTGGCGGCGACCACCGCGCCCACGCTCTGCGCCACCACCGCGGTGTCCACGGCGGGGATGCCGTGGTTGTCCGCGATCCAGGTCGCGAAGCAGTCCAGGTCGCGCACCAGCGCATCGAAGCCGGGGGCATCGCCGCGCGCTCCCGGGGAGCGGCCGTTGCCGCGCGCGTCCCAGGCGAAGACGTCGAACTCGGGCATCCCCAGCTCGTCGGCCAGGTGCGCGATCCGCCCCGAGTGCTCGTGGCCGCGGTGCAGCAGCACGATCGCGCCGCGCGAGGGCCCCTGCGCCGGCCAGTGCCGGTAGAACAGCCGTACGCCGTCCCAGCTTGGAAAATCCAGTTCCTTCTGTTCACGCATCGATGCATCCCCAATGGCCTCGCGGCCGTTCAGTGCGATTCCCGCAATCCCCGAGCCACCCGCCGCCACACCGTGACCAGGCATAGCAGTGCCATCGCTACCAACACGCCATTCACCGCGGGCGCCGAGACCAGGCCCAATCCCAGCAGCAGCCCCAGCAGTCCCACCACGAACGCCCGGTCGCTTTTCCCCATCGGGCCGTCGTAGCGGCGGGACGCTCCCGTCATGACGCCGAGCACGCCGGCATATTCGGTCAATGCCGCCAGCAGCGCCAGCGCCCAGGGCAGATGCGGGACCACGCCGGGCACGCTCAACAGGCTGAGGTAGAGCGCGGCATCGGCGATCACGTCGCACAGCTCGTTGAGGTAGGCGCCGAGCCGCGACTGCTGCCCGAACTCCCGGGCCAGCATGCCGTCGATGGCGTTGAGCGCCATGCGCAGCAGCATCCAGCCCGGCAGCAACACGTAGAGCAGCGGCTGCTCGGGCGCCCGAAGATGGACCAGCGCGGCCACCGCCAGCGACAGCGCCAGTGCGGCCACCGTCACCTGGTTGGCGGTAGCGCCGGCGCGGTGCAGCGCGCCTACCAGCGGGCGCAGCAGCGCCTGGAAGCGTCCCTTCAATGCGTAGATCGACACTGCCTGCCCGTTCCCTGCGCCGCGGCGACCGGAAAGGTTAGCGCATCGCGAAGGCAGGCGCCGCAGGAGTCGCGGCGGAGGTATCGCGGGCGTGGCGGCATGCCCGCGGTTGCATTCGGCTTGCGCATCGGAGCGGTCCGCTGCGCCCGAAGCCAGCGCCAGTGCCGGGGGCCGGGTCCGGAAGCGGCGGCCCGTTCGCCAGCGCGGGCGTCCCGGGAACCTGCGCGGCCGTCTCCTGTCCCAGAGCTCGTCCCATCCATCAGGAGTCGTCATGTCTCGACTGACAGGTTCCCGTTTGCTGGTGCTGCTGGCGGCCGCCGCGTTCGTCACCCCCCTGGCGGCCGGCCCGACACCGGCACCGGCACTGGTCGCCGAAGCCGAAGCCGAAGCCGGGCCGGTCCACCAGCTGCGCATCTATCGCATCTTCGATGAGACGCGCGCGGCCTTTCATGACCGCTTTCGCGACCACGCCGCCCGGATCATGGAACGCCACGGTTTCGACATCGTCGCGATGTGGGAGGCGCGCGGCGAGGAAGGCCCGGAGTTCGTCTACCTGCTGCGCTGGCCCGACGAGGCCACGATGACCGCCCGCTGGGAGCGCTTCATGGCCGACGAGGAGTGGGCCGAGATCAAGCGCGTCACCGGGGCCGAGCACGGCCGCTTCGTCGGCGGCATCGAGGAGCGCGCCATGCGCCTGGTCGACTACTCGCCGCCCGGCCGGCTCCGGTAAACGATGGGTCAACCACCCGGCCCCCCGTAGAGCGGAGCTTGCTCCGCTGCTCAAGGCTCCGGAGCCAGGACAGCCGAGCAAGCTCGGCTCTACGCGGGGGCCGTGAGGGACGGTGCGAGGGGTAGCGCGGCACGGCCTCGGCGGCCGGGCGAGGGCGAGTTGGGCCCGTAGCACCGAACCTATCGTGCAGGGCGCGAGCTGCTGGTGCCGAAGGTGGGACTCGAACCCACACGGTTTTAAGGCCGGCGGATTTTGAGTCCGCTGCGTCTACCGATTCCGCCACTTCGGCGCGGGCGCAGAGTATAGCGGAGCCGCCGGGTCGGGCGGCTCCGGGCGGGGTCAGAACATCCGGTATCGGGCCATCGCCGCGGCCAGGACGAAGATGACGGCCACCAGCGCCAGCTGCAGCCGGACGAATCCGCGCATGCGCGCCAGCTCGGCCGGCGCGGGCAGGAAGGCGGGATCGGCGCGCAGTGCCCTGCGCCAGCGCAGGTAGCGCAGGGTGGGCACGATCGACAGCAGCCCCACCAGCAGGAAGAGCCCGAACTTGGCGTGGAACCAGGGGTTGGACAGGTAGTACTGCCAGCCCTTCGCGCCCCACGCCAGCCGGGCCGCGCCCACCACCAGCAGCAGCAGCGCGGTCAACCCGTAGCCGCCGTCGATGCCGGCCAGGCGCCGCACCGTTGCGCCGTCGACGGTGCCGCGCAGGATGGCCGATTCCAGCACAAGCATGGCCACCAGTCCGAAGACCAGCAGGTGGTGGAGGGAGGCGAGGAACAAGTCGACGAGCATGCCGGGTGGTCCGCGGGGGGGGAACTGCCGCCGAGCTTAGCGCCCGCAGCCCTGGGGTCAGGTGCCGGAAGGCACGATTTCAGCAGCGGCGCGTGAAGCGGTGCGGCAGGCTGCCACGGTGTTCGCGCGCGCGGTGCGCTCCTGCGTGGCGCGGCGCGGCCTCAGGCCGCGCAGTCGACGCTGAGGCAGGTCTCGGCGCGCAGGTACCACTCGCCGTGGTCGCGGACGAATTTCGAACAATGCTCCATCGGCGCCTTGTAGATGTGCACCGATACCGCGACGCGGTCGTCGCTGGCGTTGCAGATGGTGTGGTACTCGTGCGGCGGGATCAGGCTGCCGGCGCTGCCGGGGCCGGCCTGCATGCCGCCGGCGGCGCGGAAGCGGAAGCGCTCGCCGTCGCGTTCGAGCAGTTCGAACTGGGTGATCTCCACCTGGCCGTCCCAGACGCCTTCGACGCACCACAGGCCGCAGTGGTCGTGCACCGGGGTGCCCTGGCCGGGGCCCCAGGTCATGGCGACGATGCTGTAGCCGTGCTCGGGGCTGCGGTAGATCTCGCGGCGGGCGTAGTGGTCCTCGATCGGCTCGTAGACGCAGGCGGGCAGGTGCACGTCCGGGTCGCGGATCATTTCGCACAGGGTGTTGCGCAGGGCTGCGGTGACGGCGTGCTCGTCGCCGGAGCCGACGGCGGCGTCGATCGCGGCGATGAACTTGTCGTGGCCGGCGAAGGCCACGTCGGGCTGGGCGGTGGCTGTCATGCGGGACATTCTAAGCCTCCCGCGCCGGCGTTGCCCAAACTGCATGGCGCCGCGGCCCTCCGGGCCAGGTTGGCGCAGGGCGGGCGCAGGAACGCCACGGGCTGCCACGCGCGGTCGCCGTGAAGGCGGAGCTGCGGAGCCGTCCGGGATCGTCGCCGACCCGCCGGAGCTTTCGGCGGCTTTCGCGGCCATGGGCCGCTCCTACAGGGGCCACTCCTGGCGGTGGCGGCAGCGGCCGCGTAGCGCGACGCGCTACTTGCAAGGCCGGGCCCGCGAGGTTAGCTTCGACTCCATGCCGTTCCCGACCGCCCCCATCCGCGCCGACCGCAACGCGAACAATCCGCGTTCGAACAATCGCGCGCCCACGTGGCGGGTCGGCGAACAGGCATAGCGGCACGAGCGAGCAGTCCTGATCCCGAAACCCGCGCACCGCGCGGGTTTTTTGCGTGGTGCGGCCGCGGCCCGCGTCCTCTCCCGGACGCGGCTGCCGTTCCCCTCCCCGCAGCAATGGAGTCAATGCAGATGTGCTCGATCCTTGGAATCTTCGGCCTGCAGCCGGGTGACGATGCCGCAGCCCTGCGGCGGCAGGCGCTCGAAGCCTCGCAGCGCCAGCGCCACCGCGGCCCCGACTGGAGCGGGGTCTACCTCGACGAGAGCGCGCTGCTGGTACACGAGCGCCTGGCCATCGTCGACCCGGCCGGTGGCGCGCAGCCGATCCGCTCGCGCGACGGCGGCCTGGCGCTGGCGGTGAACGGCGAGATCTACAACCACCGCGAACTGCAGGAGGCGCTGGCGGCGCTCTACGATTTCACCACCGGCTCGGACTGCGAGGTGATCAGCGCGCTGTACCGCGAAACCGCCGCCGGCGGCGCCTCCCCGGCGGGGTTCCTCGACCGCCTCAACGGCATCTTCGCCTTCGCCCTGTGGGACCGCGAACGCGGCCGGGTGCTGATCGCCCGCGATCCGATCGGCGTGTGCCCGCTGTATTGGGGCCACGACCGTGAGGGCCGCCTGCGCGTGGCCTCGGAAATGAAGGCGCTGGCCGACAGCTGCGCCGACGTCGCGCAGTTCCCGCCTGGGCACTACTACGACAGCGCGCTTGTGGACGGCAGTGGAGCAAGCTCCGCTCTGCGGCGCTACTACGCGCCGGGCTGGCGCGACTACGACGGGGTGGCGGACACGCCCGTCGATCGCGAAGAACTGCGCGAGGCCTTCGAGCGCGCGGTGCACCGCCAACTGATGAGCGACGTGCCCTACGGCGTGCTGCTCTCGGGCGGGCTGGACTCCTCGCTGGTGGCCGCAGTCGCCGCGCGCTACGCGCGCCGGCGCGTGGAGGACGACGACCGCAGCGAAGCCTGGTGGCCGCGCCTGCACTCGTTCGCGATCGGCCTGCAGGGCTCGCCCGACCTGGCCGCCGCCGAGATCGCCGCCGAGGCCATCGGCACCGTGCACCACGGTTTCGAGTACACCTTCGACGAAGGCCTGGACGCGGTGCCCGAGGTGATCCGCCATATCGAGACCTACGACGTCACCACCATTCGCGCGTCCACCCCGATGTACCTGCTGGCGCGGCGGATCAAGGCGATGGGGGTCAAGATGGTGCTCTCGGGCGAGGGCAGCGACGAGATCTTCGGCGGCTACCTCTATTTCCACAAGGCGCCCGACGCGCGCCAGTTCCACGAGGAGCTGGTGCGCAAGCTCGACGCACTGCACAACTACGACTGCCTGCGCGCCAACAAGTCGATGATGGCCTGGGGCGTGGAGCCGCGGGTGCCGTTCCTGGATCGAGAGTTCCTCGACGTGGCGATGCGCATGGATGCCACGCACAAGATGGTCGGCGCCCGCGGCAGCCGCCGCATCGAGAAGGCGGTACTACGCGAGGCGTTCGAGGGCTACCTCCCGGAGTCGATCCTGTGGCGGCAGAAGGAGCAGTTCAGCGACGGCGTGGGCTACGGCTGGATCGACGGCCTCAAGGCCCACGCCGAAAGCCAGGTGAGCGACCGCGAGCTCGCCGCGGCGGAGCGGCGCTACCCGGTCAACCCGCCGCAGACCAAGGAGGCCTACTGGTACCGCAGTCTGTTCGAGCAGTGCTTCCCCGCTCCCGCGGCGGCGCAGACCGTCCCCGGGGGCAAGTCGATCGCTTGCTCCTCGCCGGCGGCCATCGCCTGGGACGCGGCATTCGCCGCGGCGGCCGATCCGTCCGGCCGGGCGATCGCGGGGGTGCACAACGCGGCGGGGTGACCGGCCGGGCGGCCGCGTCTGCAGCCGCGGCCCATGGCCGCGAAGGTCGCGGGAGCTGCGGTCGGGTCGGCGGCGACCCCGGGCGTCGGTGCCGGCGCCGGCTTTCGCGTGCATGGCACGCCCCTGCAGGCATGCGCCTAGTCCCGGGGCGGAGCCAGGCGCAACGTATGCGCCGCTTCGCCCGGCAGGAACGGCGTGGGGGTGCCTTTCACCCAGTCCGCGTGCCCCGCGCCCCAGAACGGCGACAGCGGGTGTCCGCTCTGGCCACCGGCCATCTGCGCGATGGCCCGGGCCTCGCGGCCGGGAGCGACCACCATCCGCTCCGAGGCGCCGAAGCCGGGACTCTGGACGCGCGGGGTGGTGCCATCGCCGGGCAGCGGGTCGGGCGGCATGCAGAGCAGGCGCCTGCCGAACAGCGGGAGGGCGCCTGCAAGCGGGTGGCAGATGGCGGCGGTGTTGCGTTCGCCCCAGGTCCGCTCTGCGAGCGGACCGATGGCTTTCAGTTCGTCGCGGACCTCGGCGGCGGCGTCTTCCAGCAGGGCGGTCCAGCTGTCGTAGTCCCGCGGCAGCAGATGTTCCGGTCGCTGCTGTAGCAGTGGCCGGGCGACGCCCTCCAGTTGGTTGAACGCGGGCAGCTCGAAGTCCTCGCCCAGGGCTGCGCGGGCGGGAGCGGTCAGTCCGGCGGCGATGCGTTCGTGCACGGCCAGGCGCCAGGCGCGGACGACGCGGTAGCCCACCGAATCGATGCTGGCGCGGCCCTCCCAGCGCGTCGCGGCATCCGCCAGTTCGCGCAAGGCGGGCGTCTCGCCGCGCTCGAGCGCAGCGCTGCGCATGAGTTGCCACCATTCGCCCAACAGCACGGCGCGGTCGTCGAGCTGGATGGCGAACAGGTCACGCTCGGCGAAGCGGTCGGCGGCCATCAGGCCTTCGCGTATCTGGTGGGCGCGGATGCCCAGGGCGTAGCCGCCGTCGCCCACGCGCCGCAGCGACTCCCCGCCGACGACGCGGTTGTTGGCGGTCCACAGGCGGTCGGCGGTGGGCGAGGCGAGCAGCGGGCTGGCGGCGGTGGAGATGGGCCAGGGCGCGCAGGTCGCGGAAGCGGAAGCGGAATCGCAGGCCTCGTCGCGCCGTGCGACGGGTCCGAGCAGCCGCCAGGCGATGCGGCCGGCGCGGTCGCCGACCAGCAGGTTCTGGGTGGGGATGGCGGTGCGGTCGGCGGCAGCGAGGGCGTCGTCGAGATCGGCGGCGCGGGCCATGTCCAGCAGCCCCAGATTGAGCGCGCCCGGCTGGTGCGCGGTCCAGCGCAGGGCCAGTGCGGTGCCGTCGGGTTCGTGGTGCAGGATCGGGCCCCAGGCGGCTTCCTCCACCGTCATCGCGACCGGATCCGAGCCCGCGACGGCAATGGCTTCCTCGCGACGGACGATGCGCTCGCAGGGCCCCGGCCGCGCGGCGCCATCTCCGGCCGCGCACGGGCGCACCCGGCGCCAGTCGAGGGTGTCGACGTAGCTGTTGGTGAAGCCCCAGGCGACGTGGGTGTTGCTGCCCACCACCACGGCCGGCAGGCCCGGCAGGGTGAAGCCGGTGATGTCGACCCTGCCGCCCGGTGCACGCGGATCCGGATAGCGCAGCCGTGCGCGGAACCAGATGCCGGGGGCGCGCAGGCCCAGGTGCATGTCGTTGGCGACGATGGCGCGACCGTCGGCGGCGAGGGTGCCGGCGACGGCGAAGCTGTTGCTGCCGGGGAGGAGGTCGGCGGCGGCGGGACGTATGGGCGCGTCGAGGAGGGATGGCAGGGAGACGGCAGGTGAATGCCGGGAGGTTGCGGCAATGGACCCCGGCTTCGGGAGGGTGCGGAGGTCTACCTCGTCGGGGCCGGGGAGGGACGCGTCCCCGCGTGGTTCGCCGGCGAGCGGGGCGTCCCAGCGGCTGCCGTCGTGGGCGACGAGGGCGTACAGCGCCGGCGGCAGGTGCGGGCGCATCCGCAGCAGGGCGAGTTCGCGCTTGTTATCCGCGTCCTGCAGGTCGAAGTACATGGCGAAGCCGGTGAGCGCGGAGTCGGCGGGGCTCCAGGGCTCCGGCGGCCGGCGCAGCAACAGGTAGGGCCAGGGGCGCACGCGCAGCGCCTCGCGGCCGGCGTTGACGCCGTCGGCGTAGGCCCGCAGCTGCGGCATGCGCTCGCCGGCGACGCCGGCAAGGTCCGCTTCCACGCGCGCGCGCATGCGGTGCACGCGGCGCCGGCGGTCGGTGTCCAGGGCGATCGGGCCGAACAGCGCCGACAGTTCGCCGGCGGCGGTACGGCGCATCAGGTCCATCTCGAAGTAGCGCTCCTGTGCGTGCACGTACCCCAGGGCGCGCAGCGCGTCGGTTTCGCTGGCGGCGTCGATGGTCACGGTGCCGAGCGCGTCGCGGCCGATGACCACCGGTGCCGACAGGCCGGCAAGGCCGGCTTCGCCGTCGAGCACCGGCAGGCTGCCGCGCAGCAGCCACCAGGCGGCGAGCAGCGCGATCGCG
This sequence comes from Luteimonas salinisoli, assembly GCF_013425525.1. GTDB lineage: Bacteria > Pseudomonadota > Gammaproteobacteria > Xanthomonadales > Xanthomonadaceae > Luteimonas > Luteimonas salinisoli. Next base: position 83,461 of record NZ_JACCKA010000093.1, on the reverse strand, counting down.
AGCAGCAGGACGAGCAGCAGCGTCAGGCGCTTGAGCCAGCGGAGCATCGAGCGGTTCCCCGGGCGAAACCCCGATTGTAGGCGGGAAGGCCGGGAGGACCGGCAGCCCGGATCAGCCCTCGGGCGCAGGGAGCCGCTGCAGGGCGTACGCCACCGTGGCCAGGGCGGTGACGCCTTCCTCCGCGAACCGTGGCTCGCGGTCGAGGATGTCGCGGCGTTCCAGCACGTCCACCCGCCAGTCGCGTTCCAGCCCGGCACGCACCTCGGCCTCGGCCACAGGGAACGGTGGACCTTCCTTTTCGTGCGGTGGGTATTCGAGCGTGACCAGCAGACCGCGGCAGCCCGCGGGAAGGCGGGCGTAGAGCTCGCCCAGGTAGGGCCTGCGCAGGTCCTCGGGCAGGGCGATCAGCGCGGCGCGGTCGAAGACCGCTTCGCAGCCGGCGAGCAGGTCGGCGTCCAGGCCGAAGGCGTCGCCGCAGATCAGCTCGATGTCGCCGGCGCCGTAGTGGATACCGTAGCGCGACTCGCGGCGTTCGGGGACGAGGCCGTGCTCCTCGAAGAACCCTTCGACGGCCAGGCGCGACAGTTCCACGCCGAGCACCCGATGGCCGCGCGCCGCCAGCCAGGCCATGTCGAGCGACTTGCCCGCCAGCGGCACGAACACGCGGCTGCCGGGCGCTGCGCCGACGCCGTCCCAATGGCGTTCGAGCAGCGGAGTGATGCGCTCCTGATGGAAGCCGATGCGGCCTTCCTGCCAGCGCTGGTGCCAGAATTCGGGGTGCATGCGTCGGCCTCCTATTCGACGGAAAGGCCGTCGACCTTCTGCCAGCCGCGCGGCAGCAGGCCGCCGCGGCTGGCGCGGGCGCCGAGGTAGTTCTCCAGATCGCGAAACGCCAGGCTCATGGTGCGCGCGCCGGACCTGACCTGCAGGGTGCCGCCCGGCGGCACCGCCGCCACCGCCACCACCCGCTCGGTGCCGCGCTTGGCCTTCGGGATCTCGATGATCTTGTTGCCCTTGCCGCGGTCCAGTTCCGGGAGTTCCGACACCGGGAACGCCAGCAGGTGCCCGGCGCTGGTGACCGCGACGATGCGATCGGTCTCCAGATCGGTCACCGCGGCAGGCTGCACCACCTGCGCGCCGGGCGACAGGGTGAGCATGGCCTTGCCCGCCTTCTGCCGGCCGACCAGGTTCTCGAAGCGGGTGACGAAGCCGTAGCCGTGCGACGAGGCCAGCACGAAGCGCGTGTCCGGCTCGCCGGTCGCCAGCGCCTGGAACGAGACGCCCGGCGCCGGCGAGAACCGGCCGGTCAGCGGCTCGCCGTTGCCGCGCGCCGAGGGCAGGCTGTGGGCGACGGTCGAATAGCTGCGTCCGGCCGAATCGAGGAATGCCACCGCCTGGGTGCTGCGGCCGCGCATCGCCGCGCGCAGGCGGTCGCCCTCGCGGTAGGACAGCGCCGCGGCGTCGACATCGTGGCCCTTGGCCGCGCGCACCCAGCCCTTGTCGCTGAGCACCACGGTGACCGGCTCGCTCGGCACCAGCTCGGTCTCGGCCAGCGCCTGCGCGGCGCCGCGCTCGACCAGCGGCGAGCGGCGCGCGTCGCCGTACTTCTTCGCGTCGGCCAGCAGCTCGTCGCGGATCAGCTTCTTCAGCTTGGCCTTGCTGCCGAGGGTGGCGATGAGGCGGTCGCGCTCCTTGTCCAGCTCGTCCTGCTCGCCGCGGATCTTCATTTCCTCCAGCCGTGCCAGCTGGCGCAGGCGGGTCTCGAGGATGTAGTCGACCTGCTCGTCGCTCAGATCGAAGCGCTTCTGCAGCACCGGCCGCGGTTCGTCCTCGCTGCGGATGATGCGGATCACCTCGTCGAGGTTGAGGAACGCGGTCAGCAGGCCTTCCAGCAGGTGCAGGCGCCGCTCGACCTTGTCGAGCCGGTGCTGCAGGCGCCGGGTCACGGTGTCGGTGCGGAACTGCAGCCACTCGGCCAGCAGCGTCTTTAGATTCTTGACCTGCGGCCGGCCGTCCAGGCCGATCACGTTGAAGTTGGCGCGGTAGCTCTTCTCCAGGTCGGTGGTGGCGAACAGGTGCCCCATCAGCTGCTCGGCGTCCACGCGGCTGGAGCGCGGCACCAGCACCACCCGCACCGGGTTGGCGTGGTCGGACTCGTCGCGGATGTCCTCCAGCCAGGGCAGCTTCTTGGCGCGCATCTGCGCGGCGACCTGCTCGATCACCTTGCTCGGCGAGACCTGGTGCGGCAGCGCCGTGATCACGATGTTCTGCTGTTCCCGCTTCCAGGTGGCGCGCGCGCGGATCGCGCCGTGCCCGGTCTCGTACAGCGCCAGCAGGTCGGCGGCGGGAGTGATGATCTCGGCGCTGGTCGGGTAGTCGGGGCCGCGCACGTGCTCGCAGAGCTCGCGCACCCCGGCCTTCGGATCGTCCAGCAGGTGGATGCAGGCGCTGACCACCTCGTTGAGGTTGTGCGGCGGCACGTCGGTGGCCATGCCCACGGCGATGCCGGTGGTGCCGTTGAGCAGCAGGTGCGGCAGCCGTGCCGGCATCCAGCTCGGCTCCTCCAGGGTGCCGTCGAAGTTGGCGGTCCAGTCCACGGTGCCGTGCGCCAGTTCACCGAGCAGTACCTCGGCGATCGGGGTCAGGCGCGACTCGGTGTAGCGCATCGCCGCAAACGACTTGGGGTCTTCGCTGGAGCCGAAGTTGCCCTGGCCGTCGACCAGCGGATAGCGGTAGGAGAACGGCTGCGCCATCAGCACCATCGCCTCGTAGCAGGCCGAGTCGCCGTGCGGGTGGTACTTGCCGATCACGTCGCCGATGGTGCGCGCCGACTTCTTCGGCTTGGCCGCGGCGTTCAGCCCCAGCTCGCTCATCGCGTAGATGATGCGCCGCTGCACCGGCTTGAGGCCGTCGCCGATGAATGGCAGGGCGCGGTCCAGCACCACGTACATCGAGTAGTCGAGGTAGGCGCGCTCGGCGTACTCGCGCAGGGGGATCTGCTCGAAGCCGTGGAAGGTGGGGCGGACGGTCTCGGTCATGTGGCGGGACTGCGGCGTGGGGGCGCCGATTCTACCGGGTCCCGGTCGCAGGGCCCGGGCCGGCGCGCGCACCCGGCCACGCGCCCCGTACGTCGGGGCCGCCGCCGCTTGCTTCTCCGGCGCTTCATGGTCCCGGCGGTATGATGCGTGCAACCGCGTGGATCCACCGATGACCTCCCGTTCGTCCCTCCTCCAAGCCGAGGCCCCGTCGCGCCCGACCGGCAGCCCGGGCCGCCGCCAGCCGCATGCGGGTTGCGAAGGCTGCCTGACCCGCAGCCTGGCGGTGTGCGCGGCCCTGCCGCCGGCCGACACCGTGGAACTGGAGGCGGCCGCGGGCGAACTGCGGGTGCAGGCCGGCGCCACCCTGGCGCGCGAAGGCGCAGTGCGTCGCGACGTCTACACCATCACCCGCGGCATGCTGCGGCGGGTGCGGCTGCTGCCGGACGGGCGCCGGCTGGTGGCCGGGTTCCTGATGGCCGGGGACTTCATCGGTTTCAGCGGCGCTTCGCACTATCGCCACACGTTCGAGGCGATCACCGATTGCACGCTGTGCGTGTTCGCGCTGCAGGACATGCAGCAGCTGTGCCGGCGCCATCCGGAGCTGGAAGCGGGCATGCTGCGGCAGGCCTGCGCGGAGCTCGACGCCACGCGGTCGAGCCTGATGACGCTGGCGCGGCTGACGCCGGTGGAGCGCCTGGCGGGTTTCCTGCTCGACATGGCGATGCGTCAGCAGCGCCTCGGCGCTTCGGCCGATCGTGTCGACCTGCCGATGACCCGCAACGACATCGCCGACCACCTCGGCCTGACCATCGAAACGGTGAGCCGCAGCTTCACCCGCCTGAAGCAGGACGGCATGATCGAGTTCGACGCGCCGCGCCTGATCACCCTGCTGCAGCCTGCGCGGTTGCGGGCGCTGGCGGGCTCGCCGGCGTAGACCGCCGCGCGGCGTGGCCGCGCAAGTCGACGCGGTCCACGCGCGCCGATGGCCGGAGCGGTAGCGTCCCGTAGGAGCGGCCATGGCCGCGAAAGCCGCGGGAGGCTCCGGCCGGGACGGCGGTGATCCCCGGCGCATCCGCCCGCGCCGTCCTTCGCGCGCATGGCGCGCTCCTACGGGCGGCCGCCCGGTGCCGGCGCCCTACATGGGGCCGTGGAGGCGGCCGTCGTGCAGGCGGTAGCGGACGTGTACCACGCCCGCGGGCAGGGTGTCGTGGCTGATCACCACCACGCTGCGCCCTTCGCAGGCCGACGCGAGGTCTTGCATCAGCGCGTTCGCGGTGTCGACGTCCAGGCCGCCGGTCGGCTCGTCCAGGAGCAGAATGGCGGCGTCGCGCAGGAGCGCGCGCGCCAGCGCCAGACGCCGCGCCTGGCCGCCGGACAGGCTGCTGCCGCTCTCGCCGATCCAGGCATCCAGGCCGCGGGGGAGGGCGCGCACGGCGTCGTCCAGCCGTACCTGCCGCAGCGCTTGCCAGAGGCGCGCGTCGTCGGCGCCCGGATCGCCCATCCGCAGGTTCATGCGCACGCTGCCGGCGAAGACCGGTGCGTCCTGCGGCAGCCAGGCGATGCGCCGGTGCCAGTCCGCCTGGGTGCATTCGCGCAGGTCGACGCCGCCGAAGTGCAGGGTGCCGGTGTCCGGGTCGCGCAGCCGCAGCAGCAGCGCCAGCAGCGAGGACTTGCCGGCGCCGCTGTCGCCGGCGATGGCGATGCGCCGGCCGGGGGCGAGTATCAGATCGATACCGTCTAGCACCCGTCGCGGCGCGTCGCCGCCCCAGGCGAATGCGACATCCTGCAGCCGCAGTTCGCCACTGGCCGGAAGTACGCTCGGTGCCGCGGGGTCGATCACCGCAGGCGCGCGGCAGGCGATGTCGCGCAGGCGCATGAGCGAAGCCAGCGCGGCACGCAGCGACTGCCAGGCCAGGCCGATGCCGGCGGCGGCTTCGAACATCGCGATGCCCGCGAACAGCAGCGCTGCCGCGGTCGGGGCGTCGATCCGCGCATCGTGATGGGCGAACAGCAGCAGGCCGAGCAGCCCCGGCAGGGCGATCGCGACCACCACGGCGTGCAGCAGGGTAGCGGCCGAGAGCCGCCGCTGCAGCTGCCGCTCGCCGCCGGCCAGCGTCTCGGACCGGCCGTCGATCGCCCTGGCGCGGGCTTCCACCGCGTCCAGCGCCACCAGGTCGGCGGCGCCTTCCAGCGCTTCCTGCACCTGCCGGCGCAGCGCTGCGCGAGCCTCCGCGCGCCGGCGTTCGGCGGTGCGTGCGCCCAGCGTCGCCACCAGCGGCACCCCCGCGCCCAGCAACGTCAGCACCAGCGCCATCCACAGGCCGGCGGCCGGCAGCACCGCGGCGCTCGCCGCGACCACCAGCAGCGCCATCGCCGCCAGCGCCAGCAACGGTCCGAGCGCGCGCACCAGCACGCCGTCGGCCAGGTCGATGTCGGCGACCAGGCGCGCCAGCAGGTCACCGACACGCTCGCGGCCGAGCCCGAGCGGCGCCAGCGGCAGCATTCGGGCGAAGAACCACAGCCGCAGGTCGCGCGCCAGGCGCAGGGTGACGTCGTGGCCGAACAGCTTCTCGGCATAGCGCGAGACGATGCGCGCGAACGTCAATGCGCGGATCCCCGCCGACGGGGCGAAGAAGTTGAATCCCGCCGCCAGCCCGCCGGCCAGCGCCGCCGCGGTGAGGAAGTGCCCGGACAGCGCCAGCAGTCCGGTGCCGGCGGCCAGCGTAGCGAGCAGCAGCAGCACCGCCAGCGCCATCAGCAGGGCGTGGCGGCGGAACACCCCGGCGAGCGTGTCCGGCGGTCTCGCGCTCATCGTGGAGGCTCAGCAGCGGTGGTCATCGGCAGCACGCGGTCGGCGATGCGCGGCGCCGCGCCGCTGTGGGTGGCGAAGACGAGGGTGCGGCCGCGTGCGTGCTCATGCAGGGCATCGAGCAGCGCCGCCTCCGTTTCTGGATCGAGGAAGGCGGTCGGCTCGTCGAGCAGCAGCAGCCCAGCGTCGCGCAGGTACACGCGCGCCAGCGCCACGCGTCGCGCTTCGCCGCCGGACAGGCCGAAGCCGCGTTCGCCGATCATCGTGTCCAGGCCGTCGGGCAGGCGCGCGGCGAAGCGCATCACCTGCGCCGCTTCGGCGGCGGCCTGCAGTTCCGCGTCGGTGGCATCCGGCTTGGCCAGGCGCAGGTTGTCGGCGATGCTGCCGTGGAACAGGAACGGGCGCTGCGGCGCGTAGCCGATCCGTGCCGCCGGTTCGACGCGCACCGTGCCCGCCGCAGGCGGCAGCCAGCCGGCGAGCGCCTCCAGCAAGGTGCTCTTGCCGCAGCCGCTGGGACCGGTGAGGGCGACCGATTCGCCCGGGGCGATCTCGAGATCGAATCCGGCAATGGCATCGCAATCGCTGCCGGCATGGCGCAGCGCCACGCCGCGGAGGATCACGGCCGGCGCGGAGCGATCGCCGTCCCGCAGGAGGGTGGCCGCGGGAGACGCGGCAAGCCGCTCCCCGTTGCCCGCCTGGTCGTCGCGGCTCTCCCGGCCCGCCTGGCGACCGTGTCGCGACCGGGACGGAACGCGAGATTCGGCATCCGCTGCGGCCGCGTCCGCTCCCTCGCCTCGCAAGGGCGACGGTGCGGGCGCAAAGGCCTTCGTGCCCAGTGCGGATTCGATCTCCTCCAGCGCCGCGAGCGCGCCGGCGCGGTCGTGGTAATGCGCCGCCAGCCGCCGCATCGGCGCGTAGAACTCGGGCGCCAGCAGCAGGCAGAACAGTCCGGTGCCGAGCGTGAGCGGCGCACCGCGCAGGTCGATCATGTCGAGATAGGTGAGGCCGAGGTAGAGCGCGATCACCGCCACGCTGACCGATGCGAAGAACTCCAGCACCGCCGAAGACAGGAACGCCAGCCGCAGCACCTTGAGGGTGCGTGTGCGCAGGCCCTCGGCGGCCTCGCGGATCCCTTCCAGTTCGGCAGTGCCGCGCCCGTACAGACGGATCAGCCCGAGCCCGCGCAGGCGGTCGGCGAAGTGGCCGCCCATGCGCGCCAGGGCGCGCAGCTGGCGACGGCTGGCGGCCTCCGCGCCCCAGCCCACCAGCATCATGAAGAACGGGATCAGCGGCATGGTCAGCAGCAGCACCAGGCCGACCACGAAGTCCACCGAAAACGCCGCGGCCAGCATCAGCGGCGGGACCGCCAGCACCTCGGCGCGCGCCGGCACGTAGCCGGCGAAGTAGCCCTCCAGCGCGTCGGTGTGGGTGCCGGTGAGCTCGCTCAGGCTGCCGCTGCGCTGGCGCCGCAGCCACGGCACCCCGGCGGCGAACAGGCGCCGCGGCAGCGTGCCGCGCAGCCGCGTGCGGATGCGCGTGGCGGCGCCGTCGGCCAGTTCGCGCGAGGCCCAGCCCAGCAGCGCGCGCGCCAGGCCGATACCGGCCAGGGCGGCCAGCGCCGGCCACAGCGTGGCGGGCGCATGGCCTTCGACCAGCACCCGCTGCACCGCCAGCGCGATCAGCGCGGCCTGCGCCACCAGCAGCCAGCCGGCCAGCACCGCGCACGCGCCGGCCGCGCGCAGGCGACCGCGTACCGGCGCGGCCAGCGCGTCGAGGCGGTGCAGCACGGCTGCGCGCGTGGCGGACGGCTGCGGCAACGGTTCGGCCGCGAGGGTCTGGTCCATGCGGGATCGCGAGGGGAGTAGGGGCGGCGGCAGGGCGCCGGCCGGACGGAACGACGGCGTCATTGTAGTTGCCGACCGTACGGCGGAGGGGAATCGGGGGGCGCCGGCCGATCGCTGCCCGTGCACGATCGCCTCATGGCGATGGCGGAAAGGGCCGCGGTCCGGCCTCACGCCGGCTTGGCGCCGCGGGCGCCATCATCGTGCCCCGCGCCCCGCACACCGCGGGCCGGGATCAGGAGGAGCCTTGCGATGTCGACATCCACCCGCGAACGCCTGCTGAAATGGCTGCAGGACGCCTATGCGATGGAACAGCAGTCGGAAACGATGATGAGTGCGCTGGGCAAGCGCCTGGAGCACTACACCAGCCTGCGCAACCGGGTTCTCGGGCACGCGGCCGAGACGCGGCAGCAGGCCGACGAGGTCAGGGGCTGCATCGAGCGGCTGGGCGGGGCGGTGCCGGCCGCACAGGGCATGGCGGCTACCGCAATCGGCTCGATGCAGGCCCTCGGGACCGCGCTGATGAGCGACGAGGTGGTCAAGGGCATCGGCGCCGGATATGCCTTCGAATACCTCGAGGTGGCCACCTACCGCGCGCTGGTGATCGCCGCCGAGGCCGCCGGCGAGAGCGACATCGCCGAGGTCTGCAACCGCATCCTGCAGCAGGAACTGGCGATGGCCGAGTGGTTGCGCGCGAACCACGAAGGCATCGTGCAGGAGTTCCTGCAGCGCGAACCGAATGCACCGGAGCTCGCCAGGCGCTGAGCCCCGCCTCAGGTCGCGGCCTGATCGCCCTCGCCGTCCTCGGGCTCTTCGCCCAGCAGCGTGACGATGATCTCGTCGATGCGCCAGTGCGCTGCGCGTGCGGCCTCGTGCGCCTGCCGGAGCCGCCCGGGGGTGGTCACGCCGTCGCGCGCCTGCACGAACACCACGCCCGACAGCCGAAAGCCCTCCTCGTGGAAGCGCACCCGGCAGGTTTCCACCCACTCGAGGCCGCATACCGCATCGTGCACCTTCCCGACCAGGGGATCCGGATCGCTGCGATCGATGCGCTGCGGACGCGCATCGTGCATGTCGCGTATCGCGCCTTTCAGGTTGGTCAGGCCATCGTGCAGCACGCTTGCGGAGATGAACACCGCCGCGGCCGCGTCCGCCCACCAGAGTCCGAAGCCGATCCCGACGATTCCGGCCACGCCGGCGAGGGCGGTACTCCAGTCGGCCTTGCCCATGTCGGCGTCGGCGTGCAGTGGCTTGAGCGACAGCTTGCGCGACAGTTTCAGCTTGCGGCGGCCGAGGATGGCCGGCGGGATCGCCGACAGCAGCAGCGCACCGATCATCAGCCAGCCCTTCCAGACCACGGCGTCGCCGATCAGCACGGTGCCGATCACCGGATGGGTCGCGGTGAGCAGGGTGTGCAGGCCGTCCCAGAGCAGCAACAGCCCGAACCCGGCGAGCGCCGCGCCGGCGATCAGGAAATTGATATCGAACGCGCGGGTGCGGCCGTTGACGTACTCCTCGTCGGCGGGCCGCGCCTGGAAGCGCGAGGCGATCAGGAAGGCGAGCGGCGGCAGCAGGCTCAGCAGGTCCTCGACGAAGGCGGTCTTCATCGCCTGCGAACCGCCCATCACCGAGTACATCATCGCCGAGACCAGGCTCATCCACAGCAGCGACCACCAGCACAGACGGCGCGCGTGCGCCAGCGCCGCGCGCTGCGCTGCGGGCAGGCCGCGCATGTCGCGCAGCTTGACTGCCTCCGCGCCGCTCATCGGCCACTCGCCATGGCCGCGCGCGCCTGGCGGGAATGCAGGAAGCCGTCGACCGCGAGCTGCCATGCATTCTCCCCGGGCGGAAGGGCCAGCCGGCGCGCGTGGAGCGGCCCCGACGCGGCGGGGCGCAGGTGATACTCGCGCGACCAGCCGACCTCGGGCTTCCAGGGCGATCTGCGCAGGTGGCCGCCGGCGACCGCGTGCAGCCGGAACTCCTTGAGCTCGCGCATCAGCGCGTCGTGGCCGCCGACCACCCACTCGATGCGGGTCCCGCGACCGCGCGCCAGTTCCGCGAGCATCTCGACCTCGGCCCCCGAGGGCGCGCCGCCGTCGGCCGGCACCACCACGAACGGCGGCTCGTGGCTGAGTCCAACGCGAATCGCCGCGCGATCCGCGCGCTCGGTGCTGCCGGCCGCATCGCGCGGATAGCGGTCGCACTCGGCGAGGGCGGGCAGCAGCACGGCAAGAAGCAGCGACGGGAGCAGCGGCACCTTCATCGGCCGCTTATGCCTGCGCGCCCGTCAACGGTGCGTCACGCGGGCGCGTGCCGCTGCGCGGCCGCGGGACCGCCAGCACCCCGATTTCCGCCGCCGGCGCGCAGGCACAAAAAAACCCCGCGTTCTGCGGGGTTCCCTGGCGCCCGGCATGGAGCCCGGACTGCATCGCTCGACCCATGGTGCCCAGGAGAGGACTCGAACCTCCACGGAGTTGCCCCCGCTAGCACCTGAAGCTAGTGCGTCTACCAATTCCGCCACCTGGGCGGGTCGAGGGCGCGTATGTTGCGGTGCAGGGGCGGGGTTGTCAACGTTCCGACGGACCCCCGCCCGGACGGTCGGATCACGCCACTGCGGCGGCGCCGCGTGTACCATCCCGGCAATGGCGAAAACACCCGGAAAGCGCGGCAGCCGCCGCGGCAAGCAGTCGTCCCCGCAGGACGCCCCCCCTGGACAGGCCAAGGCCGGCGGCGGCCGCGCCGGGCGCGGCGCGAAGCCACCGCCCTGGATGCCGGAGACGGCCTCCGCCAGCGGCGGCGCCGCGCCCGAAGGACGCCGCAGGGGCGGTGGCGGCCGGACACCGGCCGATCCCCATGCCGACCGCGAAGCCAACCGCTACGCCAACCCGATCGCGAGCCGTGAGGCGATCCTGCAACTGCTGGCCGAGGCCGAGGGCCCCCAGTCGGCGCACGAGCTGTCCGAGCAGTTGGGCCTGACCGAACCGGACCGCTTCGACGCCCTGGCCAAGCGCCTGGGCGCGATGGTGCGCGATGGCCAGCTGCTGCAGAACCGCCGCGGCGGCTATGCGCCGGCGTCGCAGCTGGACCTGATCGCCGGCACGGTGATCGCCAACCCGGACGGTTTCGGCTTCCTGCGCCCGGACAGCGGCGCCGGCGACGACCTGTTCCTGCCGCCTTACGAGATGCGCAAGGCGATGCACGGCGACCGGGTGATGGCCAGCGTGTCGGGAGTCGACCGCCGCGGCCGCCGCGAGGGGGTGATCGTCGAGGTGCTGGAGCGCCGCCTGAACCGGCTGATCGGTCGCTTCACCATCGAATCCGGGATCAGTTTCGTGGTACCCGACGACCGCCGCATCCAGCGCAACGTGCAGATCCCGGTCGACGCGCGCCTGGAGGCGCAGCACGGCCAGCTGGTGGTGTGCGAGATCGTCCAGGCCGCGGATACGCGGCGGCCGCCGATCGGCCGCATCCTCGCGGTGCTCGGCGATGCGCTGACGCCATCGCTGGTGGTGGAGGCCGCAATCCATGGCCACGACCTGCCGCACGAGTTCCCGCAGGCCGCGCTGGACGAGGCCACCGCGGTGCCGCTGCAGGTCGGCGCCGCCGAGGCGAAGGGCCGCGTCGACCTGCGCAAGCTGCCGCTGGTCACCATCGACGGCGAGGACGCCAAGGACTTCGACGACGCGGTCTGGTGCGAGCCCACCCGCGACGGCTTCCGCCTGCTGGTGGCGATCGCCGACGTCTCGCACTACGTGCGCCCGGGCAGCCCGCTCGACGACGAGGCGCAACTGCGCGCGACCAGCGTGTATTTCCCCGGTTTCGTGGTGCCGATGCTCCCCGAGACGCTGTCCAACGGCATCTGCTCGCTGCGCCCGCAGGTGGACCGGCTGTGCTTCGTCTGCGACATGCACGTGGGCCGCGACGGCACCGTGCGCGATTCGCAGTTCTATGAGGCGGTGATGCATTCGCACGCGCGGCTGACCTACACCCAGGTGTGGCAGGCGGTGGGCGAGGAGGATCCGGAGGCGCAGGAGCAGGTCGGCGCGCTGATGCCGCAGCTGCGCCGGCTGCATCAGCTCTACCAGCTGCTGGCCAAGGCCAGGACGCGGCGCGGCGCGATCGAGTTCGAGACCTCCGAGGTCCGCTTCGTGCTCGACAACCGCGGCGAGGTGGTGCAGGCGGGGATGCTGGCGCGCAACGACGCCCACAAGCTGATCGAGGAGTGCATGATCGCCGCCAACGTCGAGGCGGCCAAGTTCCTGCTCGAGGCCGAAGTGCCCGCCCCGTACCGGATCCACGACAAGCCGCCGGAGTCCAAGTACGCGGACCTGCTGGAGTTCCTCAAGGAGTTCCAGCTGCGCATGCCGCCGTGGGGCCGGGTGCGGCCGAAGGACTTCACCAATCTGCTGGCCAAGGTGCGCGAGCGCCCGGACGGTCCGCTGATCGAGTCGGTGCTGCTGCGCAGCCAGAGCCTGGCGGTGTACGCGCCGGACAACATCGGCCATTTCGGCCTGGCGCTGGAGGCCTATGCCCATTTCACCTCGCCGATCCGGCGTTATCCGGATCTGCTGGTGCATCGCGCGATCAAGCACATGCTCGCCGGCAAGCCGGTCTCGGCGTTCCAGTACGGCAACCGCGAGATGGCGGCGCTGTCGCTGCAGAGTTCGGAGCGCGGGCGCCGCGCCGACGAAGCCCAGCGCGAGGTCGACGAGCGCTACCGGGCGGCGTGGATGGAGCAGCACGTGGGCGGCGAGTTCGACGGCGTGATCAGCGGCGTGACCAGCTTCGGCCTGTTCGTCGAGCTGGACCAGTCCAAGGTCAACGGCCTGATCCACGTCACCCAGCTGCCGCAGGACTTTTATCACTTCGACCCGGTGCGCAAGACATTGACCGGGCAGCGCCGCGGCCGCGAGTTCCGGCTCGGCGACCGTGTCACGGTGCGCGTGCTCAAGGCCAGCCTGGAGGAGCGCAAGATCGACTTCGGCCTGGTGGAGGAAGGCGCGCAGGCGCCGGAAGCGCAGGCACAGCGCGGCAAGCCGGCCAAGCGCAGCAAGCAGAAGTATTGACCCCCGTGGGAGCGGCCCATGGCCGCGAGGCCGCGGGAGCCTCCAGCCGGTTGGCGGCGATTCCAGGTCTGGCCGGCCGCGCCGGCCTTCGCGTGCATGGCACGCTCCTACGAGGGCGGCAGCGTCGGCTCCCCTGTAGGAGCGGCCCATGGCCGCGAAGGCCGAGGGAAGTCCCGTCCAGTCGGGCGGCGATTCTAGGTACCGGCAATCGCGCCGGCTTTCGCGTGCATGGCACGCTCCTACAATATGCACCCCGCCCGGAGCCGACGCCATGAGCAAGGACAACCACTGGATCGCCGGCATCAATGCCGTCTCCGCCGCCGTCGAGCACGACGCCGAGAACGTACGCGAAGTGCTGCTGGAGGCGGGCGGCAGGAACCCGCGGCTCGCGGCGATCGAGGTCGAGGCGCGGCGCAAGGACATCGACGTGCGCCGCGTCGCCCAGCAGGCGCTGGACGGCGTCGCCGGCGGCCTGCGTCACCAGGGCGTCGCAGCGCGCTACGCGGCGGCGCGGACCTGGGACGAACACGAGCTGCCGGGGCTGGTAGAGGCCGCCGGAGGGCGCGCGCTCGTCCTGGTGCTCGACGGCGTGCAGGACCCGCACAACCTCGGCGCCTGCCTGCGCAGCGCCGCGGCCGCCGGTGTGACCGCGGTGATCATCCCCAAGGACAAGTCGGTGCAGGTCAACGCCACCGTGCGCAAGACCTCGGCGGGGGCCGCCGACATCGTGCCGATCATCCGCGCCAGCAACCTGGCGCGGGCGCTGCGCGAGCTGCAGAAGCTCGGGGTGTGGCTCTACGGGCTGGCCGGCGACGCGGGCGATTCGGTGTACGGCCTGGACCTGCGCGGCAACGTCGCGCTGGTGCTGGGCGGCGAGGCCGAGGGCCTGCGCAGGCTCACCCGCGAACACTGCGACGGGCTGGCCTCGATCCCGATGCCCGGCGGCTTCGAAAGCCTCAACGTCTCGGTCGCCACCGGCGTGGTGCTGTTCGAGGCGGTGCGGCAGCGGCAGGCGGGCTGACGCCCGCGGCGTGGATTTCGTGTCTACGGCAGGGGTGGCGCCGTCATAGGAGCGTGCCATGCACGCGAAAGCCGACGCGGTCTGCAACGCCCGGAATCGCCGCCGATCCGGCCGGGGCCTGCCGCGGCCTTCGCGGCCATGGGCCGCTCCTACGGGCACGACGCTAGATCGTCTGCAGAAACTCCGCCACCGCCGGTCCGAACCGGGCGATGTCGACCAGGAACGCGTCGTGCCCCTGCGGCGAGGGCAGCGGCAGGAAGCTGGCATCGGCGCCTCCGGCGCGCAGGCCGTCGGCGATCTGCCGTTGCTGCTGCAGCGGGAACAGGATGTCGGTCTCCACGCCGATCGCCAGCGCCTTCTCCACGCGGATGCGCGCCAGGCCCGCGTCGGTGTCGCCGCCCACGCTCTCGCCGATGTCGAACCAGTCCATCGAGCGGCTGAGATAGAGGTAGCTGTTGGGATCGAAGCGACGCACGAACCGGCGCGCGTGCCCTTCGAGATAGCTCTCCACCTCGAATTCCAGGCCGAAGGGATCCTCGTCGTCGCGGCGGTCCGAGTCCAGCCGCACGCGGCCGAAGCGCCCGTCCCATTCCAGCGCCGAGCGGTAGGTGATCACGCCGAGCTTGCGGGCCATGCGCATCCCGCTCTCGGGATAGGTGTCCTCGTCGTAGTCGCCGCCGTTCCAGTCCGGATCGAGGCGGATCGCCTCGCGCTGCAGCGAGCGGATCGCGATCGAGAACGGCAGTGCCCGCGCGGCGCCGGAGATGTTGACGTGGTTGCGCGCCAGCCCGGGATGGCGCAGCAGGAAGGCCAGCGCGCTCATGCCTCCCATCGAGTTGCCGATCACGCAGGCCAGCTGCCCGATGCCGAGCGCGCGCACCACCTGCGCGGCGGTATCGGCCACGTCCTCGACCGAGAGGTCGGGGAAGCGCAGGCGCCAGGGCCGGCCGTCGTCGGGATGAGGGGATGCCGGGCCGGTGGAGCCCTTGCAGCTCCCCAGCGAGTTGACGCAGACCACGAACCAGCGGTCGGTGTCGATCGCCTTGCCGGGACCGAGCATCGCCTCCCACCAGCCGGCCGACGGGTCGGCCTGGTGGGAAGCCGCGTGCGCATCCGGGGACAGGCCGGTGAGGACCAGGATGGCGTTGCCGCGGGCTGCGTCGAGCGAGCCCCAGGTCTCGTAGGCGATGCGCGCGCCGTGCAGGGTGCCGCCGCGCTTCATCGGCAGCGGCGAGGACAGCGCATGGAAGCGGCTGCCGGGCGGGATGAACTCGGTCATGCGCGGCAGTCTAGCGGGGTGGCGCAATGCCCGCTAACTTCCGCACCCGCACCCGCACCCGCACCCGCACCCGCGAACGCGAACGCGAACGCGCATCGTGCGATGCACGCGGCGGCGCTGGTACGAAGATGCCCGCGTGGGAGCGACGGAAGTCGCGACCCCGGCGTGCGATGCAGGCGGTGCGGATTGCGATCCGCAAGGGCGGGCAACTTCGCGGGCGGGCCGGTGCGGCGCCC